>FR898232.1:97625-133239 GCA_000437375.1 Eubacterium sp. CAG:841
GAGGCGGCTACTGCGTTTACGGGGAAGAACAGTCCCGAAAGTAATCCGAAAAACGCAAGCTCGACGCCGAGCTCGCCTCCGCAGCCGAGCGCTGCAATAAAGCCTGCGGCACAGCCTCTTGCCCATCCGCCGCAGTATCCGCACCAGAGAACCGCCCCGAAGGCGAACACGAGAGAAAGAGATACGGAATGAAACTTTATATCGGCAAGAGACAGTGCTATACCGAACAAAAGCAGTGCTCCTCCGACTTCATACGCAGACGGGAAAAAGTAACGTCTGTCGAACAGCGAAACAAAAAGAAAAGTCATAGCACCCGAAGCGCAAGCCGAAAACACTCCGCCCATTATAGTAACCGTGTCAAATCCGCAGACGAAAACCGTTACAAGCGCACCGCCGATTGAGGCGATACAAGCCGTAAGGACTCTTGTAAGTACGTCGTCTGTAAGCCTGCCCGAACCTCGCAGACGGGATTTGTCTATAAAAAGAAAGCAGAATACCCATCGCGCAGCGCAAACAAGTATTGCCGCAGCGCAGTATGTAAATGCGCTTGTCCCGATCGAGCCGTCAACCGTAAGTCTGCACAGAACACCGAGCGAGGCAAAGCCTACGCAGGATGTAAGGGATGATGTGAGTGCTATGATGAACGGGTATGTATCAAGTGGGGCTTTGGCTCCGGAAAGTAAAAGTCCGAGCAAAAACGTCCCCGATGCGTATACGGCACGGATGAGAAATTTTCTCATCGAACTTTTTCCGTATTCTTCTATCGGCATACCGTTCTTTTTGGCAAATTTTTTGTTTTGCAATGTATCACGTCCTTTGCTTTATTATACATAATTATAATAAAACAAAAACGCCCGTAGTGCATGTCGATTGGCGACGGGCGAAAAGTGTTTCATTACTTTGCCTTTTGCCGCAGTGGCGCGCGATGGGCGTTTTTATTCGGATTTATATATTATTTTGTTTGATTTTGACCTATGATTTTTATGCCGCGATATCGCAAAGCGAAGCTGTATTTGATGCAGGAAGCATATTTTCAATGAATATTCCGTAGCCGGAGGTGGGATCTGAAACGAGAACATGGGTTATTGCGCCTATCAGTTTTCCGTCCTGAATTATGGGACTTCCGGACATTCCCTGGACTATACCGCCCGTTTTTTCAAGAAGAGAAGGATCGGTTACTGTTACGGTAAAGTTCTTTTGACTTCCGCCTGCGTCTATTTTTGATATTTCTATGCTGTATTTTTTTCTGCCTTCTCCGTCAACCGTGGTGAAGATATAAGCTTCGCCCTCGTGTACTTCATTCCTTTTTCCTATCGGATAAAGCTCGTTTTCAAGTCCTTCGGGAACGGAGGAAAGTATTCCCGTTATACCGGAAAACGTGTTTGCAGAAAGCTTTCCGTTCTGTTTTCCGGAAAAGAATCCGTGAAGCTCTCCGGGAGCACCGCGTTTTCCTGCCGTTATGCCGGTGAGGATAACATCTTCAACCGTGCCTTCCGCCATAGGAAGAAGCGCTCCGCTTTCGGGATCGCATATTCCGTGACCGAGCCCCGCAAATGTGCTGCCGGACGGGTCGATAAAGGTTATCGTTCCTATACCGGACGCACTTTCGCGAACCCAAAGTCCAAGCCTCAGCTCTCCGTCGGAGTCCCGAAGAGGAGTGAGAGTCGCCGTCATCTCTTTGCCTGCGCGCAGATATTTTACCGTCACTTTGCCTTCGGAATTTTTCACTGTGTCGAGAAGAGTGTCTGCGCTTTGAATTTTGCGGTCGTTTATGAAAACTATTACGTCGCCTCTGCGAAGTCCCGCATCAAGAGCCGGCGACGCCTCGCTGTCGTTTACGGGTCGAATTCCGGTTATCATAACGCCCTCTGTCCTGAATCGGACGCCGAGCGGTGTTCCTGCGGCAATAAGCGTATCTCCGTTTGCAGCCGAAACACTTATTACCGAAAAAATCATTATCGCGGTCAAAAAAACAATCAGCCGTGTAGGAGCTTTGCTTTTTGTCATTTTTCCGCTTTCCGGCGGAAGTTTTTTTCATAAACGCTCCGCCGACGCGTTTATGCGGCACTTTTTGTGTACCGCTTTTAATTTGTGACGCACGGATTTTTTTATGCTTTTATTTTGTTTGAAAAGAAAAGTAAACATAATAAACTTTGTAAAAACAAAAGAAAACGTCAGAAAAACTTAAAATGAAAATAATTGAAAATTGAAAACGTAAAATCAGATTCATTGGTTTTGCAGATATTATATATCGTAAAAAAGACAAATATGTGTGCAAAGTAAAACAGTCGCCTGCTCGTCGACTTCTGTTTACGCAGTTATCAAAAAATCTGTATATCATTTTCAATAATCAAAGTTTCTTTTGCCTACTTTTCTTTTCAAAGAAAAGTACGGTCAAAGAAAAGTACGGTCAAAGAAAAGTACGGTCAAAGAAAAGCAGGTCAGAGCATGTCTGCAATTTCAAAAATGAGTTTTTCTGTCTTTTCCCAGCCGAGGCACGGGTCGGTGATGGATTTTCCGTTCCGGATAATCGCTTTATGCAACAGCCGTGACCATCGTCGCGGCATTTTGCCTTGAATTAAAAACCCTTATCAGCCGCCGAGCTTAGCGGAGTTGACTTTAACGCCGGGTCCCATTGTAGAAGCTACAACGCAGCTCTTGATGTACTGACCCTTAGCGGAAGCGGGTTTAGCCTTGACAACTGCACCAACGAGCGTGTTGAAGTTGTCAAGAATCTTTTCTGCGCCGAAGGAAGCTTTGCCTATCGGGCAGTGAATGATGTTTGTCTTGTCAAGACGGTATTCGATCTTACCTGCCTTAGCTTCTGTAACAGCCTTAGCAACATCCATCGTAACCGTGCCGGCTTTCGGGTTAGGCATAAGTCCCTTAGGACCGAGTACCTTACCGAGACGACCGATAACACCCATCATGTCGGGAGTTGCGATAACAACGTCGAAATCGAACCAGTTTTCTTTTGTGATCTTTTCAACGTAGTCAGCACCGCCTACATAGTCAGCGCCTGCGGCTTTAGCGGCTTCATACTTGTCTTCCTTGCAGAAAACGAGTGTGCGAACCGTTTTACCTGTTCCGTGAGGAAGTACGATGGCGCCACGAACCTGCTGGTCTGCGTGACGGCTGTCAACGCCGAGACGGATGTGAAGCTCGATTGTTTCATCGAATTTAGCCTTTGAAGTCTGAACTACGAGAGCGACAGCTTCATTTGCGTCGTAAAGCTTGGATCTGTCGATAAGCTTTGCGCTGTCCTGATATTTTTTACCCTTAAACATTTTAAGTCACTCTCCTTTCTCAGTCCTCGACAACAACGCCCATAGAGCGCGCTGTGCCGGCTATCATGCTCATTGCAGCTTCAAGAGATGCAGCCGTAAGGTCGGGCATCTTTGTTTCTGCGATTTTCTTTACCTGTTCTTTTGTTATCTTTGCTACCTTGTCCTTGTTGGGGCGAGCGGAAGCCGTTTCGATTCCGCAGGCTTTCTTTATAAGAACCGCAGCGGGCGGAGTCTTTGTGATGAAAGAGAAAGATCTGTCCGCATAGATAGTGATAACAACGGGGATGATAAGTCCCATGTCGTTCTTTGTGCGTTCGTTGAATTCTTTTGTGAATGCAGCGATGTTAACGCCGTGCTGACCGAGTGCCGGACCAACAGGCGGCTGGGGAGTTGCTTTGCCGGCGGGCAACTGCAACTTTACAAATGCCATAATCTTTTTTGCCATAATTTTTTACACCTCCGAATGTGGTTTCAATCGGGAGAACACAGAAAATTTTTCTCCCTCCCACCTATCGCCTTGACGTGGCAACGTCAAAGCGGAAAAACATAGATTATTTTCAGATTTTTTCAATGCTCTGAGCATCGAGTTCGACCGGAGTTTCGCGTCCGAAAACGGAAGCGAGTACCGTGACGGTCTTGCAGTCCGCAGATACAGCGGATATCGTACCCTCAAAGTTTGCCATAGGACCGTTTTTGATTTTAACGTTGTCGCCGACAGCAAAGCTTGTTGTGACTGTTTTTGTATCGACGCCGAGTGCCTCAACTTCTGCGTCGGAAAGCGGAACCGGACGTGAGCCGGGTCCCACGAAACCTGTGGCGCCTGTAATGTTTCTTACTATGTGCCAGGTTTCATCCGTCATCATCATTTTTACAAGAACGTAGCTGGGGAAGAGCTTTTCTTCCTTTGTCTTTGCTTCGCCGGAAGCGGTGGTTGTTTCAACCGTTTCCATAGGAACTCGGACATCGCTTATCATATCCTGTATTCCACGATTTTCAATAAGCTTTTCAAGGGTTGTTTTTACTTTGTTCTCGTATCCCGAATAGGTATGAAGAATATACCATTTCAGTTCCGTGGAATGTTCATCCAACATATTCAGACTCCTTCTTCCGTTTAACCAACGGGACGAATGAGGTCAATAAGGTCTTTAAGAGCATAAATGCCTTTTGAAAGACCGAAGTCGAGAAGAGCAAAAACTGCGGCAAATACGATCATTGTTATGAGAACGACTGCCGAATTTTTTACGAGCTGCTGCTTCGTGGGCCAAACGAGTTTCTTGAACTCTGCGTTGTAGTCCTTCCAGAACTTGGATGTCTTCTCCCTGAAGGAAGGAACAAAAAGACGAAGGACAAAGTAAACAACTACGATAAGAACGATTATTCCGATAGCGATGAGGAAGCTGAGATGCTGTGCAGCCCATGACTTGTTTTCATCTTCATCGTGATCGTGACCGTGATCATCAGATGTTGTTTCGCCGGCTGTTGTGCTTGTACTTCCGCCGGTTGTGGTTGTTTCACCGCTACCATTGGTGCTTGTCGTGCCGTCTGTCGATGCTATGGTTGTTGAACCGGAAGTATCGGCATCCTTGTCTTCAGCAAAAACGCAAAGACTGAAAACGGAAACCATCATGACGAGCGCGATGAGCAGAGCCCAAATCTTTTTGAAATTGATTTTGCTTGTCATTTCAGTTCTCCTTACTTTGTTTCTCTGTGAAGCGTGTGTTTGCGACAGAACTTGCAATATTTGTTCATTTCAAGTCTGTCCGGATCGTTTTTCTTGTTTTTCATTGTGTCATAATTTCTTTGCTTGCATTCCGTGCAGGCGAGAGTGATTCTTACGCGCATATCGGCACCTCCTGATAATACTTGAAGCTATTAAAAAAGCTTCTGTTTTTGAAAACAGAAGCGCGCACGAAAACCGCAGCGATTGAGGCACAATCGCTGAAAGGAAAATCTGTTTGATTTTTATATCGTAGCGGCACTGTTTTCGTACCTCCCTCTATATGCGGCTGCGGAGCGAAACAAGAACCGCAAAAGCACCCGCAGAGGTAAATTTATTTTAGCACAGAAAGCTTGTCTTGTCAATAGAAGAACACATATTTTTATTATAATACCTTATACATGAGCAAAAATGTGTGCGGAAAATACGTTTCCGCACACATTTTTTGCTGTTTTCAGCTCGCCGTAACGGAAAGCTCACAGCTTTGGACCGTTACTCCGCGTGCCTCTATATCATATTTTACGCTCAGTTTTCCGCCGTTGTCGGAAAGCTCGTTTTTAACGCTTTGACCGACGCAGACAAGCTCAAGCGCCGCGACTCCTATGTCATAGGTGAAGCGGTAGCGCGTTTTTTCTTCTATCACGCAGGTCATTTTTACATCGCCGTTTCGTGAAAGAAATACCGTTTCTGGCTTTTCCCGTTCAAAAAGCAGTACCGTGCGCGTCGGCGCACCGTCGTCGGACAGCAACTCGTCGTATTCGACGGAGATTTTTTCCTTCGACGCATTTATCACGGCGTCGGTGAGGATCTCAAGCTGCTCGTCCTTATCGCCGGGAATGCCCGAACGCTGAACGGATTTTATCTTAAGCTTTACGTCTTTTTTTGTCATTTCGTTTCGATAAGGCTTTCATTCCACATTTCGGGAGCGTCGTAGCCCAAAAGGTTTACCGTTGTTGCCGCGACGTTTGAAAGTCCGAACTTTGCCTGCGGTTTTACGGTGTATTTGTCGGAGTAGAAGTTGTCGTAGATTATGCACGGAACGGGATTGAGAGTATGACTTGTCTTTGCTTTCGGAGTGCCGTCGGGATTGGTCTTTACGCAACCTTTTTTCTTGTCATATTCGTACATTTCATCTGCGTTTCCGTGATCGGCGGTGATTATTGCAACGCCTTTTGCTTTATCAACTGCGGCGATTATTCTCGCAAGCTGAAGGTCGAGCGCTTCCATTGCAACAATTGTTGCTTCGTAGTTTCCTGTGTGACCGACCATATCGCCGTTCGGGAAATTGCAACGGATATATCTGTATTTTCCGCTTTCTATTGCTTCTATGACTGCGTCCGCTATAAGAGCGCACTGCATCCACGGGCGCTGCTCGAACGGAATGACGTCGGAGGGGATTTCCTTGTAGGTTTCGGTCTTTTCGTCGAATTTGCCGCTTCTGTTGCCGTTCCAGAAATATGTCACGTGACCGTACTTTTGTGTTTCGGAGATTGCAAACTGCGTAACGCCCGTTTCGGCAAGATACTGACCCATTGTGTTCTTTATTTCCGGCGGGTTTACAAGATATTTGTGCGGGATGTGAAGGTCGCCGTCATATTCGAGCATGCCTGCGTAAATTACTTTCGGAACTCTGACGCGGTCGAACTTGTCAAACTCTGCGCCGCCATCGAACGCTCTTGAAATTTCAATGGCTCTGTCGCCTCTGAAGTTGAAGAAAACAACGCTGTCGCCGTCCTCTATCGTGCCGACGGGTTTGCCGTTTTCGGCAATAACGAAGGCGGGAAGATCCTGGTCTATAGCGCCTGTTTCTTTTCTGTATGTGACAATCGCCTCTTCTGCCGAGGCAAACTGTCTGCCTTCACCGAGAACGTGCGTATGCCATCCGTCCTCAACCATTTTCCAATTCGCTTCATAACGGTCCATAGTGATCTTCATTCTGCCACCGCCGGAAGCTATCTTTGCATCGAATGTGCTGTCGTTCAGCGAGGCAAGGAATTCTTCAAAGGGTCTTACATAGTCGAGAGCGGAGGTTTCGCCTACGTCTCTGCCGTCGAGGAGAATGTGAATACGGACTTTTTTAACGCCTTCGCTCTTGGCGCGTTCTACCATAGCTTTGAGGTGGTCTATGTGCGAGTGAACGTTGCCGTCGGAGAAAAGTCCTATGAAGTGGAATGTTCCGTTATCTTTGCAGCCTGCGACAAGCTCTTTCCAAGTCTCACCTTCAAACATTTTGCCCGATGTGATGGATTCCGAAACGAGCTTTGCGCCCTGAGAAAATACCTGTCCCGAGCCGAGTGCGTTGTGACCGACTTCGGAGTTGCCCATATCGTCGTCGGAGGGAAGCCCTACGGCTGTGCCGTGTGCGGCGAGCTTTCTTGTCGGATATTTTGCCATGAGCATATCGAGGGTGGGAGTATATGCATTTGCAACGGCGTCTCCCTCTTTGCCGTTACCTATACCTACGCCGTCCATAACGATTGTAAGGACGGGGCCTTCAACGCCTATGGGGTGTGCGGATTTTTTGAGTATGTGTTCCATAATGGTTTCCTCTTTTCATAATTTTACAGGCTAATTATATACAATACCTTGTCCGATGTCAATATTTTTGCAATTTATCTTTACAAAATCATCGGAATATGTTAACATATACAAGTAAAATAAAAATGTCCGGAGGTGCGGCTTTGAACAGCTCATATATCATAATTCTGATATTGTTTGTCGTTGCAGTATGGTTGCCGATGATAAACCTTCGCCGAAGGATAAGAAGAACGCTTAAGAAACGCAGAAAAACAGGAGGAAAACTTATGAACGAACTTATACAGAATTTCATAGGCAAGGATTGCATCATTGCTTGTGCGGGACTTTATTCGTACACGGGTACAATTGAAGAAGCAAAGGAAAACTGGATAACTTTAAAAGAGAAAAACGGCACTTCTCATCTTATAAATCTTGACTATGTTTACGACGTTAAAGAAGTGAAGAAAAAACAGAAATAATTTTTTCGGAGAATCCGGATATGAAGATAAAAAAAATAATTGCCGCAGCGGTTGCGGCAGTGCTGGCGGCGTGTATGTTTTCATTTTCTGCGTTTGCTGCCGAAAGCGGAACAACGTCAACAAGCGGTGCGACATATGTTACGTCAACCGGGATAACATCGTCTGAAGAACCTCACGGCGAGGCGAGTTGGGTTGTTGGCAGTGAAAAGAAATACGGCAATTTTGACGAAGCGGTAAAAGCACTTTCGAAAGATGGAGGAACAATAACGCTTCTTTCGGACGCTCACCTTACGGAAACAAGAGTTATTACGAAAAATATTTCGGTAAACGGTGATTATACGCTTTATATAGAAGCCGACGCATATATTTTTGAAGGCGCAAGCGTGGTTCTTAATTGCAGTGTTTATATTACGGCTGGAAAAACGGTTGAAAACTCCGGAACGATTTATATAAAGTGCGTAGCGGATAAAATATGCGACGGAACGTATTCGGGAAATGAAATACGGCAGCTTCATCACTGGAATTCCGGCAGCGTGGATGTTGAGCCGACGTACGAAAAAGAAGGCGCGATAAAATATGTTTGCTTTGACTGCTTTGAAACAAGATTTGAATCGCTTCCGAAGCTTATAAAAAGAAATACAAGCGATATAATTTCTCTGATTTTTATATTTGCGATTATGGGGCTTGTGGTGATATGCATTGCAGGAATGACGGCGACAAGAATTTATAATAAAAAACACAAGGCAGGTGACGTCTCCGAAAACCTGGATGAACAATAATTATATAGAAGTAAGCTTTGCATTGCAACGCGGAAAAACGTGAAAAAACGTTTTTCCGCGTTTTTTGTATCACGCAAAGACGCCGTCCGTCATAAAATATTATCAAGTCATAACGGAGGTGAAAATATGGATACTACCGAAAATTACGGTACTTTGACAGTAAAAACCGAATCGGCGTTCGGCGCACTGCCCGTAAAGGACGCGACGGTTTCCTTCCGTCGGCAAATGCCCGACGGCGCAAAGCTTTTTGCGGTGCTTGTGACGGGAGAGGACGGGGAAACCGACCCGCTTGAAATTCCCGCTCCGCCCGCTTCAAATTCGCTCTCTCCCGGAGGAGAAACACCGTATTCGCTTGTAAACGTCGGGATTTATGCGGAGGGCTACTATTCGGTTATGCTTACGGGTGTTCCGATATATTCGGGCATATCAAGCACGCAGACCGTCAATATGATACCCCTGCCGGAGAGCGTCCGGTTTGACAAGTATCCCAGCGGGAACTATATCATAACGGAAAGCGAGGTGCCGAAGCTTTGAATGCACGCTATCCCGTTGTGCCGGAGTATATAACGGTGCACCTCGGCGCGCCCGACAACAAAAGCGCGGAAAACGTGAGCGTCGGCTTTGCGGATTACATAAAAAACGTTGCGTCGAGCGAGATTTATCCGACATGGCCGGAGGCTGCTCTGCGGGCAAATATCTATGCGCAGATTTCCTTTGCGCTGAACAGGATATATACGGAGCATTACCGATCGCGCGGGTACGATTTCGATATAACGAATTCCACGGCATACGACCAGGCATTTGTGCGCGACAGAGACATTTTTGATAACATAAGCATAATCGTTGACGAAATTTTCAATGATTATATAGTCCGCGAGGGATATATAGAGCCGCTTTTTGCCGTCTATTGCAACGGCACGACCGTCACCTGCGACGGTCTTTCCCAATGGGGAAGCGTGTCGCTTGCAAACGACGGGCTCGGCGCCTATGACATTCTCACAAGGTATTACGGGGAGAACATAGGGCTTGTCGAAAATGCGCCCGTGCAGGCGCTCGAGCCGTCTCCGCCGAATATTCTTCTTTCCGAGGGAAGCGCGGGCAACGACGTGAAATTCATTCAGGTGCGGCTGAACAGAATATCGACAAATTATCCGTCTATACCGAAAATACCGAAGGTTGACGGCGTGTTTGGGGTTGAAACGGGAAACGCCGTACGCGAATTTCAGAGAATATTCACTCTCAACCGGACCGGTACCGTCGACAAGTCGACATGGTACAGCATACAGCGTGTTTACGACGCCGTAAAACGCCTGAGCGAGCTTGACAGCGAGGGCATCCGTGACGATGAAATTTCAAATCAGTTCAAGGATCTTCTGAGCGAGGGCGACAGCGGAGAGGACATAAAAACGGTGCAATATTATCTGCGCTTTATTTCGGAATTCAATCCCGCCGTGCCGACGGTTGCCGTCGACGGCTATTTCGGAGAGAGCACCACGGCTGCCGTCCGCGCGTTTCAGCAGGCATATGACCTTCCCGTCACGGGCGTTGTCGACGGGAGGACGTGGAATAAGATGTTTGACGTGTATTACGGAATAATTTCCTCTATGGAGTACGAATTGCCCGACGGCGCGGTGCCGTTTCCCGGCGTATTTCTGAAATACGGGTCGGAGGGGAAAAACGTTGAAATTTTACAGCGGTATATAAATGCCGCGCACGAAATTTATCCGCAGATACCGCAGGTGACTGTCGACGGAGTGTTCGGAGCGGACACGAGAAATGCGGTTTATGCCGCGCAGGCAGTTTTCGGACTGATGATAACGGGAGTTGTCGGACCGGTGCTGTGGACAGAGCTTGCGGAAGCATATGAGCAGGTTGCGGGCAACGCAAGACGCGAGTATCAGTATGCGGGAGAGGTATTGTCGGAAGGAGACGGCGATGACGGACAGCAGTAAAAAAGCACAGGTGACGGAGCTTCAGAAAATGCTCCGCGCGGTATCATATATACACAAAGACGTGCCGAGGATAAATCCGGACGGCGTATTCGACAAGGAAACGACGGATGCGCTTCGCATTTTTCAGCGACAGATGGGGCTTGCACCGACGGGAACGGCGGACTTTGCAACGTGGAACGCATTGAGAGCGGAGTCGGCACTGGCACAGAATTACGCGTCGGGAGGGAATTCCGTAAGCATTTTTCCGAGCGCGGACTACGTGGCAAAGCCGGGCGAAAAAAGCTCGCTCGTGTATGTGATACAGGTTATGCTCGGCGACATTTCGCACACCTATGACGGACTTGAAAACGTTGAAGTGACGGGTGTATACGACGAAGCCACCTGCGATGGGGTAAAGCTTTTTCAGCATTACCACCGCATGGAGGAAACTGGCAATGTCGACCGCAAAACGTGGGACGCTCTTGCCGCCAGCTATAACGTATTTGCAAACAACAATAATTATATCTCATAAAATCGGATGAAAAATGCCCGCCAATGTACGGGCATTTTTCGGGTTTTATGTTGACAAAATCCTATATTTTATTTATAATACCACATGATATATAACATAGTCGAAAGGAAAGGTAAATGAGCAAATACGGCGCGCTTTGGAAATATGTATCCGAAAAGAACGAAGACAAGCTTACTGTCAGCTTTGAAGATATAAATAATATTTGCGGATTTTCCATCGACCATTCGTTTCTGACATATAAAAAAGAACTTGCATCTTATGGTTTTGCGGTAAAGAAGATATCGCAAAAAGACAAGATCGTTACTTTTGAAATGGAGGAGGCGCTGCGCGGATGAAGAAAGGAATGATATCGGCAAACGCCGTGACGTGTATGCGAATCGTAGCGACGGCGGCGCTTATCTTTACCGAGCCGCTTTCGGCATGTTTTTTTTGTTTTTATACATTTGCGGGAATCACAGATGTGCTTGACGGCTTTATCGCAAGACGCACTAATACAGAGAGCGACAAGGGTGCAAGACTTGACTCCATAGCCGACCTTATGTTTTATACTGTTATGATAATCAGGCTTTTTCCCGTTCTTTATAAAGTTTTGCCGAAAAAAGTATGGCTTGCTGCCGGCGGAGCAGTGTTTGTACGCATATGCTCCTATGTAACGGCTGCGATAAAATACAAAAAGTTTGCCTCGCTTCACACGTATATGAACAAGCTGACGGGCGCGGCTGTGTTTTTGGTTCCGTATTTTATTCCCACTTCATTTTACACGGTTTATTGTTTTTCGGTGTGTGCCATAGGCGTACTTGCTTCGACAGAAGAGCTTATAGTACATATTAAAAGTACCACGTACAATCCTGATATAAAATCGGTTTTTTATATGAATAAGCAATGACGAAAGACAGCCCCTGCGTGAAAACGCAGGGGCTGTTGCTTTTGAATATATTTAATCAGATGCCGTTTTTAAGTCTGTTCATCTTCTCAATATCGGTGAAGTTGTGAGTCGAAACGTGACCGGGAAGAGGAAGGAGTCTGTCGTTTACGGCGTCTACGATAGTATCCGCCTGCGGGAAGAACCAAGGATCAAGCTCTTTTGAAGGAGTTATCCAGTTTCTTGAGCCTACAACCGTGGGCGGAGCATCGAGATAGTCGAATGCAAGTTCTGCAATGTTGGAAGCCATATCTCTCATTACGGAGTTGCGGTCGCAAGCGTCGCCTGTGATGATTATTCTGCCGGTTTTCTTTACCGATTCGAGAACCTTTTCGTAATCGAACGGAACGATGCTGCGTGCGTCGATAACTTCGGCTTCAACGCCGTATTTTTCGTGGAGGATCTTTGCTGCGTCCATAGCGCGGTAAAGCGTTGCGCCGATGGAAAGGATTGTAACGTCCTTACCTTCGCGTTTGATATCGGGATCGCCGATTCTTATTTCATAAGGCGTTTCGGGAACTCCGCCCTTGTGGAACTGTTCGCCGACATCGTAAATTCTCTGGCTTTCAAAGAAGATGACGGGGTCGGTTCCGTTCAAAGCTTCAGTCATAAGTCCCTTTGCATCATAAGGCGTTGCGGGGAATACAACCTTAAGTCCCGGAATGTGAGCGCAGAGAGCCGTCCAATCCTGGCTGTGCTGTGCGCCGTACTTGTTACCTACGGAAACGCGGAGTACAACGGGCATTTTGAGAATTCCAGCGCTCATAGACTGCCACTTGGAAAGCTGATTGAAGATCTCATCGCCTGCGCAGCCGATAAAGTCGGCATACATAAGCTCAACTATCGCGCGTCCGCCTGCCATTGCATAGCCTACTGCCGAGCCGACAATCGCGGATTCGGAAATGGGAGAGTTAAAGAAGCGGTGATAGGGAATAGCTTCCGTAAGGCCTCTGTAAACGGCAAACGCACCGCCCCAATCGCGGTTGTCCTCGCCGTATGCGATAAGTGTGGGATCTTCATAGAATTTATCGAGGATCGGCTCAAAGAGACCGTCGCGGAGACCGTAGATTTTCATCTTCGGAAGTGCTTTTCCGTCGGCGTCGAATGCCCAACGTGATTTTACCTTAAGCGATTTGAGCCTCGGATTTTCTTCCTTCGGGATGAGAACTTCCGCTTCTCTTGTAGGATCCATGCTCGGAACTTTCTTGTTCGAAAGCATAATGGAGGAGATAGCGTCGGGTTCTTTATCAAGATCCATTCTGGGAGATATCGTTTCGTCAACCGCAAGACGGCAGATCTTTGTCATGCGACGAACGATCGTATCGTAAACCGCATCAAGCTCTGCTTCCGTTGCAACGCCGCCAAGGATAAGCTTTGCTTTGTAAGCTTTGATCGGATCTGCGCTCTTCCATGCTTCGATCTCTTCCTGTGTTCTGTATGTGGAGGAGTCGGAAGGGGAGTGGCCTGTTGTTCTGTATGTGATAACTTCAAGCATTGCGGGGCCTTCTCCGCGAAGAAGAAGATCTTTCTTTCTTGTCGTTGCGTCGATGACTGCGAGCGGATCATAGCCGTTTACGCTTTCTGCGTGCATCTGATCGGGATTTACGCCGGCACCTACTCTTGCAGCCTGTCCCCAAGCCATCGTTTCGCCCTTTGTCTGGCCGCCCATTCCGTAGAAGTTATTGAATACGTTGAAGAGTATCGGCATACCGCCGCCTTCTCCCCAAAGCTGTTTTATCTGATCCATCGAGGACATATTCAGCGCTTCGAGAACGGGACCTCTGCCGAGAGCGCCGTCGCCGGAGTTTGCTATTACGATACCTTTTTTGTGGTTCGATCTCTTATAAAGAGCCGCACCGAGTGCTATTGCTGCCGATCCGCCGACGATGGCGTTGTTCGGGAATATACCGAAAGGAATAAAGAATGCGTGCATCGAGCCGCCGAGACCGCGATTGAAGCCCGTTCTTCTTGCGAAGATTTCGGCAAGCGCGCCGTAGAGGAGGAAGTCGATTGCAAGATCCTTTACATCGCCTTTGACTTCTTCTTTGCCTTCGACAACGGAAAGGATCGAACCGTCAAGGAAGGTTTTCATTATATCGTAAAGCTCGGTGTTGTCGAGCTTTTTTATTGATGAGAGTCCCTTTGCTATTATTTCGCCGTGACTGCGGTGAGAACCGAAAGTGAAGTCGTTGTTGTCGAGGCAGTAAGCCTGACCGACAGCGGACGCTTCCTGACCGAGAGAAAGGTGAGCGGGACCGGGGTTGTTGTATTCAACGCCGTTGTAGACGCTCTTTGTCTTTATCTCGTTGAGCATAGTCTCAAACTCGCGGATTATCGCCATATCGCGATAAATGTTTATAAGGTCCTGCTTCGAATAGATTCTCTTTTCGTCTTCGATTGTAAGATTGTATTGGCAAACGGGAATATCGTGGAATCTGATAAAACCGCTGTCAAACGCTCTGTTGGGATCTACATATTGACTCTTAGGCATGATTTTAATCTCTCTTTCCCGGCGGACTTGTTAGTTGCGATCTTCCCGCCGCCGCAAGGGAGAATCGCTTTTATTATTTTTTTGTTTATGCCATGAACATAGCTTCGCGGATCACTTCGCAAACGGTGGGATGCGGGAATACGAACTTTTTAACATCGTCAACGCGCATTTCTTTTTCAACCATCATTGCCGCGCCGTAAATTATTTCGGAAGCGTAATTTCCTATCATATGAACGCCGAGAAGCTTTTTGTGTTCTTTATCTACAACAAGCTTCACTATTCCGTCGCCGCCTTCGTTTTCGGCAACATATCTGCCGCTGTATTTCAGCGTTACAGAGACCGTCTTTGCGTCAAGTCCTTTTGCTTTTATGCTTTCGCCCGTTTCACCTACGGAGGCGACTTCGGGATTTGTATATATAACTGAAGGAATTGAAAGGTAATTTACTTTTTCTTTTCCGCCAAGCATGTTGGCAACAGCGACCTCGCCCTCGCGATATGCGGTATGAGCGAGCATTGATTTACCGTTTACATCGCCTGCCGCCCATATTCCGGGAACGCTTGTACGACAGTATTCGTCTGTGACGATTGCTCCTCTTTCGGTGATAACGCCGACGTTTTCAAGACCTATGCCCTGAGTGTGCGCCCGTCTGCCGATGGATACGAGAACTTTGTCCGCGTCCACGCTTTCGGTTTTGCCGTCTTTTTCGTAAACCACTTTTCCGTCGCTTACCTTTGTGACCTTAGCTCCGAGAATAAAGTTTACGCCCTTTTTCTGATAATTTTTAAGAAGTATTTTTGAAATTTCGCCGTCTGTCGGTCCTGCGATATGATCGAGCATTTCCACTACCGTTACCTGCGAGCCTGCGGAGCAGAAGTATGACGCCATTTCAAGACCTATAACTCCGCCGCCGATGACCGTAAGCTTTGCGGGGACGGTCGTCATATCGAGGATTTCGCGGTTTGTCATTGCAAAGCCGCCGGCAACTGACTCGCGGAGTCCCTCTATCGGAGGAACGAGAGCGTCCGAACCTGTGCAGATAAGAAGGCGTGCGCCTTTATATTCCTTGCCTGCCGCTTCGACCGTAAAGCCTTCGGAATCTCTTCCTTTTATAACACCGAACTCGGATACTACATCGACTCCTGCGCTTTTAAGCTGCATTGCGATTCCGCCTGTGAGCTGTTTTACTACTTTGTTCTTTCTTCCGACCACAAATGCGTGATCGAGAGAGGAGCCTTCGCACTTTACGCCGTAGGCGTCGCCGTGCTTGGTATAATCAAATATTTTCGCGCTGTAAAGAAGAGTTTTTGTCGGAACGCAGCCTTCATTCAGGCATACGCCGCCGAGCGCTCTGCCTTCAAGCACGAGGGTCTTAAGCCCTTTATGAGCAGCGCGTTCAGCCGCATTGTAGCCTGCCGGTCCACCGCCCAATACGATAAGATCATACATTTTGTTTTCCGTTTCTCAGCGGCTGTGTATTTTTCTTTTGTATCCGCGCTCGCCGCTGTGAGCGGGAATACTATACTTTTGTATAAAAAGTTAAATTGTCAGCAGCAGATTGAAGTTTTCAAGATTGCGCACAAGCTCGGAAAGGAATTTTGCGGCGGGAGCGCCGTCAACTGCTCTGTGGTCTATTGTAAGAGAAAGCGGTATGCAGGGATAGAATACGGGGGCTCCGTCTTTTTCCTTTATTCTTTTTGTCAGCGAGCAAACGCCGAGTATTGCCGTCTGAGGAGGATTGATAACGGGAGTAAAGCTTTCAATTCCCGTAGGACCGATGTTGCTTATCGTAAACGAAGCGCCTTTGAGCACATCGGGATTTGCTTTTCCGCTCTGGCAGTCGGCAGCGAGCGTCTTCGCCTGCTTTGCAAGCTCGGAAAGCGTAAGCTTCTGTGCGTCGAATACTGTGGGGACCATAAGTCCTCTTTCCGTGTCAACCGCTATGCCGAGATGAACGCCGTCGAAGTATCTCATTGTGTCGCCGCCGATGAGGTTTGCGTTAAGCGCTTTATATTTTCCCGTTGCGAGAGTTTTCGCTACGGCGAAGAGTATCATATCATTGTATGTTATGTTTCCTATGCCCATAGCTTCGCCGCCGGTTTTGAGACTTGCTCTGAGCGCGACGAGAGCCGACGCGTCAAACGAAGTAGTGAGGGTAAGCTGAGCAAGCTCTGTAAGGGAGGCATGCATGGATTTTGAGATAACCTTGCGTATCTGGGACAATTTCTCGTCCGTGTAGCCTGTTTTTGCTTCGGGAGCGGCTGCGGGAATATGGAATTCTTCTGCTTTCGGTTCCGCAAATATGACTTTTTCGCCGCGAAGGAGCTTTTCCGATGTTTCCGCGCTTACTGTCAGACCTGCGTCAAGCACTTTCTGAACGTCGCGTTCTATTATTCTTCCGCTTGGACCTGTGGGCACCGCTTTTGAAATATCGGCGTCGGTCTTTGCCGCGAGGTTTCTTGCTCTGGGAGATATTTTAAGTCTGCCGCCTTCTGCGGTTGCGGTACCGGTTGCCTCTTCCGACACCTTTACGGGAGCTTCCTCTTTCTTTTCTTCGGCGGGAGCATCGGCGGGAGCGGCTGAGTTTTCTTCCTTTTTAGGTATGAGGGAAGAGATATCTTCTCCTTCGTTTCCTATTATGCACACTGTTTCGAGGCAGGGAACATCATCGCCTTCTGCGGCGAAAACCTTGAGAAGCGTGCCTTCTGCCGTTGCTGCTTCGTCAAAAGCGGATTTATCCGTCTCGTACGAAAACAGCACGTCGCCTACGCTGACTTTATCGCCGACTTTTTTCTTCCATTCGGTGATGATGCAGCTTTCTACGCTTTGACCTTGTCGGGGCATGATTACAGCTGTTGCCATGTTTGTTTTCTCCATTTCCGACGGAGGGGATTTGTTTTTCGCGCCGACTCTCCGTCTCAGACGGCGCTTTGATTTTTTATTCGGCTATTATAATGCGGACTCCGGCTTCCGTGAATCTGCGGTTTATCGCAGGCGGAAGCTCTCTGTCGGTGATTACGGCGTAAAGTCCCGTTTCCGTGCTGAAAGTGTAGGGAAGATTGCGGTCGATTTTGTCGCCGTCCATAAGCATTATCACCCGACGAGCTTTACTTATAACGTATTTTTTGAGTTCACACTCTGCATAGTTGCCGCAGGAAAATCCGCATTTTTCGGAATATCCCGAAGGCACGACGAACGCCGTGTCAATGTTTATTCCGTCTATGAATTTGATTGCCTGCATACCTGAAACCGAAAGGTTTTCGTGGTTTATCATTCCTCCCACGAGGTTTACTATCGGTTTTTGCTTTTTGGCAAGCTCGATTGCAACGTGCGGGCCCGTTGTTGTTACGGTAAAACGTTCGTCCGCAACGATAGAGGCGAGTCTGAGCGCTGTCGTTCCCGAATCGATGAAGATCGATCTTCCGGTTTCGACAAAGCCTGTAGCACATTCCGCTATGCGTGTTTTTTCTTCCGTTGCCTCGTAAAGTCTTTTGCCGAAGTCATCCTCGGCGGAAGTTGTAAGAAACTTCATCGATCTTGCTCCGCCGCGCACCTTGATAAGCTCGCCTTTGGATTCAAGACGGTCGATATCGCGGCGCAACGTCATACTTGTCACCTCCGGAAAGAGCTTTTCAAGCTCTCCGAGCGACACAAACGGGTGCGATGAAAGAAGATCGCGTATGCTTTCAAGCCGTTCTTTCTGAGTCATATAAGTCCTCCTTTCACAGCTTGGAGTCAAATGTTCATATGTATAACATTTTGCAATGTTAATTATATCATTTCAAATGTGAATTGTCAACATAATAAGTGTAAATAACGATAAAATATCACATTCGGCGGAATCGTATAAAAATCGGATATCAGGGCAGAAAATTTTCTTGAAAACAGGAAAAAACATGAAAAACAAAGCGAATTCGTATGTGGACAATGTGGAAAAACAATGTGTAAAAATCAATTATACAATTGTATTAAAAACAAAAACGCCGTTTTTACACGGAGTTTTCCGCAAAAAACGGCGTTTTTTCGCCTATTCCGACTTTTCCTTTGCCAGCTTTTCGGCTTCGCGCTTTACCTTGCGCTGATGGCAGAGCTTTTTAACAGCGCCCATTGAAAGCGTCAAAAAAAGCGCTCCCATAGCGGCAAGAATAAGATCGACGAGAGAAAAACGAAGTCGCAGTTCGATGTTATTTTCGGTCATCGCATCCCAACAGCTTGCAGCTGACTTGCCGACATCTTTTATAGCCGTTTTGGTCATCTTTATATCAGCCATATCCATTAAGGGTTTCTGCCTTTCGGTTTTTGCCGGAAGAAAAAATCCGCCGGCAAAAATATTTTTTGCGCGACGGATGATTTTTATGTTATTTTTTTGTGTTAGCTTTTTTCATCAGCACGAAAATTCTGACAAATGTGAAAAGCACGGTGATCGCAATGATGACAGATATTGCTATTACAAACGGTTTTGACTTCATTGCGTTTTTTATGCTCGCTTTCAGTGAAAGAGATGCGCTTCTTTCGGCGTCAAGCTTGGTTATTATCGGGACTTTTCCGAGAACTTTTCCGTCGAGCGTGAGCGTCAGCTCTCCGACCTCTGTTCCTCTGCGGACGGGAGCCGTGAGCGATTTTTCATAATATTCCGCAGTTCTTACTATTTTCGATGTATCGGTATCCTTCGGCAGAAACGCAAAAACATCGTTTTTGGCGGCGACGGTAACGTAATTTCTCTGTTTTGAAAGCGAAACTGGAAGCTCACCTATAACGTCTGCGGTGCCTGAAATTTTAATAAGCGCAAAATTTCCGAGCGCCCATTCGATAAGGGATTTTGCATCTGTATATGCGTACATTTCTCCGCCGCTTCCGTCCTTTGATCCCATTACCACACAGACGAATGAAAACGCTTTTTCAGAGGCTGAAGTTATAACGCATCTGCCCGCGTCGTCGGTAAATCCCACGCTCATTCCTTCTGCTTTAGAGTAGAGATATTTGCTTGTGGAGTAGTTTGCAAGAAAAGCGTTTTTGGTGTAGACCGTGCGTGCTTTGCTTGTCTCGCTTTCCGGTATTTTATATGTTTTTGTGTTGCATGCCTGCATATATTTTTGATTTTTTCTTGCATAACATGCGATAAGCGCTGTGTCGCGCGCGGTTGTATGCGCACCTCTTGCATCAAGTCCCGTAGGATTTGCATATGCGGTAGACGTTGCGCCGATTTCACGCGCCTTGCGATTCATCATAGCGACGAATTCCGTAACGTTGCCTGCTATGTCTATTGCGAGGGCATTTGCCGCGTCGCTTGCACCTCCTACTATCATCGCATAGATAAGATCTATCGCGCGGATCTGTTCGCCTTCCTTTAAGTTTATCACGGCTCCGCCATAGATGTCGCTTAAAGCTGCGGATGTTACGGTTACGAGCTTTTCCTCATTTCCCGCATAATGCTCAAAAGCAAGAACTCCGGCAAGTATTTTTGCGGAAGGTCCGGGCGCGATCTTTTTATCGGCGTTTTTGGTATAGACCGCTTCCGAATATTCGGTGTTCATAACGCATATGTTTTCAGCGTGCAGATTGCCATTGAAGTCAGCAGCACAGACGGGAAAAGTAAATTGTATCAAAAGCAATAATGCAGCGCACATAAAGATAATTGCACGTTTTATACTTTTGTGTAACTTCATTGATTATATCCTTTTGAGAAAAACAGTTCTTCGGTTTTCAGTACGTCGGCATTTATTGCCGATTTAAGTTCATCGATAGAAGAGAATTTCTTTTCGTCTCTTAGAAAGTGATAAAGCCTTACGGAGACTGTCTCCCCGTAAAGGTCGCCCGAAAAATCGATTATGTGTGATTCACAGTTTATGTTTTCTGTATTTTTTATAACAGTAGGTCTTACGCCTATGTTCGCGACCGCAATATATTCTTTTCCTTTTATATTGCATTTTGCGGCATATACGCCGTGACGCGGAATAACGTATCCCGCCGGAAACACCTGGTTTATTGTGGGAAGTCCGAGTGTTCTTCCGAGCTTATGACCTTCGCTTATGGGGAGAGAAACGGTAAACTCTCTGCCGAGCATTTCATTTGCCTTTTCAATGTCTCCGTCCTCGATAAGAGTGCGGATCGCGGACGAGCTGATAATTTCTCCTTCGGCTGTTTTTACAGCGTCGACCGTTATAACGTTTGCCCCGCGCTTTGAAAATTCTTTTGAAAGCAATGCGGGCGTTCCGGCGGCATTTTTGCCGAATCTGAAATTGTATCCGCACACGGCGGTGCGGACTCTGCACTTGCCGTAAAGCAGATCGGCTGCGAAATCTTCCGGCGACATATCTTTTACGGCGGGGAAGTCTTCGAGTATGGCAAGTTCGATTCCGGCTTCGGCGAACAAACCCAGCTTTTGCTCGGTTGTCGTCAGCGCGGAAAAATTCCTGTCTCCCATGCAGACGCGCGGATGTGTGGCAAACGTCCATACTGCACTGTGCGTACAGCCGTTTTTTTCAGCCGCTTTTTGCAGAAGCGCCAAATGACCTTTATGAACGCCGTCAAAATTTCCGACTGCGCAGGATAAAGACATATCATTATTAAGTTCGGTTCGGAGTCCTGTTTTCAAATCAATTACGATCATATCTTCTGCCTTTTGAAAAAATATTACCTAATTATAATATACGATTTTCGGGAAAAAATCAATAGGTAAGCGACGCTGAGAAAAAATATAAATTTTTTTGAAAAAAGTATTGACATTTTGAAAAAATCGTGTATACTAATAACAGTAATGATTATCATTTTTGAAAAGCAAGGAGGTAATATGCTGACGGAAAAGAGACAGACAGTTCAAAAGCACTCCGACAAGCGGGACGCGATTCTTCAGAATATGCGCTCTCGAAAGGACCATCCTACGGCGGACATGGTTTATGCAAGCATAAGAGAAGAATATCCCGAAATAAGCCTTGCGACGGTCTACCGTAATCTTGCCGCACTTTGCGACAGCGGAGATATAATCGCGCTCGGAGCTAAGGGAAAAGAACGTTATGACGGCAATGTAAATTATCACAACCACTTTTTCTGCACCCAATGCGGAGCGGTTGAAGATATTATGTCCCATGTTGACATTACGGGACTTGATCAGGTCGAGGACGAAATCGACGGAAAAATTACATCAGCAAGTATAGTTTTTCGCGGAATATGCGGAAAATGTCTTGATAAAATTAAAAAATAATAATTTCAGGAGGAATATATCATGGCAAAATGGGTATGCAAAGTATGCGGTTACGTTCACGAGGGAGATACTCCCCCCGAAAAATGCCCTCAGTGCGGCGCACCGGCAAGCAGATTCGAAAAGGTTGAAGAAAACAAAAATTCATGGGCTACGGAACATGTTGTAGGTATTACGGAAGGTGTTTCCGAAGATATCATAAACGATCTCCGCGCTAATTTCAGCGGCGAATGTTCCGAAGTGGGTATGTATCTCGCTATGGCAAGGGTTGCGTTCAGAGAAGGTTACCCGGAAATCGGTCTTTATTGGGAAAAAGCCGCGTATGAAGAAGCTGAACACGCAGCTAAATTTGCGGAAATTCTCGGTGAAGTCGTAACGCCCTCCACAAAGAAAAACCTTGAAATGAGAGTTGCTGCCGAAAACGGCGCGACAGCAGGCAAATATGACCTTGCAAAAAGAGCTAAAGCCGCTAATCTTGACGCCATTCATGACACGGTTCACGAAATGGCAAAGGACGAAGCCCGTCACGGCAGAGCATTCGAAGGACTTCTTAGCAGATACTTCGGTAAATAATCCTTTTAATATAAGTCTGATTTCAACAAAATTTCCGTAAAGAAAATTTACATTACCACAGCAAACATTTATACACACGTTCGACATTCGAGAACAATTGCCCTTGGCAATGAGTTTAATAACACTTTCAAAATTTAAGAAAAAGATGGGGGTCTGATAAAGGCTCCCCCTCATTACAGATTAACACATATGAAAATAAATGAATACAATTTGTCTTAGTTATCACTTTGGTTATCACTTCATAGAGTTTAGGGTGCTGCAGAGCAACAAAAAAATCCGATAAGCAAGTGCTTGTCGGACTTTTTTTGGTCTGAGTGACTGGACTTGAACCAGCGGCCTCTACCACCCCAACTGACGTGGGTTCGTCCTCTCGTGCGCTTTGCGTACTTTCATACCGCTTCCGCTCCAAGGCACTTGCTCCCCGAGCATTTTTCGTCCACTGTTTCCGCGTGTTCCGCGTTTGTCTGTGGTAAAAACTGTGGTCAGACCGCTTTTTGAGCGGATTCCGGGCGGGGCTTTGTCGGCAGAAAAAAGAACAGAGTTTTTTCTGCCGCACCCAAAAATCCGTAAATGGTCAGCCCTGTGGTCAACCGCGCTTCATTGTATATGCCGCCAGCCTGTTTCAAACCTGTCTGTGACACAAACTGTGGTCAAATCCATAGCCCACAGAATCAGTTTTTGCGACGCAGTAGACAAAGAAAAGGAATTTGAAAATTCCGGCTGTGACTTTGAATCCGGCTTGCAATCCCGTGCGTATATAATCGGATACAACGCCACGAAAACCAAAGCAATGTTGCCTATTTTTCAATCAGATCTTCCACCGTGCAGCCGAGAGATTTTGCAAGGCGATACACGGTCTCGACACTTGCTTTATTGATGTCCTTGTTGCGCTGCTCATACATTTGAACAGAGCGAAGACTGACGTCTGCTTTTTTTGCAAGTTCCGCTTGTGTGCATCCGTATGCGGTGCGAATACGTTTCAGATTGGTTTCCGCGTAGTATTCGCGTATTCGCTTATCAACGACATCAACGAATTTTGTAATGTCTGCTTCGTGAAGAGGATGATACATTTGCTGCAGGTCGTCATAAGAGAAAACCCTGAAGATTTCGCTGTATTTTCTGCCCGAATACCATTGATAGTAGGCAACAGCCCAACCGATCCAGTATTCTTTCGAACGGTCGAACCGTTCTTTTTGTTTTGGGGAAAGCTCTTTTCCCATCGTTTCCGATATGATTTCGGAGGCAATCTCAATCCCGCTCATTCCCGCAAGAGTAGCGGGCTCTCCGTTTTCCATACGACCGGAGACAGTGCTTGCCGAAAACAGCTTGATAAAATCGTTGCCGGCAATGCCGCAGGTATTGATGGCGTAATCGAAGGCATCACCCAACACGGACTGTGCTTTATTCAGATATATTTCTTGGTATGCGCGAGTCATCGTTTGTAATCCCTCCTCTTATAATATCCTGTATATACAAGCCGTCGCTTTCTTCCTCAAGCAGCTCAAGGTACAGTCGATTTGCCTCATCATCTCTTGCCTTGCGGAGAACATAAAACTCTTCTTTTTCGGCAACGTCGAACCCCTCAAATCGAATGCGGGAAAAAGCGAATTGCGATTTGAGAACAATCTGTTCGCCGAGCTTTCCGAGCTTCATTGCAGCCGCAAGCTGTTCAACGGAGATTGCATTGTTCAGAAAGGATTCCGCATAATCGAAATATGAGTCATCCGCACGGTAGCCGGTAACGATATCGAAAGCATTTACATTTATGCCGAAATTGTCAATCAGATATTTTTTCGCTCTTCTTGCAATGGGCGTTCTGATGGAGAACAGGCGATGCTCGACAAGAACGGCGATCCAGTTGAGAATGGTGTAATCGGGGCTGTTCAGATTCAGGATCTTCATATATTCGGTATCCAATGTATAACGATTGCAAAAGCCGTCTCTTAAAGAAGAAACCGCCCACTCTTTCGCAAGCTTTTCGGTTTCGGTGCAGTAAAATCCGAGTCCGAAATCATTATTTTTTTTGCCCTCACCGAAAGAGGGTGCTTCTATGACCTTTTCCGAGCCGTGAAATAGGGTGATTATTTTGTTCATATAAGGCTACCTCCGATTATCTTTGCCTATATTGTATCACCAAAGCGATAATTTGTCAAGCGATTGTGAAGAAAAATATCACCAAAGTGATATTTGCGAAGATATGCCTTCGGGAATGACAGCTAATCGTCCGATCCTTTCGCAAGTTCCGTAAAAGCATCGCGGTATTCCTCAAGAATCCGTTTTGCGGCAGCGTCAATGACCGCGTCGGAGTCGGATTTCGGATTGCTGTCCGAAGCATTTTCGCAACTGTCGCCGCAGGGCTTAATAATCGACAGCTCCTCAAAGCAATCCGGCGAGGCGAGACACCGCCTGAGATAATCATGTCCTCCGTCAACCGAGCAAGCGCCGCATCGGCAGGTGACAAACTCGTGGCGGTCGGTCGATTCAATAATGTCGCCGCACAGTTTGCAACGACCGCGGTTATGTATGATTTCGGGCTTGGCGGAATTGCTCTGATAAGTGTCGTGGTTGCACATGATTGATATCCTCCGTGAATCAGTTTTGTTGAGTGGTTATTTTGAGTATTATACACCTTATGCGCGGCAATGTGAATAATCGGGAGGTTAAGAAGATAACCCGAGGGATGAGTTTACGCAAATAAATATCGGTAGTACGCTCTATTTTCGAGCTTTGGGCTTTATTTCGCTTTATCAGAGCATCAGCACACAAAAAAATCGATGTTCTTTGAATTTATTCTGTTTTCCCCTTGCAATTTGTCGGAAATTATTGTATACTGTGAAAGTACAAATCTATCCGTATATGAGGTGGAAAATGGCTGCAAGCTACAAAAAATTATTCAAACTGCTGATTGACCGCGAGATGAAGAGCAAGGAGCTCGCCGCAAAGGCGGGAATCAGCCCGGCAACGCTCGCAAAAATGAAAAAGGACGGCGCAACCGTATCAAGCGACGTGCTCGTGAAAATCTGCACGGCGCTCGGTTGCACGATGGATGATATAGTGGAGATAGTTCCATCTGAAAATGGTAGTAGAATCTGAGGAAAAACAGCAATGACTATACTGAGCTTATTTAGCGGATGCGGCGGGTTGGATCTCGGATTTGAAAAAGCCGGATTCGAGATACCGATCGCAAACGAATATGATAAAAAGATATATGAAACATTTAAGGTGAATCATCCAAATACTCATCTGATAGAAGGCGATATTCGCAATATTGCGGAAGATGATTTTCCGGATGAAATCGACGGCATTATTGGCGGACCGCCTTGCCAAAGTTGGTCGGAAGCTGGTTCACTTCGAGGGATAGATGACGCGAGAGGTCAGCTGTTCTATGAGTATATACGAATTCTGCGAAAAAAGCAGCCGAAGTTCTTTCTTGCCGAGAATGTTAGCGGCATGCTTGCAAACCGCCATTCGGAAGCCGTGAAAAATATTCTTGCAATGTTTGAAGATTGCGGTTATGATGTTACACTGACATTGGTAAATGCGAAAAATTACGGTGTGGCACAAGAGAGAAAGCGTGTTTTCTACATTGGGTTCAGAAAAGACTTGCATATAGATTTCAGATTTCCAGAGGGATCGACGGTCGATAATGAAAAAAAGCTTACCTTGCGCGATATTATATGGAACTTGCAGGATACGGCAGTCCCGACATCCCCACATAACAAACACAATCCTAATGCGATCAATAATAATGAATATTTTACAGGTGCATTTTCGCCGATATTCATGAGTCGAAATCGCGTTAAGTCATGGGATGAGCAAGCGTTTACTGTTCAAGCATCCGGACGGCAGTGTCAGCTTCATCCGCAAGCACCCAAAATGATTAAGGTCGGAAAAAACGATTGTCGATTTGTTGAAGGAAAGGAATCCTTATATCGGCGCATGACGATTCGTGAGGTTGCTCGGGTGCAGGGATTTCCTGATGATTTTCAATTTATCTATCAGGATGCCGATGATGCTTATAAAATGATTGGAAATGCAGTCCCCGTTAATTTGGCATACGAGATTGCGATTGCAATTAAGAATACTTTGGAAACAATTATTTTTCGATAATCACTAAAGAAGGAGAATGGGATACATGAGTGTTAATAGTAATAACCAGGGGCGAGCATACGAATATGCTTGGATGACTGCGTTGCTTGAGCTTCTTAAACCGTTAAGAAAAACAGATGTAGTATATAATTCGAGCTATGAGGCAAACGAAAGGGCTTGGAATGCAATAAGTCAGGAGAAGCAGAAATTGTACACTACTTCGGCTAATGCGGCGGTTAATACAATTGTTGAATTAGAACCAATGATGGATGAAAATTCGGTAGACACATTGCTTTTTGAATTTCAAAGGGATGAGGCTGGAGAGAATGGCGATGTTCGAGACATAGTTATCCACAGAGATGATATTGATTGGGAAATTGGATTGAGCATAAAGCATAATCACGATGCAGTAAAACACAGCCGGTTGAGTCATGTATTAGACTTCGGTAAGGAGTGGTATGGCGTTCCTTGTAGTCATGATTATTGGAACGATATTAATCAGGTTTTTGAATTATTGAAATGCGAGAAAGACAGAGGAACTGCATGGGCTGATCTGGATAAAAAAGAAGAAACCGTTTATGTGCCGTTACTTCAGGCTTTTTTGAACGAGGTTACCCGGGCATATAGAGAGAATCCTAATATAGTTGTAAAAATGTTTGAGTATTTGGTTGGAGTGAAAGATTACCACAAGATTGTCAGTCACGACAGCAAAAAGATGACCCTAATACATACTTTTAATCTTCACGGCACATTGAATCAACCAAGTGCAGTAAAAGTATCTGCTTTTGAAGTCTTAACAGCAGATATTCCTACAGAAATTATTGCTATGAGGTTTAAGAAAAACAGTAATACTACAGTGGAAATTTATATGGATAACGGTTGGGCGTTCAGCTTTAGAATTCATAGTGCAAGCACTGTAGTCCAACCGAGTTTAAAGTTCGATGTTCAATTTATTTCTACGCCAGTTTCTGTAATGAATATTGAGTGCAAATGGCACTAAAGGTTGCGAGCCTGTTTGCGGGAATAGGCGGTATTGAACTTGGTTTCGCTCAAGCAGGATTTCAAATTCTATGGGCGATAGAAAAGGATCACAAATGTTGCCTTACATATCGGCATAACCATAAAGAAATCCCGCTGATTGAGGCAGATATTTGCAATGTAGATCCTCATTCTCTTTCTACGGTCGATGTTATAGCCGCCGGATTTCCTTGTCAGCCATTTTCGATTGCTGGTCGGCAGCGTGGCTTTTGTGATAACCGCGGCAATCTGTTTTATGAAGTGATCCGTTTTGTACAAGCTATTCAGCCACGAGTTATTTTTCTTGAAAATGTTCAGAACCTACAAGAGCATGACAACGGCAGAACATTTATCACTATTCATAATGCGTTGGTCGAAAACGGGTATTATATCAGATACCGCGTTATGAGAGCTTCTGAGTATGGCAATGTCCCGCAGATCCGCGACCGTATTTATATTGTGGCATTTAAGGATATTGCTGATTGTGATGTGTTTAAATTTCCCGATACAATTCCACTAACAGTTTCAATTGATAATATAATTAATAGGCATGAGGAAAAGAACCAGGTCTACTATTATCAGAAAAATGATCCTTTTTTCGCAAAAGTGCGAGAAATTGTAACAGATCAATCATCTATATATCGTGTGTATCATGAAAGTATAAAAATTACACAAAACCACATGTGTCCAACATTGACTGCTTCAATGGGGACGCAAATGGATCAAGTCCCACTAGTCATTGATAATTACGGGATTCGAAAGTTAACGCTTCGTGAATGCCTTGATTTTCAGGGATTCCCTAAAGACTTTTATTTTCCTAATACGATTACAATTGAAGATGCTTATAAACAATGCGGAAATACGGTTTGTGTGCCCGTGGTCAAAAGAGTGGCTGAAAGAATTATAAAAATAATGCGATAGTAGTTTGGAGGTGATGGTGTGGTATCATTGAGTGATTTTTCAGAGTGGATGAAAGAGAATACCGAATTGTCCGACAGTTCAATTTATAAATACATGCGGGCTGTAAATACGATCTCAAATGAAATGCAGGGTAAAGGAGTCATTGCAAACGATCTTCTTGTAATGTCTACTCTGCAACTTGACATTTATATACCTTTGATTTTAAATGATCCGGATTTCACGATAAAAAACCGAACCGGAAACAATATGTACAGCAATGCTCTGAAACAGTATAGGTTGTTCAGAAATGTCGAAAACTTCGATTTTGCCAATCAAAGCGAAGTTATGGGTGCCATTGAAAATTATGCAGAGCTCAAGGAGACGGAGCGCAGTGCATTGGTGAAGTCCCGAATCGGACAAGGAATATTCAGAAAATCACTTATTGAAAAATATCACGGACGTTGCGTTGTTACCGGTATTAATGAAAAGAAACTCCTTATTGCGAGTCACATTAAGCCGTGGGCGGTATGTTCAAACGCAGAACGCCTGAGCGTTGAGAACGGATTATTACTGAGTCCGACATTTGATAAGCTGTTTGACTGTGGATTAATCTCTTTTACGAATATCGGAAAGATATTGATTTCATCGCAGCTGTCGGCAGAAGTGATTAGCAAATTGCACATTTGCGTCACAGATACATTTGATTTAAAAGTATCGGACGATTTAAAACACAACCTTGAGTATCACAGAGATGTGGTATTTACAACACAGGGACGAAAAGTTATACAAGAAAGTTGAAGAGATGTAACATTGGGTGAAGAGCTTGTTTTTTTGAAAGTATAGATAACTCTTGATAGAAAAATGTTGTACTTTCCAAGCCATTTATCCATTAAGGACGATGATTATAATAACAATAAACAACAATTGGTATATGTTAAGCAACCATAACGATATAAAGCCATCCGTGTTAAAATTCAAAAAATATACATCAAAATTATGCCAAGTGATTGCAAATTCTTTCACCATTTAAGGGGACAAAAAACATGACTGATTTAAAAAACACATCTTTTTCGGATGGATTTGGTATATTCAATAAAGTGTATGATGTCGAATTTGACATCGTTAATAAAAACAGACTTAGACTTTTCATGCTGAATACAGAGAATAAGCTTTTTAACTATGATGAGTTGTACCAATATCTTTTGTCTAATATAACCAAGTATGTTTTTGATCGTAGAAAAAATGCCGAAATTGAGACCAATCCTATCAAAAGAAATGCGGCTACCTTAGAGGCACTCAGTCATTTCAGAAGTATAACATCCGAACAAGATAAGGGGGCAGGTGGAGAACTGGGAGAAATTTTGCTATATCTATTTTTAGAACAGGATATGAAAGCTCCTAAATTGTTTAGTAAGGTTGAGCTTAAAACAAGTGCCATGGACTATATTAAGGGTAGTGACGGTATACATTTTAAATTTAGAGAAACATTAGATGGGAAAAAGATACTACAATTGGTTATTGGCGAAGCCAAAATACAAAATAATTTAGATGACGGAATAAAAGCAGCCTTTATGTCAATCAATACATATTTGACCCAAAATATTCAGGATAGAAACCTTCTAGATACTCATTTGATGAACCAATTAGTCGATGAAGAAGAGGCAAAAATTCTTAAGGAGTATATTCTATCAGTTCCCAGAAAGAAAAAGGAAACGGTTTTTGGAATTTTTGTTGGATATAGTCTGGAATACAAAGGCGGTGGCGATACTTCAGACGAATATGATAAAAAAGCGATTGAAGAGAATATTAAGCAGGTCTTTGAGTACAAAAGCAAAATCATAAATTATATAAACAAATATAGAATTAGCAATTATGAATTCAACTTTTATTTTTTGCCGTTTCACGATGCTATGCGCGATCGAAAAGCGATAATTGAGTCACTTACTTGTGCAAGTCCTCATTTGAAATGGGGGGATATTAAGAATGGATAGTTTGTCGAATCTAATTTTGAAAAACATTTTAGAAGATCAAGAATTGCAAAAAACATATGAGAGCTTACTAACCAATTATGCAAAGTCATTATTGGAAAATATAAGTTTTGAATTTAATGACGAGCACAGAATTTTATTAAACTACGCAGATTTACTGTCATTATCAGATGAAGAAAAGCATAATAACATTGCACAACAAATAGTTATTATTTTGTCGCAGCTTTTCCCTCAAAATGATGAAGTGAAATTTGTAAAAGAAAGCGTATATCAAAATGTCTCAAATTTTGCATCATATTCATTACTTAAAAAGCGGGGGATGCTTTCAAACGCTGGATATGAGTTTTTAAGAGAATTAGAAGTTGAACAACATAGAATAGAAAATCTCGCACCTGATGCAGAAAATTCTTTGTTTGACACCCAGAAACAAGTGCTAAGCGGGCTTCATAGGAATCAGTTTTATAGCTTCTCAGCTCCCACATCAATGGGGAAAACTTTCGTAATAAAGATGTTTATCAAGAACAAATTACGGAATGGTAATTATGAAAACTTCGTTATAGTGGCTCCGACAAGGGCATTGCTATCTGAAATTGCAAACAACTTAATTATTGATTTAAAAGATGTATTGGGTCTAAACAAGCATAAGGTAATAACAAATATTGCCGCTGTTAACTCTGAAGAAAAATTTATTGCTGTATTAACGCCAGAAAGACTATACTACTCGCTTCTTAAACAATCTGATATTCGATTAAGTTATATTTTTATTGATGAGGCTCATAAAATATCTGACAAGGACAAGAGAAGTGTTATATACTACAAAATTTTAGATATGCTAAAAGGAAGATCTGATGCAAGTATTTACTTTGCGTCGCCAATTATTCCGAATCCAGACATATATCTTGACTTAACTGATTTTTATACACAGTCTGATAATCAATCTGCTGGGAGAGCTTTTACTTTTTCTCCAGTGATACAAAATAAAATATATTTAGATTTCCAAGGTAATGAGTATTCTGCTATAAATAATATTTCTGGCAGTATAATTTCATGTGGTAGTCTTGCTGGTTTTAGTTCTGATAAAATGAGGGCTTTAATTACCCTCGGAAGAGATAAATGTAATTTGATTTATGTTTCTTCGGCCAATAAAGCGGTAGATTATGCAAATCAATTAATGGACTTGCTCGATAAAGATAACACAGATTCGGATATATACAAAGAATTAGATAGTGTCGCAAGGCAAATAGAAGAAAAAATACATGAAAAATATTATTTGGCAAACTTAGTTCGTAAAAGAATAGCTTTTCATATAGGTGCTTTGCCGGCAGAGATTCGTTCTCAGATTGAACAACTTCTCAGAAAAGGATATATCAGATATTGTTTCTGTACCAGTACATTATTGGAAGGTGTTAATGTTCCCGTTGATAATCTATTCGTTTTTGATAATAAAAAGGGTTTTGCCAAGATGTCCATAATAGATGCATTTAATCTGATCGGACGAGCCGGAAGAGTAACTCTAAACGAGTTTGGCAATGTATTTTTGATTGTTGAAAAAGTTAATCAGCGGAACTTCTATAACGATGTTTTGCTTAAACAATTGCCTGAACAATCTTTATTGCCGAAAGAGGCATTGAGTAACCGGCATAAACGGTATATTGTCGAGACATTGCTGGAAGGAAGGACAAATCTTCTTCAGGAAGGAGAAAAGTACGCTGACCATAGTTTCACGGAAATAACATATGATTATGCAAGCAAGTGCCTTAACATGCTGTTACATGATTTGTGTTCAAAAAGAGATAGTTATATAGTGAGAGACTTCAGAAAAAGTGGTGCGTTGCAACCTCAAAATATTATAGATATTAGAAATATGTTCTCAAATATAGTGCAAGAGGACGATGATATCAATGTTTCTGCAAAGCAAAAGGAGTCGTTATATAGAGCAATAAGACAAAGCGATATTAACTATCCTCGATCCTTAGAGTACCAAGATTGCTTATCTTTTCTTAGAAAGTTATCGGAGATTTTTCAATGGACGGTTTATGAAAAAGACACTCTGGGAAAAGGCGACAGACTCAGTTATTATGCGGTAATACTTACACAGTGGATGTCTAGCAAAGGTATGCACGAAATAATTCGCGGAGCAATCGATAACTATGAGCGAAATCGCGGGAAACTTATTTCATATGATCCTGTTTATCATCTGGAAAATTACAATGGATCCATCAAGCACAAAAACCAAATTATTAATGATGTTATGAAAGATATTGAGCATGTTATCAACTATAAATTTTCTATGTATTTTCTTAGATTTTCTGAAGCCATTATTAAAGTGCGCGGGAAAGATGCTTTGGTTAATGATTGGTATGACTATGTGGAGTATGGAACCAATAATGATTTGGTTATTGACCTTCAAAAACACGGCTTTACAAGAGAACAAGCTCTACGATTGCTTAGACCTCCATATAATGTGTATGTTAATAATGCTAATGGTGAAGTTGCTATTGATCTGAGAATAGAGGATTATGTTTCCGGTGAGTTGAAACAAGCAATTGAAATCGTAAAAATTAATTATCCAGAGATATTCAATTAAAAAGAACGGAGACTGTATTTTCGGTACGAACCCAGAGATGCAGTCTCCGTTTGTGTTATGGCTTTGATCCGAAAAAATATAATAAATTATTGGGTGACACCCCTACTTTTACAAAAAAGATGTCCGTTGTCAAGTGAGGGGACAAAATCATCACCGAAGCACGGCTAAGGTATATGTGAAACCAAATATAATTGCTAACTTTTTCGATTTTCTCTGGACTTCCTGATGCCTTTATGGTATTGTGTGTGCTTACGAAGGAGGTGCGCACGATGGTAAGGATTACGATTAATTTGTGTTACAGGCGAAGGGGCGATAAACAATGAATGACAACAGCTGTCCTTCCGCAATCGGCAGGCGCATTGCCGACTTGCGCCGTGAAGTCGGGCTTACACAAGGAAAGCTGGCGGAAAAAGCGGATATTTCGGTGGTGCATCTGTCAAACATTGAACTCGGCAAGAAAACGCCGGGGTTGTCCACACTCATCCGGATTGCAGAAGCGCTCGATGTGGCAACCGACTGGATTCTGCGGGCAAACACACCCGGCACATACGCCGTGGCGAACGAGAAAATCGGAGAGTTGCTCGACGACTGCACAAATGACGAAATGTTGAGCATTCTTCGCATTCTCGAAGAAGTCAAGAATGCTATGCGGCATAACTGAATAAAGGAACGGCGTTAGCGGGACTGTAAGCCCCGCTTTCGCTTTTGAATGCAAAAGAAGGGTAATTACAAGCAAACATATAAATCGCGCGTGCGACCGTTTTGGAGGCAATGTGGGGCATCAGAATCTGCGCCGCAGGAAACAAAGAAAAAACATAGCGAAACAAAAAGTTCTGAAAACCTATTGACAAGGCGTCTTTGCTATGATATAATAACAGAACAATGAGTTCTGAAATTGCTTGAGGTGTACTTATGAGAGTCATGAGTGAAGAAAAACTGCAAAAGCTCGCGGAGTTTATCAAGCAGTATGCGCGGGACAACAACGGGGAATCCCCGAGTCTTGCGGATATTATGGAATATATGGGCATGGTCAAGTCGACCGCGTACCGGCACATTTTGGAGCTTGAAAAGCGCGGCATCATTTCCTATTCGGGGAAAAACACGCTGGAAACACCCTTGCAGAAGAAAATGCACGTGATGTCCCGCCGTATTCCCGTGGTCGGAATGATCGTGTGCGGCACGCCCGACGAGCAGGAGGAGCATGTTTCAAGATACCTTGCCGTTCCGGAGGAGTGGCTCGACGGTGAATGCTTTCTGCTTGAAGCATACGGCGATTCCATGGCGGACATCGGCGTTCATACGGGCGACCTTGTGCTGGTCAAGAAAACAAATGTCGCAACCGACGGGCAGGTTGTCGTTGCGCTTACGGAAGAAGGAAACACACTCAAGCGCCTGCATTACGAGAACGGCAAGCCCGTGTTGTACGCGGAAAACAGTAGCTACACCGAAAAGCAGCGCGTCATCCACCCGAAAGAGCTGACGATTCAGGGAGTGGCGCTGAAGGTTATCAAAGATATTGTCTGAAAGGCGCAAAGGAGGCATTTATGAAACCGTCAGAATACCCGCCGGCAGAACTGAGATATGGGGAAAACTACTTGGCAATTGAAGAATGTGGTTTTTACTGTGAAGATGCCAATAAAGGATATCCGTGCAACGCCACTGTCTGGTTGAGAGTAAAATCAGGAACATTTCAGGCATACGCTTCCTGCGACTGTGCCACACAGCAATTTTACGACTTTGTGGAGCAGTTGCAGAAGATGTACGAGTTTCAATGTTTCAATGCAACACTCTCGGCAATGTACTATGGTAGCTATGTATCGTTGGCATTGGATAAAAAGGGGCATATCAAGGTTGAGGGCAAAATTTTTGATGACGGAATGGAACAGTGCCTGATTTTTACCTTTACGACCGACCAAAGCACACTGCCGCCGTTCATCAGTGGCTTAAAAAATATGATATCGTAGCAACCAAAAAACGAACAACTGCGCTTGACCGAAAGGAAAAAATTATGACGCTTGAAGAACTGAAAATCCGTCAGCTGACAAATCAATATCTGCTCGCTCCCGCGGACAAATTGACCGTGATGCGCGACCTTTGCGGAGTGCAGGCGCAGTTTATGATGAACGCTTTGCACTCACTGAAAATCCGTACAAACGACTATGACGAGCAGACCGTCGCCGATGGGCTTGTGAAAAACTGGTCTGTGCGCGGCACAGTTCACGTGTTTGCCGAAAGCGATTTGCCGCTGTTTATCCGGTGCAACAACGGGGCGGATTATCGCAAAAACGAATGGCAGGGATATTCCTATATGAAAAATCAGCGCCCGTGCTGGGCTTTGACACCCGAACGGCAGAAATATCTTGCGGATATCATCATCTTGGCGGTTACGGAGAGGGCATACACGCGCGACGAGCTGAAGGAGCTTTGCCGCGCAAACGGGATGACAAAGATTGAAGAGGATTGTATGTTCGAGTCATGGGGCGGAGGTATACGCGAGCTTTGCGTGCGCGGCTTTATGAATTATACGGTGCAGGAGAAAAAGCAGTATATCGCCTCGCCCGAGTTTTCTCCGATTCCCGAGGAAGAAGCAAAATTTGAGATAGCGCGGC
>FR898232.1:133301-146350 GCA_000437375.1 Eubacterium sp. CAG:841
TACACGACGCTATGTATTATACAGGTGCAAAACAGGCAGAGGTCAAGAATTGGCTTCGGAACTTGCCTGTCGAGTCATTTGACTTCGGCGGCAGGACATATTATTACATACCGAACGGGAAAACATACGATGGGGACATTCCGCATTGCATTTTCCTTGCGGGATTTGACCAGCTTATGCTCGGATATCAGAAAAAGGAAAACATCTATCTGAAGCCCGAATATTTGCGAGGCGTGTTCAATCTTGCGGGTATCGTTATGCCGCCATTGCTCCTCGACGGTGATGTGGCGGGGATATGGAAAAACAAAAACGGGAAGCTCGAAATCAAGTGCTTCCGCAGCCTGACGCAAACCGAAAAAAGCCATATAGAACAGGCGGCAGATAATCTGTGGGGAGATATAAAAGAGATAAGATATGTTGAATGATGATAGCATTTTTTACACCGCTGATCGTGCCGAATGGCGAGCGTGGCGCTGAAGGTTATCAAAGATATTGTCTGATGCGCTACATAGAAGCGAAAACCATCCTGTCCGCGAAAAACGGCATGAACTTCTATAGCGGATGCACGCACGGGCGCATTTACTGCGACAGCCGCTCGGACTGCTACGGGATGGATTATGAATTTGAAGATATAGGAAGTTTTTGTGACAAAAACAAAAGTGAAATGGTGGCCTTATGATATATTTAATGAGTTTTCGAATGCCTACAAGAGAAAATGAGGAAAATTATTTTTCAGGAAATTTCAAAGTCAAAAGAACCTGCTATACGACCTATTATCCGTTTCAACTGTTTCAGTATCGCGAACTACCCGAGTTCTTTTTTTCGGACATCACGATATTCTGTGGCAATAACGGGAGCGGTAAGAGCAGTATCTTGAATATCATTGCTGAAAAGCTGGCTCTTGAGCGAAGCACCCCGTTTAACCGCTCCGACTTTTTTGAGGACTACGTCGGCATGTGTGACTATCAGTTAGAGCGAGCGATTCCGACGGGGAGCAAGATCATCACGAGCGACGGCGTTTTTGAAAAGGTGCTTGATATTCGCCGTATCAACGACGGTATTGACAGCAAAAGGTCGGATTTGATCCGGGAATATATTGCGGAAAACAGTCCGGGTGCAGCGCCGAATCTTTTTCAGGGATTGGATGATTACGAGCGGTGGAAACGGGTCAGCGATATGCGAAACAAAAATCGCAGTCAGTCCCGCTTCTTGAAAGAAAACCTGATGCGAAATATACAGGAGCGTTCAAACGGCGAGAGCGCACTGTCATACTTTGTTGATTCAATTCAGGAAAATGCGTTGTATCTTTTGGACGAGCCGGAAAACAGCCTTTCTCCGCAAAATCAATTGCAACTAAAGTATTTTATTGAAGACTCGGTGAGAAATTACGGATGTCAATTTGTTATTTCCACTCACTCTCCGTTTCTGCTCTCCCTGAAGGGCGCACACATATACAATATTGACGAAACACCGCCCGCCGAACAAAAATGGACGGAGCTTGCGTGCGTAAAAGTATATCACGACTTTTTTGTCGAGCAGGATGATAAATTCCAGTGATCGAAAGCGAGCCATCCTCCCGGCAGTGAAACCAGGCGTCCGCAGGGAAATCTACGGGTAAAACGGTCCCGAGATCCGAGCAGTGCAGTGCACTCTTCAAGCTGTCGGTTGAAATTTCAATGTTGCTCAATGTGATTGCGGCGGCAAATGCATAATTCCGCCGCGGTCGGCTGTTATTGCGGAAATATAAAGCGCTCCGCCGGAGGCGTGCCGTCGGCTTTCAGAAAAAAATATCATAAAATTTTTTTGAGAGTATGGACAAATCTCCTTCGGCTATGATAGAATGATAACACACGGGAAATCCGAATCAGCTTGAATAAATTAAGGAGGACTACGGTCAATATGAAAAACTTTTTTGCATTTATAGGTGCGATTGTATTTATCGCGGCACTTGTGTTAGTGGGCATTTATCTCTATAACAAATACGCAAAGACAGCTGTCGGCGAGTTTGAAATCGTATATGCTTATGAAAAAATGGTGGAGTCGTCGTCAATCGACAATAAACAGATGTATGTCAAGAAATACAAGGGCAAGTCGCCGGAGAACATTGTGATACCCGAAAAAGCGAAAGACCAGAACGGAACGGAGCGCATGGTCAAAGGTATCAGGGCAAGGGCATTTGCAAATAACAAAAATCTGAAAACGATTGAAATTCCGAGCGGCATCATTTATTTTGAGGGCTACATTTTCAAAGGCTGCGACAATCTGGAAACGATTATACTGAAAACGGACGACATTATCAAATATTCCTCCTTCGACACAGCATTTGAAGGGGTCGACCTTGCAAAGGTGACGTTTATCGTTGAGAGCGAGGATGTCAAAGAAACGCTGCTGAGAAATTATCCGCAAGCAAATATTCAGATTAGATAAATAAAGAAACGGCAATCGCGGTTTGCGATTGCCGTTTTTGTTTTTTGAGGGAAAATCACGCGCCGCAAAGGCGGCTTCAATCGCGATTTCTTTTTCCGTATCTTTTGAGGAGAAAAATTCCGCAGAGGAGGAGCGCGGGGAAAATCATTGCCGCCAGAATTCCGGCTTTGAGATTGCCGCCGGCGGCACTTGAAACAAGTCCGGCAAGAGTCGGACCGCCGCCGCATCCGAGGTCACCCGCAAGGGCGAGCAGAGCAAACATTACCGTTCCGCCGCCGCGTATCGTCGCGGACGCCTTGCTGAACGTCCCCGGCCACATAATACCGACGGAAAATCCGCACACGGCGCAACCTATAAGATTTATTGCGGGAACGGGAACAAATATTATGCATATATACGACGCGACGCAGAGCAGACAACTGAAAATCATAAAATTATCAAGGCGGAGCCTGTCTCCGAATTTACCGTAAATAAGGCGTGACGTACCCATAAGCACGGCAAACGCCATAGGTCCCGCAAGGTCGCCTATCGCCTTGCCGACTCCGAGTCCCGTTTCGGCAAAGGTCGACGCCCATTGGCTGACAGCCTGCTCGCTTGCGCCGGCGCATACCATCATAATGGCAAGAACCCAGAACACCCTGCTTGAAAAAAGCTCTTTGAGCGAAAGTCCCTTTTCTCCGTTACTGCCGAGCGGATACATCGGCGCACGGGCGAACATAAAAATATTGAACATCGGAACGAGCGACCAGAAAAGCGCGAGAAGCTTCTAACTTTCCGTGCCGACAAGCACGAAAAACGCTGTTGATATCAGCACAACGCCGACGTGCCCCCAGCAATAGAACGAATGAAGAAGGCTCATCATTTTTTCCTTGTTTTCCGTCGGACAGGCTTCGACTATGGGGCTGACAAGCACCTCAAGAAGTCCCCCTCCGACAGCATAAACGCAAACGGAAAGGAAAATTCCCAAAAAGGCGTCCGGCAGGACCGTGAGGAGAATAAGTCCCGTTGCGGCGGCGACGTGCGCGATGATAATCGACGCGCGATAGCCGATTTTGTCGACAAACAACGTCGAAAAGGCGTCAATTAAAAGCTGTATCACAAAATTGACGGTGATAAGCAGAGTTATTTTTGAAAGCGGAATTCCGTAGCTCTTCTGAAACGTGACGAACAGGAGCGGAATGAAATTATTTACAATCGCCTGAACTATATATCCGATAAAGCAGGCGTAAATCGTTCTTTTATAGTTTTTGCCCATTTGTTTTTCCCCTCGGGAATGAAAAGTACTTACGCAATTATGCCTTAAGGACTGCGAAAAGTCAATAGAAAAGGAGAAAAATTCGGCGCAAAAGACGCCGCGCTTGAAAAAGCCTGCGGATTGTAGTATAATTATAACATTAAAGACGGGAAGGAGCGCGGAAAATGAAAAAACGGATTATTGCCGCTTTTGCGGCTTATGAAAAATGAGCTTGCGCCCGTCGGCAAAAGAGAAGGGGAAATTCTTTTCCGCGGACAGCATGCGGAGGATATCGACGTGAAAACGTCGGCGGGGACTTATCGGCTTTTTGGCGGCGACAGCGTCACCGATACTGAAAAAAGCAGGCTTGCGCTCGCTCTGTACGGTGTATTTTCCGGCGTGATATTTTCGCTTCTGATGGACGGTTTTTCGGTGCTGTGGGCAGAGGGGACGTTCTCGCTTTCAAGATACGGAGCGTTTGTTGTCGCGGCTCTGCCGGTCACGGCGATATATGCCGTTTCCAACGTGATATTTTTGCTTGCACTGTCCGTGTCGATGGGCGAAAAGTTGGAGAGGATAACGAAAAAATACGGAATATGATGTTGACATCGCCCGCGCGGCGGTATAGAATTCAGGAAAATAAAAAAAATCAACGGAGAAAATAAATGAACGAACGCGAAAAAATGCTTGCGGGGAAAATATATGACCCGTTTGCGGAAGGACTCCCGGAGGAGAGAACAAGGGCGCACGTCCTTTGCAGAATGTACAACGAAACGACGGAGGTCGACTCGGAAAAAAGAAAAGAGATTCTCGCAGAACTTATGCCCGACCGTGCCGACGGAGTATATCTTCAGGGACCGATATATTTTGACTTCGGAAAAAACATAAAAATGGGCAGAAACAGCTATGCAAACTTCAATTTTACCGCGCTTGACATATGCGAAATAACAATCGGCGATAATGTTTTCATCGGACCAAACGTCTCGCTGCTCACTCCTCTGCACCCGCTTTGCTGGCAGGACAGAAACCCCTATTTCAATGAAAAAACGGGCAACGTGACAGACAGAGAATACGGCGCGCCGATAACCATCGGAGATAACTGTTGGATAGCGGGTAACGTTACCGTTTGTGCCGGAGTCACAATCGGCGAAGGGTGTGTCATCGGCGCAGGGTCTGTCGTCACGCGTGACATTCCGGCAAACAGCCTTGTGTTCGGCAATCCGTGCAGAGTGTCGCGCAGAATAACCGATGCGGACAGGCTTGAAAACCATCCGGAGTTATTCTGAAAGAGCGGAGCGATTGTCAGCCGTAATTATAAAGGCGTACCCGACGCCTTGAAATCGGGAATCTGAAAAATTGCCGGACGACCGTATCAACGCCGGTTGCGGAGCAACCTGCCGACAGCCTATTCGTCCGGAACGGAGAAAGAGAGGGCTTTGCCCCGTGAAACGAAACACAAAGCAACTGCTTTCAATGATATTTGTTTTTGCGGTCATTGCGGCGGCATATTCGTGCCGTATGCTCGCAAAATTCGATATCGGCGGCGTTTATCCGAGCTACATACGCGCGGCTCTTTATCTTTTGCTGTTTTCGCTCTGGGGCTTTTCAATCGACCGTCGCATTATTCACAAGCAGACGCAGCACTATCTGCGCCTGACGGCGCTTCTGATGCTTATATGGCTCATCCTGCGCACGCTCAAATATGAGTTCGTAACCGATACGACCGCCGCGCGATACATCTGGTATCTCTATTACCTTCCGATGCTGTTTATACCGCTTCTGAGCGTGTATATCGCCATTTCTCTCGGCAGATACGATAACTGCCTGACCGAAAAATCGGTTGCGCTTGCAATTATTCCGACCATACTGTTTGCCGTCGTAATGACAAATGATCTGCATCAGCAGGTATTTGCCTTTGAAGGCGGCTCGCCGGAATTTTCGGGGAAGTATTCTCATCGTCTTATGTATTTTGTGTGTCTCGGCTGGATGATTGCCTGCATGGCGTTTTCGCTCGTCCGTCTTTTGAAAAAAAGTCGTGTTACGGGCGGCAAAAAGCGGATTGTGCCGTTTATTATGGGATGTGTGACCGTTCTTTACGGAGTTCTTTACCTGTCCGGAATTCCCGCCGTGCGCTGGTGGCTCGGGGATATGAACGTGATGTTCTGTCTGCTGTATGCGTCGATTTACGAAAGCTGCATACGCTGTCGTATGATACAGTCGAACACGGGCTATATCGAGCTTTTTGAGGCGACGACGCTGGCGGCGTGCATTGCGGACAATGACGGAAACATCGTTTTGCGGTCACGTGCCGCCGGTGACGATATGGTTTGTCCGCCGGAGGGGCAGAGAATTATCCGTCAGGACGGAATGCGTATATCTTCGGCGCGGATAAGCGGAGGCTATGTCGTCTGGATGGACAACGTCCGCCCGCTTACGGAGCTTCGTGAAAAGCTGAGTGAAAACAAGGCGGAGATGGAGAAAAACAAAAAGAAATTGCAGGAGGGCTATCTCGTGCGAAAAAAACTGCACGAGCTGACCGAAAAAAATCGCATTTATGACGAGCTGGAGAAAAGAAACGGAAAGCAGACAGCCCGCATACGGCAGCTGCTCAGGCAATGCGAGAACGCGTCGCCTGCGGAAGCAAAAAGTCTGTTGAAAAGAATACTTCTGCTCGGAACATACGTCAAGCGCAGCGCAAACCTGTATTTTTTAAGTCGCGAATACGAGTTTTTGCCGCAGCAGGAGCTGAGGCTGACGGTCGACGAGGCGGTGCGCGCACTGACCGCGTGCGGAACGGAGTGCGGCGTGATTTACCGCACGACAAAGCCCATGCGTTCGGACGAGGTCGTTCGGATTTTCGAGCTTTTGAAAATCGTCGCGGAGGCAACCGTGGACGATCTGCGATCGCTCTTTATTTCCGTTTCGGACAGCGCAATGGATCTGTCGGCGGAGTGCGCATCGGATCTTTCGCGGATTGCGACGGATGAAGTGACGGTCTGCTTTGAGGACGGGCTGTGGCTCGTCCGCACACAGATAGGAGGCGGAGAAAATGCACAGGCTTAAACATTTTGCGTTCAACGCCATAAAGGAAAGCTTTGATATGCTTCCCACCGCCGTCTGTTTTTTCGACTGCTCCGGCGGCATTGTGCTTTGCAACCGGCAGATGTATCGGCTGAGCCGGTACCTGCTGGACAGCGACATGCAGTATCTCGGCGAGGTTGAGCAGGCGCTCTTTGACCCGCCGGACGACATTCTGCAGATTTCACCGGAGGAAAATATCTATCGCTTTCCGGACAAAACCGTGTGGCGATTTGAAAAAACGGCTGTCACCGATCGTTACGGAAAAACCTATATACAGCTTACCGCCGCAGACGTCACCGGTCTGCATTGGGCATTGGTACAGCTTTCCGCCGACAACAGAAAGCTTGCGGAGGACGCAGAAAGGATTAAACGACTTTCGGAAAACGTGGCGGCTGTCGCGCGGGAAAAGGAGTCGCTTGCCGCAAAGTCCGCCATGCATGACAGTCTTGCCGCATGCCTGACCGTCACAAAACAGTATCTTGCGGGCGACGCGGAGGGCGTCGACGCAGACACCGTACTGCGCGAATGGGGAAAGAGCATTGCCTTTCGTGACGCTGTTCCGCTGTCGGCGAGGGATCGCCTGTATGACGCCGCAAAGAGCAGCGGCGTCACCATAAGAATGAGGGGCGATGAGCCGAAGGGCGGCGCGGCAGAGCTGATGTATACCGCTGTGCAGGTCTGCCTGAACAATGCGATTCAGTATGCTCAGGCGACCGAGCTTTCCGTTATGATATGGGAGGGCGGCAGCAGCTATACCGTTATGATCCGCAACAACGGCAAGCCTCCCAAAAAAACGATAACGGAGGGCGGCGGGCTCACGAATCTGCGCCGTCGTATTGAAAAATCAGGCGGGAAAATGACCGTGCAGAGTTTGCCGGAGTTTTCTTTGGTGATTGACATACCGAAATCCGAGGATGCGGGAGGGGGCTTGTGGCTGTGAAAAAAATACTGATTGTCGAGGATCAGGCTCTTGCGAGGATGTACCTCTGCTCGTGCGTTGAAAAAAGCGCGGACTGCGAGGTGGCGGGAACGCTGACCGGAGCCGACGCGGCTGTCTGCCGGTGCGGCGACGGAGATATCGACCTGATTCTGATGGATATCTGCACCGAAAACGATTCCGACGGGCTTGCCGCCGCGGAAACGATCAAAAAACGTTACCCGCAGATAAAAATAGTGATGGTGACCTCTATGCTTGAGGGACGCTTCCTGGACAGGGCAAGGAAAATAGGCGCGGACAGCTTCTGGTATAAGGATTCGCCCTCCGAGGATCTTGTCGGAGTGATAGATGGGACGCTTTCGGGGAAACACTTCTGGCCGGACAGCGTGCCGGCGGTGCCGTTCGGAAACGTGCTTTCAAAGGACCTTTCCATTCAGGAACTTGAAACTCTGCGCCTGCTCTGCGAGGGAAAAACGAACGCCGAGATTGCCGAAAAGCTCAACGTTGCGGAGTCGTCTGTGCGGACGTATATCAATCGTATGCTGGAAAAAACCGGCTATCCGAACCGCAACCGTCTGATGGTTGCCGCCGTCGGAAAGAGGCTCGTCGTGCCGGAAAGCCGTCGCGAAGAAAAATAATAATTATGCAATGATTATGTAATTTTATACATACGGTTACAGCCGCTCTGTTTTTCGAAAAACAGGGCGGCTTTTCTGTTTTCAGAACTCAAAAAGCCCGCTTGTTAACAATTTGTTTACATTTTGCGGGGCATTTGTCCACACTTATGAGGACAGACAGAAATCCCGTCATCTGATATAATAATATCGTAAAGCAAGTTCGGAAAATATCAATGAAAGGAAAGGAGGAAGGTTTAATGCAAAAAATTGTAGTGGACATACAGAACTTTCTGTTTGCCGACTCCATAGCTGCCGCCTTCAGAAATTCGGACTACGATATTGACGTGGTCCGCGCAGAAACTCCAAACGATACCGTGGAGCTGTGTCAGATGTATAAACCGTTTGTCCTCGTCATGGAAGTGACGGGGTACACTCCGTGGCTGCTTTGCGACAGACTCCGGCTGCGTGACGAGGTGAAATCGGTCTGCCCCGATTGCAAAATCGCCCTTCTTGTAGACTCCAATACCGAAAAGCAGGCGGCAAAGGACATACGCGACGCCAAGAAAAACGGAATCATTGATCAGTTCTTCTACGGCTCCATGACCTCCGAATATCTGATGGATCAGATATACGCCATGTAACCGGAGAGAAAGGACGGAACGTATGCGCAGGACCAAACGAAGCGGCGGATTTTTCGTCTGCCTGATTTTCAATATGTTTCTGAATATTTTATGGCTCATTCCCGCCGCCGTATTGCTCGCTCTGCACTTTTTGCTCGATATATCGGCGTGGTGGGCAATCGGCGCAGCCATTGCGTGGTTTGTTTACGTATTGCTCTGGGTGATTTTAATAGGCTGGGCAGGCAGATGCGGCTCCGAGCCGGACGCTCCGAAGGAAAACAAAAACCCCTATTCCGCAGGGAACGGAAAAGAAAACACGTGATACAATCGTATCGCGGATCGGAAAAGTCCGCACGGGCAGACAACCTGCGGAAGTACCCGTCATGGGACGGTGCGCCATATAAATAACGTAACTGTGCGGCCTTGCGCCTGATGCGGTCTTTCCGCATTTTGCGCGGCGGCAAAGTATAATTAAGGAGGAAAATCAAAATGAAAAAAAGAAATCTGATCATAGCGGGAATATTGCTCGTCCTGCTTGTGATCACCGCATTGTTTTTTGTAATCGGTGCGGCGGACACCAACAACTATCCGTATGAGGTTCTCGGACTCAAGGACGGAAATGTCAGAGTGATATACTCGGCAACCAGTTCGGAAAAACTGCATACAAAAGAGCTGAACGGAGTATTTTCCTATACGAAGCAGTATCCGAAGGCAACCGAAATATACGGATACAAGGACGGAACTCTTTATTATTGGACAAATAACGAAAAGAACGTTCTTTATATTCCCGGGATTGAGGGCAAGGATCTCAAACTCAGGGTTGAAGTCGATATGACGATTGCGGCGATATACGCTCCCGGCGTCAATCTGACGATCGATACCGGTGATCGCACGCTTACGCTGACGCGCAACTCAAGATATAAACACAAGGAGGCTGTCGGCGCTTCGATTGACCTTTCGCGCCCGAACACCGTATCTGCCGAAAGCGGAAATCTGGTAATCCGCGGAGAAGGAAAGATCGCAATCGACACGACAGGCACAGGCGCGGACGGCGCGGAATACGGCCTGTACGCAGGGAATGTGCAAATTCTTGAGTGGGCAAGCCTGGATGCGCGCATGGGCAACAAGAAAAAAGAGGTTTCCTTTGTCATTCTGACAAGCGAGCTGACAATCGACACGCTGGGAGCCATTTCGATCGACGTCCGGAACACGAAAAACATCGCATATGTGTGGAACGTGAAGATGCGCGATGAACAGAGGTTCCATCTCATCAATGCGAGATACCTGGCATTTGAATTCCAGAATCACAATCTCTGGGGCGACTTCGGCACGGATGAAAACAAGAGTGCAAAAACCATATGGACCGAACTGACGGTATACAACAAATTGCCGAACAGTCTGCCGAAAGAATGGAACGTCGACTATTACGCATCCTCCAAATCAAGGGATGAAACCCCGTATAAGCTGAAGTTTACACGATTTGGTTCATTACAGTCAAGTACAGATATGACAGTGAAGGTTAACGGAGCCACCATTGACAGCAACGGAATGACCGCGCTTTATGCCGGCAAATCTTATGATATAGATATCGAACTGGAGCTGCCGGAATGGTTCCTTGAGCTTGAAAAAGAAGGACGCCTTGTACAGTCAAAAACCGTTGAGGTTTACGAGGGAGAAAAGATGATCTGGAATTCCGACTTCAACAGCGGTAAGCTGGAGATAGCCGAAACGGGAACGTATACGCTTCATTTTGAATGGAGATACCGGAATCCCGGAAGTCTGGTTGTATGGCGGTCGGGTGCGAATTTCAAAGAGGTGACGGCTCTTGTCCTTGAAGAAGGAAAGCAGATTGCGGGCCCTGTTCAGTATGACAAAGGCGCGGTGAGTTTAGGCAGCTATCTCAAGGCAAGCCTGCCGAACATGAGCGACCTTGACGGAGTTGAAATCATCTGGCGATGCGTTGATAAAGACACTAAAAACGATGTTCTCATCAAGGGAGAAACCGGACTCAGCATTAAGCTCGACAAACCGGAATACGTCGGCAAATATGTCTATATGATTGCCAGAGGCAAGCCGGAAGGCAAATATTACGGAGCGGTCTTCGGCAAGGAAATCCTTGTGGAAAAGGCGTATAACCCCTCCGAACCGCCGAGAATAGACGTTGTTGCAACCAAGTCCAAAAACTTCTACGACGGCTTCAAAATATTGAACTTTGACAGATCAAAGTTTGATTATTTTGTCAGCAAGACGGAGTATAAAAATTTGTCGCAGATTGACTGGAGCCAGAAGCTGACGTCGTCAACCGGAAGCGGATATTACACGGGCGACAGGATCTATTTCTATTATCGCTATGCCGAAACGGATACGAAACGCGCCGGCTTTATAATAAAATCGCAGATGCTGCTGATTGACGATATCGTAAGGCTGGGCGGCATAACCATTCAAGGAACCAATAACGGCACCATATTCATAAAGCCCGGTGAAACAAGGACTTTTTTGGTGAAGCTGAATCCCTCAACGGCAAACGACTGCAACATTTTCACCGTAAAATCACCGTCATCATACGACGAACAGTTCTTTGAAATCGTCTCCCCGTCAAAGCCGGTTTCCGATCTGAAAGGCTTTGCGATGATAACCATCAAGGGTAAAAAGGTGGGCTACGGAAGCTTTGCAATGTACTATGCCGGACCGTCCGGTCCCATGCAGAACACTTACGGCGGCGCACAGGTTGTTGTTTATACTCCCGATGACATGGGATCGTCAAGACCGCAGCTGAGCTATACTCCGTCCTATGCGGATATTACGCTCGACGTGGGAGATACCTTTGACCTTCCGAAAGATCTTCCGGATCTTGTTCCGTCTGACGCAAAGGGATACTCTGCCAAATGGGGCGTCGGAAAGAAGGTCAAGGACAAACTCGGCTATACCACATATATTTATGACTACGAAAACGAGTATGTCAAGATCGAAAACGGCAAGCTGATAGCAAAGCAAAAGACAAAGGACGGCGAGCCCGTGCAGATTGTGCTCTGCGTTCTCAAGAGCGGAGAAAAGCCTTACGCCGCATACAACACGTCATTCTTCCTGACGGTCAATGAAAAGCCTGTCATAAAGGCGACGGGCGTATCGCTGAACGAAAAGTCGCTCGCGTTGCACGTCGGAAACGTCGCAAAGCTCAATGCGGCAATCATGCCTGCCGACGCTGCCGGAACATATACGATAAAATTCACCAGCAACAACCCCGATGTTGTAAAGGTTGATGAAAACACCGGCCTGATAACGGCTGTCGGCATCGGAAACGCAAGAATATACGCAAAGGCAAACGACGATTCATCGCTTGTCGAATTCTGCGCGGTATCTGTCGACGCACACAAATTCGGCGAATGGACTCCGTCCAAGATATCCGAAAGCAACCATCAGAGAGCCTGCTTCTGCGGAGAAACGGAAGCGGAGGAGCATACCTTTGGCATCTGGACAAACGATGACGCCGCCGGAAAGCATTATCATGAATGCTCCGTCTGCGGAAACAAGGCATACAGCGAGCACAACGAGGGACCGTGGATAACCGATGTTGACGCGGACGTCGGAGTTGAGGGCAAAAAGCACACCGAATGCTACGAATGCGGCAAGACAATGAGAACGGAAACCGAGCCTGCGCTTGTCGACTATGCGATAAACATTGTCGGCGGCAAGGCGGTTGACTTCGCCGGAAACACTGTGACAAGAATCGTTGCCGGCGAGAACGTGACAGTGAAAGCCGATCCCGCTCCGGCAGGAAAGGCATTCGCCGAATGGAAGGCAGAGGGCATCACTCTTGACGACGCCTCTGCGGCAACCGTGGTATTCGTAATGCCTGCGGGCGACGTAAAACTCGAGGCTGAATATAAGGAGTCCGCGACACCGCACAAGCACGAGGCGAACACGGAAAAATGGTTTTTTGACGAAACGTATCACTGGAACGCCTGCAAAGACAAGACCTGCTCCGAAAATCTGAACAAAGCGGAGCATACCTTCGTATGGAAGACAGACAAACCCGCAACCGAAACCGAGGACGGAATCAAGCATGAGGAATGCTCCGTCTGCGGAAGAAGACGCAATGAAAGCACCGTAATTCCGAGCACGGGAAAGACTCC
>FR898233.1:0-5136 GCA_000437375.1 Eubacterium sp. CAG:841
AGGATACAAATCCTGCGGACGCACGTTTTGTATATTTCCCAAAATATTCATAACGCACAAATCAATTGTGCAATTTGACGATAAAACTAAAAAAATAATCAAGAAAACCGTCAAAACATTCAAAATAAGATTGACAAAGTGTGAACATAATGATATCATTATAATACACAATGAAGATATTATCACCGGACAGGTGTTAATATAAATAAAATTTAAGTTCTTGGAGGCTATATGAAAAGATTAATAGCATTAGCACTTTCGCTTATTATGGTTTTCTCTTGTCTTGCGCTCGTTTCTTGCGGAAAGAAAAAGAGTGAAGTTCAGAAAATCATTGATCAGGCTCAGACAATGACTCTTGAAGAGCTTGCACTCAAGGCTTATGAAGAGTCCAACGGAAAGAAATTCTCCGGCGTAGGTAACTCAAGCCGTGGGGCGACAGCGCTTCCTTTCTTTGTTGAATATGTAAACGAAATCGCTAAGAAAAACGGCAAGGGCGAATACACTCTTGAAGCAGACTGGCAACAGCCGAAAAACAACACGATTTTCGAAATGCTTGATACCGACGCAAAGAAGTCACAGGGACAGTTTTCTATGACTCTTATTCAGGACGGCAATCAGATCGAAAGCAAAATGGTTCAGACAGGTATCCTTGACAGATTCATTCCGAAGGATTGGGCTGAAGCAAACGGCACGACAGCTGAAAAATATAAAGGTTATCTCGCACTTCAGACACTCAACAAAGTATTTATGTACAACTGCACAGGCGACAAAACATACGACAACGTATGGGACTTCGTTGCTGAAGGCGAACACGGTCTGTTTATGGATATCGACTCCGAAGTCGTAGGCAGAAACTTCCTTTATATGCTTACAAAAGATGAGTATGCAAAGAGCCTGAAAGAAGCTTATGATGCTCTCGGCGCAACCGAAAAAGCTTATGTAGACAAGGCTGTATCGGCTGTTGAAGCAAAAGCAACAGAGCTTAAACTCGGCGAAAACGGCAAGTATGCGCTTGCATGGATAAAACTTTGGGTTGAAAGCTACAGCGCTCAGACGGACGACGGTCCTATATGCAATATGCTTGTTGATAAGTCCGCGAAGGATCAGTTCGGACTTCTCGTTTATTCAAAACTCCGTTCGGTAACGGAATCCGACTCCGTTTCAAAGAACAACGTTAAGGTTGCCGCTTATGAAGACGGATACAAGGGATTCGGCGGTTACGGCTATTGCCACTATCTGTTCGTTACGGACAACAGTCCGCTGCCTTGGACAGCTTGCGCTTTCATCGCGTATATGACATGCACGCAGAAGGGCTTCGAAGCATGGGGCAAGGATATAGGCGGTTATTCATCCAACCCCGCAGTTGCAAAAGCGAATGACGAAGCTCATCCCGACCATAAGACGGGCGAAAAAGACGGAAAAACATACGACGTTCTTAAGGATCGCGGCTTTGATTGGTGGGAAAGCAGACTTGCAATTGAGGATCCCGAATACTGCGCAAAGGTTGCGTATACAGTAGGACGTTGGATTGACTCTCTCAAAAAATACGGTAAATAATTGACCTGTTGAACTCCGAACAAACAACCAAATCTAATTATCTGCACGGAGCCGAGATATTTCTCGGCTCCGTGCCGGAGGTTTTATGACAAAGGATACTGTGTCCGAAAGATCGAATGCAAGACGCATACGGTCAAATAAAATAAAAACTTTCTTTATGCAGCCACACAACATAATTCTTGTTGTGATGGGCATTTTGTGTACCATAACCACTGTCGCTCCGATGATAGCGATAGTTGAGGATACGCTCAAGGTCCACAGAGGTACGATAGAGACATGGTGGGCAGGGAAGCCTTCTGGCTACTCATTTGTAAACTACATCGACCTTTTCACGGGAGAGCTTGCGAAAACCAACCTTTGGGATCCGCTTCTGAATACGATTATCGTGGCGTTCTTTTCGTGCGTCGCGGCAATACTTTTCGGCGGACTTTTTGCCTTTCTTGTGACAAGAACGAATCTTAAATGCAAAAAGTATTTAAGTTCGATATTCATTTTTCCGTATATCATGCCGCAGTGGACGTTGGCAATGGTATGGAGAAACCTTTTCAACAGTAATGCGGTGACGCACACGAGCGACGGACTTTTTGCCGCACTTTTCAATATTCATATGCCTTCGTGGTGGTGTCAGGGAATATTTCCGTGCGTCATAGTGCTGGGACTTCATTATTCGGCGTTTGCGTACATTCTTATAGGCGGTATCTTCCGCAATATGGATGCAAACCTTGAAGAAGCCGCGACTATACTTGATACACCGAAGCACAAAATAATGTTCCGTATAACCCTTCCTATGATAAAGCCCGCTATACTTTCTACGGTGCTTTTGGTATTCGGAAGCTCAATGGGAAGCTATCCCGTACCTCATTATCTCGGACTTTCAACACTTTCTACAAAGTATATCAGTATGAAGGGAACGTACACGGGTGAGGCAAGTATACTTGCGGTTATAATGATGCTGATGGGGGTTATAATTCTTATACTCAACCAGCAGAGTCTGAAGAGCCGTAAAAACTACACTACGGTTACGGGCAAGTCCGGTCAGATATCGAAAATTAACCTCGGCAAATCGGGGAAATATATAATAGCGATAATTCTTATAGTATTTACGTTCTTTACAAGTATATATCCGATAATATCGTTCGCATTTGAAACGTTCCTGCCGAATCCCGGAGATTACAGCTTCCTGAAAACATGGAACCCTGCAAATCTCACGACAAAGTGGTGGCTGAACAATGACCCGAAGGGCGAATACGGAATGTATGGTCAGCTTGGTATGCTTTACAATTCCACTATATGGTCGGCATACAAGGGAACGATAATCGTATCCGTTCTTTGCGCGCTTGTCGCCGGAACGCTCGGAACGCTGATAGGCTATGCGGTATCCAAAAAGCGCAGAAATAAGTTTGCAAACTATGTAAACAATATAGCGTTTATTCCATACCTGCTTCCTTCAATTGCTGTCGGAATAGCGTTCTTCAAGTTGCTGTGTAACGAATATTTCAGTCTTTATAATACTTACGCACTTCTTATAATCGTAGGAACAGTAAAATATATTCCGTTTGCGAGCCGTTCGTCGCTCAACTCTATGCTTCAGCTCAGCGGCGAGATAGAAGAATCTGCAATAATTCAGGATATACCTTGGATAAAGCGAATGTTCCGCATAATAATACCGATACAGAAAACATCAATTCTTTCTGGATATCTGCTTCCTTTTACAACGTGTATAAGAGAGCTTTCCCTGTTTATGATGCTAAGCGGTATCGGAACGATACTTTCCACAACGATGGACTATTTTGACGAAATGGGACTTGCCGCATTCTCAAGCGGTATGAACCTTATACTGATAGTGACGGTGCTTATATGCAACGCGCTTATAAACAAACTGACGGGCGCAAGTCTTGACAAAGGTATTGGAGGTTAATTATGCCGGAAATCATTCTTACAGATGTTACAAAAAGATGGGGCAACTTTTATGCTGTCGAACATCTTGATCTTAAAATAGAGGATAACGCTTTCGTTACCCTTCTCGGGCCTTCCGGTTGCGGTAAAACGACGACTCTTCGTATGATAGCGGGACTTGAAACGCCTACAAGCGGCAGAATAACGATAGGCGGAAAGGTTGTATTCGACAGTGAGCAGGGAATAAACATTCCCGCAAACAAAAGAAAAGTGGGATTTCTTTTCCAGAACTATGCTTTGTGGCCGAATATGACTGTTTATCAGAATATATCGTTCGGACTTTCAAACGTAAAAGAGGAGCTTCCGAAGATATCATTTGAGGCAAGAGAAGCACATAAGCTTATATCCGTGCTTTCACAGCCCGAAAAGGTTGTATCGCTCCTTTCGGAGTGTCGCGGCAAGGACGGTGCGATAGATAATGAAAAAGCGCAGCTCAAGCTTATAGATACCTATACGGTTTCAATTTTTACCGCCAAGAAAATACTTTCTTATGGATTTGACAACGAAAGCAATGCGAAGGCAAAAGCGGACAGCATTATCGTATCGCTCAACGCCAGAATTGCGGATGAAAAAGCAGCTGCGGCAAAGCAGGGCTATACGTTGAATGACGAGTTTGAATATGTGAAAGACGGAAAGACCGTTACTTCGGTAAGAAAGCTCACAAAAGAGGAGATAGATCTTTCCGTTCGCAGAGTTTCAAGGATAGTTAAGATAGGTATGTTTATGGATCGTTATCCGGCAGAGCTTTCCGGCGGTCAGCAGCAGAGAGTTGCTATTGCAAGAACGCTTGCTCCGGAGCCGACAGTGCTGTTCATGGATGAGCCGCTTTCAAACCTTGACGCAAAGCTTCGTCTTGAAATGAGAAGTGAGCTTCAGCGACTTCACCTTGATACGGGAAGTACGTTTGTGTATGTTACCCACGATCAGATGGAAGCAATGACGCTTGCAACAAAGATATGCCTTATAGACAACGGCGTGCTTCAGCAGTATGACGCTCCGCTTACGGTCTACGGAAAACCCGCAAACACATTTGTTGCAGATTTCGTAGGAAATCCGCAGATAAACTTCATAGAAGCGGAAGGCGATCAGAAGGGCGATGGAATAGAGCTTTCGATGCTTGAAAATGCCGTACATGCTACGTTCAGAGCGGCGGGACTTGCTCTTGCCGAGTGGCAGCGAAGTGACAAGGCAGTCGATGAAGCAAAGGAAGAGCTTCGTCGCAGGAGAGCGCTTGACAAGAAAAACGTTGAAAAAGGTAATAAGGACGTCAAGTTCCGATGTCATATAGCAAAGGTTGAGGAGACCGAAATAGAGGAAGAAAAGCCCGCAACCGACAGAGACTTTATAATAGGTGTCCGCCCCGAAGCCATAAAGATCGTGCCGGACGGCAAGATTGAGGGCGAGATATACAGCGCAATGCCTACCGGTATGGAAACTACAGTAAGAATAAGAATGGGTAATCTACTGCTTACGGGCGTTATATTCGGTGGCATAACCTACGGAATAGGTCAGAAGGTTCGCTTTGATATAACGGGTGACGATATAATGATATTCAGTCGTTCATCCGGCAGACTTATTACCACAGGCTCACTTGATGTAAAATAATAAAAAAAGCACCGGCTC
>FR898233.1:5160-15892 GCA_000437375.1 Eubacterium sp. CAG:841
CGGCTCTGCCGGTGCTTTTTGCTGATTATTTATCATATTCTGGTGCTTTTGAGGTGAACATATATTTGCCCGCCGCAAGAGTTTTTTCTGTGCCGTCGGTAAGTTTAAGCTCTGCTGTCGTTCCTTCGGGAATTTCAAACTCATAGTGGACGAATTCTTTTCCGTAATACCACTTTGAAACCACGGCACCGTGTCCCGTTTCAACTTTGCAATTTACAAAGCCGAGCTTGCGTGAAGGCTTAGGTGCGATTGAGATATGAAAATATCCTGCACCGTCTGCAAGGGAAACTATTCCCGCAACATCGCCGTAAAGCCAATCGGCGACCGCGCCGTATGCATAGTGGTTGTATGATGTCATGCTGACATCGCTGAAAGTGCCGTCATCTTTCACGCAGTTCCATCTTTCCCACATCGTAGTAGCGCCGTGATTTACAGAGTAAAGCCATGACGGCATTTTTTCCTGAAGCAGGAGCTTATATGCGACATCCGTATAGCCGTTATCCGTAAGAACGTGAAGAATATACGGTGTACCGACAAATCCGGTGGATATTCTGTCGCCGTTTTCATGTATAATTTCGACAAGCTTTGCGGCAAGATTTTTTCTTACCTCTTCTGTCTGATAAAGTTTGAAATGAAGAATAAGTACAAGCGTTGTCTGTGTTATCGCGCGGACAATCTGCTGTTCTTCGCTGTTTTTTTCGTGTCGGCAGGAGATATGCTTTGACATACAGGGCATGCCGTTTTCCATAAAGTTGTCATTAAAAGCAATGATAATATTCTCATGAAGCTTTTCATATGCGGAAACGTCTTCACCGAGAATTTTTCCGGCATTTATTACGCACTGAACGGAGTTTGCATAATATGCGGATGCAACAAGGTCGACCTGAGTTGCGCCTGTGCAACGCTTGTTGCCTTCGCCGTCCATAGCGAGCCAATCGCCATATTGCCAACGGTCTGTCCAAAGATATTCGATAGTGCCTGCGTGGCGGATATATTCTACCCATTTTTTCATCATGGGGAAATTTTCACGAAGCATTTCCTTGTCGCCGTAGGCAAGATACATTTCCCACGGAATTATTGCAGCACAATCCGACCATGCGGAGGCAACGCCTGTCGAACGCAGACCGTTGGGAACGACTGTCGGAACGCCGCCGTCATCGCGGAGGCTCTGTTCTGCAGCACAGTCCGAGAGCCATTTACGGAAGAAGTTTTTAACATTGAAGTTATATGCGCCGGCACGGCAGAATACCTGTGCATCGCCCGTCCAGCCGAGACGTTCATCTCTCTGAGGGCAATCTGTGGGAACATCTAGATAGTTGCTTCTCTGACCCCACAACACATTGTGATAAAGCTGATTTACTTTTGCGTCTCCGCAAGCGAAAAAGCCTGTGCGATTTATATCGGAATAAACGGCGACGGAAGTAAAGCAGTCGGGATCTACCGTGTCAAACGGATATTCTTCGAGACGGATATATCTGTATCCCTGAAATGAGAACGAGGGTTTGAAAACATCATTGCCGCCGGAAAGAACATATTCTATTCTGTTTCTTGCGGAACGCATATTTTCGCTGTAGAAATTACCGTCGTTATCAAGAACTTCGGCGTGAGTGAAAACTATTCTGTCGCCGCGTTTACCGTGAACGCGTACTTCAACATAGCCCGTCATATTCTGACCGAAGTCTATTACTTTTTCGCCTTTCGGTGTGATTATAACCTGCATTGGAGCGATTCTTTCGTGCTCGCGGACAAACTCGCCTATCTGCGCAAAGAGCTTGGTTTTTACGGTTGTGTCTACGGCAGCTTTGCCGAGAGATATAATGTCTGCGGTGAGATCGACCGTTTCGCCGTGATATATTTCGGAATCTATAATGTGAGATGTGTGAACGCTCCACGTTTCATCTGTGCAGAAGCTTTCCTTTGTGCCGTCCTTGTATGTAACTTCAAGTGCTGCGATAACGCTCATATGGTCGGCATAGAGGTTGTTCCATTCGTTCCAGGTGAGGTAACCAAGCGCCCAGCCCTTACCGGCTGTAAGCGAAAGTTCGGCTTTCTTTGATGTGAGCATTTTTGTAACGTCGTATTTCTGATACTGAGTATGGACGTTTCCCGTAGTCCAGCCGGGAGTGAACACGGCATCGCTTACGCGCTTTCCGTTTATTTCGGCAAAGTAAAGACCGATCGCGCTTGCATAAAGCGTTGCCTTTTTAACTTCGCCCAAAAGATTTATCTTTTTTGAAAAGGTGATAACTCTGTTGTCCTTGTTTTTGGGAGAGTATATCCATTTTGCGTTTTTGTTCATAGACAAAAATCCTTTCGGTTTGATGCGGCTGACAATTTGCCGCTGATATTTGCTTAATTATAACACATATAAATACGAAATTCAAGGAGGAAAAGAGAAGTGTACTTATTAGATTTCTTTGTGATATCGTACTGTGGAGTTAAAAATTCGTTATATATGGGTAAAATGATGCGAAATAATTATTGTTTTTGCAGAGGAAAAACAAAAAGCTAAAAAATATGTAATAATTGCTGAAAAAATCGAGTAAAAACTTGTGTTTTATTTGTATATATGTTATAATAATAACAATAGTTCGGCATCAGACGCCGGAAAATACGATATCTGTTACGGAGGGAAATCAAATGGATCAGAAACTTAGCCCCTTGTTTACGCCGTGGAAAATCGGCAATTGCGAAATCAAGAACCGTATAGTTCTTACGAGTATGGGAGGAACGGACCTCTTTGGCTGGATGGAGAAAAATCATTTTGACAAGGATGGCGCACGCTTTATACTCGAAGTGGCGAAAAACAACGCCGGACTTGTAATGCCGGGTTGTCAGCCGGTTTATAATCCCATGTTCGGTCAGTGGCTTTATAAGAACAAGAAAATGTATGAGGACCTGAAAAAATGGATGCCCGAATTCCATAAAACGGGAGCAAAGCTTTTCGTTCAGCTTACGGCGGGCTTCGGGCGCTCGTTTACGATAAGTTCGATGATGGAGACTCTTTATACAAACAAGTTCCTCCGTGCGATAAGCAAGCCTTTCATGGATCTTGACAAGATAACGGCGAGCGCAAGTCCTTCTCCTAACCGTTGGTCCGATAAAGTTCCGTCAAGAGAAATGACGGTAGAAGAAATACATCACTTTATAGACGCTTTCGCACTCTGCTCCAAAATGCTCAAGGATGCAGGCGTTGACGGTGTTGAAGTTCATGCCGTACACGAGGGATATCTGCTTGATCAGTTTACGCTCAAATATGTAAACAAGCGTACGGACGATTATGGCGGCTCATTTGAAAACAGATACCGTTTCCCTGTGGAAATAGTTAAAGCAATAAAGAAGGAATGCGGAGAAGATTTCCCCGTATCGCTTCGTTACAGTGTTATATCAAAGACAAAAGGCTTCCGTGAAGGCGCGCTTCCGGGTGAGGATTATGTCGAAGTCGGACGCGATATGGAAGAATCCGAAAAGGCGGCAAAATACCTTCAGGACGCAGGCTATGACTGTCTTAACTGCGACAACGGCACATACGACGCATGGTATTGGGCGCATCCGCCGATATACATGCCCGAAAACTGCAACCTTGCAGACGTTGAGCATATAAAAAAATTCGTCGATATTCCTGTTATCTGCGCGGGCAGACTTGATCCGAAGGTTGCGGCGGAATCTATTTCCGAAGGCAAGCTCGACGGCGCAGGCTTTGCGCGTCAGTTCCTTGCCGACCCTGAATGGATAACAAAGCTGACGGAGGGCAGAGAAGACGATATAAGACCATGCATCCTCTGTCACAACGGTTGCTTCAATATGTGTCACTACAAAGGCGTGCCGAATGATCAGGATCTTTCGGACAGCCTGCATCTTGCCCGCTGTGCCGTAAACGCCGAAATGATGCAGTGGAACAAGCATTATATAGAAGAAGCAAAAGCGTCAAAGACGGTGCATATAATAGGCGGAGGTATAGGCGGCATGGAAGCCGCAAGAGTGCTCAAACTTCGCGGGCATAATCCCGTTATACACGAGAAAACGGGCGAGCTTGGCGGTGCGTTCATTGCAGCAAGCGCAGAGTCGTACAAGGGCAAGTTGCGCGATCTTCTCGCTTGGTATCGTCGTCAGATGGAGAAGCTCGGTATAGAGGTTCATCTAAATGACGAAGTAAAAGATATTTCCGTATTCGGTTCTGCACCCGTTATAATAGCTACGGGCGCAACGCCGCGTTATCTGCGCCGTGTTCCGGGATATGAAAAAATGGTTGAAGCATGTGATTTTCTTTGCGGAAAAGAAGTGGGAGAAACGGTTGCGGTCATCGGCGGCGGACTCACAGGTTGCGAAATTGCATATGAGCTTGCGCTCAAGGGTAAAAAGCCGATAATTGTTGAAATGAAAGATGACCTTGTAAGCCAGAAGGGCGTTTGCCTTGCAAACTCCTCTTATCTGCGCGAATGGTTTGCACTGAACAAAGTACCGGTATATCTCGAGACCGCACTTAAAGCCGTTAAGGACGGAGCTATCGTCTGCACGAAGAAAGACGGAGAAGACATTGAAGTTAAGTGTGATTCCGTTATCAGCTGCGCAGGATACATTCCCGCTCCGCTTACGGAAAAGGGCGGAAACGTTTATCTTGTCGGCGATTGTGATAAGGTGGGTAACCTCCGCACGGTCGTATGGGAAGCATACGAAACTGCTATGAGAATATAAAGAAAGGCGGAAAACAGGACATATGGAATATAAAATGAAACTGACAGAAGAGCAGTCCGCGATACTTGGTGGAAGTCGCGGCGAAACGATGGCTAAGGTTATGGAAACGCTTGTCCGCTACGGCGAGCTTTTCGGCGCCGACGAGATGGTGCCCGTAACAAGCAAGTATAATCACCTTGTCACCTCGTTCGGACTTAAAGCGCTCGCACCCGTTTATGCGCTTATGGATCAGCTTATTGAGACGGGCGCCGTATCACAGCAGAAATTCTCAGCAGATCCTCGCCCGCTCGACAAGAATGTTCCCAGCAGTCTTATTCAGGATCTCGTCTTTAAGAAATTTATGTATTCAAAGCAGGATTTCTATGAAGCTCAGCTTGAAAAACTCGGACTTATGGATAAGGACGCATTTACTTGCACCTGTTATATGGACGAAGTCGGCAACACACCGAAAAAGGGAGATGTTCTTTCCTGGTCGGAATCGTCAGCCGTTGTTTACGCGAACTCTGTTCTGGGAGCGCGCTGTAACAGAAACTCAGGAATCATCGATCTTATGGGTTCTGTCGTAGGATATGTTCCGTCGTTCGGATTTCTCAAGGATGAGGGCAGACGCGCAAATTGGATAATTGAAATAAAAACGACGAAAAAGCCCGAAGCACAGCTTCTCGGCTCGGCTGTCGGTATGAAGGTTATGGAGGATGTTCCTTATATCAAGGGACTTGATAAATGGCTCGGCGGCAAGCTTGACGATGCCGCAAAGACATATCTGAAAGACTTTGGTGCGGCGACGGCGTCAAACGGTGCGGTTGGTCTTTATCACGTTGAAAACATAACTCCGGAAGCAGTTGAATTCGGCGAGTCGCTCATAAAAGAGGACGCCAAGGTTTACGTTATAGACGATGCGGAGCTGAAGCGCGTGTATGACAGCTATCCTGTAATTTGGAAGAACAAGGACGCAAAACCGAAGCTCTGTTTTATGGGCTGTCCGCATATGAGCCTGAACCAACTTATTTCATGGACGGAAAAAGTTGAAGCGGGACTTAAAGAAGCGGGAAACACAAAAGTCGTTATCCCTACGGTGTTTACGGCAGCACCCGGCGTTCTGAAAGAATTTGAAAAAACGCCTTATGCGGAAAGACTTCGCAAAACGGGCGTTATAACGAGTTATATCTGCCCGCTTATGTATATGAACAACCCTCTCAGCACAAAAATGCCCGTCATAACGTCGAGCAACAAGCTGAGAACATACACAAGCGCAAGATATTATACGGATGATGAAATACTTGTTCAGATCACGAAGGGAGGCAGAAAATAATGAAAACTTTTAAGGGCAGAGTAGTTGCGCCCGGAAGCCTTACGGCTGAGGCGCTCGTTTCTCACGGCGGACTGAATACGCTTGCTTCCTTTCAGAAGGCGCTCCAGTTCGGAGATAAAAAAGCAACGTGCGGCGACCAGAACAATCCCGATCTTTACGGAAAGCAGATGCTCGGGAAGGCGCTTTGTTTGCCGAGAACAATAGGCTCTACAACGGGCGGACTTGTTCTTTACTGCGCCTGCGCTATGAAACGTCAGCCGGCGTGTATGCTTTTTTCGGAGCCGATAGATTCTCTTGCGGCGGCAGGTGCCGTACTTTCGGATGTATGGCTTGAAGGTACGCCGCTTCCCGTTATAGATTGTCTCGGCGAAGAATTTCTTGATTACGTCAAAGACGGAATGAAGATAACCATAAAACCTGACGGTACAGTTGAGGTTGACGGATAACATGAAAAATAAAAATCCCGAAGGAAAGTCCTTCGGGATTTTGCTCAATTAGGAGTGGATACCTCAAAACAAAGGAATATACATAATATTCCATAAAGTTCTTGATATCGATCGCATTTTGTGATATTATAAAGCAAAGCAATGGCATCACCGGATGGTGCTTACGCTGAAAAATAACCCATGAAGATCAAAGGAGGAAATTTTTATGAAAAAATTTGTCGCTATTTTGCTTGTTGTTTCAATGGCCCTGCTCTTGATTGGGTGCGGGGCGAAGCGCGAGGGTGACGTCGTGCTCAAAAGAGAATACACGCAGGCAAAGGACGGAAAATACGAATTTGACGGCCGCACATTCGATTATAAGGCAACTGTCGAAAACGGCAGCACGGAGTTTACCGTGCTCACGAATAAGAAAAACGTGACATTTGACGATGCATTCAAGGTGTCCGTTCTTTCGGATGATTACGCTCCCGGTCAGACAGACGACATTGTCATAGTTGAACACATAGTTTATAAGGACGGAAAATAAATCAATGCCCCCGCAAAACGCGGGGGCATATTTTTATTTGATTTTCATTATCCAGCCTTCGGGAGCCTTGATTTTTCCGTGCTGGATGCCGGTCAGCGTGTGATAAAGCTTTGCGATAACGGTGCTTTCAAAATCGCTCATGTCATATCGGATTTCCTTTCCGTGATCGTCTATTGTTCCGACGGGAGAAATGACGGCTGCCGTTCCGCAAAGTCCGCATTCCCGGAAGTTGCCGATTTCGGAAAGCGATATTTTTCTTTCTTCCGTTTTCATGCCGAGGTAATGCTCGGCTACATAAATCAGTGAACGTCTTGTGACGGAGGGAAGAATCGTATCGGATTTCGGTGTTACAAGTGTTCCGTCATCGGTTATGAAAATGATGTTCGCACCGCCGGTCTCTTCAATATATGTCCGTGTGGCAGAATCAAGATACAGGTTTTCGTCATAACCCTTTTCATGCGCGTCGGTTATCGCATAAAGACTCATTGCGTAGTTCAGCCCCGCTTTGATATGCCCCGTTCCGTGAGGTGCGGCACGGTCAAAATCGCAGATGCGAATTCGCAGTGGAGAGATTCCGCCGTGAAAATATGAGCCGACAGGCGTTGCAAGAACACGGAACTGAAATTCTGTTGCGGGCTTTACTCCGATGACTGCATCTGTCCCGAATATGAAAGGACGAATGTAAAGCGAGCCGATGTCGGCATCGGGAATCCACTTCCGGTTTGCAAGGACAACCTTTTTTACGGCTTCTGTGAACATTCCGTCAGGAAGAGGAGGAATTACCATGCGCCTGCACGAATCCGCAAGACGTTTCTCGTTCAGATCGGGACGGAAACAAACAATATGACCGTTATCTGTGCGATAGGCTTTCAGTCCTTCAAAGCAGGTCTGCGCATATTGAAGCACGCAAGCCGATTCATTGAGAGTTACGCTTGCATTGCGTATAAGTCTGCCTTTTTCCCATACGCCGCCGCTGTAATTACAGACATAGCGTTTACTTGTTTTTATATATGAAAATCCTTCTGCTTTTTTCATAAACATTTCCTTCCTAATAAAAAAAGGCAAAGATGTCCCTCCGACAATCGGAAAGACATCTTTGCCTTTGTTGCGGCTATTATACAGCTACAAAACAGATTTGTCAATGGATTTATAAAAAATAACGGATTTTTTCACGCTTGATTTTCGCACATTGGTGTGATAAAATTTATATGTAATTCATAACGGAGGAAAGAAAGCTTTTATGAACCTTAAAATCGGCATTTGCGATGACGACGCTGCGCAAGTTGATCTGACGGAAAGTCTTACATCACAGTGGGCGCGGGAAAACGGTCATAACATAAAAATAAAAACGTATAATAGTGCGGAAAGCTTTCTTTTCGATTTTGAAGAGGAAAATGATTTTGATATTCTTCTTCTGGATATTGAAATGGGCGAAACGGACGGAGTTGCGCTTGCAAAGCAGGTGCGGAAAAAGAGCGAGACCGTGCAGATAGTGTTCATCACGGGGTATTCGGATTATATAAGCGAAGGCTATGATGTTGCGGCGCTTCATTATCTTATGAAGCCCTTGAAAGCCGAAAAGCTTTTTGAAGTGCTCAATCGCGCGGCTGTAAAAATCAAGAAGGATGAAAAAACGGTAATATTGAAAACTGAGGATGAGATTTTCCGCATACCGATACGCGAGATAAAATATATAGACGTCTGCAAAAACGATATAACGATTCACGCAAAGAGCGACATAACCGTAAGAAAAACTCTCTCGGAGATTGAAAAAGAGCTTGACAGCAGATTCTTCCGAACGGGAAGACAGAGCATAATAAATCTTGACTATGTTCGTCGGACGTCGAAAAACTGCGTCTATCTTGCAGGCGGGGACGAGGTTCCCCTGCCGCGGGGAGCATATGAAGCTATAAACCGCGCGATAATCGAAATGAATTGAGGCAGGGAACAATGAGAAAAAACGATAAAAGAATTGCCGAATATCAAAGAGAGCTTATCGAAACGCATTATGCCGAAGTTGAGACGATGTATAAGCAGATACGTCGTTGGCGCCACGACTATCGCAATCACATAGGCGTGATGAAGGCATATGCGGCGAAGGGCGATATGGACGCAATAAAGAAATACCTTGACGAGCTTGATACCGATCTGAATACCGTCGATACCGTTATAAAAACAGGCAACACTATGGCAGACGCCATTCTGAACAGCAAGATATCGCTTGCAAAATCGAAGGGAATTGAAGTCAAAGCGACGGCGCACATTCCCGTTGCGCTGAAAATAAGCGACCTCGATCTTTGCGTTATAATCGGTAATCTTTTCGATAACGCGATTGACGCGAGCGTCGCCCTGCCGGAGGGGGAAAGAGTTATCCGCGTTTATATGGATATGAAAGGAACACAGCTTTATATCTCGTTTACAAACTTTACAGCCGGAAAAAAGCTGAAAAAAATCAACGGACTGTTTTCATCGACAAAGCGCGAGGGTTCGCACGGATTCGGACTTGTAAGCATAGACGAGGTTGTTAGTAAATACGACGGCTTCCTCTCGCGAAACAGCGAGGACGGCGCATTTACGACCGAAATTCTGCTTCCGCAGGGGTGATTTTTGCAATTCGTCACAAAATAAGAGCGATTCGTCACAAAAATGAGCCGAATCGCTCTTTTTATGATATGCTGTGACCGTAAAAACAAACGGGGAGGGAAACACTTTGACAAAAGAAAAAATCAAAAAGGAAAAGCCGAAAAAACCTAAATACAACATGTGGCAGAACAGCTGCTGGATGATCGGCACGGCATGGAAGATAAAAGAGAAGAAGGTCATTTTTATCTGCCTTGCGCAGGTTGTCATAGCGCTGGGGCAGAGCCTTGTTTCGCTTTTTATTTCTCCTGCGGTTATTTCCGCCGTTGAAACGCAGAAGTCGCTTACATATCTGCTTGTCACGATACTCGTTTTTGTCGGTGCGACGATGCTTCTGAGAGCCGCAAATTCGTATGTCAGCGAAAATACAATGTATGGGCGCATTACACTGAGGTCATACATAGGCGGACTTATATCGCACAAGATGATGACCACATCATATCCGAATACCGAGAAAAAAGAGGTGCGCGACCTTGCAAACAGTGCTCAGAATGCAATTTCAAATAACAACTCTGCCACGGAGGCGATATGGAACACGCTTGTTCAGCTTATTAAAAATATCCTCGGATTTGCAATTTATCTTGCAATGCTTTCAAGACTCGACCTTTGGGTTGTCGCCGTTGTGCTTGCGACATCGATTGTCGGCTTCTTTGTAAATAAGAAGGTCGGCGGATTCGGATATAGACACCGCGCAGAGTATTCCGAGCAGGGACGCAGAATGGATTATGTAAACACCGTCGGCTCCGGCTCGGAATACGCAAAAGACCTGCGGATTTTCGGAATAAAGCCATGGCTTACGGAAATTTACGATAAGGCGCAGAATCTCACCCTCGCCCTCAAACGCAAGGAGCAGAACGTCAATATGATAAGCTCCGTTTCGGATATCATCCTCACATTCCTCCGCAACGGAATCGCATATGCGTATCTGATAAATATGGCGATTGCGGGCAACCTTTCCGCAGCCGAATTCGTCCTTTATTTTGCAGCCTTCGGCAGCTTTACAAACTGGGTCAGATGGATACTCGGAAATGTAAATACGCTCCACAAACAAAGCCTTGACATTTCAACCGTCCGCGAAATGCTTGAATATCCCGAAATATTCAGGTTTGAGGA
>FR898233.1:15926-16472 GCA_000437375.1 Eubacterium sp. CAG:841
GGGAGCCGCTTGAAATCGACTCAAACGGCAAATACGAAATCAGGCTTGAAAACGTCACCTTCCGTTATCCCGAAACGGAGAGAGACGTGCTGAAGAACATAAATCTCACGCTTCATCCCGGCGAAAAGCTTGCCGTGGTCGGCATGAACGGAGCGGGAAAAACGACGCTCGTCCGTCTCATCTGCGGCTTTTATGACCCGACAGAGGGAAGGGTATTGCTGAATGGCGAGGATATAAGAAAATATAACCGCCGCGATTATTATAAGCTCTTTTCCGCAGTATTTCAGGATTTCGATGTCATTGCCGCGACGATAGCGCAGAATATAGCGCAGGATATGGACGGCAACATCGATATGGACGCTGTCCGCCTCTGCGCCGACAAAGCGGGACTCTGCGAAAAGATAGAGTCGCTTCCGGAAAAATACGATACAAAGCTCGTGCGCGATGTTTATGATAACGCGGTGGCACTTTCCGGCGGCGAAACGCAGAGACTCATGCTCGCCCGCGCGCTCTATAAAAACGCGCCGATGCTCATCCTCGACGAGC
>FR898233.1:16532-29915 GCA_000437375.1 Eubacterium sp. CAG:841
GATATGTACAGCAAATACAACGCCATGGCAGAGGGACGCTCCTCCGTTTATATTTCCCACCGTCTCGCTTCAACGCGCTTCTGCGACAGGATAATCCTGCTCGACGGAAGCGTCATCGCCGAGGAAGGTACGCACGATGAGCTTATGGCGCTCGGCGGCAAATACAAGGAATTTTTCGATGTTCAGAGCCAGTACTATAAGGACGGAGGCAAAGAAAATGAAGAAGAAAACTGAAAAAACAGCTCTTATGCCCCGCAAAGAGGCAATGAAAATGACGCTTCGGGCAATGAAACTGCTTTATCGCGCAAACCCGAAATATACGGCAATGTCAATAATAAGTAGAATCTGGTCGGCGCTGACGCCTTATGTCGGTCTTTATCTTTCCGCGCTGATAATCAGTGAGCTTGCGGGCGGAAGAGACCCCGAAAAGCTGAAAACATATGTCATAATATCGCTTGCCTCCGCCGCTGTTATAGCGATTATTTCGGCTTTTATAAATAAAGCTCTCAGCATTTACGGGCAGGTAAAATGGTATGCTTTTGATAAGCTTTATCGTGACAAATTTATGGATATGGACTATGTCGATATGGATAGCGGCGATACGCATATTCTTTATGACAAGATTTATCAGAATGTAAATGCAAGCGGAAGAGGACTTCCGGCTGTCGAATGGCGGTTTATGGATCTTCTCTCCGCTGTTGCAACGCTTGCCGGCGGTATCGCGATGACAGTCACGCTCTTTGTCCGCAGAGTGCCGGAGAGCGCAGGGGAGCTTACGGCGCTTAACAGTCCGCTCTTTATCCTCGGAATAATCGCCGTTCTTATGCTTGTGACATATATTTCGCCCGCGATTGAAAACATCGTCGGAAGATTTTATGCGGAGAACGCGAATAAGCACAACTTCGCAAATCAGCTTTTCTCCTTTTTTGACAATATTGCTTATGAAAGCAAATGGGTGTCGGATGTCCGTATATATCGTCAGGACAGATTTTCAATGAAATTTGCGACAAACAAGGAAGATATATTTCTTTCCAAGGGCTTTTATGCAAAGGCTTCGCGTACCAAGCTCGGTCCGCTCTATGCGGCTTCAAGTGCGGTGTCCGTCATTTTCACAGGCTGTGCCTATGTGTTCGTATGCCTTAAGGCATGGGCGGGAGCGTTCGGCGTCGGCGAGATAACGCAGTATATCGGTGCGCTCACAATGGTCTCCGGCGCGATAGGTACGATGATAACCTCTCTCAACGAGCTTCGCAACAATGCGGAATTCTTAAAGCTCACGTTTGACTTTCTTGATATTCCGAATAAAATGTATCAGGGCTCGCTTACCGTTGAAAAGCGCATGGACAACGACTATGAAATTGAATTCCGCGACGTTTCCTTCAAATATCCCGGCAGCGAAAATTATGCCCTCCGCCATGTTTCGTTCAAGTTCAACATCGGCGAAAAGCTCGCTGTTGTCGGTCAGAACGGCAGCGGCAAGACAACCTTTATAAAGCTCCTCTGCCGCCTTTATGACCCGGACGAGGGTGAAATTCTCCTCAACGGTATCAATATAAGAAAATACAATTATCTTGATTACATCTCCGTTTTCTCAATTGTATTCCAGGATTTCCGTCTGTTCGCTCTGCCGCTCGGGCAGAATGTGGCGATAAATTCAAGCTACGATGCGGGAAAAGTCAATTCCTGCCTTGAAAAAGCGGGTTTCCTCCTCGATTCCGAAAAAATGCCGCAGGGACTTGACACATACCTTTATAAGGATCTCGATAAAAACGGCGTGAACGTTTCGGGCGGCGAAGCGCAGAAAATCGCCATTGCCCGTGCGCTGTATAAGAACGCTCCGTTTATTATTCTCGACGAGCCGACGGCGGCTCTCGACCCCATTGCCGAATCCGAGATATATTCAAGATTCAGCGAGATGGTGACAGACAGGACGGCGGTATATATAAGTCACAGGCTCTCCTCCTGCCGCTTCTGCGACAAGATTGCAGTATTCGATCACGGCTCCGTTGTTCAGGTCGGCACGCACGACGGACTCCTCTCCGATGAAAACGGAAAATATCATGAGCTCTGGAACGCACAGGCACAGTATTACGACGAACAAGAACAGGAATGAAAAGATCCCCGCTTCGGCGGGGATTTTTTATGTGCCGGATAAAATAAATAAAAAAATAAAACTTAAAACCTGTTGCGTTTTGCCTGTTTTTATGATATACTTGACAAAATACATAAATCAAAGGACTCAAAATGAAGAAAAGACTCAGTTTAACCGAAACCTTTGCCGTAGGTAGCATGCTTTTTGGATTGTTTTTCGGAGCAGGAAACCTTATTTTTCCTGTGTTTATGGGGCAATCGGCAGGGGCAAACGTATGGAAGGCGATAATAGGCTTTCTGATAACGGGCGTCGGAATTCCGCTTCTTGGCGTGGCTTCGCTCGGCATGAGCCGCAGCGACGGTTTGCTTGAACTCAGCAGCAGGATAGGGAAAAGATACGGCGTATTTTTTACGTGCGCGCTTTATCTTTCGATAGGACCGTTTTTTGCTATACCGCGTTGCGCTTCCACTTCCTTTTCCGTAGGTATAAAGCCGCTCGTCAGCGATGGAACGGCAAAATGGATTGTATGGGCATTTGTGCTTGTGTTCTTTGCGGCGGTGCTGTGGTTCTCGCTCAGACCGGGGAAAATACTTACATGGGTAGGTAAAATACTTACACCGATGTTTCTTATAAGTCTTGCACTGCTCGCAGTCACCGCACTTGTAAAACCTATGGGTTCTGTTTCGGGACTTTCTCCTGAAGCGGCTTATGTAAACAATTCGTTTTTTCAGGGCTTTCTTGACGGATACAACACAATGGACGCGCTTGCCAGCCTTGCGTTCGGTATAGTTGTTGTAAACGCAATAAAAGGACTTGATGTAAAAGAACCTTCGGCGATAGCCGGAAATACGATCACATCCGGGCTTTTCGGATGCGCTATTATGGCGTTTATCTATGCCGCACTTGCGATAATCGGTGCGCAAAGCAGAGCCGTATATCCGCTTGCGGCAGACGGAGGCGAGGCGCTTTACGTTATAGCCACGCATTACTTTGGCAGCGTGGGCGGAATAATTCTTGCCGTTACGGTAACGCTTGCATGCCTGAAAACTGCGGTAGGACTTATAACAAGCTGCGGAGAAACATTCTGTGAGATGTTCCCGAAAGGACCTGAATATAAATTCTGGGCGATAGGCTTTTGCGTGATATCATTCTTTATCTCGACCGTAGGTCTCAGTGCGATAATCGGCTGGTCATTGCCGGTGCTTATGCTATTGTATCCGCTTGCGATGACGCTTATTTTGCTTGCGCTCTTCGGAAGACTGTTTTCAAATGACAGAGCTGTCTACGTTTCGGTTACGGCGTTTACTTTTGTTTCCGCATTGTTTGACTTTGTAAAGGCGCTTCCTCTCGGCTTGCCGAAAACAAAAGTTTGTGCGGCGATAATAAGCGTTGGAGAGCTTTTGCCTTTTGCGGATCTTGGACTCGGATGGGTGTGTCCTGCGGCTGTCGGGCTTATAATAGGTCTTATAATTCATTTTGCAAAGAAAATAAAAAAAGGCGCCGCAAAAGCGGCGTAAAAGAAAAGGGACTGAAATTTCAGTCCCTTTGATTTTTTATTTGTCTATTTTTTTAAGGAAGCACGCGCGCGTTTTGTGATGAGTTTTTTCAAATCTGCTCCACAGCGACTGAATTTCAAGATTTGTTGTAAGCATCGGGCCTGTTTCGGCATATTCAATTCCGTTTTCAAGGCAACTTTTGTTTGACGCTTCAAGAATCAGTGCCGCAACTCCCTTTCTTCTGTATTCGGGATCGACCGATATCAGGAGCATATCGAGTGATTTTGATTTTTTCAGCTCGCGCAGAAACGGTATCCAGCCCCACGGAAAAAGGTGACCGTTGCATTTTTTCAGTGCATTGACCGGTGTGGGTATCATAAGTCCGTAGCCGACAAGCTCTCCCTCTTCATTTTCCACAAGCTGAAGGAAACGGAGGTCGACAAGGGGAACGTATTGCGCCGCAAGGTGCGTCATTTGCTCCTTGCTTATCGGAACGTATTCGTAAAGATCGGCATAGCATTTGTTCGTCATTTCAAGAACCTTATAAATATAAGGCTTGAGCTGACTTTTGCGCTTTATTTTTACAATGCGGAGATGATACAGGCTTCTTGCGTGCTCCGCAATCTTTGCGACGGTGGGGTCGATTGTTTCCGGGACGGGAATTTTGTATTCAGTCCACACGGCGTCCTCAACAAAACCGAGTGCGCGGAGATGATCGACGTAATACGGATAGGTATAAAACGTTGCAAACATATTTTTCTGGTCAAAGCCGTATGTGAGAAGACCCTCTTTATCCTGATCGCTGTATCCGAGCGGACCGCAAATCTCATCCATACCGTTTTCTTTGCCAAACTCTTCAACGGCGCCGATAAGAGCCTTTGTCACTTCAATATCGTCTATCATATCGATACGGTTAAAACGAACACGCTTTTGACCGTATTTTTCATTTGCGAAGCGACTGATAATCGCGCATATCCTGCCGACAGCCTTGCCGTCCTTATATGCCATCATCAGCTTGAAATCGCAATATGACGACGCCGGATTTTTGCCCGGTGTGAGATTTGCAAGCTCGTCTTCGAAAATATAAGGCGTGAAATACGGGCAGTCCTTATAAAGCGAAAGAGGGAAGTCTATAAACCTCCGAAGCGCTCTTTTTCCTTTGACCTCTCTGATTTCAATCATAACCGCACTCCTTTCGGCGTTCTGCCGCTTAAAACAGTATAACGCAAAAGCGGAAAATAGTCAAGGCTTTTGTTTGCCGGAATAAAAAAGAACCGTGCGGGGACGGTTCTTTCTTGACAATCTTTTTTTATTTTTCCGTATCAAACTTCTTTTTCAAAGCAAATTCGGTGGGGAAGCACGACGCAATCAGAATGACGCATTGTATTCCGCAGATAATGCCGCCGTAAGTGCCGACCGTTGTGGAGTCTCTGTTCAATGTCAATAGCATAACAACCATTAAGGCGTAAGACAAAAGCAGCATAATCAATCCGATAACAAACCACAGCCTGCCGCAATGCTTATGAGCATACTGCCATGTTTCCTGATTTCTCATTGACCTTTTTGTCCGGTATCCGAAATACGGATTGATTTCTTTCGGAGCATTTTTACGAAAATATGCACCGAATCCAACCATTAAAAGCGGAATTATTGAAGCGACAAACAACATATAAATCCAGAATCCCATTTTTGCGTCTCCGTTTTTCTGCAAAATTTGTTTTGTTAAAGCATAACCTTGCATAAGTATTATATCAAAAAACAAAGCTCCTGTCAACAAAAGAAAAGCCCCGAAAAATCGGGGCTTTTGAATTTGCTCTGTAAGATAACTTGTTATCTCTTTGAGAACTGGGAAGCACGACGAGCGGCTTTGAGACCGTACTTCTTTCTTTCCTTCATTCTCGGGTCACGAGTGAGGAGACCTTCCTTCTTGAGAAGAGTTCTGTAAGAATCATCAGCGAGGAGAAGGGCTCTGGAAATGCCGTGACGGATAGCGCCTGCCTGACCGGAAATACCGCCGCCTGCAGCTGTGCAAACTACATCGAATTTGCCCTGAGTTGAAGTAACTGCAAAAGGCTGGTTAACGATGAGCTTGAGTGTTTCGAGACCGAAGTAATCGTCTATGTCACGACCGTTGATCGTAACTGTGCCTGTGCCGGGATAAAGACGAACACGTGCAACGGATTTCTTTCTTCTGCCTGTACCGTAGAAATAAGGTTTAGCACTTGTATACATTGTTATTTCTCCTTTCTCTCTCAGTCAACGATGAATTCTTTGGGCTGCTGAGCCTGATGATTGTGCTCTGCGCCTTTGAAAACCTTAAGACGTGTGAGAGCGGTAGCGCCGAGAGTGTTCTTGGGGAGCATTCCCTTGACTGCGAGAGTCATAGCGAGTTCGGGCTTTGTAGCCATAAGCGTCTTGTAGGAAACTTCCTTAAGTCCGCCGATGTAGCCTGAATGATGACGGTAGAATTTCTTTTCGAGCTTCTTACCTGTGAGAACTGCTTTCTCAGCGTTTACAACGATAACGAATTCGCCGCAATCAACGTTGGGTGTGAATTCGGGACGAGTTTTACCTCTGAGAAGATTTGCAGCGGCAACAGCCGTTTTGCCAAGAGGCTTGCCTGCCGCATCAATTACATACCAACCGCGAGAAACGGTTTCTTTTTTTGCCATGTAAGTTGACATTGTATTTCCTCCGTAATGAATTTAAGCCGCGCAAAAAAAGCGCCGCTTTTTATGCAACGGTGAAATTATATCATTATGTTTACGGCTTGTCAAGCGTTTTTGCGAAAATAATTTGTATTTTTTAATTTAGCAGGGCTAAAACTCGCAAAATCTTTCAAAATCGCGCGTTTTCACCCTCTGGCTCGCCCGTAGGATAACAATTTTGCGTGCGACAAAATATCGGCAAATACGCTTGAATTTACAGTATATATGTAGTATAATAAACTGAAATATAAATTTCACGGAGGTAAAAATGCTTGATAAGCTTGCGGAAATAGAGAAAAAGTACGAGGAAACGGAAAGCTTGCTTGCAAGTGCGGAATATATTTCCGATCCCGCAAAGCTGAGAGAAGCTATGAAAGAGCTGAAAAAGCTCGCGCCCGTAGTTGAAAAATTCCGTGAATACAAGGATTGGGTAAAGCGCACAAAAGAGGCGGAGGAGCTTCTTTCGGAGGGCGATGCCGAACTGAAAAAGCTTGCTCAGGAGGAGCTTTCCGAGAGCAAGGAGGCTGTCCGCCGTTGCGAAGAGGAGCTTACGGGACTTTTGATTTCAAAAGATCCGAACGACGAAAAGAACGTTATAGTTGAAATACGCGGCGGTGCTGGCGGAGAAGAAGCGGCACTTTTTGCAGGCTCGCTTTACAGAATGTATTCAATGTACGCGGCGACGCATAAATATAAAACCGAGATAATTTCGTCAAATCCGACGGAGCTTGGCGGCTTTAAGGAAATTTCGTTCTCCGTTGAAGGCGAAGGCGCATATTCGCGATTCAAATACGAATCGGGAGTTCATCGGGTTCAGCGTGTACCCGAAACCGAAGCGCAGGGAAGAATCCACACATCGACCGTGACGGTCGCAGTGCTTACGGAAGCGGAGGATATAGAAATCGAAATAAATCCCGCCGACCTGCAGATCGAAACGTGCAAATCAAGCGGCGCGGGCGGTCAGCACATAAACAAGACCGAATCGGCGATAAGAATAATTCATAAACCGTCGGGACTTGTTGTCGAATGTCAGGAAGAACGCAGTCAGCTCCAGAACAAGGAAAAAGCAATGAAGCTTCTTCGCGCACGACTTTACGATATAGAACGGACAAAGCGTGATTCAGCAATTGCCAGTGAACGCAGGAGTCAAGTCGGAACGGGCGATCGCAGCGAACGGATAAGGACATATAACTTTCCGCAGGGCAGAGTGACAGACCACAGAATAGGACTTACGCTTTATTCCATAGACAGCATTATGGATGGCGGTCTTGACGGACTTATAGACGCGCTTTCGGCAGCCGAGACAGCCGAAAGATTAAAAGGAAGTAACGATAAATGACGACAAAAATCGTAAAAATTGATTTTTCAAAACCGCTTGAAGGGCAGCTTTCCGAAGCGGCTGAAATAATAAAGCGCGGAGGACTTGTGGCTTTTCCTACGGAGACCGTGTACGGACTCGGCGCTTCGGCGCTTGACACCGAGGCGGCAAAAAAGATATATGCGGCTAAGGGACGTCCGTCGGACAATCCGCTTATAATTCACATTGCCGAGCCTTCCGATGCAGAGAAATATTGCTTTGTAAATGATTTTTATAAGAAGATAGCCGAGAAATTTATGCCAGGTCCCATAACCGTGATAATGCCCAAGAAGGATATAATTCCGAAAGAGGTCACGGGCGGACTTGACACGGTCGCGGTAAGATGTCCCAAAGATATTGTGGCGCATACGCTGATAAAGCTGAGCGGCGTACCGATCGCCGCACCGTCGGCAAATATATCGGGCAGACCGAGTCCGACGGAGGCGGATACCGTTATACGCGAAATGACGGGACGTATAGATATGATAATCGACGGCGGAAATTGTGACATAGGGCTTGAATCGACAATAGTCAAAGCCGACGGCGACGGCGTAAAGCTGCTCCGTCCGGGCGGGGTGACGGTTGAAATGCTGCATAATATATGCGGCAGAGTCACGATAGACAAAGCAGTTACGGAAAAGCTGAATGACGGCGAACGTCCCGAAGCGCCGGGAATGAAATATCGTCATTATGCTCCTCAGGCAAGCATGCATCTTATATGCGGCGACGGAGACGATTTTTACATGAGAGCGGCGGAGTTCATAAAATCAAAGCTGAGAGAAAATGCCGATGCGGGCGTGCTTTGTCCCGACGAGATCGCAGATGTGCTTTCGGGAAAATACATAGTCCGTCTCGGAAAAATATCCGATACGGAGGAGCATGCAAGACGTTTGTTTTCGGCACTGCGAAAATTTGACGATATGGGCGTTCAAACGATATACGCCGTTTCCGACGGCGAAAAAGGTATAGGGCTTGCACTCTATAATCGTATGCTGAAAGCGTCCGGATACAGTGTTATAAACATATGAAAGGGGAGTGTCGCGATTTGATAATAGGTCTTACCGGTGCAATAGGCGCAGGCAAAAGCACGGTTTCCGCTATATTTTCGGATATGGGATTTTCCGTCATCGATTGCGACGCCATATCGCACGGGCTTGACGTTCAGCCCGAATATATAAATGCTGTAAGAAAAGAATTCGGTGACGGAGTGATAGATATAAGCTGCGGCACTGCAAGAGTTTCGAGAAAAGAGCTTGCGGAAATAGCTTTTTCCTCTGCAGAAGCGAAGAAGCGACTTGAAGCCATTGCTCATCCCATAATTCTGGGTGTGGTTTACGAAAGAATAAATGCCGCGAAGGCTTTCGGAAGGGATATTGTAATAGACGCTCCGCTTCTTTTTGAAGCGGGACTTGACCGCGCATGCGATGTTACCGTAGGTGTTACGGCAAGCGAGGAAATCCGACGCGAGCGCGCAATCAGACGCGGAGGAATTTCCGCCGAAAATATTGAAAGGCGGATAAGCCTTCAGCCGAAAAGCGATTACTATGTTTCAAAATGCGATTATATAATCAATAACGACGGCTCTGAGAATGAGCTGAAAACAAAAATTTCCGCTTTTATTTCCGAAATGAAAAAAGGAGGCGCCGATGACAAATAAACAGCGGAGCTTGCTTTTGCTTGTTTGCGAAATGCTTGCGCTTGCTTTGGTTTTTGTTTTTATTATGACGTGCGGAAGCTCGGCGTATGTAAAGGAGCTTTTCGACAAAATAGAGTATCCGCGCGATTACGTTGAATATGTAAGAAAATATTCTTACAAATACGGTGTTGACGAAAATATGATTTTTGCTATAATAAAGGCTGAAAGCGGATTTGATAAGGACGCGGAGTCAAGAGTCGGAGCGATAGGCCTTATGCAGATAATGCCGTCGACATACGAAGGCGACCTTAAAGGCGCGCTCGGCTTTGACAATGACGACAAGGATATCTATAAAGACACTTTTACCGCTCTGAAAGATCCGCAGACGAACATAATTTGCGGAACGTATTATTTTTCGCATTGGCACAAATATTTTGAAGACAATGTTTCTGCACTTGCGGCGTATAATGCGGGACCGGGAACAGTTGAAAGATGGCTTTCCGATAAGTCGCTTATAAATGCTGAAGGAAAGCTTGATCCGGAAAAGATTCCTTATAAGGAAACGAAAAAATATGTCCGCAGGGTGCTTTCCTATTATGAACATTACAAAGCCATATATGGCGATAACAAGGCTGACGCCGAAGGAAGCATATCACGTGCGGAAGCGCTTGAATATGCCAAAAAATACGGCGCTAAATTCAAAGTGGATTACAATTTTATAATGGCTGTTATTGAAACGGAATCAAGTTTCAGATATGCAGTTGTTTCATCATCGGGCGCGATAGGTCTTATGCAGATGAAATCAAGCACTTATTTTGTCGACGTGGCGGCAAACCTCAATCTGCCGCAGGGGGCGGACGAGCTGTTCGAGCCCGAATTCAACGTTATGTGCGGAGCATATTATCTTCATTGGCTTGACTACCGTGTTGACGGAATAAACACAATAGCAGCGGCGTATCACGGCGGAATAGGAACCGTGCGCGGCTGGCTTGCAGACGAGAGTATTTCTCCCGGCGGTGTGCTTAACCCCGAAAAAATACCAGACGCAGCTACAAAACGATACGTAGAAAAGATACGGGGCTTTTACGAGAAATCGGTAGAGCTTGACGGTCCGGACGAAACGTATAGATTTTCATTTTGAAAAATAATTATTTGAAAGGATAAAAGAATATGTCAGAAGAAAAAACACAGGCACAGCAGCTTAAAGAAAAGCTGTTCTATTCTCAGAAGAACGCGTTTGAAACGCTTTCCGAAAACGTGATAAACGACGCATACGCTTATTGCGACGATTACAAGAAATTCCTTAACGGCGGCAAAACCGAGCGCGAATGTGTAAAGGAAGCGATCGTAATGCTTGAAAAAGAAGGCTTTGTGCCTTATGAGTTCGGTACTAAGGTCTCCGCAGGAGAGAAGTATTATTATAACAATCACGGTAAATCTCTTGCCGCATTTGTTATAGGCAGCGAATGCATATGCAAGGGCGTTCGTCTCTCGGCTGCTCATATCGATTCGCCGAGAGTAGACCTGAAGCAGCGTCCGCTTTATGAAGCCGATGGAATGGGCTTCCTCAAAACGCATTACTACGGCGGAATAAAGAAATATCAGTGGACGACAATACCGCTTGCACTTCACGGCACGATAAGCAAGGCAGACGGCACGACGGTCGATATCTGCATAGGTGAGGATGAAAATGATCCCGTATTCTATATAAACGATCTTCTTCCGCACCTTGCGGGCGATCAGATGAGAAAGTCGCTTTCCGAAGGTATAAGCGGAGAACAGCTCAACCTGCTTTCGGGTTCACGCACTTTCGGTAAAGACGTTTCTGAAGGCGTAAAACTCAATATCCTCAGCATACTTAATGAAAAGTACGGCATAACCGAAGCGGATTTCCTTTCCGCAGAGCTTTGCGGTGTTCCCGCATACAAGGCAAGAGATATCGGTCTTGACCGTTCAATGATAGGCTCATACGGTCACGATGACAGAGTTTGCGCCTATCCTTCTCTTACCGCAGTTATGGCTGTAAAAGCTCCCAAGCACACAATAATGACGATCCTTGCCGATAAGGAGGAAATCGGAAGCGAGGGAAATACAGGCATGCAGTGCGCCGTTTATTTTGACATAATCGACGATCTTGCAAAGACGGCAGGTGTAAGCGACGCAGTCGTTCGCAGAAATTCAATGTGTCTTTCCGCAGATGTTAACGCCGCATTCGATCCCAACTTCCCCGAAGTTTGCGAAAAACGCAACGCCTGCTTCCTTAATCACGGTGTTGCACTTACCAAATTTACAGGTGCAAGAGGTAAGTCCGGTTCTAATGACGCAAGCGCGGAATATGTAGGATATGTACGCAATCTCTTTGACGCAAACGGCGTTATCTGGCAGACGGCAGAGCTTGGTAAGGTTGACGGCGGTGGCGGCGGCACAGTTGCAAAATTCATTGCACAGCACAATGTCGATACGGTTGATATCGGCGTTCCCGTTATTTCCATGCACGCTCCTTACGAGGTCGTAGCAAAGACGGACGTTTATATGACGCACAAGGCTATAGAGGCATTCTTTGCCGACTGAAAAACGATATAAAGAATATTCCGCCGTATCCGGCGGAATATTTTTTTCGTTTTTGCTTTTTTCGATTGAAAAAATTGTTTGTTTGTGATAATATTACGGTTAACAACTGTTTTCGGAGGAAAAAATGATTGATGTTTTGCTTGATACGCTGCTTGACGCAGCCAAGCTTATACCTTTTTTATATCTGACGTATCTCCTGCTCGAGTTCATTGAGCACAGGGCAAAAGAACAGACAGAGGCTCTGATGAAAAAAGCCGGCAAGTGGGGACCGTTTCTCGGCGGTGCGCTCGGTGCTGTGCCTCAGTGCGGATTTTCGGCGTCTATGTCTAACCTTTATGCGGAAAACATTATAAGCATGGGAACGCTTGTTGCGGTTTTTCTTTCAACATCGGACGAGATGCTGCCGATAATGATTTCCGGAATATCGAGCGGAGACATCCGTGCGTGGAGCGTTGTCAAAATATTGCTTGTGAAAATTCTGCTTGGCGTTGTTGTCGGATTTATAGTTGACGGCGTTGCAAGGCTTTGCAGTAAAAAGGAAAAGAATATAGATATTGAGTCGCTTTGCCATGATGATCATTGCGGTTGCGAAGAGGGAAATATATTTCTTTCCGCCCTTATTCATACGCTTAAAATACTTGCATTTATACTTGTTGTATCGTTCGCGCTCAACACGGTGATATATTTTATCGGCGAGGATGCGCTCGGAAACTTTATCTCGTCGCTTCCCATAGTTGTAGGACCGCTTGCCACCGCGCTTGTGGGACTTGTTCCGAACTGTGCCTCTTCAATTGTGATAACACAGCTTTATATGAGCGGAGTGATAAGTGCGGGTTCAATGCTTGCGGGGCTTCTTTCCGGATCGGGAATCGGACTTCTGATACTTTTCAAAGTCAACAAAAACATGAAATCAAACTTTGCTGTTCTCGGCATAGTTTACGGTTCCGGTGCGGTGATCGGAATAATTTGCGATCTTCTGAAGGTAACGTTCTGAAAGGAAAATAAAAATGGCGATAGAAAAAGTAAGAGAATATCTTAAAAAGTTCGGCGCGGAGGGAAGAATACGCGAATTTGACGTTTCATCCGCAACGGTGGAGCTTGCAGCTCTTGCGATAGGGACAAAGCCTCAGCGCATAGCCAAAACAATGGCATTTGCGGTAGGAGACAAATATGTGCTTATCGTTTGCGCCGGCGATGTGAAGATCGACAACCATAAATACAAAAGCTTTTTCGGGGCGAAAGCAAAAATGCTCACTCCGGAAGAAACGGCTCTGCATATAGGTCACGCCGTAGGCGGAGTTTGTCCTTTTGCCGTGCCGGATGATGTTGAAATCTATCTTGATGAATCGCTGCGCCGATTTGAAACGGTATTTCCCGCATGCGGAAGTTCAAACAGCGCAATTGAGGTGACGATTCCGGAGCTTGAAAAAATTTCTGGCTCGGATAAATGGGTTGACGTTTGCAAGCTGAAAGAAGAAATACCCGTGTGAAAAAAGCTCCCCGCCCGGGCGGGGAGCTTTTTT
>FR898233.1:29947-33367 GCA_000437375.1 Eubacterium sp. CAG:841
ATTTATCATTTGAACGTTTCAATCAGATTTTCAACTGTTTTTTTGTGCGCTTTTATCAAGCTTGAAGTAAGCGCTTTTGCCAGCGCCGTAGTCGCCCAATACAAGCTGAACATCTGTTACAATGAGAATATCACCGTAGAACCAGAATGTAAGGAGCGTGTTGCCTTCGGGAACTTCAAGTGCGGAAGAGGAAGCTGACCAAAAGCTGTAGTCTGTTTCAAAATCAAGCAGATAAAACTTGCCCATAAATTCTGGAAATCTTGAATCGTCGGGTTTTTCTATCTCTTCTACGACATGCTTTTCAATATTTTTCAGGCAGTCTGTGGCGGATGTTATTTTGTCTTTGTCAGATGTATTGTTACCTGACATGAATCCATCCGTATATGAAACGAGCATGACGGCTTTGTCCCCATGAACCATGTCGTTCCAGCTTTGACCGATGACTGAATTTTCAATGACGGCTTTTCCGCCGCACGAGGGCAAGACAAGGCAGAATGACGCAGCAAAAGCAAAAAGCAAGATTTTTTTGAATAAGTTTTTCACAAGTGAACACCTCCGTATTGTTTTGAAATTTGTCTGAATAGATTATTTTACCTCTGTTGTGTATAACAATTGAAACGTACAGACAGGTTACAAAATTTTTGAAAAAAATTTATTTTTACAGTAAAATCATTTATAAAACCGAAATGATAAGCTTTGGTTGTTCTTTATCGGCGCGATATTGTACTTATCTGTTTTCGGCTTGATTTTTTTGCTTTTGTGAATTATACTTTTAACAGAAACCAAAGTGTGAGAGGTTTATTATGAAAATAAAACAAGGCTCTGTAAAGGTAAATGATCTTATAAATCCGACGCTCGACTCTGCGCCTTATTTTTCGTATCTTATAGATTCGATGGGCGAGACCGAGAGACAAAAAGGTTATGAAATAACGGTTCGTGAACATTTTTCAGGCGACGTAATATGGTCGTCCGGCAAGGTTATCACCGAAAAACGATACGGAATATATATGGACGATTCGCTACTCGAACCGAGAAAAAGATACGATGTCACGGTCGAAGTTACGGGTGACGATGGTGAGGAAAGCTCCGCCGAAACATTTTTCTGCACGGGAAAACGCGGGGAAAAGTGGCTTGGCAATTGGATAACGGGCGGATTCTGCCTTAAAAGAGACGAGGCGCTTGAAGCTCCGTATCTTCGCCGCGATTTTGACGTTTGCGGAAAAGTGCGCAGAGCCACGCTTTACATTTGCGGACTCGGATATTTTGTCTGCACGCTGAACGGTAAAAGAGTAAACAAGGATTTTCTTTCGACTCCGTTTACGGATTATGACAAGCACCTTATGTATCGCAGTTTTGATGTGACCGATGTGCTTTCCGATAAAAATGCGATAGGCGTTGTACTCGGTAACGGGTTTTACAACTGCTTTACGATCGATCCGTGGCAGTCGCGCTTTGCGTCATGGAGAGACGTCCCGAAGATGATATGCGAGCTTCACATAGAGTACGAAAATGGTGATGAGCAGACTGTATGTTCCGATACAGGCTGGCAAAGCTCAAAAGGGCCTATAACCTTCAACGGGATACGTCACGGCGAGCAGTACGATGCAAATCTTGAGATGCCCGGTTGGGATATGCCCGGATACAAGGGCGAAACATTCGGGAAAGTCAGGGTTGTACGTCCGGCAGGCGGAGAGCTTATGTCATATGAGCTTGAACCGATAGTGGTGCGCCGCGAATATCCTGCGGTGAAGATGACAAAGCAGGGCGAAAAGACGCTGTTTGATATAGGGCAGAATCAGGCGGGTGTTTGCAGACTTACACTTCGCGGCAAGAAGGGTGATAAAATAACGATACGTTATTGCGACATAATAAACGATAAAGGCGAGCTTGATCAGAGTCCGCTTTCGTGCTTCATAAAAAACTATACTTTCCAGACGGAGATATATACAAAAAAGAGCGACGAGCCTGAGGCATGGCACTCGGAATTTACATATCACGGCTATCAGTATGTTGAAATATCGGGCGGAGATGAAGAAAGGCAACTTTCGGATGTGGTGGCGCTTGCGCTTTGCAACGGGATAGAGGACAGAGGCTATTTTGTTACAAGCGATGAAACGGTAAATCAGATTCAGCATATGTGCGTTGCAGCTACGACCTCGTGCTGTATGAACACACTTTCAAGCGACGCAGTGAGAGAAAAAACATCGTGGACGGGCGATGCCGGCTTTACAAGCGAGCAGATTGTGATAAACTTCGGTGCTGAGGCATTTATGCGCCGCTGGCTTTACGATTTGCGAGATTCGCAGACTCCGGCAGGCGCCGTTCCGTGCGTTATTCCGAGCGCGGGCTGGGGATATACTTCGCTCAACGGTCCCGATTGGGCAAGCCCCATAGTTGACGCTCCTAAATATCTGTATCTTGCAAGCGGAAACATAAATTACATAAAAGATAATTACGATATGCTTACCCGTCATTGCGCGCTAATGGAGAAAATGGCGACGGATAATATCGTTGATTACGGTCTCGGCGATTGGTGCGCTCCGTTTGAAGGTCCTGCGCTCAGCGTCAATATGGAATCGTTCAAATGCCCCGTTACGGTGACGGACACGGCATATTATCATACAGCGGTCAGAACGCTGGCGTATTGGGCGAAGCTTTTGGGCAGAGATGACGACGAAAAATATTATGCCGTTCTTGCTGACAACATAAAAGCGGCGTTCAGAGAAAAATTCTTTGACAAAAAGACATTTACGGTGAAAGGCAATTGTCAGACATCCACCGCCGTTATGATATATCACGGACTTTGCGAAGCCGACGAAGTTCAGCCGCTTACCGAAAAGCTTTTGCAACAGATAAAAGAACGTGACGGACATTTGGATTTCGGCGTTCTCGGAAATAAAGCCGTAATGAATGTTCTCGGCACGACGGGAAACGCAAAAACAGGACTTATGATGCTCTGCAACCCGACGTATCCTTCCGTAAAGCACTGGATAGATATGGGCGCAAACACATTGTGGGAGTGTTGGAACGGTCTTGGATCGCGCAATCATCATATGTTTTCCGATATGTCTGCTTTTCTTTACAAATATGTCGGCGGTATTTCAGCCGACATGGAAAAACCGGCATATGAGCATATAATTTTCCGTCCGGCGCTTGATGTCGGCATAAAAAATATATCGTGCGGAGTGAACACGCCGTACGGAACGGCAAGAACGGAGATATCCGAAAACGAGAGCGGAGCAAAGCTTACCGTCACCGTTCCGTCGGGTTCGAGCGGAACGCTTTATGTTCCGGTTGGCTACAATCGAGGTGCGGAGAAATTTTCCGATTGCGGAAACGGGCTTGTGAAAACAGAGCTTTTGTGCGGAGTACATAGCTTTGTGTTTGAAAAATAATCGCGGATCGGCGCACGTAGAAGTG
>FR898233.1:33379-38008 GCA_000437375.1 Eubacterium sp. CAG:841
GTAGAAGTGCGCCGATTTTTTATGTTGATTTTATTTTGTGTTTGTGATACAATCTTTACAAGCAATCGGAACGGAGGCTTATTTTTATGTTTATTAAAACCGCAAAAGTAATATCCGAAAAAAGAGAATACCCGAAAGGAGCAAAGCGCATATGCAGAGAAGGCGCCTTTGGCGGAGAGTGGAGCGTTTACCGCTCGTCGTTTGATTGTGCCGCATTGCCTTCAAAAGCCGAAATTTATATGTTCGGCGCGGAGTATTTCAGAGTATACATAGGCGGTAAGTTTTGCACGGAATATTCTATCCGCTCGTATATTTTCCGTCGTGCTTATGAAGTGCTTGATATAACGGAATATATTTCCGAAGGCAAAAACGATATTGTCGTTGTCGCATGCGAAAGCGGAGAAGAAAAACGCTCCGGATTTTCGCTTGAGCTTTCGCTTGACGATGCGGTAGTTGCACTTGATTGGCAGACGAGAAAATATGAGGCGGTCATTCCTCCGATGACGTATATGCTTTCGAATTATATCGAACATTTTGACGCTGCAAAGGATGACGCGCTTGTCGCAAGCGGAACATTTTCGTGGTCGGGCGTAAAAACGCTTGACGCAGTTTCGGAGCCTTTTTCCGAGCTTGTTCAGAGCAGACAGAAAGAACAGACGCGAATAGTTTACAGTCCGCACAAAACAGTTGCGGCAGAAGCGTTTTTCGATGATAAAGGCTATGAAGCGGAGCTGTGCGGCGACGGAAGCTATTCTGTTTTTGCCAGCAATATTCACTGTGACGGGGATATAACGGTCAGAATCTGTCAGTTCGGTGCGACGGAAGTGTGCATAGACGGGGCAAAGGCAGATTGCGACAATGATATTGAGCTTTCTTCGGGAGTACATCTTATAACGGTGCTTTCCGGCGGCAATGTTTCGATAAGGATCTGCGGCGAAGGCTTTGAAGTTTCTTCACCGATAGGCGGAAAGTGGGCTGTTTGCAAAATCCAGAAAGCAAAAACGGGAATGGTTTATCCTTGGAACGAGCCTAAAAGGGTAACTGTTGTTCCGGAAGAGGCAAATCGTATTCTTCACACAAAAAGCTTTGATCTGCTTCCGGAAAACAAGCTTGTGGCTACCGTAGCGCCTATGTCGCTTTTCAGTAAGATAAAAATGAGAAAACATATTTCCTGCTCGGACGGTTTCTGTGATGAAAAGCTCTCGTCCGTATCGCCGAGAGAGGAAAGAACCGATCCTCGCGGCATAACAAATCCGGACGGCGCACATTCCGGAGGAGCTGTTGTGATAGCGCCGTCGAAGCTTGGTGCAGATCTTATACTTGACTACGGTTGCGAGCGCGTCGGTCTTGTCGGATTTGATGTTGAAGCTCCCGAAGGAACCGAAATAGAATTTATGACGTTTGAGATGATAACGGGCAGCGGAATAAGATATATGGGACCGGGATCATGCGGAAATGTAAAGTGCAGAGAGGGAAGAACGAGATTCCTTTCAAACAAAAAGAGAGGATTCCGTTATCTTGCACTGTATTTCCCTCCGTGCGAGGGTGAAATCAAGCTCTGTTCTTCCGATATGATAGAGACTCGGTATCCGGCGGAGGTTGCGGGAGAGTTTGTATCCGATGACAAACGTCTTTGTGATATCTACAAAATTTCAGTAGACACCGCGAAAAGCTGTATGATGGATTCCTATGTTGACTGTCCCGGATGCGAGCAGAACGTATGGACTGGCGACGCCGCAGTTACCGCCGAAGTAAATATGACGTGCTTCGGAGAGAAAGAGTTTGACGAGAGATATCTCGATATGATAGGCGATTCTACGGACGACGGAGTAAGAAGAATTTACAGAACGAACAATCCGCGCTTTCTGGCAAAGAAAAATATTGTTTGCGCGTGCTTCCCGACTTTCCCCGAAGGCGGAATTCCGATATGGTCGCTTTCGTGGGCAAATCAGGTTGTGAGCCACTTTATGCATTTCGGCAAGGGCGAAAATACCGAGAAAAATCTGCGCGATCTTGACGAGTGTTTTAACCGATTCTTCATTCAGACAAATGACAGGGGACTTCTTTCGATAGACGGTGCATGGAATCTTATAGAGTGGGCAGACAATGATCTTATGCCCTGCGGAGAGGTTACGGCAAACAACATGATGCTTTCGGGAGTACTTGCGTCAGTTGCGGGTATGCACGAGCTTCTCGGAAACACCGAAAAGGCAGAGTTTTACAGGGGAAAAAGCAAAGCTTATCGTGACGCTGTGAACGCATATTGTTGGGACGAAAATGAACATGCCTATGCAGATACCGTGCGCGACGAATATGCATACAGAGAATACGTCAGGTTCTGTACGGAAAAAGGCAGAGAAGTGCTTTCGATGGACGATTATATGTCGCTTTCGAGAATAAGCGCACAGACAAATACATTTGCGCTTCTTTATGATTGCGCTGATGGCGAGCGGGCTGAATACTGTAAGCAAATACTGCTCGATTCCGTAAAGGACGGAAACTATGTTTCGGGTTCGCCTTCAAGCGTGTTGCCGAATCAGGTGAAAAAACGCGTCGGGATCGGAACGCCGTTCTTCCTTTATTATACGCTCAGAACGCTTTATAGGCTTGGCTATTATGATATTGCGCTCGGAGTTATACGAAGGGATTGGGGTGCAATGATAGACGACGGACTTAAAAACTGCGTTGAAGCGTTCCGTATGAAAAACGGCGAATGGGGCAGAAGCGCGGCGCACGCATGGAGCGCATCGCCTGCGGTATTTATAGCAGAAGAAGTTCTTGGCGTAAAGCCTGTAAAGCCGGGATATACGGAGTTTACCGTTGCGCCTCACGCCTGCGGAGTTTCAAAGGCATACGGCTATGTTCCTACGCCATACGGAAATATTCAGGTAAAATGGACTGTTGGAGATGACGGAAAGACGGAGATAGTATGTCACGCTCCGGCAGAATGTAAGAGAGTTGAAAAATGAAATAAAAAAACTCTTCGGCGTATGCCGAAGAGTTTTTTGTTTTAATGAAATTCCGGTATTTTCCCGCTTATGCGGTCATCAAAATATTTGCCGACTTCGTAAATGAGGCGAAGTGCGGGAATCATAAGCTCCTGCGGCTTGAAAAGCTCGATTACCATATTTGCCGTTTCAAAGCTGAGCGCGCCATTGTAGCCGCATTCTTTTACTCCGGTAATGAATCTTTCCCAACCCACAACGCCGATATAAGGGCAGACGTGCGAATCCTGCGTGCAACTTACGTCATGAATATGGAACGTCACGAGTCTGTCTCCGAGCTGTTCCATTGCGAACGCCGGATCCTGACCGAGAAGATTGAGGTGACCTATATCAAGACAGAATCCGAAAAGCTTTTTGCCTGCGATCTCATTGAGCTTGTCGATATAAACGCAGGCTTCGGGAATATCCGAGCAGATGGCGGTGTATATCTTTTTTGTTATCCAATCCTGTCCCCACATGTTTTCAAGGCAACAGGTCACACCGTATTTTTCAAGCTCGGGAATAAGTGCCGAGTACATATCCATTGACCATTCCCACTCTTCACTGCGTTTGGAGGGATATCTTGCGCTGCCATTGAACGCCGGATGAACGACAAGTATCTTGCATCCCGTTCTGCCGCACATTTCAACGGAAGCTTTCAGTGCTTCAAGAATTGCCTTGTTTGTTTCCGGCTTGTCTTTTATATAAGATGGAAACGGAGCGTGACACTGATGAATTTCAATTCCGTGCTTTTTGCTTGAAGCTATCATCTCTTCTATAAACGCTTCTTTTTTTGCTTCGTCTGTGAAAATATCGGGGATTTTGCATTCAACCATATCTTTGTAAGAACAATATGAGTCGAAATTAAAGTCAACGCCGTCAAAGCCTGCCGCTTTGATCATTTCAAAGCCTTTGTCTATTCCGTAGCGCGGAACCATAGGATTTGTCTGCACACAGATTTTCATTTAAGATTTCTCCTTTGATTATTTGTTTTCGGGGAAGAGCTTGTCACAAACCTCGTCAAGCTCGCCGAGATCCCAAAGAAGTCTTGAACCTATATATTTGTCTCTTATGTCTTTGGTTATAAGGAAAGCGTTTCTTTCCGCTTCTTTAGTTACGTTTATTTCCTCAACCGTTGTGGGAGCACCGGCGATCTTAAGCATCTCTGTAACCGCTTCGGATGACGGGAGCGTATCTATAACGGCAAGGATCTCGTCCCATTTGTCTATTATGACATCAAGGCGTTTTGCGTGAGCGGCAACATCGTATTTATGCTCTTTGGCTTCGTTTGCAACCATTGCGTCCGCACCCTTGCCGAGATTTGCATAAAGGAATTTCTTCCATTCTTCATAGTTGAAATTCTTTGCATATGCAAGTGCTTTTTTCTTGTTCGGCTTGATCTTCTTTATTTCTTCATAAACGCGGAGAGAATTTATTGTTCCTATGCCGCACTGAATTCCGTGAAAATCAAAAGGTGTGCCGAACTCAACGCCGCGCATATCCCAGACGTGGGAGAAGTAGTGTTCCATTCCCGAAACGGGACGGGAAACAAGAGCATAGTTTGCAGCGATGCCCGAAAGCACCATACCCTCCATTATGGAGCTGATAGCCTCTTTGTCGCGGCTCTGAACTGCACCGATGTTCT
>FR898233.1:38018-50699 GCA_000437375.1 Eubacterium sp. CAG:841
CTGAACTCCACCGATGTTCTTTACAACCTTGTCCAAAGCTTCGATTATAAGTCCTGCGATCTCTTCACAGTAATATTCGTTATTTATTATGTGGGAAATGCGCCATTCGCATATGCTGATATATTTTGCTATCATATCGCCTATGCCTGATTGGATCATTCTCATCGGCGCCTTGCAGAGTACATCAAGATCGCCTATAACAACGTCGGGGCAGTGACTGTCAACCGATACCTTGAGATTATCGCGGATGACGGATGACGTTCCGGAGCCGTAGCCGTCCATAGACGGTGCGGTGCCTACAATTATAGACGGTATGTGAGCTGTTTCAGCTATTATCTTGCCTATATCGTTTATAACGCCGCTGCCTATGCAGACAAGCATATTACAGGACGCGTCATAATGCAGAAGAACCGAACCGACTGCGTGCTCGTCCGGCTCTATGCGTTCCTTGCCCATGACGTAAAGCGAGTAGGGAAGTCCGCTTTTCTTTATTTCGGCGATGACCTGCTCGCCTGCCGCTTCATATGTGTTTCCGTCGGCAAGGACGAAAGCCTTTTTGCAGCCGTATTTTTCAAGCATTGCGGGAATATTTGCCATTGCACCGGATGAAATGAATACATCCTTTATTTTTGCATCGTGATGGCGACCGCACTTGCAATCGAAGCTGCCGCGCTCAAGAAGCTCTGTAATTCTTTGCTTTTCCATTAAGTTCTGTTGCCTCCGTGAATTTTTATATTCGCCTACATTATATTACACCAAAAAGATTTTTTCAATATGTTTGTGTAAACAAATATAAAAAAGGCTCCCGTCAAAGGGAGCCTTTCGGTTTATTTGATTGCTTAGTTAAGTTCTGCGAAGTATTTGATTGTACGAACCATCTGGCTTGTGTAGGAGTTCTCGTTGTCGTACCAAGAAACTACCTGAACCTGATATGTGTCGTCGTCGATCTTAGAAACCATTGTCTGTGTAGCATCAAAGAGAGAACCGAATCTCATACCGATAACGTCAGAAGAAACGATAGGATCTTCGTTGTAACCGAAGGAAGCTGAAGAAGCAGCCTTCATAGCGGCGTTGATACCGTCCTTTGTTACGTCTTTGCCCTTAACAACAGCTGTAAGGATTGTTGTGGAGCCTGTCGGAACGGGAACTCTCTGTGCAGAGCCTATGAGCTTGCCGTTGAGTTCGGGGATAACGAGACCGATAGCCTTAGCTGCGCCTGTGGAGTTAGGAACGATGTTTGCAGCACCTGCTCTTGCTCTTCTGAGGTCGCCCTTTCTGTGAGGACCGTCAAGAATCATCTGATCGCCTGTGTAAGCGTGAATAGTGCTCATGATACCGCTCTGGATGGGAGCATAGTCGTTGAGAGCCTTAGCCATAGGAGCAAGGCAGTTTGTTGTGCAGGAAGCAGCGGAAATGATTGTATCGTCTTTTGTAAGAGTCTTTTCGTTTACGCTGAATACGATTGTGGGAAGGTCGTTGCCTGCGGGAGCGGAAATAACGACTTTCTTTGCGCCTGCGTCGATGTGAGCCTGAGATTTAGCCTTTGAGCAATAGAAGCCCGTGCATTCGAGAACTACGTCAACGTCGAGAGCCTTCCAGGGAAGATCCTGAGCCTTAGGCATAGCGTAGATTGTGATCTCCTTGCCGTCTACCGTGATGGAGCCGGGAGTAACAACCGTCTTGCCGTCTTCAGCAAGAACGGGTTCCTTTGAAGAAATTGTGTGTGTGTTTTCACCGATTCTGCCGCAGTATCCGCCCTGAGCTGTGTCATATTTGAGAAGATGAGCAAGCATTGCGGGGCTTGTAAGGTCGTTGATGGCTACTACTTCGTAACCCTCTGCACCGAACATCTGTCTGAAAGCAAGACGGCCGATTCTGCCGAAACCGTTGATAGCAACTTTTACTGCCATGATAAAAATCCTCCGTAATTATTTAGATTTTTCTGAAAATTGCTGTGGAAATACTTTTCCATACAAGTTTATTTTAACTTAAAACCGCGCGTTTTACAATACCAAATATAAAAATTTTTCAGGATTTTTTAATCTTTACAAAGTAAAAGCACTCACGACGCTTGTTTTTGGCGATATTTTCTGACATTGAGGCATATAATATATAAATGTAACAAGCAATATGATAAAAAATAACATTTGTTCGGAGGTATATATGGGTTGCAGCATAAACAGTTTAAGAGACAAAGAGGTAATAAACGTATGTGACGGGCGCAGGCTCGGCTATATTTTCGATGTTGAAATAAATGCGGCGCTCGGATCTGTGGTGGCGATAGTCGTGCTTTTTGATTGTCGGGTGTTCGGCTTCGGCAAGTGCGAGGAGCTTATAATTCCGTGGGACAAAATACAGTGCTTCGGGGAGGACGCCGTGCTTGTCAGCGTCGGCCCGGAGCTTTACGAAAAATTCGCCTGCAAAAACAAAAAGAAAAAATAAATTTGTTTACGAATAATAAATGTTGCGTATACTGCCGTCGGGACTGTATTCCGTTTTCTTTATATAATGCTCGGCATAGTCTTTGCCCGGATATTCAAGCACATAATCGAGCACACCGGCTTTATAGCGGCGCTCGAACGTTCTGAAACCGTTTTCGTTGTATTCGTATTCGGAAGAACTGCGCTCCGTGCCGTTTCCGTCATAATTTGTTTCTTTTGCTTTTCTGCCGTTTGAATTATATACGGACACGGTGTATGAGCTTATGTTCGTGCCGATATAGCTATATGATACGGAAGATTTGATCTTTTCGCCGGAATACTCTGTCGTGCGCCAAAGGACGCCTTCCCAGCTGTATCTGCTTTCTTTTCTTCCGACGGCAGTGTACTCGATTATGTAGTAATCCTTCAGCGAGCCGTCCGACAAAATCGTGCTGCGGCGGATGACTCTGCCGTTTTCGTCATATTCATATGTCATTGAAGCGCCGGGAATCGCCGTATCCTTTATCAGTCTGCCGTTTTCGTCATATTCGTATTTATGATGATATGTCTCCTCGCCGTTAAGCGCGTCATAACGGATTTCCTCGGTAAGCGTTGAATCGTTTTCAACGCCCGTGCCGAGATAGGCTCTGTACCTGGATTTTTTGCCGTCCGTATCGTATAGCGTTTCGGAAATTATATATCCGTTTTCGTTGTATTCGTATTCGGAGCTTATGGTTCCGTCGTCTCTGTAATAAACAGCTTTTTTGACATTGCTGCTTTCAATGGGTTCTTTCACAACGGGTGATGTGGTTTCGACATTTTCTTTTGTTGTAGTTTCGGGAGGCTGTTCCTTGCTTGTGCTGCTTATAGTTATTGCGGGCAGTTCGGTATGCTTGTCTTCACAAGCAGTGATAAAAATTACCGCAGAAATCATAAGTGCTGCGAGCAAAAGAGTAAGTAGATTTTTCATATAGCGTTCTCCTTTTCATAAAACGGTTGCGTGTCTGTATTTATTTTACCGTGTTTCGCAGAAAAAGTCAATATAACGTGTCATTTCCTTCGCCGGAGATTTCTTAATTTTAACAAACAGGCAAAAAATATAACGCAAAAAGAAGAAATAAATTCCGATATAGGTGGGAAAACAGTGCTTTTTGTGCGACTGAAGGATAGAGAAGCAAAATGACAAATACTCAAAAAAATTAATGGAGGTGAATTTTAAAGTTTTAATTAATGGAGGTGAATTTTAAATTTTTGTTTCTCAATAAATTTTGTGACGCAGAAAATAGGAGGATTAGAATGAAAAAAATTATCTGTTTTTTGCTTGTGACGGCGGTGCTTCTATGCGCGTTTGTTTCGTGCGGAAAAAAGCCCGCAAGCAAAGAAAGCTCTTCTGTTGTCGAGCCGACAAAAGAAACGGATGAAGCCACCGATAAAGCTTTTGTTTTCGCACCGAAAAGAGAAGAGCATGAAAATCCTGCCTACGCTTCCGTGAAAATAACGGCGGGACAAAGCGAATACGGCATTGGCGCAAAGGAGATCGATTTTACGGTAACCTTTGAATCGGACGGCAATACGGAGGGGATATGCTGTCAGCGTTATCTCGGGCTTGAAAAGCTTACGGGTGGTGTCTGGACGCCTGTGGAATTTTCCGAGAAGAGATTTGCGGATGCATATCTCAATTGGGAATCGTATTACGAATTTGTCGTGCCGGAAAACGGAAAGTCGTTTGGCAAAACGCTGGAAACGAAGAGGCTTTACCGTCCGCTTGAAGCAGGGAAGTATCGCGCGGTTTTGTATCTCGAAGACGGCTCCGTCAGGTATGCCGAATTTGACGTAAAGTAATCCTGCCTTTTATATCCGTATGGAGAAATCTCCGTGCGGATATTTTTTTGAAAAATATGCCGTGAAAAATGCAAAAAACTCTTGCAATGGGCAAAAATATATGATATAATCAATTGGTTTTCGGAAATATGACTGCCGAAAATCGAACTCACACACGAACGGCAAGCGTCGGTTGCCCGAAAGGGATACGCTGCTGACTGCTTTTCGTGGTGGAATAAACCCAAAATAACAAAGGAGAAAGAAAAAATGTCAGTAATCACACTCAAACAGCTGCTTGAAGCAGGCGTACACTTCGGTCACTTTACAAGAAGATGGAACCCTAAGATGGCTGAGTACATCTTCACGGAAAGAAACGGTATCTATATCATCGACCTTCAGAAGAGCGTTGCAAAGCTTGAAGAAGCTTATGCTTTCGTTAGGGAAACTTCCGCAAACGGCGGAACACTCCTCTTCGTAGGTACAAAGAAACAGGCAGCAGATGCTGTCAAAGAAGAAGCTGAACGTTGCGGAATGTACTATGTAAATACCCGTTGGCTCGGCGGTATGCTCACAAACTACAAAACAATTCAGAAGAGCATCGCTCGTCTTGCAGCGCTTGAAAAAATGCAGGAAGACGGCACATTTGCACTTCTTCCCAAAAAGGAAGTTGCCGCTCTTACAAAAGAGATGGAAGACCTTGAAAGAAACATCGGCGGTATAAAGACCATGCCCGGACTTCCCGCAGCTATATTTATAGTTGACCCCCGCAAGGAACACAACGCTGTTCTTGAAGCTAAGAAGCTCGGTATTCCGGTTGTTGCTATTGTTGATACAAACTGCGACCCCGACGACGCTGATTACGTTATTCCCGGAAACGACGACGCTATCCGCGCTATAAAGCTTATCTCTTCCGTTCTTGCCGATGCTGTTATAGAAGGCAAGCAGGGCGAACAGAACGCTCCCGCTGAAGAAACAGAAGAAAACAAAGACGCTGAATAATTTATACGGAGGAATATAAAATGGCAGTAACTATTTCCGCCGCAATGGTCGGCGAACTCAGAAACAAAACAGGCGCAGGACTTATGGACTGCAAACGCGCCCTTGTTGAAACAAACGGCGATCAGGACGCGGCTATCGTTCTTCTTCGCGAGAAGGGACTTGCCGCTGCCGCTAAAAAGGCAGACAGAATTGCCGCTGACGGCGTTGTTGATATCATGAAAAACGGCGACGAAGTTGCTATGGTTGAAGTAAACTCCGAAACAGACTTCGTTGCTAAAAACGAAAAATTCGTTGAATTCGTTCACGGCGTACTTCGTACAATACTTGCTAATCGTCCCGCTGATATGGAAGCTCTCAACGCTTGCAAGTTCGACGGCACGGACTTCACGGTTGAAGATACCGTTAAAGAACAGATCTCTATAATCAAAGAAAAAATCTCTATCCGTCGTTTCGTTATCGTTGACGGACTTACAAGCACTTACATTCACGGTAAGGGCAACACAGGCGTTATTGTTAAGTTTGAAGCTGACGACGCCGCTAAGAACAATCCCGGATTTGCTGAATTCGCTAAGAATATCGCTCTCCAGGTTGGCGCTTATCCCACTCCTTACCTCAACAAAGAATCCGTTCCCGCTTCCGTTCTCGCAGAAGAGCAGAAGATCGTTGAAGAACAGATCAAAAACGATCCCAAGAACGCTAACAAGCCCGCTAACGTTATTGAAAAAATGGCTATCGGTAAGCTCGGCAAGTTCTATGAACAGAACTGCCTGCTTGAAATGGGCTATGTAAAAGACGACGCTATGTCCGTTGGCAAGTATGTTGAAACAACTGCTAAACAGTTCGGCGGAAAGATTGAAGTTGTTGGCTTTGAGCGTTACGAAAAGGGCGAGGGCATTGCTAAACGCGAGGACAACCTCGATGAAGAAGTTGCCAAAATGCTCGGCAAAAAATAAGCTATCTCTCTAATCAATATTCCATAATCTCCTGAAAAGGCGTATCGATTTTTAATCGGTGCGCCTTTTCACTTTATATAAATAAGGTAAACTTGACGCTTTTTTTTATGCCGGACTCCTATATTGTGTTACATAACGTACATAAATTTTGAACAAACTATTGACAAATCTATCCGACCGTAGTAAAATATAAATGTTACAAAATGTAACAAAAATGCGCCACTCGGTGCCGAAACTGCCGCATTCAAGTATCCGGATAATGCTTGCCTGCGACACCCGGGGGGGATGCACCCGGCGCGAAAGATTTTTTAATTTTTATAGGAGGATCCACTATGAGAAACAAAAAAGGCTTTACCCTTGTTGAACTCGTAATCGTAATTGCTGTAATTGCAATTCTTGCAGGCGTTATGATTGGTACGTTCGCAAGCGTGGTAAAGAAAGCAAAAGAATCCGCTAAGGCGCAGGAAATGGCTGCCGCTAAGCAGGAACAGACGGCTACCGACGTTCTTGAAAAGCTTAACAACGGCTCTTGGCTCGGTTGGGAAGACTTTGAAGAAAAACTTGCTAAGGCAGTAAGCGGAGCAGTTGCCAGCAGCAAGCCAGAAGAAACAAAAGAACTTGTTAAAAATGCAGTTGAAGAAGCTTTTGCGAAGTATGCTTCTTCCATTGGAACAGGTAACACAGGTCTTACAGAAGAACAGGTTAAGTACATAGTTGAAACAGCTCTTTCAAAAGTTTGAAATCTGCTGAGCAGCAGGAAATGGCTGCAGCTAAGCAGGAGCAGGTTGCCAACGACGTTATTGAAAAACTCAACAACGGTTCTTGGCTCGGTTGGACAGACTTTGAAGAGAAGCTCGCTAAGGCTCTCGCAGACGTTAACCCCAACACACCCGCACTTACAGAAGCTTCCGTTAAGGCAGCTGTTGCAGCAGCTCTCAACGAATACGCAGCTGCACATCCCAACACAGATAAGCCCAACACAGGACTTACAGAACAGCAGGTTAAATACATAATTGAAAACGCACTTTCCGGTCAGCTCACAGCTGAACAGGTTAAGGCAATTGTTAACAGCGCAGTATCAAGCACATCCACACTCACAAAGTCTCAGGTTCAGGCAATTGTTGACGCTGCAGTAGGCAAGACAATTACCGCTTCTCAGGTTAAAGATGTTGTTAATGAAGTTATAAAAGCTAACAAAGTCAGCACACTTACAGTAGCTGAAGTTGAAGAGAAGATCAACTCTATACTCAACAGCAAGAGCTACAGCACACTTACAGATAAAGAAGTTGAAAAGATAGTTAAAGCACTCCTTAAGGACTATTCTGTTTCCGCTAAAGAAGTTGGCGCAGACAAGACACTTCAGGAAGCTCTTAATGAAGTTGATGCAAACTCAACAGTAGCAGTTAAACTTACAAATGATATAACAGAAGGTTCTGTTGTTATTAACAAGAACACAGTTATTGACCTCAATGGACATAACTTTACTGTTCCGTATGCTCAGGGCATAAGGGTCGAGGCAGGAAAAACACTCACAATAAAAGGTGACTCCGGAAAAATAATTGGTGACGGTACAGCTATAAATGTTGATGGAAATGGTCAGCTTGTTATTGACGGCGGAGATTTTATTAATACGAAAGAACAAGCACAGAATGGTGCATGCCTTATTTGTAACGACAGCAATGGCTTACTTACAATTAACGGCGGCACATTCAATATTGCAGAAGGCGCATATTATACAGTATATGCTAAAAAGGATTCTACCACTGTAATCAATGGTGGTACATTTAATAGCATAGGTGTATCTGCAAACGCTAGCAAGGACGGAACAGGTACGGATAACGCTGTATGTATAATCAATGGTGGTACATTTAATCAGAATTACTATGATGATTGCCCTGCAATTTTCTGACCGGCAGGCACACTTTCCATTTATGGTGGTACATTTACAAGCAAATCTACAGCACTTGCTGTTTGCGGCGGTACAGTAAACCTTTATGGTGGTACATTTACATCTACAGGTACAGGAACTGATATTGGTACTTCTGGACCGTTTGTAAATGGCGGCAACACAATATGTGTTATTACAGGTCGTGCTTCAAAGGGTAATGGCTATGTATTTGAATCTATGTTTATAGGCAAAGATGTAGTTGCTACTCCCGTAGCTGGTGCAAATGCAGTTGTTGTTTACTCTGGTGGTCTCGAAGCTAACGAATGGGGTACAGCTACAAAGACATACGCAACAATCACAGCTGATATAACAATCACAAAGTAATTAAATAACTATTTAAGTTATAACCAAACAGCCCCGCGAGGGGCTGTTTGTTGTTGCAACATAATTCGGGGGAATTTTACATTTTTTGAAAGGTTTTAATGAAATGAAAAAACAGAATAAAAAGGGTTTTACCCTTGTTGAGCTTGTAATAGTTATTGCGGTAATTGCAATTCTTGCAGGCGTTATGATAGGCACTTTTTCAAGTGTTGTTAAAAACGCAAACAAATCTTCCGATCTTCAGGAAGTAAAAACTTATATTGACAATCTGTATTATGACTATATAGCAGACGCAAAGGGCGAAGTTCCGAATTGTTTTGTTTGGTCGGAGGAGAGCGACAGCTATACAGTAGTCGGTTTCGGTGTTATGCCGGAAGGCTTTACTGTTCCTGAGACAGCGCTTGAAGCAGACAAAACAGCAGGCAAGGCATATTATGCAGTCGGCGCAAACGACGTTCTTGCAGCACCTGTTGCAACAGAACCTACCTATACCAAAGAAGAAGGCGCAACTGAGGAAGCTAAACACACATATTATGTTGTTAATTATAAAGATTATACGGCTAAGTCGGGAGAGACAGCTGCAACTTGGACAGTTGTTTCTGTTGAAAAAGTAGTCGTTACTGTTCCTGTAGATGGAACAAATACAAAGGCTTCAACACATTATGCACCCTCCGTTGAAGTTGTCGGCAGAAAGAAAACAACTCTTACACTTTCGTTCGACGAAAAGGGCAACTACACAGTTGCAAACAAAGCAGACTAAGGCGTAAATAAAAAAACGCACCCGCAAGGGTGCGTTTTTTGTTTTAGCGAATGTCAACGATAATTCGTTTTCCGCCTGCGGAGGCGGTTCTCATTATCTGGCGTATAGCCTGCGCTATTCTGCCGTGTTTACCAATAACCTTGCCCATATCATCGGGCGCAACGGAGAGCTCAAGCGTTATCGCGGCAGAAGTATTTTCTTTTTCGGTAACGCGAACTTCTTCGGGTTTATCGACAATCGCGCGTGCGATGTTTGCAAGTGCTTCTTTGTAATCGACCATTATATGCACCCCGAATTACTCGGTCATGCCGGCCTTTTTAAGAAGTGATTTAACGGTTTCAGTGGGCTGAGCGCCGTTTTTGATCCATGTCTGAGCTTTTTCAATGTCGATTTTGATGTCAGCAGGGTTTGTTGTGGGGTTGTAGTGTCCGAGTTCTTCGATGAATCTGCCGTCACGGGGGTAACGGGAATCGGCAACAACTACGCGATAGAAGGGAGCTTTCTTTGCGCCCATTCTTTTAAGTCTGATTTTAACTGCCATTTTATTTTCCTCCGAAAAAATATAATATAAAAATTTTTTTATAAAAATCATCGCAGGCGTTTTGCCGCCAATGAATTTATACTTATTTAGTTAAAGTCCGAACGGATTTTTTCCGAAACGTCCTTTGCCGAAGCTTTTTCCGCCGGCAAACTGTTTCATCAGCTTGCAGACCTGTTCATATTGTTTAAGCACGCGGTTGATTTCTTCCACCGACGTTCCCGAACCCATAGCAATACGTTTTTTGCGTGATGAATTGAGAATTTCGGGTTTTTCGCGTTCTGCGGGCGTCATCGAAAGGATTATCGCTTCCATATGCGCCATAGCTTTTTCATCTACTTTGGCGTCTTTCAGTGCGGCGGAATTCATGCCGGGCATCATAGCCGCGATGGATTCAAGCGATCCCATGTTTTTCAACTGTCCCATCTGGTCAAGATAGTCCGTAAGGGTAAATCTTGATTTGCGGAGCTTTTCTTCAAGCTCGGCGGCTTTTTTCTCATCAAACGATTGCTGAGCTTTTTCAATAAGCGTAAGCATATCGCCCATTCCGAGAATTCTCTGTGCCATTCTGTCGGGGTAGAACGGTTCGATTTCGTCAAGCTTTTCTCCCGTTCCGATAAATTTTATCGGTTTACCGGTTACATATTTGACGGAAAGCGCGGCACCGCCACGCGTATCGCCGTCAAGCTTTGTCATTATCACGCCGGTGATATCGAGCATTTCGTCAAAGGTTTTTGCAACGTTCACGGCGTTCTGACCTGTCATCGAGTCGACTACGAGAAGTATTTCAGAAGGGGAAAGAGCGTCTTTCATGCGTTTCAGCTCATCCATCATATCTTCATCTATCTGAAGTCTGCCGGCTGTATCTATAATAACAAGGTCAAGACAGTTTTTCTTTGCGTATTGGACGGCGTGTTCGGCAATTTTTACGGGCGATTTTGAGTCGTCCTCCGAATACACGGGAACGCCAACCTTTTCGCCTACAACTTTAAGCTGTTGAATTGCGGCGGGGCGATATACGTCGCAAGCCGCAAGCATAGGACTTTTTCCTTGCTTTTTCATATAGGCGGCAAGCTTTGCCGAGTGCGTTGTCTTACCTGCGCCCTGAAGTCCCGTCATCATAACGATTGTCGGAGGCTTCGGCGATATTATGAGCTTTGATTGCGTGGAGCCCATAAGCTCCGTAAGCTCTTCGTTTACTATTTTTACTATCTGCTGTGACGGAACAAGGCTTTCAAGCACTTCGGAGCCTACGGCTCTTTCCGTCACCTTTGCTACAAAGTCTTTTACTACCGAAAAGTTTACGTCCGCTTCGAGGAGCGCCATTTTTACGGCACGCATACCTTCGCGTACATCTTTTTCGGTAAGTTTACCTTTGTTTCTGAATTTTTTGAGAGCCGCAGACAGCTTTTCGGAAAGTCCGGAAAACATATATTTGCCCTCCTTGATTACAATTTTATTTCATCGAGTATTTTGCCGGCTAAAGCGGTGTCGCCGCTTGAAAGGGCTTTTTTTGCCGACGCTATTAGACGATCGGCTTCAATAAGCTTTTCTTTCAGTCCGAGCTTGCTTTCACTGTCGCGCAGGAGCTTTTCGGCACGGACGATATTGTCGCGCACACCCTGACGAGTCATTTTCATAAGCTCCGAGATTTCGGAAAGAGAGAGGTCGTCGCAGTAATAATATTCAAAAGCGTTTCTTTCATTTTCGGAAAGAAGTCCGCCGTAGATGTCGAAAAGTATCGTAAGAGAAAGATCTTTTTCAGCCAAGACAAGCCTCCGTTGTTTAGTGTAAAGCAAAATGCTTTACACAGTATATCACCGGTAAAGCATTTTGTCAATAGTATTATTTTATATTTTTTCTTTTCTTCCAAAGAATATAGTCCTTGCACGGATAATCTGTATTCAGAGAATCCGAATGAAATACGGTGTCAGCAAAATATTCAAAGCCGCACTTTTCGATTACCCGTCGCGAACGGTCGTTTCCGACAAAATGTCCGACGGAAACGGCGTCGAGGTTAAGCTCGTCAAAGCAGTAGCAAATGACGGCTTTTGCGGCTTCCGTCATAATACCTTTCCCCCAATAATCTTTTGCGAGAACATAACCGATTTCCTTCACTCTGACGTCCGGAAAGCGCGAGACGGTCACCTCGTCCGGATCTTTAATTCCTACGCTGCCGATGACCTTTTCGTTGCTTTTGTCAACTATTGCAAAGACGTTTTTGCTTTCGATGAACTTTGAAAGTATCTCGCGGCTTTCGTCTATAGACTTGTGGTGCGACCAGCCGGCACATTCGCCAACGCCTTCAATCTTTGCATAATCATAAAAATCGTGAAGATCTTCGCCTCGGAAGCCTCTCAGAACGAGGCGGTTTGTTTCTATTCTTACTTTGCTTGTATCTATTGTGATTTCCATACTTATTTGCTCCTTTCTTAAAGTATAAGTGCTTGTAAATTTCAATAAAAAGCGGCGTGACATTATCTGTCGCGCCGCGCTATACTCGTTTCCTGCGGAAGCTTTATCTTTCCGTTTGAAAGAGGGTATGGCGGTGCAAGCGCACAGCGCCCTTCTGCGCAGAAGGAGCATTTGTGTACTTGAAAGAGGTATTTGTCGCATAAGAAGACGTTTTTATTGTCATGGCTGTTTCGCTCCTTTTCAAAATTTTGTAAAGTATAGCACAAGAGAGTCCATTTGTCAAGAAAAAAATTGTGACCTTATTTTAAAATGATTTCGCGCGGTGTTGACTTGATGTAAAAAATATTGTATAATTAACAAAATATTATTTTGGGAAGTATGCAAAAAAATATGGAAACAAAAAACAAATACGGCGCGAGAGAAATAACTGCGGAAGAATCCGAGAGACAGAAGGAATGTGCGCGCAGAGTATATGAAAAGATAACTTCAGAACGCGACGGCGGCGA
>FR898233.1:50732-62883 GCA_000437375.1 Eubacterium sp. CAG:841
CGTGCATGTTGCGTTGTTACATATGGCTGTCAGCAGAACGAGGCTGACGGCGAAAGAATTGCCGGAATGGCGCAGGAAATGGGCTATACGCTTACGGACAATCCCGCAGAGGCGGATCTTATAGTTGTAAATACCTGCGCTGTAAGAGATCACGCAGAGAAGAAAGCACTCTCGGTGACAGGAGGCTACAAGCATCTGAAAGCGAAAAATCCGGCGTTGAAAATAGGTGTTTGCGGATGTATGGTATCGCAGCCGAAAATGGCTGAAAAGATAAAGAACAGCTATCCTTACGTTGACTTCACGTTCGGCACGGAGGTGCTTTGGAAGTTTCCCGAAATCCTTTGCGGATGTGTGTTTTCCGGAAAAAGAAGCTTTACCGAAAACACCGGCGACGCTGTAATAAGCGAGGAAATCCCCGTCAGCCGAAAGAGCGATTTTGCCGCTTGGGTCAGCATAATGTACGGCTGCAATAATTTCTGTACCTACTGCATAGTGCCTTATGTACGCGGCAGGGAGAGAAGCCGTCGTCCCGAAGAAATAATAAAAGAAATAGAGGGGCTTGTACGCGACGGATATAAAGAAATAACGCTTTTGGGTCAGAACGTAAACTCTTACGGAAAGGAGTACGGAGTTGACTTTTCCGACCTGCTCGGCGAAATATGTAAAATAGACGGCGACTTCATTGTCAGATTTATGACGAGCCATCCGAAGGACGTTCCTGACAAGCTTATAAAAACAATAGCCGAAAACCCGAAGATAGAACGTCATTTTCACTTGCCGATGCAGTCCGGAAGCGACAGGGTCCTTAAAGAAATGAACAGAAGGTACACCTCCGAAACGTATGTGGCACTTGCTGAAAAGCTTCGCCGCGAGGTGCCGGATATATCGCTTTCGACAGATATAATAGTAGGCTTTCCCGGCGAAACGGAAGAGGACTTTGACTGCACGCTCGACGTAATACGCCGCGTGGGTTTTGATATGATGTTTTCGTTTATTTATTCAAAGAGAGAGGGTACTCCTGCGGCAAAGTCCGAGCATCAGGTTCCGGATGAAGTCAAGACAGAACGTTTCCTTCGTATGCTAAAGGTTCAGGAGCCGATTGCGGAGCAGCGTTCACAGCGCTATGTGGGAAAAACCGTCCGCGTGCTTTGCGAAGGAAGAAGCAAGAACAATCCGGATAAGTTCACGGGGCGCGACACGGGACTTAAAATAGTTCTTTTTGACGGCGACGATTCCATGACGGGTAAATTTGTTGACATAAAAATAAGCGAAGCTCACGCCTTTGCTCTTTACGGCGAGGCAGTAAAATAAAGTGAGGTAAAAAACATTATGACACCGATGATGCAGCAATATTTTGAAATAAAAAACAAATACAAAGAGTATATACTTATGTACCGTCTCGGAGACTTCTATGAGATGTTCTTTGACGACGCAAAGGTTGCTTCAAAAGAGCTTGATCTTGTTCTTACGGGGCGCGACTGCGGAGAAGAAGAGCGCGCGCCTATGTGCGGAGTTCCTTATCATGCGGTGGAGGGATATATAGGAAAGCTTGTGGCGCATGGCTATAAAGTCGCCATATGTGAACAGCTTGAAGATCCTTCGCTTGCAAAAGGAATAGTAAGGCGCGACGTCGTGCGTATGATAACGCCCGGAACGCTTACGGAGTCTTCGCTTCTCGATGAGAAAAAGAACAACTATATTTGCGCCGTATACTTCGGTGATGATGCTGTCGGCGTCAGCTTTGCTGATATATCGACGGGAAGTCTTGCGGCTACCGAATTTTTCGGCGATGACAGAATGAACAGGCTTTTCGGCGAAATAGGCGTTTACGCTCCGAGAGAGCTTGTTATAAACACTCCTGCTTCCGCGCTCGGAGAAATGGAGACGTTTCTGCGCGAAAGACTTTACTGCACGATAAATGAAAACCAAAAAGAACGCTTTTCGGGCGAAGCGGCGCAGGCGGAGGCTCGCGTCCGTTTTGCCGGCGAGGCAATCCCTTCGGAATTCGACAACACGGACGATCCTGCGCTGAAAGCTGTCGGAGCACTTATTTCATATGCGCTTGAAACGCAGAAAAACGATCTTTCAAACCTTCGCTCGCTGAATTATTATCGCGAGGGACAGTATCTTGAAATGGATATAAACACTCGCAGAAATCTTGAAACGTGCGAATCGCAGCGCAGGGGCGAAAAGCACGGTACGCTTTTGTGGGTGCTTGACAAAACGAAAACCGCAGCGGGAGCAAGACTGCTGAAAAACTACATAGACTTTCCGCTTTCAAATCCTTATGGGATAAACCGCCGTCAAAGCGCGGTTGCCGAGCTTTGCGAAAACGTTGTTATGCGCGGCGAGCTTGAAAATGCTCTTCGCGGAATACTTGACCTTGAAAGAATAATGACAAAGGTCGTATACGGCTCTGCGGGAGGAAAAGACCTCCGCGCTCTTGCGCAGACGGCAGAAAAGCTTCCCGAAATAAAGGCTCAGCTTGAGGGAAGTAAGTGCGAAGAGCTTGCGTCCATATATTCAGAACTTGACACGCTTGAAGATATCTGTGCGCTTATTTCTACGGCAATAGTGGACGATCCTCCGTTCTCGGTACGTGAGGGCGGTATCATACGCGACGGATATAACAAGGATATAGATTACCTTCGTTCGATAATATCGGATAGCAAGGGTTGGATAGATCGCATTGAAGAAACAGAGAAAAAAGCCACAGGAATAAAAACGCTTAAAGTCGGATACAACCGCGTTTTCGGCTATTATATCGAGGTTTCGAAATCGTTTACCGCGAGCGTTCCGGATAGGTTTATCCGCAAACAAACGCTTGCAAACGGCGAAAGATACATAACAGAAGAGCTGAAAGACATGGAAGCGCAGATGCTCGGAGCTTCCGACAAGATAGAGGCACTTGAATATCAGCTGTTTACCGAAATAAGACTGAAGGTTGCGGAAAACGTTCACAGAATTCAGAAAACGGCGTTTTTGCTTGCAAAGCTCGACGTTTACCGTTCGCTTGCCGAAGTTGCATGCCGCAACAGTTATTGCCGTCCCGAAGTTACATACAGCGATGAGATAATTATAAAAGATGGCAGACATCCTGTTGTCGAGCAGTTTTCAAAGGATACGTACTTTGTTCCCAATGACACGAACCTTGACGGCGGCAAAAACCGTTTTATGCTTATAACCGGACCCAATATGGCGGGTAAATCGACGTATATGCGTCAGACGGCGCTTATATGCCTTATGGCACAAATAGGCTCGTTTGTTCCTGCAAGGGAAGCGCGCATAGGCGTTATAGACAAGTTGTTTACCAGGGTGGGTGCGTCTGATGATCTTGCTATGGGGCAGTCAACCTTTATGCTTGAAATGAGCGAGGTCGCATATATACTTTCACATGCGACGAAGCGCAGTCTTATAATTTATGATGAGATCGGCAGAGGCACGAGTACATTTGACGGAATGAGCATTGCGCGTGCCGTTGCCGAATACACTCTCGGCAAAAAGATAGGTGCGAAAACACTCTTCGCAACCCATTATCACGAGCTTACCACAATGGAAGATGAGTTCGAAGGAATAGTTAATTACAATATAGCGGCAAAGAAAAAAGGAGACGATATCGTTTTCCTGCGCAAGATAGTTCGCGGTGCGGCAGACGACAGCTACGGAATAGAAGTGGCAAAGCTTGCCGGTGTTCCGAAGGAAGTTACAAAAAGAGCGAAAGATATACTTTCTTCGCTTGAAGCGGGCGGAATTCAGGTAAGAGAAAAGAAATCCGAGACGACAGATGACGATTTTGCGCTCAGCTTTGACAGTATGAGCGAAAACGAAGTTGCGGAAAAGCTCCGCGCAGTGGATATAAACACGCTTACTCCGCTTGAAGCGATAAACCTTATTTACGAACTGAAAAAAATGCTTTCCTGAAAGGATAAAAAATGTCCGAAATAAATGTTCTTGATATAAGCGTAGCCAACCTTATAGCGGCGGGCGAGGTGGTCGATAAGCCTTCGTCCGCGCTTAAAGAGCTTTGTGAAAATTCAATAGACGCCGGAGCAAAGACGATAACCGCCGAGATAAAAAACGGCGGAATAGCTCTTATGCGTGTAACCGACGACGGCAAAGGCATGACGGGAGAGGACGCAGTGATCTGCGTACGGCGTCATGCTACGAGCAAAATAAAGACGGCAAAGGATCTTTCTTCGGTTATGACGCTCGGATTTCGCGGCGAGGCACTTGCGGCGATAACCGCAGTTACTCATACACGCATAATGACAAAGCGCAGAGAGGATACGTCCGGCACGGTCGTTACGGTTGATTACGGAAAGCTTGAAAGCGCGGAGGAAGGCGGCTTTCCCGACGGTACGACGGTTATATGCGAAGGGCTTTTCCGTACGACTCCGGCAAGATTGAAATTTCTGAAATCCGATTCGGCTGAGGGTGCGGCATGCGCTGCCGTCATGGAAAAGCTTGCGCTTTCGCATCCGGAGGTGGCATTTCGATTCATAGCGGACGGACAGCAACGATTTGCCACTATGGGCGACGGAAAGCTGAAAAACGCAATATATTCCGTTTACGGGAGAGAATTTGCGTCAAAACTTTGTGAGATAGATTCAAAAAGCGGCGGGATAAGCGTGTCCGGTTATGTCGGAACTCCCGATAATGTCAGGGGAAATCGTGCGCTTCAGATATTTTTTATAAACAACAGATGCGTAAGAAATATAAGTCTTACGTCGGCGCTTGAAGCGGCATTCCGCTCATTTGCGCCGATAGGAAAATATCCCGTATGCGTGCTTAACATAGGATTGAATGCCGCATATGTGGATGTAAACATTCATCCTGCAAAGCTTGAAGTAAAATTTTCTGATGAGAAGAGCATTTTTGACGCGGGATATTATTCGGTTCGCGGAGCACTGGAAAGAAATCTTCAGAATCCCGTTCTGATACCGAAAAACCAGCAGCCGATGACTGAGGAAAAGCTGAAAATAATATCGGCATTCGTATCTCCCGATGCGCCGAAGCATGAGCAGACAAAGCTTGACAGTGGCACTTTCACGACGAGTTACCGTCCTTATGTTGCTCCTGAATCTAAGGAAAAGAAGCCGGAAAGTGAAGAGTATGCTCCGGTTGAGCTTCCGAAAAAGGTTTCTTCGCCTGCGGAGCTTGAAAGAAAAGACCCCGAAGAGGAACTTCCGAAGCCTTCGGTGAGCACGGACGCACATCTTGAAGGCTTTGAGCCGAAGCCTGTTCCGGAATATAAAATACTCGGCGAAGCGTTTGACTGCTATGTAATGATTGAGGAAGGCGAAAGGCTTTTCATTCTTGATAAGCACGCAGCGCACGAAAGAATAAATTTTGAAAAGATGAAAGCGGCGATATCAGGGCTGAAGCCCGAAACACAGCTTCTTATGATAGAAGAAAAATTTACGCTTTCTCCGCAGGAGAGAGAAGCGTGCGAAAAATATAAAAAGGAAATATCGGATATAGGCTTTGAATTTTCGGTTGAGGACAAAGGCGCAGTGCTTTACGGCGTTCCTTGCGATTTTGATATGGCGGAGGGAAGGTCGCTCTTCTTTTCACTTATAACTTCGCTGACCGAAAGCGACGGAAGCCTTTATGCAGACAGCAAAAATTATTTCGAGCGGGCGCTGTATCAAAGCTCGTGCAAGGCTTCGGTAAAAGCCGGAAGAAAGTACGATGAGGCGCATGTCAGATGGATATGCGATAACTTTTTTCGCTACGACTGCATACGGCGCTGTCCGCACGGCAGACCGGTAGCATACGAAATGACCAAACGCGAGCTTGACACAAGATTCGGCAGAATAAAATAAGAAATTGGGGAAAGATAAATGTTTAAGGTAATAAAAAAAGACGGAGCGGCGCGCAGAGGCGTATTTGAATCGGTTCACGGCACGGCGCAGACACCTGTATTTATGAATGTCGGAACGGCTGCGGCTATAAAGGGCGGAGTTGCGACGGAGGATCTTTACGAGCTTGGCTGCCAGATCGAGCTTTCAAACACATATCATCTTCATCTGCGCCCGGGCGACGACGTTATATATAAAATGGGCGGTATCCGCAAGTTTTTCAATTGGGACAGACCCGTTCTTACGGATAGCGGTGGTTTTCAGGTTTTTTCGCTTTCACAGCTCCGCAAGATAACGGAGGAAGGCGTCAGCTTTGCTTCTCATATAGACGGAAGACGAATTTTTATGGGGCCTGAAGAGTCGATGCGTATTCAGTCGCATCTGGCATCTACTGTCGCCATGGCGTTTGACGAATGTATAGAAAATCCTTCGCCGTATGATTACGTTAAGAATTCGATCGAGAGAACAACTCGTTGGCTTTACCGATGCAAGGCTGAAATGGACAGACTTAATTCTCTTGAAGAGACGATAAATCCGCACCAGATGCTTTTCGGGATAAATCAGGGTGGAATATACCCCGATCTGCGAATAGAGCATATGAAAGCCATCCGTGAGCTTGATCTTAACGGCTTTGCAATAGGCGGTCTTGCCGTAGGCGAGGAAGCGCCTGTTATGTATGATATAATCGAGCATGTAGAGCCGTATATGCCGGAGGACAAGCCGCGTTATCTTATGGGGGTCGGTACGCCTATAAATATTCTTGAAGCGGTTTATCGCGGAGTTGACTTTTTTGACTGCGTGATGCCTTCAAGAAATGCCCGCCACGGTTTCATTTTCACTTGGGACGGAACAATGAACTTAAACAACAACAAGTATCAGTGCGATCCGCTGCCGATAGACGAAAACTGCGGATGTCCCGCATGCAGACTTCACAGCAGAAGCTATATACGTCATCTGCTTAAAGCCGACGAGATGCTCGGTATGCGCCTTGCCGTAATGCACAACCTTTATTTTTACAACGACCTTATGCAGAAGATACGCGACGCTATCGATGCGGGCGAATACGAAGCTTTTTACCGTAAGTACCGCGAGATACTTGGAAGAAGAATATAATATAAAAAACTAAATTTTCAGCGGAGAAGAAAAATGAGAAAAACCAAAATAGTATGCACAATAGGTCCCGCCAGCAGTGACGAGAAGATATTTACCGAAATGTGTCTTGCAGGGCTTAATGTTGCAAGACTTAACTTCTCGCACGGTACGCACGACGACCACCAGAAGAAAATAGATATGATAAAAAAGGTCAGGGAAAAGCTCGGACTTCCAATAGCCATAATGCTTGACACGAAAGGTCCCGAATACAGAATAAAAACATTCAAAAATTCAAAGGTGACTCTTTCCGACGGAGATGAATTTATATTTACTTCGCGCGATGTCGAGGGCGACGAGCATATAGTTTCCGTAAACTACAGCGATCTTGCACGGGATCTTTCCGTTGGCGACAGGGTGCTTGTAAACAACGGACTTGTAATTTTCGAGGTAACTAAAATAGACGGAGAGGATGTCGTCTGCAAAACAATAGTCGGAGGTGAGCTTTCGGACAGAAAGAGCATGAGCTTCCCGAACAAGGTGCTTAAGAATCAGGTATATCTCAGCGATCAGGACAAGGACGACCTTATTTTCGGCATCAAAAACGGAGTAAGCTTTGTTGCGGCGTCGTTTGTATCGAGAAAGCAGGATCTTATAGACCTTAAAACGTTTTTGCGCGAAAACGGCGGTGAGGGCATTGACATAATAGCAAAGATAGAAAATCGTACTGGAATAAACAATATTGAAGAAATATGCAGCGAATGCGACGGTATTATGATAGGCAGGGGCGATCTTGGCGTTGAGATACCGTTCACGGAGCTTCCCGCAGTGCAGAAATATATCATCACAAAGTGCCGTTTGCTCGGAAAAAGAGTTATCACGGCTACGGAAATGCTTGAATCTATGATACACAATCCGCGCCCGACGAGAGCCGAAATCTCTGACGTTGCAAACGCCGTTTACGACGGTTCAAGCGCTGTAATGCTTTCCGGCGAATCGGCTGCCGGAAAATATCCCGTTCAGGCGGTCAGGACGATGTCCGAAATAGCGGAGGAAACGGAAAAACATATAGACTATACAAAGCGCTTCCGCGACAGCGAATTCAAAATAAAAAATCTTGTTGACGCAATATCGCACGCAACCTGCGGAATGGCGATAGACATAGGCGCAAAGGCAATAGTTGTTTCATCAATGTCGGGAATGACAGTTCGTATGGTTTCGCGATTCCGTGCTCCTACCGATATAATAGGTATGGCCACAACGAAAGCGGTCTGGTATAAGCTTGCTCTTTCCTGGGGAGTTATGCCCGTTATGAGTCGTCATTTTGATTCTACCGACGTGCTTTTCTATCATGCAATGCAGACGGCGCAGAAGCAGATGGGACTAAAACCCGGAGACAGAATCGTCCTGACGGGCGGAATGACAAACGGAAAATCAGGAAATACGAACCTTATAAAGGTTGAAACGATAGGCGAGCTTGACTGAAAGGAGCATTTATGCTCATAAAAAACGATATTCCGATACTTGAATTTGACGAGACGCGGGATGCAGTTATAAATCCTTGCGATATCGCAAAGTATATGGGGCAGCTCGGTTGCGAGAGGCTTGTAATCACATTTTTCAGAGAGGTCATAGAAGACTTTCTTTCTGACGGGAAGATTGAAAAAATCAAAACCATAATGGGCGAAAATCCTTATTATGTATACAAATTCAAAGATTATGACGTTCTCATCATGCACGGTGATCTGGGATGCCCCGCAATGGGCGGCGAGCTTGACGAGATTATCGCTATGGGTGTAAAAAAGGTTATGTTCTGCGGCGGAGGAGGGGTGCTTGACAAAAGTACCGGAGTAGGGCATTTTCTTATAGTTGAGGGAGCGATACGTGATGAAGGCTTTTCTTATCACTATCTGCCTCCGTCAAGGGTGGTATATACGGAGGAGAAAACGAGAAGCCTTATCCGAAGATATCTTTCCGAGCGGGGAATTTTGTATTCCGAAGGACTTGTGTGGACAACGGATGCAATTTTCCGTGAGACGAAAGAGAAAGTAAATGCCCGCAGAGAAGAAGGAGCAAAAATCGTCGAAATGGAACAGGCAGGTTGTATAGCTGTTACGCAGTTTCGCGGCGTTGATTACGGAGCGATAATTTATGGCGGAGATGACGTTTCAGGCGACGATTGGGATACCCGCAGCTGGCGCAGCAGAGAAGATATAAGGCAAGGACTTGTAGATATTTGCAGAGAAATTGTTCTTATGATGTAATTAAGATCGGCGGTGGGGCGCAAGAGCGTTCTGTCGCCGTTGCTTTTTCTCACAAACGGATAAAAAACAAAAAAGTATAAAGTTTTGATAAAAATCATATTGCATAAATGAAGATAATGTGATATAATAATCAGGAACGAGATATAAAATCAGACTATGCCGGCCGGGGAGTCAGCGGTGCCTTGTACCTGCAATCCGCTACAGCAGGGGCGATCCCGTATATGAGGCTTGTGCTTGTGTGGTCTGCGCCGCAGCACCCATGCGTTGAAGGATGGGTCTCGCGCAATCCGATGCTTTGAATCATGTCAGATGGGGAACCAAGCAGCATTAAGGAGATTTTCGGATGTGCCGCGAGGACGCCTGTCCCGAGCAAGGACTGCGGTGGCGCATGTGAGCGCAAGTCGAACTGCGGTGCATGGTCTGATTTTGTATCCCGTTATTTTTGTATCGGAGGTAAAATTATGTATCAGGCGCTTTACAGAAAATGGCGACCGTCAACATTTGACGATGTTTACGGTCAGGAGCATATTACCTCTATACTTAAAAATGAGGTTGAAAACGGGAAACTTTCGCACGCATATCTTTTCTGCGGCCCGAGAGGAACGGGAAAGACAACTTGCGCGAAGATAATATCAAGAGCTGCAAACTGCGAGCATCCTGTCGGAGGAAATCCGTGCGGGAAGTGTCATTCATGCATTTCGATTGCTGAAGGCACGGCTACCGATGTCATTGAAATGGACGCGGCAAGCAACAACGGTGTCGACAATATTCGTGATCTTCGTGACAGCGTTGTATATACGCCGGCAGACCTGAAATACCGTGTTTACATCATTGACGAGGTTCATATGCTTTCGCCGAGTGCTTTCAACGCGCTTCTCAAAACGCTCGAAGAGCCGCCAGCACATGTAATATTCATACTTGCGACAACCGAGCTTCAGAAGATTCCCGCAACGGTACTTTCGCGTTGCCAGCGTTTCGATTTCAGAAGAGTAGCTCCGAGCGCTATAATTTCAAGAATGAAAACCGTTTGCGCGGGAGAAGGAATAAAAGCAGACGAAGGCTCGCTTGAGCTTATAGCAAGACTTTCTCAGGGTGGCTTCCGTGACGCGCTCAATATGCTTGAATATTGTGCGGGCGGCGGTCACGAAATAACGCTCAAAAATTCGATTGCGCTGCTCGGTGCAAGCCCGATAGAACTTCTGTCCGGAATTTGTGATAAAATTGCCGAAAAAGATATATCCGGCGCGCTTGAAAAGCTTGATGAGGTGTACGCTTCATCAAGAGATATAGCGGTTTTTTGGCGTGAGCTTATTTCTTTCTGCCGTGATATGATGCTTTATATAGCTACTCGCGGCAATTATTCCTGTGATGTACTTACCGCACGCTCGGCAGAGCATTTTACTGTCGCCGGAATATTGCACATACTTGAAGTTTTTACAAATGCCGAAGGAGATATGTCAAAGTTGCCTTCCGGCGCTAAACTTTATGCTGAAATGGCACTTGTAAAAGTTTGCGATCCGTCGCTTGACGAAAGTATATCTTCGCTTATTGCGCGCGTTTCTGCGCTTGAAGAAGGTACTGTCAAGGCGCCGCCGTCTCCGGCAGAGCCGGAGCGGCGTTCTCCGACGCTCGTAAAGCCTGAGAAAAGCAATAAGATTTTATCTGCGGCGGAGAACGGAACGCTTTTGAAAAAAGCGGAGGCGGCGCCTTCCGAAGATAATAAAAACGCGCAGAAAAGCGTTCGCAATTGGGCTGAAATAATTCGAAAAGCGGAGCAGAAGGATATATCGGTAGGATCATTTTTGAAGGAGACCTTTGCATTTACCGACGACAGCGAAAGACTTTATATAAAATGTCCGAATGAGTTTGCAAAGGATATGCTTTCGACCGATGAACGCCGGGCGCTGATTGCTTCCGTTGCGGGTCCGGTGCTTGGCAGAACCGTAACGCCTGCGAATATTATTTTTTCCAAAGCCGAAGCAAATGAAAAAAGAATGCCTATAAATGATTTGATAGATACGGAGGATAATTAACATGAAAGCAAGAATACCCCAGGGACCTTCAATGAACGATATGCTGCGTCAGGCGCAGAAAATGCAGGAGGATATGGCGACCAAACAAGCCGAGCTTGAATCGCGTGAGTATGATATTTCCGCAGGGGGCGGCGTTGTTAAAATTAAAATAAACGGTAAAAAAGAAATACTTTCGCTTGCAATCGATCCTGTAATTGTTGATCCCGATGATGTTGAAACTCTTTCCGATATTATAACCGCCGGAGTAAATGAAGCTATCCGTACGGTGGAGGAAACAAGCACAAAGGAAATGGAGAAAATAACCGGAGCTATGGGAATGGGTATTCCCGGACTGTTCTGATAAGGCGGAATTAAATAAATGGAATATATTGTTCCGATTCAGAGATTGATTGAAAAATTTGCGTCGCTGAAAGGCGTGGGAAGAAAAACTGCCGCCAGATACGCTTTTGCCGTGCTCGATATGACCGAAGAAGAAGCTACCGATTTCGCAAACGCAATTATTGCCGCGAAAAACGACGTTATGACTTGCAGTATTTGCGGAAATATGAGCGACAAGCCCGTTTGCGACATTTGTGCCGATGACCGTCGTGATAAGAGCGTCATTTGCGTGGTTGAAGACCCCAGAGCTGTGATTGCTTTTGAAAACACACGCGAATATAACGGACTTTACCACGTTCTGGGCGGAGTTATTTCGCCGACAAGCAACGTCGGACCCGATAAGCTGCGTATTGCCGAGCTTATGGAGCGCCTTGACGACGGTACGGTAAAAGAACTCATTATTGCGACGAACCCCAATGTTGACGGCGAAACGACCGCCCTTTACATAGCAAAACTTGCCGCCGGAAAGGGCATTAAAACCACGAGGCTGGCTTATGGCGTGCCGGTGGGAGCCGATATTGAATAT
>FR898234.1:0-11224 GCA_000437375.1 Eubacterium sp. CAG:841
GTTTTATCACCGCAAGGATAAAAGCTCATTGTTCTATCAGTCCGCTCTCCTTGAGCAAAAGCTCAACATCTGTGCCCTTAACTTTCTTAAGCACAAGCTTGAGTGCTTCCTTTTCGGCAAATGAAAGCTTTATATCCGTTATGGGCTTTTTATCTATAGCATAATAACAAGCACGAAGCAGCTCGCGGACGTCATACTTGCTTCCCCACACTTCCGGTACCCCGCGATCGACATCAAGAAGCGTATAGACAGCTTCCATACCTGTGCGGATAGAATATTCCGTTGTGAAGATAGTATCGCGGGGAGTCTCGGCAAACTGACCGAGGAATGCAAAGTTCACAGCTCCGTCGGGAACAACCTTCGGACGGTCGGACTCTTTTCTCGGCTGGAAGAATGCGTTGATGTAAGGCATATAACATGTCGTTGTGTTGCAGGCGTTCTTTGCAAGCTCTTCTATTCTGTCTTCCGGAACGCCTATATGATAGAGCCACTCGCGGCAGACTTCTTCACCCGTACAGTCGCGCATAGCTTTCTTTACATAGTTACCTTCTTTGTTTGTATTAAGAGAATAAAGCCATACAAGTACGGTATTTCTATCCTGTTCTCTGAACTGCGGCTGACGGTTTATCGTCCACGAGAGGTACCAATTATCAGTGCTGTCTTTAACCGTAACTATACCACCCGTTGTAACCTTGCCTTCGCGCGGATCACGCTTGCAAATGTTCATAATATGGCGTATTACTTCTTCGTTTGAAGTTTCAACCGTTGCGCTCATCCAGTTTGTAGCGTCTGTGTCGCTGCAGAACGCTTCGGGATTGCCGAATTCGCCGTGTTTGGCTTGTGCGGCGATCGCCTTCCACATATCCCACGATTCGCCCTTGCCGTTTTCTATGCCGGAAAGGTCGGGAGCATGCGTCTGATCGCCATAGCACGAAGTATCGGTGCAGCAACCGTTTGTAATAAACACAAGATCATCCTCTATAAGATCTATCGTCTGCTCCTTGCCGTCTTTTACATAAACTATCTGCTTTGCAACCTTTTTATCGCCTTCGGTATCAATTATAACGTTCTTTACGTCCATGCCGAATTCTATATTTACACCGTGATTTTCAAGATATTTAACAAGCGGAAGGATCATACTTTCATATTGGTTGTACTTTGTAAAACGAAGTGCGCTGAAATCGGGAAGTCCGTCGATATGATGGACATATCTGCAGAGATAACGTTTCATTTCAAGTGCACTTGACCAACGCTGGAAAGCGAACATCGTCTGCCAATAGAGCCAGAAGTTCGTATTCCAAAACGATTCGGGAAGCACTTCCGATATCTTTTTATCCTCAAGATCTTTTTCGGGAGTGATGAACAGCTTGGAAAGCGCCATTGCCGATTCCTTGTCAAGGGTGAATTTTTTGTCTGTGTGAGCGTCCTCTCCGCGATTTACCGTAGCACGACAAAGCGAATAGTTGGGATCGTGCTTGTTGAGCCAATAATACTCGTCAAGCACGGAAACGTTCGGTGTCTCTATCGAAGGCACATCTCTGAACATATCCCACATACACTCAAAATGGTTGTCCATTTCTCTGCCGCCTCTCATATAGAAGCCCTTTGTTATATCTTTGCGCCCGTCACAGCTGCCGCCAGCAAGCTCAAGCTTCTCGAGAAGGTGAATATGCTTACCCTTCATCTGACCGTCACGAACAAGATAAAACGCTGCGGAAAGCCCCGCAAGTCCCGTGCCTATGATGTACGCCGATTTTCTGTCAACGCCCTCCGGCTTTTCTGGACGAGCAAAAGATTCATAAGTTCCTGCTGAATAATACATTATCAAACCCTCCTTGTCGGTTTGCTTTTTTTATTTTCTGACCTTATTATATCCGTTTTGAAAGCCTTTACAATAGACAGAAAAACCCCCGTGACAAAAATTCCGTCACAGGGGATGAATGTGTAAAAAATTTAATCAAATCGACGTTTATGATAAATTTTTATTTGTTTTTGTCAGTCCTGAATCTTTCAAGCGCCGAGCTTACATCTCCGTGTATAACGAGCGCAAGCTTTTTTACAAGCGCTTCGGGATCAGCCTTCATATTGTCGCCTATCCAGTCGAGCATGATGCCGACAAATATATATGAATATACTTTGGCGATAAAGTCCTTGTCCTCTTCCCTTACGGTCATCCCGTTTGCTTTTTCTTCCACAACTCCTTTGAGCAGACTGTCAGTAAGCGGATTAAGATACTGCTCCACACGTTCTCTGCTCACGCATCGGTAAACATTCATTATAAATGGCTTGTTTTCCCTTACGGCATTGAATATCCGAATAAACCCATTTTCCCAAGTATCATAGGTTTTCTGGTCACTGAGCGCTTTGCTGGCGTCGTTTATGCATGACCATTCGACAAGATCGTATATATCCTTGAAGTGATAATAAAATGTCATACGGTTTATTCCGCAATCGTCCGCTATATCCTTTACCGTGATTTTATTCAGCGGCTTTTTGAGAAGGATATTTTTCAGCGACGCTTCCAGCGCATGTTTTGTTATCTGTGACATATATGTTCCTCGCTTCCGTATTCTTTTCAATAGCGAAAATGCTCATTTCGATTCTTCGTTATATCTTTCTTCTCCCCACCATTTGGGAACAAGCTCTCCGAGTCTTACAGTCTTTCCGCTGTCGTAATCAACCATTATCTCGGTGTTCCTGTTTTCGCTCGAAAGCTGCATAAGAAACTCCCTGCAGGCTCCGCACGGCATACCGCTTCCTTCTCCATACGGTGCTTTGTCTCTGAAAGCAATAAGACGTTTTATTACCGTTTGCCCGCTGCTCATATACATATTCAGCGCGGCGACTCTTTCCGCACACAAATTCATAACTCCGCTGCAACTCTCTATGCAAAAGCCCGTGAATATCTCTCCGTTTTCGCTTTCAAGCGCACATACAACATGATGCGCATAAACAAACGGTGAAACCTCCGCAGGACAGTAAAGTTCCTTTGCTTTAAGATACAAATGCTCCCATATATCCATATAAATTTCCCCACCTTATGCTTTCATTGCTTTAATTATACCACATACAAAAAAACCGTGCAATATGCCGAGTGCATAAAATTTGCAGATAAATCTGACCCTTTGCGCTTGTATTTTCTCTTCTGTCTGTTATAATAATGATATACAATGCACTTTCGCGAAAGGAGCGGCTATGACAAAGCGCAAATTGTTTCTTTCGATGTTTGTCGCGGCAGAGGCGGCACTTTATATTGCTTTCCTTGTGTGTGACTTATGCAACAGATTTTCAAACGTAAGCACAGTGCTCAAGTATGCTTCCGTGCTTATTTGCTTTCTTGTGAGCCTTTCCGGCATTTCGGAAAAAGACGGAAAATACGTCGCCTTGGCACTTGCTTTCACCGTCTGTGCCGATCTTTTCCTTCTCGTGCTTGATAATTTTTATGTAATAGGCGTTGCACTGTTCTGCCCCGTGCAGATAATATACGCTCTTCGACTGCACCGGATGCGAGCCAAAAAACCGCTTCTTATTCTTCGTCTGCTGCTCAGCGGAGCGATGCTCGCGGTCTCTTTCGCCGTCGAAATCAGCGTGCTTAACGCCCTTATTTCTTTCTATTTTCCGCAGCTTTTATGCAACGCCATCGAAAGTATAAGTGCAAAAAACCGCCTTTTTTCTGTCGGGCTTTGGCTTTTCTTCTGTTGTGATATATGCGTAGGACTCAGCAATATTACTTTCCCTTTTCCAGTGTCGGGTACAGTCGTTTCAATAATACAGATTCTGATGTGGGCATTTTATCTTCCGTCTCAGGTGTTGATTGTGCTTTCGTCGCAAAGGAGATCATAATGAAAAAACGAAGTAAACTTTTGTTTTGCGTGCTTACCGTTGCTTTTGCTCTGCTCGTACTGACGGGAGCAATAGCTACAGTTCTTCTGCTCAGCCGTCCTTTTTATGCTATACATCTTAAAGTGCTTAATCTCAGTGAAGGAACCCCGTGGACAGAAAACGAGATCCTTTGTGCATTTGACGAAATGATAAGTTTTTGTCTTCTCGGAACGCCGTTCGGCACCGGAGTGCTGCGTTGGTCGGAATCCGGAAAATCGCACTTTGCAGACTGCGCAAAGCTGTTCCGCCTTGACTTTGCAGTGCTTTCCGTTTCATTGCTGATTCTGATAATGTGTCTCATTCTGCGAAAGAAAAATATAGTTCCCGTCCGCCCTCTCGGCAGAGGATGTACTTTTTGGGGCGGAATATTGCTTTCTGTCAGCTTTGCCGTTATAGCAATCCTCGCCGCGTCGGACTTTGACGCCGCTTTCGTCATATTCCATAAAATATTCTTTCCGGGAAAAGAAAATTGGCTCTTCGATTACAACACCGACGAAATAATCCGCGTTCTGCCTCAGGTATTTTTCCGCAATTGCGCAATCGCAATAGTGGTACTTATCCTGCTCGGCTGCACGGCGCTGATCGTTTACGACTTTCTTCGTTACAGAAAAAAGAAAAATAAATAGCAAAAAGGCAACCTTGCGGTTGCCTTTTTCTGGCGGAGAAGGAGAGATTTGAACTCTCGCGCCGGTAAACCCGACCTACACCCTTAGCAGGGGCGCCTCTTCGGCCTCTTGAGTACTTCTCCGAATTCTTGCTTTAGATATTAAAAATAATGGCGGAGGGAGTGGGATTCGAACCCACGCGCCCTTGCGGACAAACGGTTTTCAAGACCGCCTCGTTATGACCACTTCGATATCCCTCCGTGTTTTGCTCAAAGCGGCTTATATATATTATCACAAACAAACGGTGTTGTCAACATTTTTTTGTAATAATTTTAGTTTTTGAAAAGCCGTATTGCCATAGCGCGTGCAAATTCAGCGTCGCATATTGATTTTATTTGATTCTTGATATATTATGAAAGAGTAAAATCAACCGAAAGGATAAAAGTAGTATTATGAAAGCATATGAAAGATTTTTGAAATATGTAGCTTACCCCACAATGTCAGATGAGTCGAGCTATACTGTCCCCAGCACAAAAAAGCAACTCGAACTTGCCAAAGCGCTTTGCACCGAGCTTAAAGCGGCAGGACTTTCGGACGCGCGCGTCGACTGTTTCGGATACGTTTACGCAACTCTTCCGTCAAACTGCGACAAAGAGATAAATACAATAGGACTTATATCCCACATGGATACATCGCCCGAAGCATCTGACACAGACATAAAAGCGCGTATCGTCGATTATAACGGCGGTGATATTCTCTTGAATGAAAAAGAAAATATAGTTATGCGCACCGCAGACTATCCGTACCTTGAAAATTATAAAGGTCAGCATCTTATCGTCTCCGACGGTACGACGCTCATCGGTGCGGATGACAAAGCGGGGATTGCCGAAATAATGACGGCAATAGAAAAGATTATCTCCTCCGGAAAACCTCACGGCACGGTCAAGATAGGCTTTACACCGGACGAAGAGATAGGCAGAGGAGCAAATCACTTTGATGTTGCCGGCTTTGCCGCAGATTACGCTTACACCGTTGACGGCGGAACGCTCGGAGAGCTTGAATATGAAAACTTCAATGCGGCGGGCGCACACATAAAGATTAACGGCGTTTCAATTCATCCCGGCTCCGCAAAAAACAAAATGAAAAATGCTTCAGTCATCGCATGCGAGTTCAATTCAATGCTCCCGCCGGACGAAGTTCCCGAAAAAACCGAAGGCTATGAAGGATTCCATCATCTTGCGTCGATTTCCGGCGGAATTGAAAAAGCCGAGCTTTATTATATAATCCGCGATCACGACAGAGCAAAATTTGAAGCAAAAAAAGCACAGTTCTCCGATATAGCTTCGGCACTTAACAAAAAATACGGCAACGATACGATAGAGCTTACCGTTTCTGATTCATATTACAATATGAAAGAGAAGATCGAGCCGAACATGTTCATAATCGACCGTGCAAAAAAAGCTATGAGCGACTGCGGCGTAGAGCCGAAGATAGTTCCGATACGCGGCGGCACCGACGGCGCAAGACTTTCGTTTATGGGGCTTCCCTGTCCCAACTTCTGCACAGGCGGCGAAAATTTCCATTCGAGATTTGAGTTCGCCTCCTGCGAGGCAATGGAAAAGATATCCGATATTCTCGCCACACTTGTTCTTAATGCAGCAGAACAGGAAAAAATAAAGATATAAATTCAAAAGCCTCCGGACTTTATCCGGAGGCTTTATTTTTTTCTCAGACACTTTCTTTTTCCCTGCACTTTATCTGCTTTGTGATGAAAGGCCGAACCTCGCTCTGCTCTATTTCAAAAGCAAATGCAAATTCTTCAAAGAGCATCTTTTCCGCAGCACGTATAAAACGCTCGTCGGCAATGCTGAGCTTTTTACCCTGCTTTGAAAGCTCGTGCTTTTTGTTGTAGGTAGCCTTTGTAAACGCAATAAGTTCTCTTCTGTCGCCTCCGGCTATAACGGATTCAAATTTTATTCCGCGAGTTCTGCTGTCGTCTATCCACTCCACATGTTCTTCCGGAACAATATCGATAAGCTCATATATCTCCTGCGGCGTCAGGACGTTTTTTATCTTTCCCAAAAGGCGTTCATTGTCCGCGGGGACAAAAATATCGGTGCCGGTTGAATGTTTCCCGAGCGGTCTGAGAACATAATAAAGTTTCTTTCCGCCTCCGAAGTCTTCCTCGCGTATATCGATTACCGAGCATACTCCGCTCGTTCCGTAGACGACGTTCGTCCCTATATCCGGTGTCATAAAAAAGCCTCCTTTTCACCCGTTTTTCGGAATAACCGAAAAAACGGCCCGCAAACAGAGCGCAAAACGGTTCCATGTTTGCAAGCCGCAATTTTCAGCTTGATCGTGTTTGTATTTTAATTATAACATATTTCGGGCGAAAATGTTATAGGCATTTTCAACAAAAATTTTTTCGTCTTTTTTCGACAAAATTGCTACTCGGCAAGAGTTTTCTCTCCATTCTCAACAATATTGTTTATCCATACGCCCTTTTTGACTAAAATAAATCCTATCACGCACTTTATAAGCTGCAATGCCTGACAGCAGGCATACAGCCAGACTATCGGTATTGGGGTAAATCTGCTTAAAACATATACCACAGGTACCGATACAACCCAAATGAATACGCTGTCGAACAGGAATGTGATAAAAGTCTTTCCGCCGGCGCGCAACGTAAAGTATGAGGCGTGGACGAAAGCGTCAAACGGCATAAATATCGCACCGACGCATATGAATTTTGCCGCAAGCAACCTTACATCGTCTGTTGTGTTGTAAAGCAACGGAAAGAATTTTGAAGCAAGTGCATAAAGTCCTGCGACAATCATCGCGGAGAAAACAGAAAATGCGATAAGCTTTTTATCGTCGCTCTTTGCTCCTTCAACGTCTCCCGCTCCGAGCCTGTGACCGATTATTATCCCGACGGTCGAACCGAGCGCCATAAACGCAACGCTCATAACGTTCCACAGTGTGGAAGTTATATTTATCGAAGCCATAATGCTTTGTCCGCGCATCGAATAGCACTGATTTAGCATCGCCATTCCGCCCGACCAAAGCCCTTCGTTTATCATAAGAGGAGTGCCTTTTGCAAGTATCTGATTTCTCAGCTCCGCAGGAACCCGAAGAGTCTTGAAAAGTCCTTTGGCAAAAGTATATTTTGCACTTTTCAGATGAGTTGCGGCAACGACAATTCCAAGCTCGGCAAAACGCGAAATCGCAGTAGCGATCGCCGCACCTTCAACGCCCATTGCAGGTGCGCCGAAGTGACCGTAAATAAGCACATAATTAAAGAAAAGGTTTACAAGCACAGCAACTATTCCCGCCGCCATCGGAAGAACAGTCTCTCCCGTTTCTCTCAGCGTGCTTGCGTACGCCTGTGCTATCGCGTAAGGTAGAAAAGTTATAAGTATTATGTTCATATATGAGCGCCCGAACCCGAGCGAAGCCGCCGCATCCTCTGCCGCACCTTCGCCTTTAAGGTACAGCGTTATAAGGTCTTCTCCGAAGAAGTACAGCACAGCTGTGCCAACGCATACCAGCACAAGACATATGATGAATTTGAATCGCAGCGTGTTGCGCACGCCGTCAACATCGTCTTTACCGTGAAACTGTGCTCCGAAAATTCCCGCGCCTGAAAGCGCTCCGAAAATGCACAGGTTGAATACGAATATGAGCTGATTCGCAATTGCAACGCCTGTCATCTCAAGCGTGCCTACTCTGCCTATCATAATATTGTCAAGCAGGCTTACGAAGTTTGTAATTCCGTTCTGAAGCATTATCGGTATAGCTATTGCAAGAACGGTTCTGTAAAATTTTTTATCTCCTATGTATTGCTTTATCATTATCTTTTTGTAATTTCAAACGGTGTTTTCAGTGCGTCTGCCACACATGTCTTTATCTCGGCAAGATCTTTTCTGCTTACAAGTCCGGAAAGATCGCAACGAAGCTTTGAAACATCTTTGCCCGTTATGGCAAAATACATCGTTACAGCCGCCGCATATCTTCCTACGGGAATCGAAAGGTGGAAACCATCGCGGGTGAGCGTATCACCCATATAGCCCGCGCGGAGGTTCTGTATCGTAGTTCCGGAAGGAATTACTCCCGTAATATCCTTTACAGCAAGCACCTGATTCTGAACACATGAGCATATAGCGTTATACATTTTCATCTGGTCATGATCGTAACGCACAAAATGGCCGTGATTGCTGTCGCCCTGATACGCCCATGTCATATGCCACATAAGCTTTGTTTTTTCGGGTTTTATTTTATTTACGCAATCAACAAGAAGTCCGAGATTCGAAAAGGCGTCGGGCATACCGCTTGATCCGCTGCCTTGTTGCATCGTTATAACATCCCAATCTTCTTCCTTTATTGCCTTTTCTATGGTTGCAAACATTGTGGATTTCCACTGTCCGTCCGTATTTTTGAAATACTGATATACAGGCGCACCGTAAAGGGCGTTTGCACTGTGTATATCAACCGTGCAGCCCGGAATGAAAAGATTTCCGAGCACGATATTTTTTTCTCCCATGCTGTCCGCAACTCTGTAAAGGTATTCGTACGAATCGCAGCTGAAGCTGTTGCCTATGGCAAGTATTTTGAATGATTTCTTCATAAAAATTATAAAGCACCTTTCTCAGTATACTCAGTTATTATATTTCAAAAAGAGACAAAAGTCAATATATGTCCCGCCTTAAAACAATTTTATGATATAATACCGTCAGAAAAACTTCTTTTTACCGTCTTATATTGTGTAAGGTCCTTACAGAACAGCAAAAGGAGGCAGTCCGATTTGAACGATGAAAAAATAATCTCTCTGTATTTTGAAAGAAACGAAGAAGCCGTTTCGGCTTCGGATGAAAAATACGGGAAATATTGCTTTGCCGTCGCAAACAACATTCTTGAAAGCGAAGAGGACAGTAAAGAATGTGTAAACGACACATGGCTTCGCGCATGGAACAGTATTCCGCCGGCAAAGCCGTCTGTACTGAAGCTTTTCTTTGCAAAGATCACAAGAAATCTTGCGTTTGACAAATACGAAAAATCGCATACCAAAAAGCGCGAAAGCTTTGCATCGCTTCTCAGCGAGCTTGAAGAATGTATTCCTTCTGTTACGGATACAGAATCCGAATATTCCTCAAAAGAACTTGGGTCGGCTATAACATATTTCCTTGCTTCCGTTTCCTTCCGCGAAAAAAATTTTTTCATCGAAAGATACTATTTCGGAAATTCCGTAAAACAGATTGCAAAAAAACATATGATGAGCGAAAACAGCGTCTCAGCCGTGCTTTCGCGCACAAGAAAAAAACTCAGAGCTTACCTTTATGAGAAAGGATTTACCGTATGAAAAAAGAAGAAATCTTCAAAGCGATAGGCGAAGTCGATCTTCCATCCGTCGCATATGAAAAACCGCAAAAAAACAAATTCCGGATAAACAAAATAATAGCCGCATGCGCGGCGCTCGCAATAGCGGCAACGGGAATTTTTGCCGTCGCAAAAGCTAATACCTCAGGCAAAAATCAATGCGGAGGCGATATTGCTTTTGTTCCGACGATAAGCGAAATAATTTATTCCGGACAGCCGTTTCCGCAGTCTGAAATAGACGAAGCGATAAAGAGGACCGGTATCAGTATGGTTGCCGCATGTGACAGCAAAGATGCGCAGATCGCTTCAAAGGGCTTTTATTTGCTCTCCGTGACCGAGAAAGGAAACTATATGAACTTCGGTGTTTATGTAGTCCCCGTTATAACTGACGGAAAAGTGACATCATTCCTTGAAATTTTCCGCGGCCTTACCGGAAAGCTTCAGGTTCAGCATACAATCGGTATCAGTCACAACGATATGACAAAAGCACTTTCAAAGGACGGAACGATAGCTATAGCGCTCGGCGATATGTGGCTTATGTTTATCACTCCGGAAAACGAAATAATCTCATATACGGGCGATGCTTCTTCAACATTTTCGAAAAGCGAAACGGAATACATCCCGCGCGAAGACTATTACAGCGCGTATAAAACAGAATACAACACGATAAATTAAATAAAACAAAAAGACGGTGTCCGCCGTCTTTTTTGTATGACATCAAGCTTTCATCAGTTTTCTTTCTGATCAGGTTGCATTTTCGCTTCAAGCTCTTCTATACACTTCATAAGTTTTTTCTGACCTTCAAGAAGCTCGTCCGTCTTTTTGTGAAGATCGTCTATGATAAGTTCGTTTTTAAGATTTATACGATAGTCGTTTTCGGCCCGCTTTCTGTCCTTGGCTTCCTGTCTGTTCTGACTCATCATTATAAGAGGAGCTTGTATCGCCGCTATACACGATAACACAAGATTGAGCAAAATAAACGGATATGCATCAAATGCATCGCTTGCCAGCAATATATTAAGCGCCATCCAGACAATCATAACGGCAATAAAACTGAATATAAACGCCCAGCTTCCCGCAAAGCGTGCAACCGCATCGGCAGCTCTCTGACCGAATGTGTTTTTTTCGTCTTTATTCGTGTTCTCGACAATCTCCGTCATCGTCAGCTGATGTATCAGTTCTTCATCGGTAAATTCTTTATCCGTTATATCAAGCAACTCTTTAATTACTTTTTTTCTTTCTTTTCTGTTGTTCATATATTTCTCCTTCCAAAATCATCTGCATATGAAGCTTATATATCACGTTTCCTGAAATGTAAGTTTACCACTGTCGCATTCGACTATCATTCCGTACTCTCTTCC
>FR898234.1:11255-12922 GCA_000437375.1 Eubacterium sp. CAG:841
CTTCCGATTTTTATTTCTTCGGATCGTATTTTTTATGATTATATCATATATCCATGTTTTTTTCAAGAGCATTTCCGCACCAAAAAACTCCGCCGGCCGCGGAGTTTTTATATATCAGAACGTTTTCTTGTATTTTTTACGTATTATATATTTTACAAACGGGATTATAAGCAACGCCGAAGCGAATATCCAAGCGCCCGGATCTCCGAAGCATACTGCGGCAAATGCAAGCGACGAAGCGCCGGAGTCAATGGGTGCGCCGTTTATTATCTGCGGCAAAAACGAGCATATCAGAACCCTCGCCGTAAGCTCGGCAACACCGGCGCCGAGAACATACGCAGGAAGGAATATTCCCTGCACGGCGCTTCTCACCACTATAAGAAAACCGAGCACAACGTAAAACGCTATATCAACATACAGGAATATATTCCCGAATCGTATAGTCTCCGAAGAGACCTTATCGGCGCTCATAAAAATATACTGATATGCGCCGTTTATCGAAAGCAACAGTCCGCCGGCAAGGCAGATCAGAGATACAATAACCATAATGATAAGCGTCTGAACCGTTCCGCGCTTTATTCTGTCATAATCTCTTTTCCCGTAGTTCTGCGCGTTGAATCCGAGTATCGCCGAGCCAAGTCCGTTGAAGGCCGCCATAAGGAAATTTATAAGCTTGCTTCCCGCGCCGTAGCCGTTCTGGGCGGGTGTTCCGACAGTCATTGTTCCGTTCGGCGTAAGATCAAATTCCACCACAGCTCCGTGCATAACTATAACGCCTACCGCGAGCACCGAGAACTGAAGTCCGAGCGGAATTCCCTGCTTTATATGCATCATAAGCGAAGCAAAATCAACCTTGAAATCCTTTACTCTCAGACGAAGTTCTTTATATCTTATAAATGTGTAAGCCGAGCAGGCAATAACGCTGATAAACTGTGCAAGCACGGTAGCTATCGCCGCGCCGGAAGGCCCCATTTTGAAAACAGAAAGCAACACTATATCCAGCACAACGTTCAGCGCAGTGGAAATTACAAGAAATATAAGCGGCGTTACCGAATCTCCATAGGCACGAAGTATTCCGCAGATGAAGTTATATCCCATCTGCGCTATTATTCCTATGAATATCACAAAGCAATAGCTGTATGCGGCATCATATACTTCTTTGTTGGCTTCCGTTACGTTTATTATTCCCAAAAGCCACGGCAGAAGAACTATCGAAATTACTGTAAGCAATGCCGATATGCCTACGGAAAGGTATATCTGTGCGGCAAATGACTTTCTCACCCCGGCAGGATCGTTCTGACCTACGAATTTTGCGGTTATAACCGAAAATCCGGCAGTACATCCGAACGCGAACTGAAGAAATATAAATGTAAGCGGAAACGTATCGTTTACGCCTGCGACTTCAGGAGACGAAAGCACCTGCCCGCATATTATTGCGTCGGTAAGAACATATATCTGCTGAAGAAGATACGATATTATTATAGGAGCGGAATATTTTAGAATCACCTTCCACGGTGTTCCCAAAGTAAGATCCATAGGCTGTGAAAGCTGTAAAAAAAAGCCCTTTTGCTTATTCATAAAAGCTCCTCCCACAAAAAAATCTTTTCACATTATATATATTTTTTTCAGAATGTCAATAGCCTGCCGCAAAATTATTTTGCGGCAGG
>FR898234.1:12932-13574 GCA_000437375.1 Eubacterium sp. CAG:841
CGCAAAATTATTTTGCGGCAGGCTGTTTATTTTCTTGAATTTGTCTCCGGCTTCAGCTTCTCTTTCGCATTTCGTCAAGTTTCCGTTCTATCGCCGCAACTCCGACGTCGATATCGTCAATATCGAATACCGTGCTTTCCATAGGACAAAGTCCCGTTTTGTCGCGGTTCATAATGCGCTCTGTTTTTTCGCCGTAACTTACTTCCACATCGTAAGCCAAAAGAAGCTTTTCGGCACATTCCGATATTACACCGGCAAAAATATTCTTTACTCCCGCTTTTATAAACAGCATCGCCGCCGATTTTCCGATAACTTTATCCGCAGCGGAATATCCGGAAAGGTCGTGTCCTTCTCTCAGAAAATCGACCATAGGTGCAACTCCGCGCTTATCGCTCGTTATTATATTTCCGTCTTTGCAAAGCGCAAGAGTATGTCCGGAAAGATTCTCTTTTGCAAGCTCGATATCAGTCATTTGTTTTGTCCTTTTCAAGAATGCGGGAAAGTGCAACTACCATAAGCGGAACGATCACCGCCTGAGCGGCAAGTCCTACAAAACCGGTTTTTATCTGTCCCCATATCATAGCCGAAGCAAGACCTGCGGATTTTCCGAACATAACTACCGAAAGCATAAAGAACGCTCTT
>FR898234.1:13596-20069 GCA_000437375.1 Eubacterium sp. CAG:841
GCTCTTCCGCAGACCTGAGCCAGAATAACCGCCGGAAAAGCCATCCAAGCATTTTTCTGAATTGCGGAGGAGAAAAGTCCCGTTATAAGCGCAAACACTGCAAGCTCAGCCATCATAAAAGGCAGTCTGGCAGCAGCAGGCATAGAAGTTATAAAAAAGCTTGCAAGCGGAGAAAGAATGCCTATCGCAACGCCCCACTTTGCACCGAGCAAGCATCCGCCGAGAAGAACGGGTAAATACATAGGCAAAAGCATTATTCCGGCACTTGCGCCAACGGCAAGATGAGCTATTTGCGGAAGAACAACAGCAAGTGCTGTTATTCCTATTGAAATGAGCGCCTTTACCGTAATTCTGAGTTTCAAAGACGCCTGTCTTCTTGTAAGTACGTTATCAATCATTTTATTTTGCTCCTTTATTAAAATATTCTGCAATCGTTTTCATTTTTGTTTGCTGTTTTACACGGAACGGACAGCGTTTTTCTCAATGACGGAAAAGCGACGTCCGGTCGCTTGTAGTGCCTATTCCGTATTTCTTACCGCGCAGAAGCTATCTGCATTCGATCATTTTTCAAACTCCTTTGCAACATCCTTCAGCAGCTGACGGACAGGCAAATGCTGTGGACATATCTTTTCGCACTTTCCGCAACCTATACAGTCGGAAGCCTTGCTGTTGTGCTTTGTATAAACCTCGCCGTAATAATAGTCTGCATTCCAATCGTGATAAGCGCGTTTTGCGTTCATACATGAGAAAAGATCCGGAATTGAAATATGTTTCGGGCAACCGTCCGTACAGTATCCGCAAGACGTGCAAGGAATAAGATGCTTTGAACGGATTATCTCGCAGACCTTATCAACAGCAGCCATTTCTTTTTCATCAAGCGGCTTGAAATCTTTCATATAAGAAAGGTTATCATTCATCTGCTCCGTATTGCTCATTCCTGAAAGCACCATAAATATTCCCTCAAAGCCTGCGGCAAAACGAATGGCATAGCTTGCAGGACTTCCGCCGCCGAGATCGGAAAAAACTTTCTTTGCGTCATCCGTAAGGTTGGCAAGACTTCCGCCCTTTACAGGTTCCATAACGATAACGGGCTTGTCGTGCTTACGGCATACCTGATAGCACTTTTCTGACTGAACGGAAGGATCGTCGAAGTCAACGTAATTGAGCTGTATCTGAACAACCTCGACCTGCGGATATTCCGTAAGTATTTTATCAAGCACGTCCGCGCTGTCATGAAAAGAAAGTCCTACGTGTTTTACTTTTCCTTCGGCTTTCAGCTCAAATGCCGTCTCATATGCATGGCATTTTTTGAACTTTTCAAGCACGCTCTTGTTCTGCGCATGCATAAGATAAAAATCAAAATAATCCACCCCGCAAGCCGCAAGCTGACTTTCAAAGAACGGACGGATATCCTCTTCTTTATTGAAAAATGTTCCGGTAAGCTTATCCGTAAGTATGTATTTGTCTCTCGGATAACGCTTTGTAAGTCCTTCTCTTACGGCTATTTCGCTTTTCCCGCCTATGTATCCTTGTGCCGTATCAAAATAATTAAATCCTTCCGCAATGAAATCGTCAACCATCTGTGAGAATTCTTTTAAATCTACTTCTTCACCGTTCATCGGCAAACGCATACATCCGAAACCGAAGTTCTTTTTCACGTTCTCAAAATAATTCATAAGTCTTTATCCTTTCCTTATTTATTACTTTCATTGCCGTTCCGTATAAGTTTTCCTGTTTCAACGGCTGCCTCGTACTGTGTGATCTTATAATTGAGCCTGTTCAACGCATTTTCGATCACATTATACACCTTAGAGTCAACTCCAAGTCAAGAGGTGGAATAAAAATTTTTCAGATAATTTTTGAAAGACAAAATTTTTGACAACAGTTTGACAACACCAAACGCACTTTTTGGGGCAAAACTTCATTGACAGATAAAAAAAGAGAAAGACGAAAGACACAGATAGCATCAATGCTTTCTGATTTTTTCGCCTTCGTCTTGCTGGTCGGAGTGAGAGGATTTGAACCTCCGGCCTCTTGGTCCCGAACCAAGCACTCTACCAAACTGAGCCACACCCCGATAAATATTTTGTTTTTCCTGTGCCGATATATTTCAGCGCGCAGAATATTATAACGCAACATCCCGATTTTGTCAATATCGTATTGCAAAAAACTTTTTTGTTTTCGTTACTTGATTGAAACCTTAAGTTTTGTGTGCTATAATATTAATATAACAATATTTTTCTCAAAGAGGCAATATGCGAAAAATAAAGGATTTTATAATATCCCACCGCGACCTTATGTTATTTATCTGCATAGTATTTATGATTTTTCTGCGGTTTGTTTTCTGTGGATTTTCATATGCTTATCAGGGCGACGATTATATACAATATCATAATTATCCATCGTCTCAAAGTTATATTAAGCTGATAAAACAGGAAGGCTTATTTTCATCGCGTCCGCTTGCAATAATTCTTGACCTTTATATATTTGCGCCGTTTTGGGACAATATGATTCTCGCCGTGCTGTTGATAAGCGTTCTTTACGGTGCTTCTGCCATGCTGTTTTATAAAGTTTTCAGAAGATTTTTCGGCACAGGTGTGTTTTTTGTCGTATTTTATTCGCTTTTGCCGTTGTGCTTTGAAGGAACGTATTGGATATCCGCATCGTCACGCATAGTCAGCGGATTGTTTTTCACTGCTGTCTCTCTTTTTGCACTTGTGAAATTTGCGGACGGAGGATGCGCCGCGCTTGCCGCTTTATTTGTAATTTTTCAGCTGCTTTCGTTTGCGGTATACGAGCAGATATTCATTCTTTCGTTTCTTATTTGTATTATATTTGCCGTTATTTTCGCTTTGCAAAAAAACAAGCGTGCATATATAACGCTCGCTTCCCTTTCAAACGCCGCGATATATTTTGTTTTCACTTTGGTTTTCGGTTCCGACGGCGCACTTTCCAAGAGAATTGATATTGTTTCGCCGTTTACAAAATATTTCTGGAGCACTCAACTTGAATATGCGTCAAGACAAATTGGCGCCGCTTTTATCAAAGGCGGAACATTGACGCTTGTAAAAGGCTTTTATCGCGGAATAAAACTGATATTTTCAGAAAAGAATTTTCTGTACCTTATCGCAGCCATAGCTCTGTCCGCTGCGCTTTTGTTTTTGATAAAACGCTCCGAAAATACAGCTTTCGGAACAGAGATAAAACCCGTTTTCACGGTTTTGATCGCACTTATGCTGGCAATAGCACCCGCCGCCGCATTTATTTTTATAGGGAATACATGGTTTTCATTGCGCGGGACGGTTCCGAGTATGGTTGGTGCCTCGTTGCTCTTTGATCTTATTCTCAGACTTATTATAAAAAACAAAAGGATAGTAAGCAGCTGTATCACCGCCGTGTTTGCTTTGATATTCATAATTGCGGGCGCTTCCGAAACGTATGATTATCACCAAAGCTATAAAAAGGATACCGCCGCAATCAACGCGCTTGCAAAGCTTTCCGAAACTGCGGGAAACGTAAGAATAGGAATAATCAATCTCAATTCAACGCATCTTTCCGATCAGAATTATCTATATCACGAACATATAACAGGTGTCACCGAAAGCGAATGGGCGCTTCGCGGCGCGATAATCGCAACAACCGGAAGCGAAATAAAGCCGTCAATAGTTCCGCTTGACGTGCTTAACTTCCCGTTTTATCATGGCTGGAACGAAAGTATTAAACGTATAGACGGCTTTGACCGCCTGTACTTCTGGGACGAAAAAGCCGAAACGCTTTATCCGCTTTACACCGAAAAAACAAGCGATGACGGCGAAAACTTTGTCTATGAGCTGTATTTCCCGTCAGGCGAGCTTTGTGCTACCGTCACTCACGAAAACGGCTACGGATACATCACTTTAGCGCAAAATTGAATTTTTCGGAAATACTATTGACAAATTCGCTCTAACGTGTTAGACTTTATTTAGTCTAACGGATTAGAGGAGAAAGAAGTCGTATGGAAACCCCTAAAATATTTGAAAGCGAATATCGTTTTTGTCTTATACTGTGGGAGCACGAACCTGTAAAAAGCAGCGAGCTTGTAAGACTTTGCAAGGAGCAGCTTGGCTGGAAGCCCACAACGACCTATACGGTCATAAAGCGACTTTCCGAACGCGGCGTGCTTAAAAACGAAAACACGATTGTTTCCTCGCTCGTAAGCAAGGATGAAGCTCAGGCATCGGAGATAAACGAAATGCTTGAAAAAACATTCGAAGGTTCTCTGCCCGCCTTTATCGCCGCTTTTACAAAGCACAGAAAGCTCTCACCGGACGAGATCGATGAAGTTCAGTCAATGATCGACCGCTATCGGAAAGGAGATTTGTGATGTCACAGGTATTCTTGCATATTGTCAACACAAGCATTTCGGCAAGCGTAGTGATAATTGCCGTGCTTGTTCTGAGGTCTCTTCTCAAAAAAGCGCCTAAATGGACAGCCGTGCTTCTTTGGAGCATCGTCGCTATAAGGCTTATATGCCCGTTTTCATTTGAAAGCGCATTTAGTCTTATTCCGAGCGCAGAGACGGTAAGCCCAAGCATTATAACAGATACCGAACCGAAAATAAGCACCGGTTTCCCTACGCTCAACAGCGCGGTAAATCCGATCATAAGCAGTTCCTTTTCGCCCGCTCAGGAAGGCGGAACGGAAAAACTGCAAATTCTTATCACAGTGCTGACTGCGGTATGGATAGCAGGCATCATAGCTTTTGCCGTCTATACATTTATAAGCTATATAAAAGTAAAACGCAATATAGGAACGGCAGTTCTTTTCAAAGACAATATATACAAAAGCGAAAATGTCTCATCGCCTTTTGTTCTGGGAATTATAAAACCGAAAATATATCTGCCTGTCGGCATAAGCGAAAAAGATATGCCATTTGTTGTCGCTCACGAGCAGGCGCATATTCGCCGCAAAGACCATCTGTGGAAACCGTTCGGATTTCTTTTGCTTACGCTTTATTGGTTCAATCCTTTTATGTGGCTCGGATATATTCTCCTCTGCAAAGATATTGAGCTTGCGTGCGATGAAAAAGTAATAAAAGACCTTGACCATGCCGGCAGGGCAGATTATTCCGAAACATTACTCTCATGCAGCGTAAACAGAAAAATGATCTCCGCCTGCCCGATAGCATTCGGCGAGGTTGGGGTAAGAAGCCGGGTAAAATCAATTCTCAGTTATAAAAAGCCCGCATTCTGGATAATCATAGTTGCTGTAATAACGTGCGCCGTATGTGCCGTTTGCTTTTTGACAAACCCGAAAGAAAAACCAAACGGAGAAACAGAACAATCCATAGAAGAACTTATGAAGGAATTTCCCGAATATTTCGGAGTTGACCCGTCGGACGGACTTGACATTTACGCGTGCATTAACGACTCGAGCGGTGCCGATACGTTTGTGCTGCTTCCCCATTCGGAAAAGCACACACAGATGTATTACTATCTAAGCTCAAGCGAAAAGGCTTTCAGTTTCAAGTTTGCAAGCACCTCGCAGATGCGGGAAATTATCAATTACTACAATGTCTCCCCCGAAGATGTGCACATTATTCCGTTCTTATATCCTTTGTCAGGTCAAACAAGCAAGCTGCCAGACACAAAAAACCAAGAGGATTACGATGCACAGCTTAAGGCATATACGGATTACATCCGCAGATCGCTTTTTGAGCTTGACTCCCCCAGACTTGTTTATGACGATCCTAACTATTCGTACCTTATCTCTTTTTCCCTTGTTCCGCGCGCATCGGTAAAGGACGGGATACTCTATTCGGAAAACGGAAAAAGGCTCGGAGAAGCCACGGAGATAACCCTTAAAAAATCGAATTTCGACAATTTTATGATAACCGAATTCAATGGCCGAAAAGTAAAAACCGGAAAACAAATCCGCTCCGAAAATAAAGTTGCATACAAGATCACCCCGACTTCTCCTGACGGAGTTGACCTGTATTACGTGCTTATACAGAAAAACGGAGACACTTTAATAGTCTACGGTCATTACGATACGGACGGCAATCCTGAAAAAACAATACGCTGGATATTCAAATTCAGCGCTTACGCCTGCGAAAAATGAAAAAATCCGCCTCACGGCGGATTTTTTTGTTACAAAAGATTATTTGAGTTTGTCTCCGTATTTTTTCATGAGCCACACAAGTCCCTCGCCGAGAAGCCCGCAACAGACTATCTCTCCGAGTCCCACTGTCAGAATAAACACAGGAACCGTTGCTCCGCCGTAGACTTTGGCAAGTATGGGCGGAAGGATCAAAGTATTTGCGATTATCGGCGGTAAAGGCGCAAGCCATTTGTGTTTGCGTAAGGCAAGCGTTCCGAGCGCACCGATAAGCGTTGCAAGCGTTCCGAAAACAACGTCCCATACTGCAGCTCCGGTGAGCAGATTCGTCAGCAGACATCCTACCGCAAGTCCCGGTACGGCAGCAGGAATAAACG
>FR898234.1:20090-23074 GCA_000437375.1 Eubacterium sp. CAG:841
CAGGCAATACTGTCAGCGCTTCCGAAAGTCTCAGCTGCACAACAGCCGTTCCCGAGAGTCCGAACGAATAAGCAACAAAGCTCAGTGCCACATAAAGTGCGGCGATGACCGCGCCGTAAGTAATGTAGCGGATTTTTTGATTTTTCATAATAACATCATCTCCGTAGTTTTGTTTTAAGTGAGGATGGTCACGAACTCACCGCGCATATATTAGCACAAATCGGCGATAATGTCAACACACATATTAACAAACGCCGGACTATGATATATTATTTATCCGTTATTATATTCCGGAGGGATAAAAATGAAAAGAATACTTACTATTCAGGATATATCGTGCGTAGGAAAATGCTCGCTTACTGTGGCTCTTCCCATAATTTCAGCAATGGGCGTGGAAGCTGCCGTTATGCCGACAGCCGTACTTTCCACACACACTCAGTTCAGCGGATTCACTTTCAGAGATCTTACAGACGATATGCTTCCCATTGCAAAGCACTGGAAAAACGAAAATATAGACTTTGACGCAATTTACACAGGCTATCTCGGCTCTTTCGAACAGCTCGATATAGTCGGAAAAATATTCGATGATTTCAAAATTCCCAAAACAAAAATCATAGTCGACCCCGTAATGGCTGACGGAGGAAAACTCTACAAGGGCTTTACGGAGGAGTTCGCTCACAGCATGGCTTCTCTCTGCGCAAAAGCCGACGTTATCGTTCCCAACCTTACAGAAGCTTCGTTTATGCTCGGCGTTCCTTACGTCGGAGACGATTACGACGAAAAATATATAAAGGAAATGCTTTCAAAGCTTTGCGCACTCGGAACGAAGACAGCGGTACTTACGGGAGTTTCGCTAAATGCCGGCAAGCTCGGAGTAATGTCGCTCGACTCGCAGTCAGGAGAATATTTCTACTATGAAAGAGAGCATCTTCCGGTAGCTTATCACGGAACGGGAGACATCTTCGCTTCTGCGTTCACAGGCGCGCTCTCGCTCGGAAAATCGACTCCGGAAGCCCTCAGAATCGCAACAGATTATACGGTAGAATGCATTTCGCTTACTCTTGCCGACGAAAATCGCCGCACATACGGCGTGAATTTCGAACAGGCTATCCCCTACCTTGTCGAAAGGATAAAGTAAAACAAAACGCACCCTTTTCGGGTGCGTTTTTAACTGCGTTATATATTTACTGAATCAAACTCGGATCATCCGACAATACAAGCCTTGTACCGTTCTTCATTTCCGAAAACCATGTCATTTTTGAAGAGTTTTCTTCATCAAAAGCCAAAGCATTTCCGCCGTCTTCTATAAAGAATGTGTAAAAAAATTTGCCGTCGTCCGTGTTCAGCGTAAGTTTGTTGTCTTTCACGGTATAACTTCCCGTTCCCAAATAGCTGCTGATCGGCGAAAACATCATTGAAAATCTTCCGTCGCCGGTAACCGTCAAAGTCGTTTGGTGAATGGTGCTGCTGTTATTCTTGAAGCAATAGGTCGCCGCACCGCTATCTGTTTTCGGAGGGAACACATCTGTATCCGCAGGTCTTCCGAAAATAAAGACAAGCGTACCGACAATCAAGCAAAGTGCAAGCACTGCCAGAGCAATAATGGTCAGCTTTCCGGTATTTATCTTGTTCTCTTCCATATATGAAATCCTCCCTGACGATAAATTTGGTATGAGTATTATATCATATGATAATTTTTTTGTCAACTTTGGGGAATTTTTTATGAACACGATTGAATTTATTTTCTTTTGGTGATAAAATAAATTCAAAGTGCGGTCATAACCGCAGATAAATACAAAAACGGAGGATATTTTATTATGTCACAGAGATTTGTACTCAATGAAACATCTTATCACGGCAGCGGCGCTATCGTCAACATCGTGACGGAAGCAAAAGCAAGAGGCTTCAAAAAAGCTCTCGTCTGCTCCGACCCTTCCCTTGTAAAATTCGGCGTATCGCAGAAGGTAACCGACCTTCTTGACAAAGCAGGTCTTGCTTACGATATGTTTACCGAAATCAAGCCGAACCCCACAATAGAAAACGTTCAGGCAGGCGTTGAAGCCTTCAAAAAAGCCGGCGCTGACTACCTTATCGCCATCGGCGGCGGTTCTTCTATGGACACCGCAAAGGCTATCGGTATAATCATAAACAATCCCGACTTTGCCGACGTTCGTTCACTTGAAGGCGTTGCTCCCACAAAGAACAAAGCCGTTCCGATAATAGCAGTTCCCACAACGGCAGGTACAGCCGCAGAAGTTACAATAAACTACGTTATCACAGACGTTCAGAAAAACCGTAAGATGGTTTGCGTAGACGTTCACGATATTCCCGTAGTGGCAGTTGTTGACCCCGACATGATGTCCAGCATGCCAAAAGGTCTTACAGCCGCAACAGGTATGGACGCTCTCACTCACGCTATCGAAGGTTATATAACAAAGGGCGCATGGGAACTTTCAGATATGTTCCACCTCAAAGCTATCGAAATCATTTCACGTTCTCTGCGCGGTGCAGTCGAAAACACTCCCGAAGGCAGAACAGATATGGCTCTCGGTCAGTATGTTGCAGGAATGGGCTTCTCAAACGTAGGTCTCGGCATAGTTCACTCTATGGCTCACCCTCTCGGCGCACTTTATGATACTCCTCACGGCGTTGCAAACGCTATCATTCTTCCTACGGTTATGGAATACAACGCTCCCTGCACAGGCGATAAATACAAATACATCGCACAGGCAATGGGCGTAAAAGGCACCGAAAATATGACTCAGGACGAATACCGCAAAGCGGCTATCGACGCTGTAAAGCAGCTTTCAAAGGATGTAGGCATCCCCACAGACCTGAAAGAAATCGTTAAACCCGAAGACGTTCAGTTCCTCGCAGAATCCGCTTATGCCGATGCTTGCCGTCCCGGCAACCCCAGAGACACAAGCGTTGAAGAGATAAAGGCACTTTACCTCTCACTCATGTAATAAAAATCATGCGGGCGA
>FR898234.1:23110-24361 GCA_000437375.1 Eubacterium sp. CAG:841
GCCCGCAAAAACTTATAATCAAGGAGAACAAATTTCTATGGCAGTTATCACAATCATCGGCTCGGGAATGATGGGTTCGGCTCTCGCTTTTCCCGCAAGAGAAAACGGAAATGAAGTTCGTCTCGTAGGTACGCATCTCGACAGAGACATAATCGACGCTTGCAGAAAAACAGGTCGTCATCCTAAATTTGAAAAGGACTTCCCTTCCGGTGTAAAATATTATCAGTTTGAAGAAGTAAGCGAAGCACTCATCGGCACGGATATCGTTATCGGCGGCGTAAGCAGCTTCGGTGTTGATTGGTTTGCCGAAAAGGTACTTCCCGTTCTTCCCGAAAACATAATCGTACTTACCGTTACAAAAGGACTTATAGATATGCCCGACGGCAAGCTTATGACATATCCCGAATTCTGGCAGAAAAAGCTCGACGAGATCGGCAAAAAAGTTTCCCTTTGCGCTGTCGGCGGTCCCTGCACAAGTTATGAGCTTGTAGCTCACGACCAGACAGAGGTTTCATTCTGCGGTAAAGATACAGCGGCTCTTGCCACTCTCAAGAAAGCAATGACAACGGAATATTATCACATCAGCACAACAACAGACGTCGTTGGCATTGAAAGTGCCGTTGCTCTTAAAAACGGCTATGCGCTCGGAATCGCGCTTACCATCGGCCTTAATCAAAAAGCATTCGGTATCGACAGTGTCCTGCACTTCAACTCGCAGGCAGCCGTATTCGGTCAGAGCATGAAAGAAATGTACAGACTTTTGCAGTTCCAGAACGCGCTTACACTCAACAATCTCGGCGTAGGCATAGGTGACCTTTACGTTACGGTTTACGGCGGCAGAACAAGACTTGTAGGAATTCTTCTCGGCAGAGGTCTTGATATAGATGAAGCTCAGAAGGAGCTTGCGGGCGTAACGCTTGAATCGCTTGTCGTTGCAAAGCGCGTTGCAAGAGCCGTTAAAATAAGCGCCAAAAAAGGCGTGCTTGATCTTAAGGACTTCCCGCTTCTTATGCACATAGACGAAATACTCACGGAAAAGAAACCCGTAAATATTCCCTGGGAAACATTCACATACAGCGAAAACTGAAAGGCATTACACAAAATATGTCTCGCAAAGCCGCTTGTCCGGATAACGCCGTCGCCGAAGACTTGGATTGCTCAGACAGAACTGTTCTTTTTAGAAAAATCCGATTTCGCTGACCAAATCGAAAAGGCTATTGTTGAATATATCGACTGCTACAACAACCGCCG
>FR898234.1:24409-25117 GCA_000437375.1 Eubacterium sp. CAG:841
AACGGTCTGAATCCTGTGAAATACAGGATTCAGACCGTTCAGGTTTCTTAATTCTTATTTTCCTCTAACTTTTAGGGTTTATTTGAAAGGCTCCCGCCTTTTTTTATAAATTATATTTTTCTTTTACAAAGGTTATTTGCTTCAAAACGGATGAAGGCGATGTTCCGCCTTCCGATATACGCTTTTCCGCACACACGGAAAGGTCTATATTCCTGTAAACATCTTCTTCAAAAAGCTCGCTGTGTTTCCTATATTCGGAAAGCGGAAATGTTTCAAGAACAAATCCTTTTTCAATGCATTCGGAAACTATTTCCCCGGATATTTTATAAGCCGAACGGAACGGCATACCCTTTTTAACCAGATAATCGGCAAGATCGGTTGCGTTTATAAAACCTTTCGCTGCAGCATTTTTCATATTATCACGTTTGAAAACACAGCTTTCAATCATAGATGTCATAAGAGAAACACAAGTCTTTACGGTATCAACCGCATCGAAAAGTCCCTCCTTATCCTCCTGCATATCCTTATTATATGCGAGCGGAAGTCCTTTCATAACAGTAAGTATTGACATAAGTGAGCCGTAAACTCTTCCGGTTTTACCGCGTATAAGTTCAGCCATATCGGGATTTTTCTTCTGTGGCATAATTGATGAGCCCGTTGTATATGCGTCTGCAATTTCAACAAATCCGAACTCCCAGCTCGACCACA
>FR898234.1:25145-35934 GCA_000437375.1 Eubacterium sp. CAG:841
CAAGCTCTTCCGAGAGGCGTGAAAGATGCATCATAAGCGTTGCCGCGCACGAAAGAAACTCTATGCAGAAGTCTCTGTCGGAAACGCCGTCAAGACTGTTTCGACAGATTTCTTCAAAGCCGAGAAGCCCCGCTTCAAAAGTACGGTCGGTATCATAAGTCGTTCCGGCAAGCGCACAAGAACCTATGGGAGAGACGTTAATTCTTTTTCTGCAATCGGAAAAACGATCAATATCTCTGCAAAACATAAACGCATAAGCCATAAGATGGTGTCCGAGCATTACGGGTTGCGCTCTTTGCATATGTGTGTATCCGGGCATTATCGTATTTTTTTCCTTCCCGGCACATGCGCAAATGACATTGACAAGACCCATGAGGATGGATTTTATCCCGTCCGTTTCGTCACGCAGATACATTCTTGTGTCAAGCGCAACCTGATCGTTACGGCTTCTCGCAGTGTGGAGCCTTTTTCCCGCATCGCCTATGCGCGCCGTCAGTTCCTGCTCAACGAACATATGTATATCTTCACAGGAAAGGTCAATTTCAAGTGCGCCGCTTTCAATGTCCGAAAGTATTCCGAAAAGTCCTTCCGTTATTATCTCTGCTTCTCCCTTGGAAATTATTCCCTTTGACGACAACATTGCCGCATGTGCTATGCTACCTGTTATATCCTGACGAAACATTCTTTTGTCAAAGCCTATTGAAGAATTGAAGCTGTCAGCAGCTTTGTCGGTTTTAGCGGAGGTTCTTCCCTCCCACATCTTTCCCATATTTGTCTCCATAGCAAAAGCGCCTGCAAATGCCTGCGCTTTTTTATATTTTAATTTTATTATTTACTGTTTTTTTCGTCAACCAATGCCTGAACCTTTATCGGAAGTCCGAAAAGATTTATAAATCCTTCAGCGTCTTTCTGGTTGTAGTCGCTTTCGCCAAATGTGGCTATCTCCTCGCTGTAAAGCGAATATTTGCTCCATACGCCGGCATTTATCATGTTGCCTTTGTAAAGCTTAAGTTTTACCTTTCCGGTAACCTTTTCCTGCGTTTTATCAACGAAAGCCGAAAGTGCCTCGCGCAGCGGAGTAAACCACTGCCCGTTGTAGACAAGCTCCGCAAAAGTTATTGAAAGCTTTTGTTTTTCGTGCATCGTCATCTTATCAAGGCAGATCTGCTCAAGTACGGAATGAGCCTTATAAAGTATCGTGCCTCCCGGAGTTTCATAAACTCCGCGACACTTCATTCCTACAAGACGGTTTTCAACTATGTCAAGAATTCCTATTCCGTTCTTTCCGCCTATCTCATTAAGCTTCAGAATTATGTTCTTGGCACTCATTTTTTCACCGTTCAGTGCCGTGGGAATTCCTTTTTCGAAATCAAGCTCAACATATGTCGGCTCGTTGGGAGCGTCGATCGGAGAAACCCCCATTTCAAGGAACCCTTTTTTCTCGTATTGAGGCTCGTTTCCCGTATCCTCAAGATCAAGCCCTTCGTGAGAAAGGTGCCAAAGGTTTTTATCCTTTGAGTAGTTTGTTTCGCGACTTATCTTAAGCGGAATATCATGTGCCTCCGCATAATCTATCTCTTCGTCACGCGATTTTATAGACCATTCGCGCCAAGGAGCGATTATGGGCATATTCGGTGCAAAATGCTTTATGGCAAGCTCAAAACGAACCTGATCGTTTCCCTTTCCCGTGCAACCGTGGCAGATTGCATCGGCATTCTCCTTTAAAGCTATATCAACAAGTCCCTTTGCAATGCACGGACGCGCGTGCGATGTTCCGAGCAGATACTCTTCATAAACCGCACCGGCTTTCATTGTGGGAATTATATAATTATCAACATAATCGTCCGTAAGGTCAAGAATATAAAGCTTCGATGCACCCGTCTTAAGCGCTTTTTTTTCAAGACCATCAAGTTCATCCGCCTGACCTACGTTTCCGGAAACCGCAATAACCTCACAGTTATTATAATTTTCTTTAAGCCACGGTATTATTATGGATGTATCAAGCCCTCCGGAATACGCCAGAACTACTTTTTTTATATCTTCTTTTTTCATTTTTAATATCTCCGAGATCAGTTTTGAATTTTTATGCATAAATCATAACACGTTTCTGGATATTTGTCAATGGTTTTTGTATATTTATTCTTAAATTAAAGATTTTCGGCAATTTTATTCATATAAAATGCATTTTTGTACCCGTGTTTGATACAATTTGCCTCCGCTTCTGAAAAAACACCTCATTTACTTAAAGATTTTTTATAAATTTGCAAAAAAATATTTGACTTTTGCATTTTTTATGATACAATAAATTGACCAATAAAAAAGACGGCAATATGCCGTCGGAACGGAGAATTTACTTATGCCTTATGTAATTGATCTTGACAAGTGCATCGGCTGCGGATCCTGCGCAGATAACTGCCCCGTAAGCTGCATTTCCGAGAAAGACGGAAAATATGTAATCAACGCTGATGAATGTGTTGACTGCGGAACTTGTGCCGGCGTTTGCCCCGTTGAGGCTCCCGAGCAGAAGTAATCAAAACAAAGAGAAAAGACCGTTGCGGCTCAGCAACGGTCTTTTTGCTTTATATNNNNGCAACGGTCTTTTTGCTTTATATAACATAGTTATCAGAGCCGTTTTCGCTCATAAGATCTGAAAGCTTTATACTGCCGAAGTAGTCGCAGGTCAGCTTATAATACCCCTTCCACACGGGCAATGTCCTGCACTCGGCAGCTCTTTCGCACGCCTTTGCACCCTTTTCAAGACAAGCCACAGGCGCAAGGTCGCCCTCAGTAAGACAAAGTATTTCCAAAGCGGTGTATTCGTCCGGTTCACGGACCAGCCTATAACCTCCGCCCTTGCCGTGAGCGCCCTCAACAAGTCCGCCATCGGTAAGCGAAGGCATTATTCTTTCCATATATTTTATTGAAAGCTCTTGCCTCTCGGCTATTTCCTTCATCGTAATATAGCCGTTCCCGCGATGTTCCGCGAGATCGATCATTACTCTGAGAGCGTATCTTCCGCGTGTTGATATCATAACTATAAAAACTCCGCCTTTTTGTAGTTTAACTGTTTATTCGTTTTCAATAACTCTGCCACCCAAAACAGCATCTCCGTCGTCGCAAAGGAGCTTTGCCGCAACGGAAGAATCCACCCCGCCGCTCATTGCAACAAGTACTTTCATTTTTTCACCCCGAAATGCTCAAAGGATTTACCTTTGCGGCATTTTGTTTTTAAGCTCAGTCCGCAAAAAGCGGAGTGGAAAGATATCTGTCGCCCGTGTCCGGGAAAAGAACAACTATATTCTTTCCTTCATTTTCGGGGCGCTTTGCAACTTCAATCGCCGCGTGAAGTGCCGCGCCTGAGGAAATTCCCACAAGCACGCCTTCCTTTTTGCCTATAAGTTTGCCTGTTGAAAAAGCATCCTCGTTTGAAACGGGAATTATCTCGTCATAAATTTTCGTATCAAGCACATCGGGAACGAAGCCTGCGCCTATTCCCTGTATTTTGTGCGCACCGGCAACGCCCGTTGAAAGCACCGCCGATGTGGCAGGCTCAACCGCAATTACTTTTACATCGGGATTCTTTGATTTAAGGTATCCGCCAACGCCCGTTATCGTGCCGCCCGTGCCGACTCCTGCCACAAAAACGTCAACTTTGCCGTCTGTGTCGGCATAAATTTCGGGACCTGTATGCTCGAAATGCGCTTTCGGGTTTGCGGGATTCACAAACTGACCGGGAACAAAGCTGTCCGGAATCTCCTTTGCAAGCTCATCGGCTTTGGCTATCGCGCCCTTCATTCCCTTTGCGCCTTCTGTGAGAACAAGCTCTGCGCCGTAGGCTTTCATTATCTGTCTGCGCTCTACGGACATTGTTTCAGGCATAACTATTATAATTCTGTAGCCTCTTGCCGCTGCAACCGACGCAAGACCTATGCCCGTATTTCCCGAAGTCGGCTCGATTATTACAGAGCCTTTTTTCAGAAGTCCCTTTTGCTCGGCATCGTCTATCATTGCTTTCGCAACACGATCCTTTACTGAACCTGCCGGATTGAAATATTCAAGCTTTGCAAGGATCTTGGCTTTAAAACCAAATTCTTTTTCTATATGCGTAAGCTCAAGAAGCGGCGTTCCGCCTATAAGCTGGTCAGCTGATGTAAATACTTTTGACATAACTTTTGTCTCCTTTTCAATATCGCTCTTCGTTTTCACCTACTTATTCGGTAGGTTGGTATTATAATAGCGCTGTGCGGTGCATTTGTCAATAGATTTCAGCAAAAAAATAAACTTTTTTATCCGGTTGCTCAATTTTCACAAATAATATTGAAAGTCGCCCGCATTATGTGCTATATTAATAACAGTTTATACGCTAAGGTGGATTTATAATGAATCTTACAAGAGAAAAAGCACGGGACAGAAAGCCCGATATAAAAGAAAACCTTAAAAATACGTTCGGGAGTCGCGCTGAAAAGCTTACTGACGCAATAATATCAGACGGTCATATGCTCGGCGTTTGCGGACTTTCGTTTTATGCGCCGATATGTATGATGCTTGAAAACGATGAATTGATATCGCAATATCTTCTCGGCTTTGCAGGCAAAGACAATCTTTTTGTTTTTGACGGCGACGTCATTGCGCACTTCACGCCGGACGGTGAAGCTTTCCTGCCGGATGAAGTTTCCGAAAGACTTGCGGAAATACGCAGTCTTGCGAAAAACGCAAGAGGAATTCTCGGCGAAGAGGGCGAGCATATAATCGATCTGAAAGCGCCGAAGATAGGTTGCCATTACGATATAAATCTGCTCATCGGAAACAGAACGGACTTCTCCGATCCGATGATGACAACGCCGAAGAGCGCACTTGACTCACTCGGTCGCGGTTCGTTCCGCGCAGGGGCGGCAAGGCAGGTGCTTGCAAGCAGATACACGCTTAATCCCGAAGAAAACGGCGATCCGGCAAACCGTCAGTTCTATATATTTGAAAACGGCAAGCAAATCTTCTATTCCGCAAATGTGCGTGAAAACGTAAAGACCGCAGTCTGCCGCCATATGCGTAACCGCAGCGTAATAGAATATGAGACCGAATGCGGGTTGAAAATAACACGCACAATTTTTATCCTCCCTCAGGAGGATGGCATGCCGGAAGCCGTTGAAGCACAGATAATAAATATTGAAAATCTTTCAAAAGAAGAAAGAACGCTTAAAGTTGTTGCAAGCGGATGCTTCGGACTTTGCTCCCCCGAATCCACAATGAACGATATAATTTATGCAAGCATAACTTGGGAGGGCGGAATAATAAAGGACGGCGATACTCCCGTTTTCGTCTGCCCTTCTCCGAATCCGAAATATCTTGCCCCGCAAAAACGATTTGCCACCCTTATATCCGGCGGCGAATGTTTTGACGAATACTGCACAAGCTATTCGGAATTCATCGGAGCAGGCTCGCTCAAACATCCTCTCGGCGCAGCAAAGCTTTCATCCGTCCAGGCAAGAAAAATAGTTCCGTTCTTTGCTATGGGAAAAACTATAACAGTCGGTTCCGGAAAAGGCGCAGAGCTTCTTTCTCTCGTAGGAATGATGACCGTTTGCGGAGGAGACGACAAGCCGTTTATCTCCTCGCTCGAAAAGCTGCTTGAAAAATACAGGCAGTCCGGCGAAGCCGAAAAAGCGCTCGCCTCGCAGAATGCTTTCTTTGAAGCCTTCTGCTCCTATATAAAGCTTTCATCGGGCGACAGTTTTTTTGACACATATGCAGGTGAAAATCTTCCGTTTCAGGTATGTTATCAATCGTTTGTTTCACGATCGTTTGCGTGGACGCAGAAAGCCTTCCGCGAAATAGGTTTCCGTGAAATTCAGGATCTTGAAGCGGCACTCTATTATTTTGTTGCTATGGGAAAAAGCAAGCTCGTGCGTGAAATGCTCACGGCGTGGGTCCGCAACGTATACGAAATGGGTTACGCAAATCATAACTTTTATGAAACAGGCAAAGAACCCGGCATATGCTCGGACGATCAGCTGTGGCTTTCACAGGCAGTATACAGATATGTAACTCTTACAGGCGATACGGGCTACCTTCTCGAAGAAGTCGAAACCGCCGACGGAACATCACGTCGCACAGTATTTGATACGCTTCTTAAAACCGTAGAATACAGCGGGAAGATATCCGTAGGAAAGCACGGTCTGCCTCTTATGGACAGAGGCGATTGGAATGACTGTCTGCGCCTCGATCTCGATTTTATCGACGGTCCCGAAAAAGAACGCAGATACAAAGCTCAGCTGAAAGAAAAAAGGCAAAACTACGGTGCGCCGTTTGAAAATGATCTTTCCGAAAGCGTAATGAACGCATTCCTTTTGAAAATAGCGTATGATGAAATCACAGAACTTGCAAATATGCTCGGCAAAACCGACGTTGCTCTCTCGCTTGAAAAGGATGCCGCCGCTCTTTCCGAAAAGGTTCAGCTCCATTGCTGGAAAAACGGATTTTTCGTTCGCGCCATGATAGGCGGCGGAAGAGGCTCAGGATATCTCGGCTCGGCAGGCGACGGACTCAGCTCTGATGAAAACATTGACGGGACATATTACCTCAACTCTTTTTCGTGGTCGATTCTTTCCGGAATAGCAACGGAAGAGCAGATAAAATCAATGCTTGAAAAGGTAAACAAATATCTGCGTACAAGCGCAGGACTGAAGCTCTGCACTCCCGCCGCGCTCGAAAAGCTTAAAGCCGGCAATTCCGCCGTAAACTATTTTCCGGGAGACAGAGAAAACGGAGGCGTTTTTAAGCATGCGAACATGATGGCTTCCGCCGCAATGCTGAAAGCGGCGAAAACCGTGAAGGACAAAGAACTCGCCGCCTCGCTTGCTTTTCTTGCATTTGAAACGATAAATTTCATTCTTCCGTATAAGACTATGGAAAATCCGTTTGTGCTTTGCGGAAATCCGCGTTTCTGTACACAATACAACAACAGTGAAACTCACGAAAATATAGGCCCGATGCTGTCCGGCACGGCAAGTTGGCTTGCGCTTACGCTTTTTGAAATGCTCGGCATAGAATACACGGAAAAAGGCATTTCCCTTTCGCCCGTGATTTTCCCCGAAAAGACCGAAATGAGTTACACCGTAAAGACGCAGCGCGCAACACTCGAAATAACAGTAAAAAAGCCTCTCGGCTTTGCAAGAGTAAACGATGACACCGTTTGCACACTCGACGGAAATCCGTCGGCTCTCACTCTCCCGCGCGACATTACCGGAGAGCATAAAATAACGATATCAATATAATTTAAGGAAGGATAAATCATGAAAAAAACAGTTTTACAAAACTATGCCCGTCTCATTGCAAGAAAAGGCGTAAACGTACAGAAAAATCAGGACGTTGTTATCCGCGCAGATCTCGATCAGCCGGAATTTGTAAAAATGGTAGCTGAAGAATGTTACAAAGCCGGAGCGCGCCTTGTAAGCGTTGACTGGTCATATCAGCCTATGGCAAAGGTGACATACCGCCATTGCAAAACGTCCGTTCTCTCAAAGGTTGAAGAATGGTCCATCAAAAAGCTCGAACATCGTGCCGACACTCTTCCCGCTATGATATATCTTGAAAGTGAAGATCCGGACGGACTTAAAGGTATAAATCAGAAAAAGGTTGCCGAAGTTCAGCAGAAACAGTATCCGATAATAAAGCCTATCCGCGACAGAATGGAAAATAAATATCAGTGGTGTATTGCCGCTGTTCCGGGTGAAAAATGGGCAAAAAAAGTATTCCCTCACCTCCGCAAGAGCGCAGCTATTGAAAAGCTGTGGGAAATGATACTTTACACATCACGCGCCGACGGAAGCGATCCCGTTGCCGCATGGGATGAACACAACGCCGATCTTTCCGCACGTTGCAAATATTTGAACAGCATTCACGCAACAGAGCTTCGTTATCACTCGTCAAACGGAACAGACTTCAAAGTAGGGCTCATCCCCGAAGCAATATTCGCAGGCGGCGAGGAAGGCACAGTAAGCGGAACGCTTTACAATCCCAACATCCCTTCAGAAGAGGTTTACACATCGCCGATGAGAGGAAAAGCGGAAGGCACGGTTGTTGCTACAAGACCGCTTTCTTACAGAGGTGAGCTTATTGAAAACTTCTCCGTTACATTCAAAGACGGAAAAGTCACCTGTGTAAAAGCCGAAAAGAATGAAGAACTTCTCCGCTCAATGATCTCTATGGATGAAGGTGCATCATATCTCGGCGAATGTGCGCTCGTTCCTTATGATTCACCCATAAGAAATTCGGAAATAACATTCTTCAATACTCTGTTCGATGAAAACGCTTGCTGTCATCTTGCGCTCGGCGCAGGATTCGAAAACTGCATTGAAGGCTTTGAAACAAAAACTCTTGAAGAATGTCACAAGCTCGGCGTAAACGATTCAATGATCCACGTTGACTTTATGATAGGTTCTCCCGATCTTTCTATCGATGCAGTCGATAAAGACGGTAAACTTTACCCCATATTCCGCGACGGGAATTGGGCGTTCTGAGAATTTTCCAAATAATTTGATAGAAAAAGACACCTTTCGGTGTCTTTTTCTTTTGTCATAAAAATTTTTATCTTTTTTTCAAAAACCTCTTGACAAAGCACACACATATGAATATAATTGCATATGAACAGATGATAAAACGTCAAAATGAATGGAGGATATGATATGTCAGAAGAAACAAAACTCCCTGTCGAATCAGAATATCTCGCCGCGCGGGACGATATCGTTCAACGCGTGCTGGACAGTCAGCCCGCAGATGAATATCTTTACGATCTTGCAGAGCTTTTCAAAGTATTCGGAGACTCCACAAGAATAAGAATCCTTTACGCACTGTTTGAAAGCGAGCTTTGCGTCGGCGATATGGCACAGCTTCTCGGTATAAGTCAGTCGGCTGTAAGCCATCAGTTAAAAATACTCAAGGACTCAAAACTTGTAAAATTCCGCCGCGAAGGCAAAATAATTTTCTACATGCTCGATGACGATCATGTAAGAACGATGCTCAGCATGGGCATGGAACACGTTGAGGAATAAAAAACAATCAAAGGAGAAATTATTATGAAAGTATACGATATTGATGTTGATTGCGCCGCTTGTGCTCTCAAAATGGAAGAGGCAGCGAAGAACACAGACGGCATAAAGGACGCTCAGGTCAGTTTCATGACGCTCAAACTCAAGGTTGATTTTGACCAAGGCTCAGATGAAAAAACTGTTATGAAACAGGTAAGAAAAAATTGTAAGAAGGTGGAAAGCGATTGTGAGATCTATATCTGATCCGCTATCGCAACTGTTATGACAAAAAAACAAAAACGAGTACTTATAAGAATAATCGTCTCAACGGTTTTTCTGGCGACCGCAATCATTCTTGATAAAACTCTTGAACCGAACAAATATCTTGCGGCGGCAATTTACCTTGTTCCCTACTTCGTTATAGGCTACGACATACTGAAAAAAGCTGTTCTCGGAATATTTCACGGTCAGATCTTTGACGAAAACTTCCTTATGGCGGTTGCAACCGTCGGAGCGGTAGGACTCGGAGATTATAAAGAAGGCGTAGCGGTTATGCTCTTCTACCAGATAGGCGAGCTTTTCCAGAGCATAGCCGTCGGTAAGAGCAGAAAAAGCATATCTTCACTTATGGATATCCGCCCCGACTATGCAAACATCGAAAAAGACGGAAAGCTTGTTCGCGTTGACCCGTCTGAGGTTGAAATAGGCACGGTGATTACCGTAAATCCGGGTGAAAAAGTGCCGATAGACGGTATAATAGAGGACGGAAGCACTTCACTTAACACAAGCGCACTGACAGGTGAAAGTCTTCCCCGCGATGCAAAGAAGGGCGACGAAGTTATAAGCGGTTGTATCAACATGACGGGCGTCATTCGCGTAAGAACGACCAAGAGCTTCGGCGAATCCACAGCTTCAAAAATTCTTGACCTTGTTGAGAATTCAAGCATGAAGAAATCCCGCTCCGAGAATTTCATAACAAAATTCGCTCATTACTATACGCCTATCGTTTGCGGCGGAGCGCTTCTGCTCGCAGTATTGCCTCCGGTAATAAACCTGATTGCAGGAAATCCGGCAAGCTGGCAGTCATGGCTGACAAGAGCATTTACATTCCTTGTTATAAGCTGCCCTTGCGCGCTCGTAATATCAATTCCGATGAGCTTTTTCAGCGGAATAGGATGTGCATCCAAAAACGGAATACTTGTAAAAGGCTCAAACTATCTTGAAGGACTTTCAAAAACAAAGTATGCCGTTTTTGATAAAACAGGCACTCTTACAAAAGGCGTGTTTGAAGTTACGGGAATTTACCCCGAAAACGGAACAGATAAAGACGAGCTCCTTCGTCTTGCCGCGCTTGCGGAAAGCGCGTCAAGCCACCCGATAAGCATAAGCATTAAAAACGCTTACGGCAAAATGATCTCTCAGGATGAAACAACCGATATAAAAGAAATCGCAGGTCACGGCGTAAGTGCCGTAATCGATGGCAGCACAGTCTGCGCCGGCAACAAAAAGCTTATGGCTCTGTGCGGAGCAACCATATCCGCAGAGCATAATGACGGCACAGTTGTCTATATCGCAAAAGACGGAAAATATATAGGCTGCATAACGATATCAGATGTTATAAAGCCTGATTCCGCTACTGCGATGGCTTCGCTCAGACACGACGGAATAACGACCGTAATGCTTACGGGCGACTCAAAAGCAGCGGCGGAAAAGGTCGCAAAAAGTCTCGGAATAGATACCGTAAAGAGCGAACTCCTCCCCGCCGA
>FR898234.1:35955-46352 GCA_000437375.1 Eubacterium sp. CAG:841
CCCCGCCGACAAGGTCGGCGAAGTTGAAAAGCTTCTTTCGGAGAAACAGAAAGGCGAAATGCTTGCTTTCGTCGGCGACGGAATAAATGATGCGCCTGTTCTCTCGCGTGCGGATATAGGAATAGCTATGGGCGCGCTCGGAAGCGACGCGGCAATAGAAGCGGCAGACGTTGTGCTTATGGACGACAAGCCTTCAAAAATAGCTCTTGCAATGAGAATATCAAAGAAAACGCTTAAGATAGTAAAAGAAAACATCGTGTTCGCTTTAGCTGTAAAGCTTGTATGTCTTGTTCTCGGCGCAATCGGCATAGCAGGAATGTGGATGGCGATATTCGCCGACGTCGGCGTAATGGTAATAGCCGTGCTTAATGCAACAAGAGCGCTTAAAATAAAAACGGAGTGAAAAAAATCACTCCGTTTTCTTATTTTGCTATTTATTTTTCCGTATTTTGTGCTATACTATCTCTATCAATGATTTATAAGAGGTTTTCATTTTGGAATCTGCAAAAATAACGCCCGTGCTTTTGGGAGCCGATCTTAATTCATACAGCGTTGCGCGCGCATTTTCGGAATATTGCGGCGCGGTCTCTTACGCTTTCGGAAAGTATCCGCTCGGTACGACAAACCATAGCGATATAGTAAAGTTCACGGTCGAAAAAGGACTCTCCGACGACGCTGTTACCGTTTCTCTGCTCCTTTCATTTGCTAAAGAGCACGCAGGCGATGAGCTTTATCTTTTCGGCTGTACGGACGAATATGCGGAAATGATAATAAGAAACAGAGATGTACTCTCCGGATATTACTTCTGCCCGTGCGTGTGCCTTGAAACTGCCGAAAAGCTTGAAACGAAAGAATTCTTCTATTCAATGTGCGAGCAGTATAAAATTCCTTATCCGAAAACATATATCGTCCGCCCGAATGACTCCATATCCGACCTTTCGGAAAGTACAATAGGGTTTAACTACCCCATAATCATAAAGCCGTCACATTCCTCATCATATTGGAAACATCCTTTTGACGGAATGAAAAAAGTTTATTCTGCGAAAGACAAAAGGGAAGCCTCTGCGATTCTCTCGAAAATTTTCGGCGCAGGATATACGGAATCCGTCCTTCTTCAGGATATGATTCCGGGAAGCGACTCGCAGATGTACGTTCTGACCTGCTATTCCGGCATTGACGGCAAGGTGAAAAGGGCATGTCTCGGTCATGTTCTGCTCGAAGAACACACCCCGAAAGGACTTGGAAATCACACAGCGGTAATAACGGAAAACCGCCCCGAAATCACAGATGTACTGATAAATTTTCTTAATGAAATAGGCTATATCGGTTTTTCAAACTTTGATATAAAACTCGACAGTCGTGACGGAGAGTTCAAGGTATTTGAAATAAACCTGCGTCAGGGCAGAAGCAATTATTACGTTACAACAGCGGGACAGAACATAGCCGAAACCGTTATATGCGACCGTCACGGTAAGCTTTCAATAACGCCCGAAATATGTGAAGACGAGGTTTTTTGGTATACAGTGCCGAAGCCTATCATATACAAATATGTGGGAAAAGAAACGGCGCAAAAGCTGAAATCCCTTGTCAAAGAAGGAAAATCACGCTCTACCCTTTGGTATGGACGCGACCTTAAAAACCCGAAAAGGCTGTTTTACGTCGCCGTTCACAATGTCCGCTACTACAGTAAATACAGAAAAAACGGAGATTTATAAAATGTCATCATCGAAGAAAGTTCTCGGTATTCTCGGCGGACTCGGTCCGCTTGCCGGAGTGTATTTCTATCAACTCATAACATCGCATACAAAAGCCTGCCGCGATCAGGACCACCTCGACGTTATAGTTGTAAGCGGAGCTTCAACTCCCGACAGAACCGATTATATAACAGGAAAAAGTATGGATTCTCCTCTTCCCAAAATGAAAGAGGATGTTAAAAAACTCGCCCTCGCCGGAGCGGAAATAATAGCCGTACCTTGCAATACGGCGCACTTCTTTTTCGACGAGCTTGACAGCTTTTCCCGCGTTCCCGTGCTGAACATAGTAAGAGAGACCGCCGAGCATATAAAAGCAAAAAACGCAAAAAAGGTCGGCGTTCTGGCAACAGACGGAACAGTTCTTTCTGGTTCATACAAGCGTGAGTTCGAGCGACTCGGCATTGAATACGCCGTGCCGTGCGAATGCGACCAGAAAGCGCTTATGGAAATAATTTATAAAAGTATAAAAGCCTCCGGAAAACCTGATATCGGTCGTTTCAATGAAATAGCCGATAAGCTCCGCGACAAAGGCTGCGATCACCTCATACTCGGTTGCACGGAGCTTTCGCTTCTCCCGAAAGAAGAAATGACGCAAAAAAATATAACCGTAGATTCGCTTTTTGTGCTTGCCAAAAACGCAATCACACTCTGCGGAGCAGTTCCCTGTGGCTTTGACGATATATACAATACATAAATACATAAAAGGACGTGCAAATGAAAAGTCTTGTTTCGCTTTTGAAAAATACTCCGCACAAGCTTAAAGGTGCCGCAGATGCCAAGATAAGCTCCGTGTGCTATAATTCAAAAAATGCCGATACCGGCTCACTTTTCGTGTGCATAAAAGGCATAAAGACGGACGGCCACAATTATGCCGGAGGCGCATATGACAAAGGAGCGAGAGTTTTTGTTTGCGAAAAAGAGCTTTCCCTCCCTGATGACGCAACCATTGTTATCGTACCGGATTCACGCGCGGCTCTTGCCGATATTTCCGCCGAATTTTTCGATCATCCCGAAAGATCTCTTAAGATAATCGGCATAACGGGGACAAAGGGCAAATCTACCGTCGCACATATGATCCGCCATATTCTCGAATCTTCGGGGATAAGAACCGGAATAATCGGCACCTGTGGAATATCAATAGGCAACGTGACACATCCGACCGAAAACACAACGCCCGAAAGCTATGAGCTTTTCCTCGCGCTTTATGAAATGGTTCTTGCCGGATGCAAATGCGCGGTTATGGAGGTCTCCTCTCAGGCGATGCTGCTTGACAGAGTGCGCGGCATACATTTCTTTGCCGCCGTTATGACAAACCTCTCGCCCGACCATATAGGTCCAGGCGAGCATCCCGATTTTGAAAGCTATAAAAACTGCAAAAAAGCACTGTTTATGCGCACCGAAAACGCCGTTCTAAACGCAGACGATGCGTTTTTCGGAGAATTCAGCCGTGCGGCGCGCGGGAAAAATGTACTTTCATATTCCGTCTATTCCGAAAGCGATTTTCACGGCATCGAGCTTTCATCGCTGGAAAACGCTCTCGGAAAAAGCTTCACCATAACGGAAAACGGCATATCCGTAACCTTCTGCGTTCCTCTGCCGGGAGATTTTTCGGTCTATAACTCACTTGCCGCAATTGCAGTATGTTCGCTGCTTGGAGTTTCGCTTCGCGAATGTGCGGAGGCGCTTCCGACAGTGACCGTACCCGGCAGGTTTGAGACCGTGTCGACCGAAGGCAGCGCAATGTTCGTCATAGATTATGCCCACAACGGAGAAAGCATGGAAAAAGCGATTGCCGCGCTAAGAGAATGTAACCCTTTACGGCTTATATGCCTGTTCGGCTCCGTAGGATGCCGTACCCAACTGCGTCGGCGTGATCTCGGAAAAGCCGCATCATCAGCCGACTTCTGTATTATAACAAGCGACAATCCCGACACCGAAAATCCGGACTCAATAATAGATGAGATCGCCGCAAATGTCACCTCGCCATATGTTCGCTTTGCCGACAGAGCGCAAGCCATAAAATATGCGGTTGAAAACTCCGAAGCAGGCGATATAGTTCTTCTCGCAGGAAAAGGACACGAAAATTATCAGCTCATCGACGGAAAAAAGCTCCCTTTCTGCGAAAGAGAGCTTATAATGAAATATCTTAAAGAAAAGCTTACAGTATAAAAGCGAAGCCGTCAGGACTTCGCTTTTTTATTTTTGTCCTTTATAAATTCGGACATTTGAGCCATAATTACAGACGCAAACACAAGCGCGCATCCTGCAAGCTCTTTCGGGCTGAGTCTTTCCGAAAGGATAACCCATCCCGCAAGCGCCGAGAAAACGGATTCAAGACTAAGCACTATTGATGCCACTGCAGGATCGGCGTATTTCTGACCGAGTATCTGAAGCGTATATGCTATACCGCTTGACATAATACCGGCATAAAGCAGTTCAACCTTTATTGCAAGAATTGATGAAATGTCAACTCTATGTTCAAAAATCAGCATAAGCACGGCAGAAAGCGCTCCGCAGACCGCGAATTGAATAAGTGAAAGCAATATTCCGTCTGCCATAGGAAATCGCGACACGGCAATAATATGTGCCGTAAAACACATTGCGCATATAAAAAGAAGTACATCTGCCTTATATATTCCGGAAAATCCGTTTGAAAGACAAAGCAGATACATCCCCGAAATACATCCCGCAGCTGATACCCACACAATAGGATGAGACTTTTTCCCGAAGAACACGGAAACAACCGCAACCATTACAACATATGTAGAAGTAAGAAATCCCGCTCTGCCGGAAGCGGCTACACCCTCCGGATATTCGGCTATCCCGAACTGCTGAAAATTGGTTGCTATACAGAGCAAAACACCGCAAATCAGCCCGCCCACTATTGTCTGTCGCTTTGAAAAAACAGGCTTTGAGCCGATCGTCTTCTTTCTGTTTATCAAAGCTCTTATTCCTATGACAACAAGCAAAAACAGCGAAGCTATAGCCGATCTTGCCGTATTGAAAGTAAACGAGCCTACCGTATCCGAAGCCGATGTCTGGGCTACAAACGCTACGCCCCATATAAGCGCCGTTAAAAGCAATATCAAGCTTCCCTTTATATTTTTCATTTCAATTATCCTCTGCAATAAAAACTCTTTTTTCCGACATGCGACATTTGATATTTTAATATATTCCGTCGTTTTTTTCAAGTGTTTTTTTGTTTTTTGTCTGATTATAAAAAACATCCGCCCACATATGGGCGGATGTTTTTTATTTCAGTTGAATCCGAAAAGCTTTTTTATACTTTCGACATCATATTCCGAAAATTCGCTTTCAAGCGAGGAAAGGATCTTTTGCGCCTCTTCTCCGTTTTCTTCAATATAGGATGAAAGTCCGAAAATATCGGCATTACCTGCGCTTGCCGTTTTTTCAACAGCGGACATTATTGTATTTGACTTCGCACAGGATTTAATTATCTCAACTGCGGAATCGGCGTTTATGTCTGTAGCACCGTACATAGTAACCACTATTTTTGTCATGGCGTCTATTGTATTTTCGGTCTCATTTTCGGATATACCCGAATCCGCTTTTGCTTTTCCTATTCCGGTTATTATATCGGTAGTAAGCGATAAAGCAGCCTTTGTCGAACCGTTCTCCGATGCAATATCATCTGTAAGCGCGCCGACTACCGATGCAAGAATATCCGCGCTTTCGGGAGTGATTTCGTCAAAGATCTCTCTCACCATCTCTTCGGTTTTTTTCTCAAAATCGGGAGATTTTGAATCCAGAAGCGAGGTCATCTTTGCCATTTTTCGGGCAAGCTCAATCGCCGATACAAAACCGTAGATATCGTCTGAAACGGTGTCAGCTGTTGTGTATCTGAATTTTTCAACAATTATAGCAGCGAGCTTGGCTTCGGTGCCTTCACCGTTTGCAATCCCGGAAACGTCTGTTCCGAAAAAGCTCTCTTTCACATCTATTGCCCATGCAAGCTCTCTGAGCACAAATGCAACAGTCGATCTTCCCACAACCGTCGAATCAAGCTCCTTTACAGCTTTTTTCAACGTATCAATATCAATCGAATCAAGTGACGAGCTGACGTTTGCCTCACCTGATACATCGGAAGCTTTAAAATCGGAAAGTACGGAATAAACATCGGCACACACCGAAGCAGATATGGGAACATCCTTTTTCAGCGTCGTGCGCTTGCCGTCTATTTTGTACGATGTAAGATAGCTGTACATAGGAGATGTAACTGCATATGTAACTTTTGAAAACGCTGTTGCGTTTTCTATTGAAGCGATGTCGATTGATGCGATATTACCGAACAGTTCCCCGTCCGCTTTTATCTCTTCATCCACTTTTTCGAGCATTCCGCTTTCATTAAGAACACGTCCCGTGTCTTTTATAACTTCTATTGTTCCCGATATCGGCATAAGAATAATGCATGCAAGCACAAGTCCGACAACGACGCTGACAAGCGCAGCGAGCAGTCTGTCAAGTCCTGTGCGTTTTTTCTCATTATCCGTCGTAGCCACTGCGTGAGACACAACCTTATATACAATGAACATTATTATGCCCGTAAATATCCAAAGCGATATAAACACAAACGGCATAATAAAAGCTGAAAGCATAGGCGAAACAATTTTGAAAAGTCCCGAATACTGTACTGCCGAAACAGCGTCCGTGCTTTCGGCAAGCTGAGCTTCAAGCGCCTTTTGAGAAATCGAAAACAACCCGCCCGTAACAGGTTTTGCTATAAAAAACGCTGCTATTGTGGCTATAAGATGCGCTCCGGCGCGAATAAGACACTGCACAAAATTTCTTTTTATCGAAAGAAGCCCTTCGATAAGCATGAGAATCGCCGCAGTAATTATCAAAGGTAAATATCCCATGTTGTGTTCTCCCTTAAATGATGTTTTTATCTCTGCCCTTTATCGTATGGTATGCCTTCCGCTTTGGGTGCGCGTGACTTTTTGGATGTAAACGCAAGCACCACTATTGAAATTATGTAAGGCATCATATTGTATATCTGGCTGGGAATATTGAGTCTCGCAAGCAAATCTATGCCGGAGTAAACGTTTGAAAGCGCTCTGAAAACTCCGAAAAGTACCGCTGCAAGCGCAATTTTTGTTGGCTTCCACTGACCGAATATCATTACGGCAAGAGCAAGGAATCCGAAGCCGGCAACGCCGTATTCAAATTTCCATTCGCTTACGCCGGCTGTTATGTATGCAAGACCACCTATTCCGCCGAGTGCGCCGGATATAAGTACGCCCGCATAACGCATAAGATAAACGTTGATACCAACGCTCGCCGCTGCCTGCGGATATTCACCGCACGCCATAAGACGAAGTCCGAACTTGGTTTTGTAAAGCGTAATATAAGCCGCAACCAAAAGCACTATTGTAACAACCGTAAGCCAGCTGAGTTCAAACCTATCGCCTATCTTTATTATAAATGCCTGTTTAGGCTTTATATATTCAACTATGGACGAAACGTTGTTGGGGTTTTTAGCCGTGTTTATAGCTTTTATTATAACCGTTGCGGCTGCTGTTGCAAGCATATTCATTGCCGTACCGATTATCGTTTGGTCGGCGCTGAAGCTAACACAGGCAACTGCAAGCAGCATTGAATAAAGCATACCAAACACAACCGCCGCAAGTATTGCCAAAAGTATTATAAGAATCGGCGCCATATCCGGACAGTGATTTGATATGTATCTCATAACAAGCGCGCCGCCCATTCCGCCGATTACCATTATACCTTCAAGTCCGAGATTGATAACACCGGAATGTTCGGAGAAGCATCCGCCGAGTGCGACAAGTGTAAGCACCGACGCGTAAAGAAGCGTATATTGCAAAAGTAATGTCACTTCTCATCGCCCCCTTCCGTGTTTTCCTCCGCGGAGTCTGTTTTTTCGGCTTTTTCCGCAACTTTTTTAGCCGCTTCTTCTCTCTTTGCAATTATGTTTCTCATAATATACTTCATAAAGAAAACAAATCCGCAAAGATAAATAATTATTGACGACACAAGATCCGATATCTGCGAACTGTAAAGCGTTTTGTCAACATACGCGCCACCCGCCGTTATGTGCTGAATAAAATATGATGAGAATATCGAGCCTATCGGGCTGAGTCCTCCTAGGAACGCTGCGGCTATGCCGTTGAATCCCATTCCGGGTACGGATGACTGACTGCACTCCCACTGCTCAACGCCTGTAAGATAGAACATTGCCGCGCCGATTCCCGCAAGCGCGCCGCCTATGGCGAGTGTAACTATCATATTGCGTTTTTCCGCCATGCCGCAATATTTTGCAGCATTTTTGTTAAAGCCCGTAGCTTTGAGTTCATATCCGAACTTTGTTTTTTCAAGAATCACCCATACTATCACCGCAATAATTATTGCAAGCGGAATTGCTATTGTAACGTACTGATTTCCACTGAACAGCTTCCCGAGTCCGAGCGAAGGAATCAACGCACTTTTGTTTGTGAACGCCACCTGCTTTGTGTAAGGGCTTGTTTCCTCTTTTACAAGAGTCAGGAGCATATTTACACAATAAAGCGATATCCAGTTCAGCATTATTCCGCTGAGTACTTCATTTACGTTGCAATATGCTTTGAGCGCACCGCTTATCGTTCCAAGAAGCGCGCCGCCGAGAGCGGCAAATATCATGCATGCCCACCACGGCATATTGAGTCCCAAAGCCGCATAAAGCGCAATTCCGGCGCCTATGGTGTACTGCCCTGCCGCACCTATGTTGAAAAGTCCTACTTTATAACAGAAAAGTATTGAAAGTGAGCAAAGAATAAGCGGAGCTGTTTTTACAAGGGTGCTTCCGAAGTATTTAAGTCTCAAAGTTGTGCTGCTGTAAGTAAAGAAGTTCTTTATAAGGTCCAGAATTCCCTTTGCCGCGCCTTTAGGATTTATGCACAAAAGCACGATAAAACCTATCAGAAGTCCGAGAATGATGCAGATAAGAGAAGCAATTACAGACTGAACCGCTTCATTTTTAAGAAAAGATTTCTTCTTATTCATGCTTTGCATCTCCTCTCTTTGCGCCCGCCATGTAAAGACCGAGCTCCTCAACTGTGGTAGTCTTGGGGTCAAGCTCTCCAACGATCTCGCCCTCGTACATAACAAGTATTCTGTCCGGGACGCTCATAACTTCATCAAGCTCAAGCGATACCAAAAGAACGGCGTGTCCCGCGTCTCTTTGTTCAACAAGCTTTTTGTGAATAAACTCAATAGCGCCGACGTCAAGACCGCGCGTAGGCTGAACGGCGACGAGAAGCTCCGGATTTCTGTCAACCTCTCTTGCCACTATCGCCTTTTGCTGGTTTCCGCCCGACATACTTCTTGCAGTCGTCACAGCACCCTGTCCCGATCTTATGTCAAACTGCTCTATAAGATTTTCCGCATAATTGCGTATATTGTCTTTTTTCAAAAAGCCGAATTTATCCGTAAATTCGGGTTCGAAATAACGCTGAAGCACTATATTGTTTTCGAGCGAATAGTCAAGCACAAGTCCGTGTTTGTGTCTGTCTTCGGGAATATGGCTTACTCCGCACGTATTGCGCTTTCTTATCGACGCGTGGGTTATATCCTTTCCGCAAAGCGTGATCCTGCCGCTTTTAAGAGGTTCAAGTCCTGTTATTCCGTATACAAGCTCCGTCTGACCGTTTCCGTCGATTCCCGCAATGCAGACAATTTCTCCGCCGTGAACTTTGAAGGAAACGTTCTTTACTGCATCTTTTTTGTGCACTTTGCTTGCGACCGTCATATTTTCAACATCAAGAATTACGTCGCCCTTCTTTATGTCTTTTTTATGTACAGTAAATTCAACGTCACGACCGACCATCATTTTAGAAAGCTCTTCCTTTGTCGTGTCTTTGATATTTACCGTGCCTATACACTTGCCCTTTCTGAGAACAGTGCATCTGTCCGCAACCTCCATTATCTCGTTCAGCTTGTGAGAAATGAAAAGTATGGACTTGCCTTCCTTCGCCAAGCCTTTCATTATCTGCATAAGCTCTTCTATCTCCTGTGGAGTAAGCACTGCCGTCGGCTCGTCGAAAATAAGTATTTCATTTTCACGGTACAGCATTTTAAGAATTTCCGTTCTCTGCTGCATACCTACCGTTATATCTTCTATCACCGCGTCGGGATCAACGGCAAGCCCGTAACGGGAAGAAAGTTCTATAACCTTTCTTCTTGCTTCTTTTTTGTCAAGAAAACCGAATTTGTTCGGCTCAACGCCGAGAATAATATTATCAAGCACGGTAAAACATTCAACAAGCTTAAAATGCTGATGCACCATTCCTATTCCGAGTGCGTTTGCATCGTTAGGGTTGTTTATCTCAACCTTTACGCCGTCTTTGTGAATTTCTCCCTCTTCGGGCTGATAAAGCCCGAAAAGTACGCTCATGAGTGTTGATTTTCCCGCTCCGTTCTCTCCGAGCAGGGCGTGTATCTCGCCTTTTTTCAGACGAAGAGTAATATTGTCATTGGCAACTATGCCCGGAAAGCGCTTTGTTATGTTAAGCATTTCAATTGCGTAGGGCTGTTCCATTTTGTCGGCTCCTTCCGAATAGATTTTTTATCCGCAATATAAATTTATGGCTTCAAATAAATAAACAAAACGGGGGTGTCATTTGACAC
>FR898234.1:46369-68362 GCA_000437375.1 Eubacterium sp. CAG:841
GGGGTGTCATTTGACACCCCCGTGTCTTTTCTCATGTACCTGCGCACATAAAGGCAGTCAAATTTTCTTTATGCTTTTCAGTATATTCTAATCAGCCCTTTATATTGCCCTGATCGCTTACAGTTACATTTGTCGTTGTGGGCATAGCCTTTGTGTCGTTTGATACCTTAACTGTGCCGTCAAACATAGCCTTAACGAGAGCCTTGTAATCGTTCTGTGTGAACTTGCCCTCTGCCCACTGTGTGGATTCCATCGGAATCTGAACGTAGTTGAGTGTAGGATCGCTGCCGCTTACAAGTCCGAGATTTACGATCTTGCCTGCGTAGTTTTTCCAGTTATCGTTGAGAATGATATCTTTAAGAGTATCCTTTGTTGTAGGAGCAAGACCCTTCATAGCGGAAGTAACTGTTATACCGTCGCCGTATTTCTTATCGATAACGGGCTTCTGGTCGGTATCAACGCCGATAATCTTGCCGCCGACTTTGTTTGCTGCTTCTGCTGCGGATGTATAGATACCGCCGCCGCAAGCGAATACGATCTGTGTGCCGTTCTGATACCATGTGTCCATCTTAGCTGTGATGTCAACGTCGCCAGAGAACTGACCGCCGTAAACATAGTTAAGGTCAACATTTATGTTAAGTTCTTTTGCAGCTGCATCAACGCCCTGAACAAATCCGTAACCGAAACGGATAACTGCGGGAACTGCCATACCGCCGAGGAAGCCGAGCTTTGTATAGCCGAGCTTAACTGCAGCGTAGCCTGCCATATAACCGGAAAGCTCTTCCTGGTAAATAGCGCAGTATACGTTGGACATATCAACGTAATCTTCAAGCTTCCAATTGTCGGGGGTATAGTCGTACTTTTCGCCCTTTGCGCCTACTCCTGCTTCAAGAAGGTCGCCCTTTGCAACGTCAAGAGCAAAGAATTTAACGTCTTTATACTTAGGAGCTGCTTCAACGATAGCGCCGCCAAAAGCGTAACCCGGCATAACGATAACGTTGTAACCCTGGTCTATAGCAGACTCAATCATAGCGACACGGTCTGTTGTTGTGTTGCCGGCAGGTTTGAAGTACTGAACGGGAATGTTGTTTTCTTCGCAGAAAGCCTTGCAAGCTTCCCACGTTGTCTGGTTAAAGGACTCGTCGGTGATGTCGCCGTAGTCGGTAATCATAGCTACCTTGCTGTCAGTCTTGTTCTCGGTTTTTCCGCAACCGACCAAAGCGAAGCAACAGAGAGTCATTGCAACCGCTAAAATGATAGAAATAAGCTTTTTCATTTAGATGAAGCCTCCGTAATTATTTGTTTTTGGTTAGTTATTAACCTTATATATTGTAACACACTGTTTGTTAAAAATCAATAAATCGTTAATACTTTTTGCATATTTTTTCGTTTTTTTTGCTTTGTAACGTCAATATGCACTAAACAGAAAACGTGCGTTTGGCGAATTTGCCAAACGCACGCATACTTTGCCTGTTTTCAAAACAGCGTACACCCTATTTCTTTGAAAAAGCGTATCTTTTCGTGCAACTGTTTTTCGTCAACCTTGAACTTTTTCGCAAGACATTTTATGCAAAGACACTCGTCGTCCGGCGTTTCGCGATAAACAAGCCTGCGATAAAGCGCCATTTCATCGCAGGTAAGTTTTTCGCCGCACCCTTTGCACCTGCTCATTTTACTTTGACAATCTTTGCCGTTACTACTCTGCAACCGCCGGCTTCAACGCGAAGATCAATATAATCCTTAAACACGCCGAGATGCTCTCCCGTAAACGCGTCGGTTATATCAAATCCATAGCCGCAAAGCGGATCAAGACCGATTTCTCCGTAAGGGATCATAACGTCCTTATCCGTATCATAAGCGTTGAAGAAGCCTATCGCATATGTTCCGTCCGAAAGATGTTTGAACATTGAGAAGTTTTCTCTCTGACCTCTGTTGTCGCCGACAATTATCGGAGGACGTGCATCCTCGTCACGGCAGATTGAAATAAGCGTGGGATTGGTTATGAGCTTTTTCGTATCTTCGTCTAAGTTTCTTATATCACAACCAAGCATAAGAGGAGCGGAAAGCATACACCACATAGCAAAATGATAACGATAGTTTGCCGCAGTACAGCCCTGTCCGAAGCCGACATTGCCTTTGCCGTAAAGTCCCGCAACAAGCATATCTATATCATTGAAGCATCCGGGACCGGAATAGCAGAATTTGTTCTTTTCCTTTGTTACTATATCCTTTATGGATTCAAACGTATCCGTTATGTCGCCCGTTGTTCTGTACATGTGCGCACCGACGGAACGCGCCCATTCATGAACGTTCTGATTGCCCCAGTTGCAGGCGGAGAAAAGTATTTCTCTGCCGGTTGCTCTGAGCGCAAGAGCCATTCTGTTATATGACTGATAACTCGGAAGCCCGGGATGATAGCAGTTGTCGTATTTGAGAAGATCTATTCCGACGCTTGCAAAATAATTTGCGTCGTCAAATTCGTGGCCGAAGCTTCCGGGATATCCGGCGCAGGTCTTTACGCCGCAACAGGAATACATACCGAATTTAAGTCCCTTTGAGTGAACGTAATCCGCAACAGCTTTCATTCCGTTCGGGAACTTCTCTCTGTCAGCGACGAGCATACCGTTCTGATCACGCTCTTTTTCGCTCCAGCAGTCGTCGATAACAAGATAATCGTATCCTGCGGCGAGATAGCCGTCATCAACCATAGCGTCAGCCATTTCTTTTATAAGCTGTTCGTTTATATCCTTTGTGAATGTGTTCCATGAGTTCCAACCCATAGGCGCTCTGCTTGCAAGCATTTTTATATACCTCGTTTTTCGTTTGGTGTTTAAGTAAATATAACATATCCGAAGTGAAAAGTCAACATCAAACGATGTCATTGCAAAACAAAAAACAGAGATGAAAAATCATCCCTGTTTTTTATATCAACTTTGTATGTATCAATTATTATTGAAGCTTCTTTTGTATTCTTTGCCTCCTCCGTCACGGCAAACCGTGCCACCGCCCCAAAAGCGGGAGGCAAAAGAGGAACACAAACTATTTTATTTGAAGCTTCTTTTGCCTACTTTTCAAAGTATAAATCAAAAAGATGAAATTTGAACAATACAATTACTGAAGTTTCTTTTGCCTGCTTTTCTTTTCAAAGAAAAGTAGGTCAATAGTCTATAACGACCATCTGATGACATTCAAATTTATCTACGGTATAGGTAAGTACGCCGTCCGAATAGTCGAAATCTATATCCTGCATCTGCGGAGCAAGATATACCCTCTTCGGCTTTGCATAAAGCTTAAGCGTAACTTCCGTACCGTAAACAGGTTCTATATCCTCAATTACTTCAACTCTCTGACCGCGTTTTACGGGAGTTGCGTAAAGCAGATGATTTACATATCTGTGCTGAGAATACTGATCCATAAGAGTTACAACACCGAGCGAACCGAGATTTGTCGTAAGCGTTTTGTCGTCACCCAAAAGAACGTCTATAACGTGCTCGACAACTCGTTTTGCTATAAGCGAACCCTTCTGAGCATATTCATTGAACAGCTTAAAGGATATATATGCGCCGTCATTGCCGAGCGTCACTGCGGGATAGGTCTTTGTCGGGTCATTTGGCGTCTGCGCGTGAGATGAAAAGTGGAAAGTCGTACGGTTGAAGTACGGATTTTCCCTTACCGCCAGAACATCGCCTGTTGCGTCTATGTCATAGCAAGGCTGATAAATAACATATGCGGAGTTATAAAGTCCTTCCATCTCAAAACCGGGACGGATATATGCAGGATTGTACTCACATTCGCCTTTGAACTCAGCGCCGAGATCAAAAGCAAAGCCGCTTCCGTCCGCATAAAGTCCTGACGTACCGGAAGCAAGTATTTTTCCGCCTCCGTCAACAAAAGCTTTCAACTTCTGCGCGGTTTCGCCGTCAAGCATCGAATCGTCTGTAAGAATTATAAGCTTATACTTGCCAAAGTCGCCTTCGGTATCTACAACATCGAAAAGATATTTTCCTTCAAGCAAAATTCTGCTCGCACCCGTTGTTCCGCTCCAGGAAAGACGTCCGGGAGGAGTTTTTCCCGGATTCATATGATAAAACAACGCTTCCTGAGAAAGCACCGCTATATCCGCAACCGATTCAACATTGTCAAGCCAAGCTTCTTTCTTTTCAATTTCCGAATACGCCGCGCCTATAAGTTTATACGTTGCCATATCCATAGCGCCGAGCGGATGGAGCTGATCGCCTATCGACATTTTCGCGCCGTTTGCGGCAGAAAGCGCCGTTTCGTAGCGAAGTGCGTTCGGATGCTTGAAACCGCCGAATTCACCCCATGAAAGGTGAAATTTGCCCGTCATTCCGAGAAAATCGAGGCCGAGCGTTCTTGCGTAAGCCGCCGACATCGGAAAATGGTCGTATCCCCAACCGCCTGTAGGCAGACTTTCAAGCTCAAGGTGAGAATTTGCAAATGTAAAGTCTCTGTGTCCGCACTGAATATGTCCCGCATTGTGAAACACGGGAAGTCCGGGCTTGTATTTGTCAATCGCTTCTCTTACACGCTTTGTATAATTAAGATAAGTTTCAACGCCGAGTCTGTAAGCGTTTTCTTCATCGTAAGGATCCTGCCCTTTGTCGAGCATTTTCTTTACACATCTCTGACAATAGCACGGCAAAGCGCCGACAATATCAAGGAAAATACCGTCGCAATCGTATTTGCGCACTACCTCCTCAACCTGTGCAAGAAGATAATCGAGATACGGTGTGTTCATACACATACGATGATATCCCGGCTTTGTGAAGTTTTCCGTCCAATAGAATGTCTCGTCCGGATTGCGCATAAGCCATTCAGTATGAGGACGCGCCATTTTTTCATCAAGTCCCGCAGAGATATACACGGGAGTTTTAACTCCTATTTCGTGAGCGGCGGCTATCTGCTCGCCGAGAAGGTCAAAATCAAGGTGCGGGTGCATTTCGCACGTTTCAGACGGGAAATATGCCCAGCCGTGATGGCACTTTGCAAAGAGAGTTATCGAATTTACATGTCCCTCTTTAAGTGCTTTCTGAAACTGCTCCTTTGAAAAACGTGAGCCTATTCCGTCTATTTCGCCGCTTGTGTGAAAATCAAGGTGTACCTGTCTGAAATTCATATCGGTTTCTCCTTATCTTGCGATCTCTTCCATTACATAAGCTTCGAGGATGTCGCCTTCTTTTATGTCGTTGAATTTTTCAAGTCCGACGCCGCATTCGTAGCCAGAAGCAACCTCTTTTACGTCGTCCTTAAAACGGCGGAGCGATGATATCTTGTCTTCAAATATAACAACACCGTCACGAAGCACGCGTATAAGCGAAGCGCGGGTTATCTTGCCATCCTGAACATAAGAACCTGCGATAGTACCTACATTCGGAACGTGAATCGTCTGTCTTACCTGTGCGTGACCGAGTATACTCTCGCGGTAAACGGGTTTAAGCATACCCTTTATAGCCGCCTGAATCTCTTCTATGCATTCGTAAATGATTCTGTAAGTGCGGACGTCAACGCCCTGACTCTGCGCTGAATCAAGCGCCGCCTTATCGGGACGGACATTGAATCCGACTATAATGGCATTCGAAGCGTTTGCAAGCATAACGTCACTTTCGGTTATGCCGCCTACACCCGTATGAATTACGTTTACTCTTACTTCGTCATTTGAAAGCTTGTCAAGAGAAGCCTTTACTGCCTCTGCCGAGCCGCGTACGTCAGCTTTTACAATAATGTTGAGGTCCTTTACTCCCTCTTTTATCTGTGCAAAGAGATCGTCAAGGTTTACCTTTGCAGAAGCGGAGAATTCCGCCTCTTTCTCTTTCGTCTTGCGCTGTTCGGCAAGCTCTCTCGCCATTCTTTCATCCTCAACGGCATTCATTTCATCGCCTGCCGAAGGAACCGAATCAAGACCGATGATTTCAGCAGGAACAGAAGGCTCTGCGGTTTTCATTGTCTTTCCGTTTTCATCTCTCATCATACGGACTCTGCCCACAGCCGTGCCGACGATGACCGTGTCTCCCTGATGGAGCGTACCGTTCTGAACAAGCACCGTTGCAACGGGACCAAGACCTTTTTTCAGGCTCGCTTCTATAACTATACCCTTTGCCCTGCGGTTGGGGTTAGCCTTGAGTTCTTTCATTTCGGCAATGAGAAGAACATCCTCCAGAAGCTCGTTAATACCTGTTTTTCTTATAGCCGAAACGGGAACGCACATAACGTCACCGCCCCATTCTTCGGGAACAAGATCGTATTTTGTAAGCTCCTGCTTTATTCCTTCCGGATTTGCGCCCGGCTTATCCATTTTATTTATAGCAACTATTATCGAAACACCTGCGGCTTTCGCGTGATTTATAGCTTCTACCGTCTGCGGCATGATACCGTCGTCCGCCGCGACAACAAGTATTGCTATATCCGTAGACTTTGCGCCTCTTGCTCTCATCGCAGTAAAAGCTTCGTGTCCGGGAGTATCAAGGAAAGTGATATATTTGTCGCCTACCTTTACTCTGTAAGCACCTATCGACTGCGTAATGCCGCCTGCCTCGCCTGCCGTGACATGCGTATTTCTTATCGCATCAAGAAGCGATGTCTTGCCGTGGTCAACGTGACCCATAACGCATACAACGGGCGGACGTTCTTCAAGCGTTTCCGATGAGTCTTCCGCATCTTCCGAGAAGAGCTTTTCTTCTATTGTTACAACTACTTCCTTTGTAACTATGGCGTTCATTTCTTCGCCCACGAGGAAAGCTGTATCAAAGTCTATGCTCTGATTCGCGGTAGCCATAACGCCGAGTCCTATAAGCTTTTTCATAAGGTCGCCGACCGTTACTTTCAGCTTCGCGGCAAGTTCGGAAACCGTTATCTCGTCGGGAACTGTAATCTTTAGAGGCTGTTTTTTAATCTTTTCAAGCTCCGCTTTTCTGAGCTTTGCAAGAGCAGCCGCATCCTTGTCTGCGCGTCTGCTCGCATAAGGATTCTTCCCGTTCTGCTGTTTTTTGCCAACCTTCTGCTTGTCGGGGATATTAAGTCTTCTTGCGGATTCGGGAACAAAGCTTTCAAGTCTTTCATCATATTTTGAAAGGTCCACAGAGCTTGCTCTCGTATCTATTACGCGCGTCTTTTTCATTGCTTCAACGCTTTCGCCGCCTCCGCGCATTTCTGCTTTTTTAGGCTGCGGTATTTGACTCTGAACAGGACGGCTTTCCTTTACTTCGGGCTTCTTTGACTGATTTTGCTGCTGTGCGGGACGTGCAAAACGATCAGCCGCACGGCTTGCGCCTCTCTCTGCCTGCTGAGGAAAATTCACCTTCGGCTGATTCTGCTGAGGCTTCTGCTGTCCTCCATGCTGATTCTTCTGTTGATTTTGCGACCTAAAAGCGGGCTTGGAAGGCTGGGCAGGCGTCTCCGTCTTTTTCTGCTGTACCTCGATTTTATGCTCTTCTTTAGGTTGCGCCTCCGGTTTTTCGGGTGCCGCCGGCTTCTCCTCCGTCACCGGTTCTTTCGGACGTTCTATATCCGCTTTTCCGGAAAGGTAATCACCCATGTTCTTTATCTGATTATCTGATGTAAGCCTGTCAAAAAGCACGGAAAACTCTGTTGTGTCAAGTGTTCCTGTTGATGTTTTCCCTGCTATTCCGCTTTTTGTGAGCGCATCAAGCAGGTCTTTGCTTTTCATATTCAGGTCCTTTGCAAGGTTGTTTATTCTTATCTTCTGTGTTGTAACCATTCGCTGTACCTCCCTTTCGTGAGTACTGTTAAAGATTGCTTGTAATCAGCTTTACAAAATTTTCATCATCTATACTTACGCACGCTGTGGCAGTTTTGCCTATTGCTTTTCCGAGCATATCCGGTGATACCGCAACGTATTCGGCGCAAACGCCGTAATATTCCGCACAGTTTGATATGCGTTTTTTCGTATTGTCCGAAGCTTCGGCGCTTGCGATAACAAGCTTCACTTTACCGCCTCTTATCGCATCGCAAACGGCTTCCGTTCCCACAGTAAGCTTTCCGGCTTTTCTTGCAAGCCCTATAAGCGAAAGCAATTTCTGAATTTCTCTGTTTTCTTCGCTGATCATTTCTCTATTTCTTTCTCAAGCCTTTCGTAAACTTCGTCTGTTATCTTGCATCCGAGCGCAACCGAAAGTCTCTTTTTTGCTTTTTTCAGGCAGTCCGCGCTTGGACATATATAAGCCCCGCGCCCTGCTTTTTTCCCCGTCCTGTCAAGTTCGGCTGTCTCCGATTCGGACGGTCTGACTATTCTTATAAGCTCACTTTTCGGTTTTTTTGCTTTGCATCCTACGCATTGACGCTCAGGAACTTTTTTTGTATTTTCCATCTTCGTCACCGCCGTAGATCAAACGGTTTTTATATCTATTTTGTAGCCTGTAAGTCTTGCGGCAAGACGCGCGTTCTGACCTTCTTTACCTATTGAAAGCGAAAGCTGGTCTGGAGCTACTATAACCTTGCAACTTCTTTCGCCATCCATCTCCACGCTCTTTACTTCTGCGGGAGAAAGTGCCGCGCTTACATATTCTTCCGGCTTTTCGCTGTAACGGACAACATCTATCTTCTCGCCGCCAAGCTCTCTTATTATTTCGCTTATACGGCTTCCTCTGTTGCCTATGCATGCGCCTACCGGATCGACAGATGCATCCCGTGATTCAACAGAGATCTTTGTTCTTGAACCTGCTTCTCTCGAAACTCCGCGTATAACTACCGTACCGTCCTGAATTTCGGGAACTTCAAGCTCGAAAAGTCTCTTTACAAGTCCGGGATGTGTGCGTGAGAGCGTAACTATGGGACCTTTTATCTCGTTCTTTACTTCCATAACGAACACTTTTATGTGCTGCCCTACGGTGAATTCTTCGCCGGGAATCTGTTCGCCTTTAAGAAGAACAGCTTCGCTTGTTCCGGTGTCTACTATAACGTTTCCGTTGGTCGGATCTATTCTGAGCACCGTTGCGGATATAACTTCCTCGCGCTTGCTCTCATATTCCTTAATTACCATTGTTCTCTCGGCTTCTCTTATACCCTGAATTATAACCTGTTTTGCAGTCTGTGCGCTGAGACGTCCGAGTGCTTTTGTTTTTATTTCGGTTTCAACCGTTCCGCCAAGAGTGTATCTTCTGCTTATCGCCTTTGCGTCTGCAAGCGATATTTCGGTCTCCGGATCGGTAACCTCTTCAACTATATTTTTTACTCTTACGACCTTTACATCTTTCTTTGCGGGATCAAGGCGCACTTTTATATTGCAGGTTTCTCCGCTTTCACGTTTGAGAGCGTTCACAAGTCCTGCCTCGATTCTTTCAATAATGTACTCCTGCGGGATTCCCTTTTCCTTTACGAAAAGATCAAGCGCTGTGAAAAATTCTGTATTCATTTTTGATCAAAACCTTCCTTCTGTAAATTATTCTATATCGGTAAAATCGAAAAATACGTTTGCTTTTGCAACTTTTGAAATTTCAAACGTCTTTTCCGCACCGTCTGTTTCAATTGTGAAATTATCCCCGTCGGATGATACAAGCTTTCCTTTGTATGCTTTGCTTCCGCTCTCGTCAGGGGAATAAAGTCTTACCTCTATTTCCTCTCCGATACAGGATTCAAAATGTTCGGGTTTGCGAAGCGTTCTTTCAAGTCCCGGAGAGCTTACTTCAAGCGTGTAGTTCTGCTCTATCGGATCAACCTCGTCAAGAAGCGGGCTTATCGCTCTGCTGACTTTTTCGCAGTCGTCAATGTCTATGCCGTCGTCGGAATCTATCGTAACACGAAGGAACCATCCGGAGCCTTCCTTTACGAATTCAACATCCCACACCTCATATCCGAGTTCTTCTATACAAGGGGTTATAAGTTTTTCCGCAACGGATGCTATGTTTGCCGTTTTTGCCACAGTTTTTCCGCCTTTCACAAAAAATCTTTACAAAGAATTGAGAGTGGGCAACGCCCACTCTCAATGTCCTTTCATTATTCTTGAAATATTATATCATAATAATAAGTGAATTGCAATACTTTTTTTATATTTTTCAGGTAACGCAATGCATTTTCCACGCATAATATAAACTGAAACGTATTATATGCCTCCAAAGGAGCGTCTGAAATGAAAATAATAGTTCTTAAATCTCCCAAATTTCTCTCTCCCCTGCTCAAAAAGCTGTTCGGCAGAAAAGGACGCAAAAAATAAAAAAGACAATCTTACCCGAAAATCACTTCTTCGAAGATTTGGGAATCTGCGCGACTGCAACCACCGAAAGAAAATCACGTTCGGGGGAAACGCCATTAACCGCGGAAGCTTTAGCCATCTTCGCGCAGATACCGAAATCCTCGCAAAAATTCAGCAGTCTGAATAGCTGAGTGCCGTCTGTGTAATATTATAGCGGATAATACGCTAAATGTCAATAGCGGATTTTCCGCTATGATAAAATTAAAAAGAGGTGATAATTATATGCTTTTCCCACGAATACGAAGTCTCAGAGAAGACAAAGACATCACCCAGAAGCAGTTGAGCGAGATACTTTCCTGCAGTCAGCGGGTTTACAGCAATTATGAACGCGGCGAGCTTGATATCCCTACCGACATACTTATAAAGCTTGCAAATTATCACAATGTATCCATCGACTTTCTTCTTTCACAAACAGACAATCCGAAAAGAAACAAATAAAAAACCAAGCTCCCGAAAAAGGGAGCTTGGTTTTTTTATTTACTTATATAATTATACAAGCTTTATAAGTGCCATTTCGGCAGCATCACCGCGACGGGGTCCAAGCTTATAAATAGCTGTATAACCGCCGTTTCTATCGGAATATGCGGGAGCGATCTCGTCAAAGAGCTTCTTTACAACATCTTCTTTTGTGATGTATGCAAGAGCCTGGCGACGCGAAGCAAGAGTGTTTGTCTTGCCGAGCGTTATCATTTTTTCAGCCATGCATCTTACTTCTTTAGCTCTTGTAAGAGTTGTTTCTATCGAACCGTTTTCCAAAAGATAGGTGACCATTCCGCGAAGCATCGCGTTTCTATGTGCGGTCACTCTGCCGAGTTTTCTGGTTCCGGGCATGTTGTTTTTCCTCCTTTTTCCCTATTTTTCATAAGGATTTCAGCATGTGCAGCTTTTGTAGTTCACAAAGAAATCAGTCCTCTTCCTTCCGCAGGGTAAGTCCGAGCGAATGGAGTTTCTGGATGACTTCTTCGAGCGATTTTTTGCCGAGATTTCTGACTTTTATCATATCCTCTTCGGTTTTGCTTGTCAGATCCTCGACCGTATCGATGCCCGCGCGCTTCAAGCAGTTGAAGCTACGAACGGACAGGTCAAGCTCCTCAATGGTCATCTCAAGTACTTTTTCTTTCTTGGTTTCTTCGCGTTCAACCATTATCTCCGCTCTCTTTGCTTCTTCCGAAAGATCAACAAAGAGATTGAGATGTTCGTTGAGTATCTTGGCTCCGAGCGAAACGGCTTCCTTTGCGGAAATCGTACCGTTCGTCAGCACGTTAATTGTGAGTTTGTCAAAATCTATGCTGTTACCTACGCGCGTATTTTCAACGGTGTAGTTGACATTATAGACCGGGGTGAAAATCGAATCGACGAAAATCACGCCAAGCTGACCTGATGAATAATCCTGCTTGTTTTTTTCCTGAGATACATAGCCGGAGCCGTGATCAAAGGTGAGCTCCATATGGAAACGCACACCTTCACTTACCGTAGCTATATGATGCTCAGGGTTAAGAATCTGCAATTCGTCGTCACACATGATATCTCCCGCTGTAACTTCGCACGCGCCCGTTACATCGATAGATACCGTCTTTGCCGAATTTGAAAAGAGCTTTGCCGTAATGCCCTTGACATTGAGAACGATTTCGCAAACGTCCTCTTTTACGCCGGGAACGGTGGATATTTCGTGAAGAACATCCTTACCGCCGCCGCTTATGCGTATGCTTACTACAGCAACGCCCGGAAGCGAGCTGAGAAGCACTCTGCGCAGAGAGTTGCCAAGTGTTGTTCCGTAACCACGCTTAAGCGGTTCGACAACAAATGTTCCGCTCCTGCCATCATCGCTTGTGTCAAAAGCTGTTATATTCGGCTTTTCTATCTCGATCATTGATTAACCCTCCTGTAAATTTTTTATGCACTTACAGTGCATTCTGTTGCGGCACCGCCTGCGTCTATGGGTTTCCACGTCGCAGTGCGGCGTCGGAGGCAAATTATTACTTGGAGTACAACTCGACGATGAGATGCTCCTGGAACGGGAAGTCAATGTCTTCTCTTGTGGGAAGATTTGCAACCGTTGCCTTAGCATTTGCTTTATCGACGTCAAGCCAGCTCGGGAATACTTTGTTATCCATAAGCTCAAGCAGGGATTTGATCTTTTCGGAATCGCGGGAGGAATCGCTGAGAGCGATAACGTCACCCTTCTTTACTATGATAGAAGGAATATCCGCTTTCTTTCCGTTAATCGTGAAGTGTGAATGAAGAACGAGCTGTCTTGCTTCCTTGCGGCTTTCAGCCAGTCCCATTCTGTAAACAACGTTATCAAAACGTCTTTCAAGGAGGCAAAGAAGATTTTCACCTGTCTGGCCTTCTTTTTTAGCAGCCATTTCATAATATGATCTGAACTGCTTTTCAAGAACGCCATAGTATCTTTTAGCCTTCTGCTTCTCACGAAGCTGCATATAGTACTCTTTGCCTTTTTTAACCTGTGCTGCGCCGTGCTGACCGGGAGCTGTTCCGCGGCGAGTTACGGGGCACTTATCAGTCAGGCAACGTTCGCCCTTAAGAAAGAGCTTTGTGCCTTCTCTGCGGCACATTCTGCACACAGGACCTGTATATCTTGCCATAGTGTATAGTACCTCCAATAATTATTTCAGACACGTCTGATCTTGGGCGGTCTGCATCCGTTGTGCGGAACAGGTGTTACGTCGCGGATAAGCGTTACTTCAAGACCTACCGTTGAGAGAGCGCGGATAGCGGATTCTCTGCCCTGACCGGGTCCTTTAACGTAAACCTCAACACTCTTCATTCCGTTATCAACAGCAATCTTACCTGCTGTTTCGGCAGCCATCTGAGCTGCGAAAGCGGTAGACTTTCTTGAACCTCTGAAACCGAGTTCGCCGGCGGAAGCCCACGATACTGCGTTTCCGTTCGTATCTGTTATAGTAACGATTGTGTTGTTGTATGTCGCACGGATGTGAACTGCGCCTTTTTCGACGTTCTTACGTTCGCGGCGCTTTTTGACTGCCTTTTTTGCTACTGTTTTAGCCATCTGTTCGTCACTCCTTATTTCTTCTTATTCGCGATCGTCTTTGCTTTACCTTTTCTTGTTCTCGCGTTTGTCTTTGTTCTCTGACCGCGAACAGGCAAGCCTTTTCTGTGTCTGACGCCGCGATAGCAACCGATTTCGACCATTCTCTTTATGTCAAGAGCTACTTCGCTGCGGAGAGCACCCTCAACCTTGTGAGAATTTTCAATTTCGTCGCGGAGTTTTGAAACGTCATCTTCTGTAAGATCCTTGCAGCGGACATCGGGATCGATTCCTGTTTTAGCGAGGATCTGATTTGATGTTGTTCTGCCGATACCATAGATATATGTGAGACCGATCTCAACTCTCTTCTGGTTCGGAAGTTCAACGCCAGCTATACGAGCCATTTATTATACCTCCCCTTTCCTGCTTAACCCTGTCTCTGCTTGTGCTTGGGGTTTTCGCAGATTACCATTACGTTGCCGTTTCTTTTGATTATTTTGCATTTTGAGCAAATTTTCTTAACGGAAGGTTTTACTTTCATTGTATATTACCTTTCCTTTCAGCTTTGATTATTTTCGCTTGGAAGTCTCCATGTGATGCGACCTTTATTAAGATCGTAAATGGAAACCTCTATCGTGACACGGTCGCCCGGCACGATTCTGATATAGTTCATTCTGAGTTTTCCCGAAAGCTGTGCGGTCACAATATGACCATTCGGGAGTTTGACTTTGAAAGTGGTGTTGGGCATCGCCTCAACAACCGTACCCTCAAATTCTATAACATCGTCTTTTGGCATTGATTCCCTCCTGAAATGTCTTTCGTCATTCAACTTTTGTAAGAAACTCAGGCTCGCCGTCGGTTATTGCAACGGTGTGTTCGTAATGAGCGGCAAGCGAACCGTCAACGGTTACTACTGTCCAATCATTATCAAGCACTCTCACTTCGTGACTGCCTGCAGTTATCATCGGTTCTATTGCAATCGTCATACCGGAGAAAAGCCTCGGACCTCTGCCGCGCGTTCCGAAATTCGGAACTTCGGGATCCTCGTGAAGCTCTCTTCCTACGCCGTGACCAACGTATTGACGGATAACTCCGTATCCGAGCGACGTTGCATAGCCGCAGATTTCGGCGCCGATATCACCTATTCTCGCGCCGTTTCTTGCCTCAGCGACACCACGATAAAAGCTTTCGCGTGTTACATCTATCAGGGCTTGCGCATCAGCTGATATCCTGCCTACCGCAAAAGTATTCGCACTGTCGCCATTGAAGCCTCGATAGCAGGCGCCTACATCTATCTTAACAATGTCGCCTTCATGAAGTACGCGATGCTTGCTCGGTATTCCGTGAATAACTTCATTGTTTATGCTGATGCATGCGCTGCCCGGAAAGCCGCCGTAACCGAGAAACGTGGGTCTTGCCCCACAGCGTTCGATAAACTCGCGTATTACCGTATCAAGATAAGCCGTTGTAACGCCTTCTCTTATATGGTCGCGCGCCGTAAGGATCGCTTCTCCTGTTATTCTGCCGGCCTTTCGCATCAATGCCAGCTGTTCGCTGTTTTTGATTGATATCATAGGTAATTAACCTCTGAATTTCTCAATAGCGGCAAGCGTGAGCGCCGTTGTGTCGGCTACCTGTTCCTGACCTTCTACCGTAACCAGCTTGCCCTTAGAAGCATAATACTCTTTAAGCGGCTCTGTCTGATCGTGGTAAACGTGGAGTCTTTCCTTTACAACTTCCGGAACATCGTCCGCACGTGTGTAAAGTTCACCGTCACACTTGTCACATTTTCCTTCGGCCTCCGACGGGTTGTAAAGAATGTGGTATGTGCTTCCGCACTTTTTGCAAAGGCGTCTGCCGCCCATGCGAGCCACTATCTTTTCGTCGGGGACCTCAATGCTTATTACGAGATCCATATTTACGCCCATAGCATCAAGTGCCTGCGCCTGCGGAACAGTTCTCGGAAAGCCGTCAAGGATAAAACCGTTCTTGCAGTCGTCTTCTTTCAGACGATGCTCGATTATACCTATAACAACACTGTCCGGAACAAGGTCGCCCGCGTCGATATAACTCTTTGCGGACTTTCCGAGTTCAGTACCTTTTGCCATAGCTTCACGGAGCAATGCACCGGTAGAAATCGTAGGAATATTGTACTTTTCCGAAACTATCTCCGCCTGCGTGCCTTTGCCCGCACCGGGAGCTCCCAAAAACATAAGTTTCATAGCATTTCCTCCCTTAAATCACGGTTTATGAAATGCCGGGCTTCCCCACCGCCTTGTGCGGCGGGGAAACACGAAATTTCTCTTACTGCAAGAATCCTTTGTAGTGGCGCATAGCCATCTGGGATTCCATATCTCTGACCGTTTCGAGCGCAACGCCCACAACGATAAGAAGCGACGATCCCGAGAATGATACGATACCGATACCAACGGAGAAGATCTCTGTCGAAATGATATTTACCACAAGCGGTACGCACGCGATTATTCCGAGGAAGAACGCACCCATAAGTACCACTTTATTCAGTACCTTCTGAATGTACTGAGCGGTAGGCTTTCCGGGACGGATGCCGGGAATCGATCCACCCTGCTGCATAAGGTTGTTTGCAACCTCAACAGGATTGAAGGAAATCGCAATATAGAAATACGCGAACGCAATAATCAGAACGAATAAAACGACTGCGTAAATCCAGTTGTCTGATGAAAGAGCGTCCTGAACCTTAGCCCAGAAACTGCCCGACTTGGGCTGGCAGAGATAAATGATCGTTACGGGAAGAGAAACTATCGTCGAAGCGAAGATGATAGGCATAACGCCTGACATGTTCAGCTTTATCGGAAGGTTTGAATTCTGACCACCGTACATTTTTCTGCCTACTACGCGCTTTGCATACTGAACAGGGATACGTCTTTCCGCGTCTGTCATATAAACCATGAATATGATAGAAGCAAGAACCATAACCACTGCGAGTACAGAAAGCACAACGGCTACCGCAACATAGGAATTGTCCTGTTTGAGATATTCGCTTATCTGAGACGAGAAATTCGATATTGTGGAAGGAACTCCGCAGAGGATGTTAGCGAAAAGTATCATTGAGATACCGTTGCCAATGCCCTGTTCGTCGATCTTTTCCGCAAGCCACATGATGAGCGAAGCGCCCGCCGTGTAGCAGAGAATTATCGTAGTTGCGATAAAGAATGTTTCAAACTTTGTCGAACCTTTTGTTATGATATTGCCGTATACGGCCGTCATCTGCGACGAGCTGAGAAGCTGATAATAACCGAAAGCGGTTATAAGAGCGAGCGCAACCGTAAGATAACGTGTGATTCTTTCAAGTTTCTTTCTTCCTTCTTCGCCCTGCTTTGAAAGCTTTTCAAGGGCAGGAATCGCAACAGCAAGAAGCTGAATTACGATCTGCGCCGTGATATAAGGCGATACTGCAAGCGCAAAGAGCGTTGCTTTGGAGAAAGCGTCACCGGAAAGAATATTGAGATAACTGAATATTGAACCCGAGCCGTAAGTTTCCGCGACCTGAAGGCCGACAGCGTTTATAAACGGAACGGGGATCGCTGCACCTATACGGTACAGGAGAAGGATGAAGAGCGTAAAGAGCATCTTCTGGCGGAGCTCAGGTATTGCCCAAGCGTTTCTGAGTGTCTTAAGCACTTATACCACCTCGCACTTTCCGCCTGCCTGCTCAATTTTTTCCTTTGCGGAAGCGGAAAAGGCGCTGACCTTGACTGTGAGCTTCTTTGTAAGCTCGCCCTGGCCAAGAATCTTGACTCCGTCAAGAGCCTTGCGAACGATTTTAGCGGAGACGAGATCGTCTTCGGTTACCGTTGCTCCGTCTTCAAAGGCGTTAAGAGCTTTGACATTTACTATGGCATATTCGGTCGCAAACTTGTTGTGGAAGCCTCTCTTCGGAAGTCTTCTGTAAAGCGGAATCTGACCGCCTTCAAAGCCCGGACGTACACCGCCGCCGGATCTTGCGTTCTGACCTTTATGTCCTTTGCCTGCTGTTTTTCCGTTACCGGAACCTGTGCCTCTGCCTTTACGCCATGCAGGCGTTACAGAGCCTTCAGCAGGTCTGAGTTCATTAAGCTTCATTTGGGTTTTCCTCCTTATACTGTGAATTTTTTTGATACATTGATTTTTGCCAATGCTTAAACATTTTCCACCTTTATAAGGTGAGCGAGTATTCTTGCCTTACCCAAAACGGAAGCGTCATTATTCTGAACAGTTACGTCACCGATCTTGTTCAAACCAAGTGACTTTGCTGTTGCTTTTTGGTTGGGTTTTGCACCGATAAGGCTGCTTGTAAGAGTAATTTTGATTTTTTCCATCTTCATTTCCCTCCTCAGCCTTTGATATCTTCGCCGGAAATACCGCGAGCTGCGGCAACCTGTTCTTTTGTGCGGAGTGCACGGAGGCCTTCAAATGTAGCCTTAACTACGTTTGTGGGGTTGCTTGAACGCAGGCACTTAGCTCTGATATCCTTTATTCCCGCCATTTCAACTACCGCACGGACTGTGCCGCCGGCAAGAACTCCGGTACCGGGAGCAGCGGGTTTAAGAAGAACCTGAGCTGCGCCGTAGCGACCGATAACTTCATGGGGGATTGTTGTTCCCTTGAGGGAAACTTCTATAATGTTTTTCTTTGCATCTTCAATACCCTTGCGGATAGCTTCGGGATATTCGCTTGCTTTTCCAAGACCGTAGCCAACGTGACCGTTGTAGTCACCAACTACCATTATAGCTGTCTGACGAGCGATGCGGCCGCCCTTGACGGTTTTGGAAACACGGTTTGTAGCAACTGTTCTCTCTGTAAGTTCGAGAGTTGCAGGATCGATTATTTTAGCCATGTTATTCCTCCTATCAGAATGCGAGACCGCCCTCGCGGGCTCCGTCTGCAAGTGATGCTACTCTTCCGTGGTAAACATAACCGCCACGGTCGAATACTACATCTTTGATTCCTTTTTCAAGGGCTCTTTCGGCAACTTTCTTGCCAACGAGCTTTGCGGCATCTTTGTTGCCGCCGTAGTTTTCAAAATCCTTCTCGAGAGAGGACGCCGAAACGAGTGTTACGCCGTTTACATCATCGATGATCTGTGCGCTGATGTTTGCGAGAGAACGGTAAACACAAAGGCGCGGTCTTTCGGGAGTTCCTGAAATCTTCGCTCTGACTCTCTTATGGCGAGTCAAGCGAGCTTTATTGCTATCTTTTCTTGATACCATGATCGTCCGCTCCTTTCATTACTTACCGGTCTTGCCGGCTTTACGACGAATCTTTTCGCCGGAATACTTAACACCCTTACCGAGATACGGTTCAGGCGGTCTCTTTTCACGAATCTGAGCGGCGATCTGACCGACAGCCTGCTTGTCGATACCGTGAACGATAACTACGTTTGAGTTCGGTACTTCAAATGTTATACCATTCTCTTCTTTGAAGATAATGGGGTGTGAATAACCGAGTGCAAGAGTAAGAGTTTTGTTTGCAAGCGTTGCTTTGTAACCAACACCTACGATCTCAAGAGTTTTTGAGAAACCGTTTGTAACACCTTCAACCATGTTGGCGATGAGTGTACGTGTAAGACCGTGCAAAGCTCTGTATTCTTTGTCATCATTGGGGCGTTCAACTACAATGAAACCGCCTTCGTTCTTTATAGAGATTCCTGAGTGGAATGTCTCTGTAAGAGTACCCTTAGGTCCCTTTACCGTAACCGTGCCGCCATTGATTGTAACTTCAACGCCGGCGGGAACAGCGATATGTTTTCTACCGATTCTTGACATATTCTCTCCTCCCTCCGATTACCAGACAAAGGCGATGATTTCGCCGCCGACGCCAAGCTCACGAGCCTTTTTGTCGGTCATTATGCCCTTTGATGTGGATACGATGGCGATGCCGAGTCCGCCGAGGACTTTGGGCATGTCTTCGCAGTTTGAATAAATACGAAGGCCGGGTTTGGAAACTCTGCGGAGCCCCTGGATGGTCTTTGTCTTACCCTTACCGTATTTAAGAGTAATTCTGATTATTCCCTGTCTGCCGTCTTCGATGATCTGATAGCTCTTGATGTAACCTTCCGCAACAAGAATGTCAGCAATGGCTTTCTTCATATTGGAAGCGGGTACATCAACCGTTTCATGCTTTGCGTCGTTCGCATTTCTGATACGGGTGAGCATATCGGCAATTACGTCTGAGATTTGCATTGTTATTTCCTCCTTAATGCAAGTTTTCGCGAAGCGTGTGTGCGCTTCGCCTTGCCTGCCGGAATTTTTCCGGCGGCGTGTCGGCGGTTAAAGCTCTTCGCTTTCCTTCCGACAAGATGGAGCGTTTACCGTGTTATTACCAGCTTGATTTCTTTACGCCGGGTATCTGACCCTTGTAAGCAAGCTCACGGAAGCAGATTCTGCAAATGCCGTATTTACGGAGATATGCGTGAGGTCTGCCGCAGATTTTGCATCTTGTGTATTCTCTTGTGGAATACTTCTGAGGCTTCTGCTGTTTGAGTTTTAATGCTGTTCTTGCCATTTATTTTACCCCCATTATTTAGCAAAGGGAGCGCCCATCAGCGTGAGGAGCGTCTTTGCTTCTTCGTCTGTTGTTGCAGTCGTAACAAAGGTAATATCCATACCCATTATCTTCTCTACCTTGTCGTATTCGATTTCGGGGAAGATAAGCTGTTCTTTAAGACCGAGCGAGTAGTTGCCGCGGCCGTCGAAAGCGTTGGGATTGATACCGCGGAAGTCACGAACGCGAGGAAGCGCGAGGTTGAACAGTCTGTCCATGAATTCGAACATTCTGTCACCGCGAAGCGTAACCTTTGCGCCGATTTTCATTCCGGCTCTTACCTTGAAGTTTGCTACCGACTTCTTTGCGAATGTGGGTACGGCCTTCTGACCTGTGATATCGGTAAGATAACCGATAGCGAGGTCAATAACCTTCGGGTTGTCTTTGCCTTCGCCGCAACCCATGTTGATAACGATCTTATCAAATCTCGGTATCTGCATCGGGCTCTTGTACGAAAACTGTTTTGCAAGTTCCGGAGCGACTTCGGCTTTATAAAATTCTTTCAATCTTGCTGCCATTTCATCTTACCTCCATTAAAACTTGCTTCCGCATTTTGCGCAAACGCGGGTCTTTGTCTTTTTGGTCTTGCCGTTTTTGTCCGTTGTTGTTTCAACAAGCGTCTTTACACGGCGACCTGCCTTGCACTTATCGCAATAAAGCATAACCTTATCTGCATAGAGCGCGCCCTCGACCTTCATTATGCCGCTGGGATCGTTCTGGTTTCTTGCTTTAACGTGCTTGGTCTGTACGTTTACTTTTTCAACGATAACCTTGCCCTCTTCGGGGGATACCGCCATTACCTTGCCCTTGACGCCCTTGTCGTCACCGGAAATAACAATAACGGTATCGTCTTTTCTGATATGCATTTTCATTTTAAGATTCCTCCATTAAAGTACTTCGGGTGCGAGAGAAAGGATCTTAAGATAGTCCTTGTCTCTGAGCTCTCTTGCTACAGGTCCAAATATACGCGTGCCTCTCGGCGTCTTGTCATCCTTGATAATTACAGCCGCGTTCTCGTCGAATCTGAGGGTAGAACCGTCAGGACGTTTGATGCCCTTAACGGTACGAACGATTACAGCCTTTACGACTTCGCCCTTCTTTACCTGACCGCCGGGAGCTGCCTTTTTAACAGCTGCGACCACAACATCTCCGACACCGGCATATCTTCTTCCGGTACCGCCGAGCACACGAATACACATAAGTTCTTTTGCGCCGGTATTGTCGGCGACTTTCATAAGCGATTGCTGTTGTATCACTGTGCTTTCCTCCTTAGCATTCACATCTCACAGGCTGCGGCAATTTGCCGCTCCAGCCCTGCACTGTGAATTTTATTTTGCTTTTTCGATTATGGAAACCAAACGCCATCTCTTGTCTTTAGAAAGGGGTCTTGTTTCCATTACGCTGACCTTGTCGCCGATAGCGCACTCATTGTTCTCATCGTGAGCTTTGAGCTTAACTGTTCTCTTAACGACTTTGCCATACTTGGGGTGCTTAACGTTATCTTCGATAGCAACAACGATCGTTTTGTCCATCTTGTCACTTACGACCTTGCCGACTCTCGTTTTTCTGAGATTTCTCTCTGTTACTTCACTCATGACATTTCTCCTCTCTCAGATTACTGTTCGTTCTTCTCGCGAAGGACTGTCATAACTCTCGCGATGTCCCTCTTGGTTTCCGTAATCTTGTGGGGATTGTCAAGCTGGTTTATCGCGTGCTGGAAGCGAAGGTTGAACAACTCAGCTTTAAGCTCCTTGAGCTTCGCATCGAGTTCAGCGGAAGTCATTGTTTTAAGTTCTGCTGCTTTCACTGTATTATTCCTCCTCTGCTTCTTCTTTCTTTACAAACTTACATTTGATCGGGAGCTTGTTAGCTGCAAGACGCATAGCTTCCTTTGCGTCTGCTTCGCTTACGCCGTCCATCTCAAACATAACTCTGCCCGGCTTAACAACTGCAACCCAGTATTCGGGAGAACCTTTACCGGAACCCATTCGGGTTTCAGCGGGTTTTTCCGTTATCGGCTTATCCGGGAAGATCTTTATCCATACCTGACCGCCACGCTTGATGTAACGCGTCATAGCGATACGGGCTGCTTCTATCTGGTTGCTTGTGATCCAAGCGGGTTCAAGTGCTGCAAGACCGAACGTTCCGTATGTTACGGTGTTACCTCTTGTAGCCTTGCCCTTCAGACGTCCGCGCT
>FR898234.1:68393-80924 GCA_000437375.1 Eubacterium sp. CAG:841
CTGTATTTAACTCTTTTAGGCATTAACATTTTTATCGCCTCCGTCTCTGTGCTGCTGTCTGGGAGCACGATTGCTTCCCGCGAAGTTCGGCTTGCGATCACCGTTTCTGCGATCTCCGCCCTTGCGGTCGCCTCTGTCGTTTCTTCTGCCATCGCGGGATCTTTCGGAAGGAACATAACCCTTAGCCATCTTGTCTGCAAGGATTTCGCCCTTGTAGATCCAGCACTTAATGCCTATCTTGCCGTAGGTTGTGTTTGCTTCTGCAAAACCGTAGTCAATGTCAGCACGAATCGTCTGAAGCGGAATCGTACCTTCGTGGTAGTGCTCGGTTCTTGCGATTTCGGCGCCGTTAAGACGTCCGCCGCAGGAAATCTTTATTCCCTTTGCACCGAGTCTCATCGTTCTGCCGATAGCCTGTTTCATGGCACGACGGAACGCAATTCTCTTTTCGAGCTGTGCTGCGATGCTTTCGGCAACAAGCTGAGCGTCGAGGTCGGGAGATTTAACCTCCGCAACGTTGACGAGAGCAGGCTTGCCGACGAGCTTTTCGATTTCAAGACGGAGCTTTTCGATTTCAGCACCGCCGCGACCGATAACAACACCGGGCTTAGCACAGTGGATGAGAACCTTTACGTTCTGGGGCGTACGCTCGATTTCTATCTTCGGAACGCCTGCGGAGTAAAGCTTCTCTTTGAGATACTTTCTCAGTTTGTAGTCAGATACGAGCGTGTCGCCGAATGTTTTATCATCTGCGAACCATCTCGAATCCCAATCTTTGATTACGCCGACACGGAGACCGTGCGGATTAACTTTCTGACCCATTTTTCGTCCTCCCTCTCTTAAGCTCTTTCCTTCACAGCGATCGTAACGTGGGACGATCTCTTGAGGAGTCTGTCTGCGCTGCCCTTAGCACGCGGAAGAAGTCTCTTGAGCGTGGGGCCGGGGCAAACGAAGCATTCGGATACATAAAGCTTGCTTGTGTCCATGCCGAAATTATTTTCAGCATTTGCAACTGCGCTCTTAAGCAGCTTTATAAGGTATTCGCTTGCCGACTTGGGAGTGTTTTTGAGTATTGCCATTGCGGTTCCCGCATCCTTACCTCTGATAAGGTCAAGCACTATCTGTACTTTGCGCGGGGAAATTCTGGCATATTTAAGATATGCTCTTGCTTCCATAATAACTTATTCCTCCTTAGCTCGGTACATTAGGTGTTTGATGTTTTCGAACCGGAATGTCCGCGGAAGGTACGGGTGGGAGCGAACTCGCCGAGGCGATGTCCTACCATGTCCTCCGTCACATAAACCGGAACGTGTTTTCTTCCGTCGTGAACAGCTATTGTGTGTCCAACGAATTCAGGGAAGATAACGGAAGCACGCGACCAGGTTTTAACGACCTTTTTCTCTCCGGCTTTATTCATGGCTTCAACTCTGGAATAAAGCTTTTCTTCAACGAAAGGTCCTTTTTTCAAGCTTCTGCTCATTTCTTATGCCTCCTTATTTACCGTTTCTGTGTTTTACAATGAACTTTTCGGTTCTTGCCTTCTTGTCTCTCGTCTTATAACCCATTGTAGGCTTGCCCCAAGGAGTAACGGGAGTAGGACGACCGATAGGTGACTTACCTTCACCACCGCCGTGAGGGTGATCGCAGGGGTTCATTACAGAACCGCGTACAGTAGGACGAACGCCTCTGTGACGTGTCTTACCTGCTTTACCGATCTTAACGTTCTCGTGGTCGATGTTAGAAACCTGACCGATTGTCGCTTTGCAATCAAGGTGAATAAGTCTTACTTCGCCGGAAGGAAGTCTTACCTGAGCCATGCCGTTTTCTTTCGCCATAAGCTGAGCTGCGCTTCCCGCACTGCGAACGAGCTGACCGCCCTTGCCTGCGTAAAGTTCAATGTTGTAGATAAATGTACCTACAGGAATCTTTTCTATGGGGAGCGTGTTGCCGGGCTTGATGTCGGCTTCTGCTCCGGAATATATCATGTCGCCATCCGTAAGACCTACGGGAGCGATGATATACTTCTTTTCGCCGCTTTCATACTGAATGAGAGCGATATAAGCAGTGCGGTTGGGGTCATATTCAACGCCTATAACCTTTGCTGCGCCTTCAAAATAATCGCGCTTGAAGTCGACTATTCTGTATTTCTGCTTGTTGCCGCCGCCGTGATGACGAACGGTTATCTTGCCGTAGCTGTTTCTGCCGGCATGTTTTTTCTTAACCGCAAGAAGGCTCTTCTCGGGAGTGAACTTTGTGATTTCCGCAAAATCCGGAACCGTCATTCCTCTTCTGCCGGGAGTCGTAGGATTATATTTTACTGTTGCCATTTTCGCTGCTCCTCCTCATTAGATCATTCCGTCGAAGAATGCTATCGTCTTTGAATCCGCCGTAAGCGTAACGATTGCTTTCTTCCATGTTCTTGTTGCACCGGGCTTGTGACCGCCGAGTGACTTCGGTTTGCTCTTTACGCTGACCGTATTAACGGATGCTACCTTAACACCGTCAAAAACCGCTTCAACCGCACTTGCGATTTCGGGCTTTGTGGCATTGCGAAGAACTTCAAATGTGTACTTCTTCGTCTTTGTTCCGTCAAGGCTTGCTTCCGAAATGATCGGTCTGATTATAATATCATGAGCCGTTTTCATTATGCATACACCTCCGTGATCTGTTCGACCGCGCCCTTAGCCATAACAAGATTGTCACAGTTAAGAATGTCGTACACATTGATTGTGTTCGCATACGCCGTCTTAACGCCGGGAATGTTTGCAAGGCTGCGGACTACCATATCGTTCTTTTCGGAAAGAACAACAAGTGCCTTTCCTTCAGCGCCGATAGCCTTGAGCATATTCACCATTGTCTTTGTTTTGTATTCGCTTGCCGTGATAGCGTCAACGCAAACGAATTCGCCGCCGGCTACTTTGGAAGAGAGCGCACTCTTTATAGCGAGCTGTCTTGCCTTCTTGTTCATTGCCGTACGGTAGGATCTGGGCTTCGGAGCAAATACAACGCCGCCGTGCGTCCACTGAGGAGCACGTGTGCTGCCCTGTCTTGCTCTGCCTGTTCCCTTCTGGCGCCACGGTTTCTTACCGCCGCCGGAAACTTCTGTTCTTGTAAGAGCAGACTGTGTACCCTGTCTTTGATTGAGAAGGTACATTCTGACCGCTGCATGAAGGATAGCTTCGTTGACTTCAACTGCGAATACAGAGTCGCAGAGGTCAATCGTGCCAACCTGAGCACCGGACATGTCCAAAACTTTCATTTCAGCCATTGTGTCGTTCCTCCTTCTCAGCCTTTAACCGTGTTGCGGACAAATACTATGCCACCCTTCGCGCCGGGTATTGCACCCTTGACTGCGATAAGGTTCTTTTCCGCATCAACACGTACTACGTTAAGGTTCTGTACTGTAACCTGTTCGTTACCGTACTGACCAGCCATCTTTTTGTTTTTGAATATACGCGACGGAGAAGAGTTGGCGCCCATAGAACCGGGTTGACGGTGAACAGGACCTACGCCGTGCGTCATTCTGAGTTTGTGGCAATTCCATCTCTTTATAACGCCTGAATAGCCGTGACCTTTTGTGATGCCTGTAACATCAACTCTGTCACCTGCTGCGAACGTATCGGCTGCAATGATGTCGCCTACGTTCATGTCCTTAGCGCCCTCAAGACGGAACTCCTTGAGATGCCTTTTAGCTGCAACGCCTGCTTTGGCAAAATGACCTGCCACAGGCTTTGTGAGCTTCTTGTCTGCAATGTCCTCGAAACCGAGCTGAACGCTGTCATAGCCGTCAGTTTCTGTTGTCTTCTTCTGGACGACAACACAAGGACCTGCTTCGATTACCGTGACCGGAACCACATTTCCGGCCTCGTCGAAAATCTGCGTCATGCCGATTTTCTTACCGATGATACCTTTTTTCATTGTTTTTCCTCCTGTTTTGGTTATTGGTTGACCATCACGCAAGTTGAGCGGGTCAACGTGACCGCGGCATATATATTAAGGAAGATTGTTCCCGCATCTATGCCAATTGAAATTGATCAGACCGTTTGTGTGGATTAAAGTTTGATTTCAATTTCAACGCCGGCCGGAAGTTCAAGACCCGTAAGAGCTTCAATTGTTTTCTGCGACGGCTTGATTACGTCGATCAGTCTCTTGTGGGTTCTGATTTCGAACTGCTCTCTGCTATCCTTATATTTGTGGACCGCACGCAGTATTGTAACGATTTCCTTCTCCGTGGGGAGCGGAATGGGACCGGAAACTTCAGAGCCGTTTCTCTTTGCGGTTTCAACGATCTTCTTCGCTGCGGCGTCGATCAGAGTGTGATCGTAGCTTTTGAGTCTGATTCGGATTTTTTCGCTTGTTGCCACTTTGTTTTTGCCTCCTGTTTAAGATTTTTTAAGTAGGCGGCGGCGCTTTTCTCAGCGCCTCAGCTTTACGGAACACTCTGCCGGGCGTTTCCACGCCCTCTAAATAAAAACCGGAAATTTTTCCGGCGGCAAATGTGCTTCTTTCATCGGATTGACACCGCACGCGGTGCAATATCCAAAAACACTTACGAGATTCCAAAAGCTCTCGCCCGGTTCAATGTCGGACATACTCTGCGGAAATTACCCGTGAAAACACGGCAACCTCCCGCTTCATCGCACATCAAGCTTTTTTATTTTACATTATACATTGTTTTTTTGCAATACTTTTTTGAAAAATCTCCAAAAAAATGTGCAGAGAAAATCAGAGAAATTTTAAGTGTTTTTTTGTGCAGATTATACAAATAACTTATTTTTTCAAAATTACTGTGGATTTTCGGTCTTATTATGGTATAATTTATTGGAATTAAGTTAAAAAAGAAGGTTTTTATATGACAAAAACGCTTGATTACAAAACCCACGGCACATGTTCAAGAATGATACATGTTGAAATAGAAGACGGCATAGTTCGCGATGTAAAATTCACAGGCGGCTGCAACGGTAATACTCAGGGCATTGCAAAGCTTGTAGTAGGCAGAAAAGCCGACGAAGTTGTAAAGCTTCTTCGCGGAACCGACTGCGGCGGCAGAGGAACATCCTGTCCTGACCAGCTTGCAAAAGCCATAGAAGAGGCAATGAAAAACTGAAATGCTTATAGACACACATACGCACTGCTTCCCCGACGCGCTTGCTCCGAAAGCGATAAACGTTCTGTCCGGCGGAAGCAAACAGCTTGCACATACCGACGGCACTCTTTCGGGGCTTATATCGTCGATGAATGAATACGGAGTTGACAAAAGCTTTGTGCTTAACATTGCGACAAATCCCCGTCAGCAGGAAAACGTAAATAAGTTTGCCGCCGCAATAAATAATTATAAAGGAAGAATTATTTCGTTCGGATCCATAAATCCAGATTGTCCGGACAAGAAAGCTGCCGCAAAAGAAATAAAAGAACTTGGGCTTTACGGCGTCAAACTTCATCCCGACTTTATGGGACATAATTTTGACGACGACGCTTTTTCCGAAGTTCTTTCAGCCTGTGCTGAATATGATCTGACAGTGATTATTCATGCCGGACTTGATTTTGTTTCGCTCGATCACGTCCATGCAACTCCGGAAATGATAGCTTCCGTGTGCGACAGATTCCCTTCTCTGCGTCTTGTCTGTGCGCATCTCGGCGCAAACTTTATGTACGAAAAATCGGCAGAACTTCTGTCAAAGAAAAACATATGGATAGATACAGCCTATTCTTCACACGTAAGCGATATTGAAGGAGCAAAAAAAGTCTTTTCCGCATTTGACGGCGACAGAATAATGTTCGCAACCGACTCTCCTTGGGAAACGCCCGCAGATACAATGGCTTTTATAGACAAACTTGAACTTTCATCGGAACAGAAAGAAAAGCTGTTTTATAAAAATGCCGAAAATCTGATAAAGCTTTCCGAAAACAAATAAATCCCGCAAGGGATTTCATATCTGCCCTTAGCGCAATTGGATAGAGTATCAGATTCCGATTCTGACGGTTGGGGGTTCGAATCCCCCAGGGCAGGCCAAAAGGAAAAGGACACCGTCGGTGTCCTTTTCCTTTTGGCAAACGAGGATTCGAACGGAGCGGCAATGAATGACAGCCTTTGATGGCTGTCAGAACCGCGACGACCGAGCGGCATAGTGCCGCGAGAATTCGAATCCCACATAGAGTCTTCTCTCAAACACCATCGGTGTCCTTTTGACGGCGCAAAATCACAATAACAGTTATAACCAAAGCAATGATTGTATCTCCGCTTTCGGAATGGTATTCTGGAAACACAAACAAAGAAAGGAGGAAACCTGCAAATGAAATACGAAAACGCAAACGACATTTTACCCAAAGATCTTTTGGAGCAAGTACAGAAGATAGCCGGCGGACGACTTCTCTATATTCCGATCGCCGGCGACAAAAAATTATGGGGAGAAAAAACAGGCAACCGTTTTCGCGTAAAAATGAGGAACCACGAGATCCGCGAAAAATTCGCATCGGGCGCAAGCACTGACACATTGTCAGCCGAATATTTTCTCACCCCCGAAACAATACGAAATATTATTTATGAAAAAAAGGAGATGCAATCTATGACGTTTGAAGAAATCTGCAAACTTTACAGCGACGAAGCCCCGCTTTCCTGCGAGCTGAAAAACAAGCTTGACAGACAGGAGTCATGGACAGTTTATATGCTCCGTGACTATCTTATAACTTATCCGTCCGGAGCGATTATGCTTCATATCCACAAATATTGTTATACAACGGAGAAACGCGTGCAGCAGATGGCAAAAATCATCGAAGCATACCGCAAAGCGGGCTGCAACTGCTGCGGCATCGTTCCGAACAAATACGGCGAACTGTCACGGACGGTGCCTTTTGAAGGCTATGACTGCGTTGTTTGGGCAGAGGAAACAATCGACGGCGCAATTCCCTCTTCGGAAAAATCGCCGAGAATTGCAGGAGAAGGTTCAAGATATGTTTATTCGGACGAGATGCTTGCGCTTATGGCAAAGGTAGGAGAGATGCACCTTGACGGAAGCGAGCCAAACTATACGGTCCTGTTTGACAACGACTCGTGCGCTCTGAAAATTTATGAAGACTGGATAGATGAATATCTTGAATGTGACCTTCCGGGCGAGATCAAAGAAAAACAGCCCGATCTGCTTCCCTTGCTTGACAAAATCCGCGAAGAGGTAAAAAATATCCGCGACCGCCTGCGACCGATCTACGGAAAGCTTCCGAAATCACTCTTTCACAGCGAAGAGCAGCGTAACAATCAACTGCTTTCGGAAGACGGTCACCTCATCGGGCTCTGCGATTTCAATGACGGCGGACTCGACACCTGCATAGCACATTTTCTCCACGTTGCAATGATAACTGACGAAGAGCTTCCCGAAGATTACGTCTGGCTTGAAGCAAACGATCCCGACGTTCGCCAAAAACGCCTTGACAGTCTGATTCATTCATTCCGTGTAATCGGAAAGGAATATAATTTCAGCGAAGACGAGCTTGCCGCACTGCCGCTTATCTACAAGATAATGCTCTTTGGCGGAGTATATTATTACGGAACCGTTTTCAGACTTATGGACAATCACGATCAGCTTAAAGAATTGCTTGAATATATTCTCAATCAGCTTTTTACAGATCAGATCGACTTTGGCAAAATACTCGCCAAAACAAATAAATAAGCACGAAAAAAGCACGCTCGCGCGTGCTTTTTTGATTGAATAAGTAATCTTATTTCTCTGTTATCGTAACGTTTGCCGGAAGGACGCCTGCCTGAAGATAAACAATTTCAAGTATCTGCGAAAGCTGATTGGGTTTAAGACCGTCGCTCTTTACAACAACGGTCGCCTTGTCGCCGCTGAGAACGGTAACACATTCTTCAAAGCCTTTTGCCTTGATAAGCGATTCTATGTTTGCTTCGAGCTCTATGTTTGCAGCCATCGCACTGATATCCTTAAGCGCCTGTTCCTTTGCGGCTTCAAGCGAGCCTTTGTCGTCCACAACGCTCTGAAGAACTTCGATAGCTTCATCTCTTGCCTGTTTTCTGGAAACTTCTGCGGATGCGAAATAATCTTCCGTCTTGTTTGAGTCCACATCTGTTTTTCCTGTCTGTTCTGTATCGGGATTTATCGGCACGTCAACCTTTGCTCCTCCGAAAAGTTGCCAATTTACATATACTGCCGCGCCGATAAGTATGACTGCAAGCGCAATAACTATGTTTCTCACACCTATCTTGCCTATTCCCTTTTTAACTCCGTCAGATGTGAAAATGCTTTTGAATTTGAACGATTTCTCTTCGCTTTCGGGAAGCTCAAGCGTTGCGTCTTCCGTTATCTGTTCTGCCTGACCCATTCTGAGTGCTGTTCTCTCTGCGTTTCTCATAATACTTTCTCCTGTAAAATAATTTATTTTTTTCCCACTATGCAGATACGGTTGCTCGATATCCCCAAAGCGGTTGAAACAGCTTTTATCAGTTTTGCCTGAATCTCTGCCCGATCGCCGCCCTCGCACACGATCGACACTCCGGTTATTTCCGGATATATCCGTTTTACAAGCACCGGCTCTCCCGCTCCGCTGCTGTTTTTAACGGTTATGTGACTTACACTCTCTCCGCCGGAAACGGTCTTTTCGTCACACGCATAAACCGATTCAACCCCGGACTTCGCCGTTATCATCACGCAAACATCGGATGATCCCGTTATCTGCTCCGTTATGGTTCTAATCTTATTCTCGGTTTCCGAAATATATACCTGTGTTTCATCCGAGTCGTTCGACAAATTCTGCGTTTTCTTCTTTCCGCCGCCGGAAAGCGACCCGAAAAGTATAAGCGCAAGCCCCACCGCGCCTACGATTATCAGCCACATCAGTTTTTTTCCGTCAGAACCCGAAAATATTCTTTTTATCTTAAGCTCCCCCATCACTGACCTCCGAAACAGTCACCTTTGCCGTACCGTAAAACATCTCCTCTATATACTTTTTTATCTCTCCCGAAGGGCATTTTCCTTTTACCGAAATATCAATGTACCGTATCTCAATTGCGGATTTGTTTGTCGAATCTATTGCTATTTCAACAAAAATTCGATCTTCTCCTATATCAAACTTTTTTACAATCGTATCTCTTATCGCCGTCTCCACCGCCGCCTTCTGAGCTTCTATCAGCTTTGCTTCAGCATCTGTGTCTGTCTCCTTATGCTCTTCAAATATACGTTCTATATCTTCTGAATACTGAGGAACCGATGAAAAAATACTTATTATCGGCGTTATTATTGCGGCGAGTACGCAAAGAGAAATTATATAGTTAATATATTTTTTCATCGCGCCTTCGGGCGAAACACCTATCACTATGCCGGATATAACACAAACCGTAAGTACCGAAAGCACAAAACCGCTCAGTTTTTCCATATCAACCTGCCCCTGACGAAGCGAATATCGCCATAGCTATTATAAAAAATACTGTTGAAGAACTTATAACAGCCATCATAAGTCCCGTAACGGACGACATCTCCGAAAGGAACTTCCCCTCCCGCGAAAGTCCGAGAACTCCTGCGGTGGAAGAAAGAAGCTCAAATGCAACTTTGTTTGCCCAAAGCGTGCAGAACGGATACAGGAATATAAGCAATATTGCCACTGCGCCTATCATTCCCATAGCGGATTTAAGTACCGAAATACTCCCCGTAACGGCTGTAAGTGCTTCTCCCACCGCGCTTCCAACAACGGGAATTATATTTGAAAGCGCAAATTTAACTCCCTTGAAGAGCACCGAATCCGCGCTGCGGGCAACTATACTCTGAAACGTCAATACGCACGAAAAAGCTATCATTGTAAGCGTCATTACAGATGTTACAAGCTTTTTTACCGTCGCCGATATGCCGGAGAGTCCGTCGTTCCCAAGTGCCACCGCTCCGACCGATATGCAGAAACTGATCTTTATCATCGGAAAAACAAATCCCTCCGTCAGTTTTTCAAGCAATGCCACAGCTCCGTACACCACAGCACAACCGACAGATGACGCCGTTATCGCTCCCTCGCTTGCCATAAGCGCACCGAGCGCAGGCAGAACATAACGCAAAAACTCGCCCATTCGTCCGGTAAATTCGGAAACCATACCTATAAGTCCGCCTATAAGCCCGTATGAAGCACCGCATATGCACACCGAGCAGACATACGTAAGCACATTTTTAAGCGTGCCGCTCGCTGTCGTGTCACGCACAACGGCAAGCACTGATGCAATAATAAGAATTCCAAGCACCGTCACGACGGATGAAACCGCTTTCGGCGCGACGTCCGACAGTATTGAAAGTATGGTTTTAAGGAGCCATCCTGCGTCAAACGCAGACGCGACGTCCGACGCTTCTGCGGCATCGCCCGTATCGGGCAGATATTCTTTCAGCTCATCCGGCACAGCGGAGAGAACATCGTCCGTATCCGCTCCGAGCGCTGTGACCGAGAACAGCATCATAAGCATCACCGCAATGACTGCACACAACGTTTTCTTCACTTGCCAAGCACCGCCTCTGAAAGCGAAAGTATGTTTTTTATCACCGGAAGACTGAGAAGCATTATGGCGCATTTTGCCGCAAACTCTATCTTCCCCGCGACTGCGCTCTCTCCGCAGTCACGGCAGATATCTCCCGTAGTCTGAGCAAGCACCGTCACTGCAAGCGATTTTATTATCGTTTCGGTATAAATACCGAAGCCGGAACTGTCCGAAAGCTCCTCCACATACGATATCACCGGTGTCAGCGTCGATATTGAAGCTCCGAGAATAACTATTGCGGCTGCGAGCGAAACGAACACCGCAAAATCAGGCTTCAGCTTTTTTACTATAAGTGCCGCCGCTACAGATATCACTCCCACGCCGCAAAGCTTTATAATGCTCACAATCCGAAAATGCTTTTCACCGTATCGAAAAGCCCCCCTATTTCGCCGACAATTATAAGCAGCACTATAACGACGCCGGCAAGCGAGACGAGCATAGCCTGCTCGTCTCGTCCGGATTTGCTGAGCACCATACTCGATACGGCTACAAGTATTCCTATTCCGGCGACTTTCAGAATAAGCGCAGTTTCCATCTTATCTCCCTCATATAAGCAGTATTGCTGCCATCGCTCCGATGGCGAACCCCACGGTTCTGTAAACCTTCTTGTTTTTAGCCGTTTCCGACCTTGCCTTTTCAAGCTCCGACGATAAAAGCCCGATGTAATAATCAAAGCTTTTCAGCTGCATATGCTCGTCGCTTTTTCCTATGCATTCTCCGAAGCGAAGCACCGTTCTTTTCTCCTCCGCAGAAAGATGAAGCTCGCCCTCACATGCGCGGAAAGCATCTCCCCAAGCATCAAAATATATCTCGTCGTTTTCATGCGAACATAACCTGTCAAGAAATCCGACGTCGGAAAGCACCTTGTTTTCAAATCCCCTGTAAATAAGCTTTGTCGGCGTAAGAAAATATCCGACCTGATTTTTTATATACTCAAAAAGCGCAAGAAAGGCTTCTGCCTCATCTATCCTTCTCTGTTCGCGCTTACCCGCAAGAAGCCCGCAGGTGAAAGCGGCGAAAAACACAAGCGCAGCACCGACAGCCTTCATAACGTATCAACCGACAGCGAAAATCCGCTTCCGAGCCGCCTTATGCCTATGTATTTTTCAAATATTCCCGCGTCGGCAAGCCTTTTCAGCTGAGGACGCCGCATTATATCGGAAAGCGAACTTCCATGTGCCGAAGCAAGAAGCGGCACACCCGTGTTTGCAACCGATATTATCGCATCGGCTTCGGCGGCAGTGCCTATCTCGTCGCAGACTATAAGCTGTGCCGACATCGTTCTTGCCGCTATCTCCATTCCCTTCGCTCTCGGGTAACCGTGCATTACGTCAGCTATCCCGTCCGAAAAAAGCTCACGCAGATAAATCTCTCCGCGCGTATCTATGACACATACCCGCAATGCTTCCTCTCCGTGTGACAGCTTGTGCGCCGCGTCACGCAAAAGCGTTGTTTTTCCCTCCCCCGGAGGAGAATATATCAGCGCCGATATAAGACCGTCACTCGTTTTTATCTCGTCAAGCAGCTCTCCGCATACACCAGTTACGGCGTGTGGTATTCTTATGCACAATGAGCTTATCGAATAAACACTTTTCACTTTTTCTCCGTCGCTCTGCGCGCTTCCGCACACACCTATTCTGTATCCGCCCGAAAGCGTAGCGTAACCTTCCTTTATCGTTTCGCTGTATGTATGAACGGAATCCTCGCAAAGTCTGCCGAGAGTTTCACCAAGCTCTCTTTCCGTGCAAACAGCAGCCGCTCCCGTCGGAAGCAATACATTTCGTCTGCCGACCGTCAGAGAAAGCGGGGCTCCCTCCCGCAGTCTTATCTCGCTTACGTCACGACCGCCGCCAAGTCTCTCCCTGCAAAGCGAAGCTATGGCTTCACCTTTTTCCCGCGGCAGATATTTTATTATTTTTTCAAGTTTTTCTTCCGTAAGCGCCTCCGAAAACCTTCCGTGTGATAAATTTATATTTATCTTTTTCAGAAAATATTCCGAAAAGCAAAAAAGC
>FR898234.1:80974-100858 GCA_000437375.1 Eubacterium sp. CAG:841
AGCCGGCTCGCTTGGTTTTTGTTTATTTTGTTTCTTCGGTAAGAGCTTTTTCTTTGGCTCTGTCGAATTCCTTCGGTACAGCGTCAAATATCGCGTCTGCGTGAAGTTCTTCGGAAGCTTTCTTGCAGTATTCTTCAATATTTTCTGCTGTCTTCATACCGTCGATATATTTCTTCGAAATGCTTACCATATACTCTTCAAGCGTTTCTTTGCCTTTGGAGCATTCCTTAGTTGCAAGATCGTAGATTATATCTTCGATATCTTCGGGGTCCATATTTCTGAACGTGTCTATATCGTATCCGAGCGCGATGATGTCATTTTTGTAATATTCTATCATCTTGCCGAGTGACTCGATATATTTTGCAGCGCTTGACTTAGCACTTGTATAATCGGAAAGCGAAGAACCGACAAGCTTAACCATTTCGTTTGTATAGTAACCTACGTTGTAGATCACATCATATACGACGTCCTGAATTTCATTATATTTAAGAGCGTTGATCTGACTTGTTGTATAAACTGTGGAAAGCGTGTAGGTATTCTTTGTTCTCATCATGTTTACATACTTGATATAGTCTGTCATGTATGTTTTTGTGGATTTGAACTCGCTGTAGCTCATTCCGGCAGCTTCACACATTGTGTGATATATCTGCGTTTTTTCTTCTATAAGGTGGTTGATAACGGTTGTCAGTATTTCGGTAGCGTTGAGCGCCATCGTTCCCTTTTCCTTATATTTCTCCGCCGAATACTCTTCCTTAAGAACAGCTTTGTATTTCGACTTTATCTTGGAGATATAAGAATCGTAAGTTGTCTTGTCTTTCTTTCTTATTTCGTCCGCTTCGGCTTTTGTTACGCCGTAAGGAGCAAATATCTCATCATAGATGCCGTTCTGAAATTCAGCCATCGAAACGCCCTGCTCGTCAAGATACTGAGCGTAAAGCAGATCGTGGATCTTTGTTACAACGGCGGTCGGAGTTGCGCTTGAACTGTCAAGATTATACTTGCTTTCGGAAAGAAGATCGGCATAGATTTCTTTAAGCTTTTCGGTGTAATCAATAAACGGCTGCGCCTTTTTGAGCGTATTGTTTATTTCGTTCCAGCCTACGGAATAAGTGTTGCCGAGATTGTCCGAGAAGTTCATCTGCGAGCAGATGTATGTCCTTACAAGCTCTGCATATTTTTCCTCAGTGAGTTCATTCTGCTTTATATAGTTTTCGGTAACGAACTCAAGAAGTGCAGCTTCAAATTCCGTATCCGTCATAGCGTCATATTTTGCTTTTTCCGCTTCGTCAAGATCCGTGAAAAGAAGCATATCTGCCATTATACGGAGATATTTGATATTTGTATAATACTGCTGAGCGTCTGTTCTGTATTTTGCAAACGAGTTGCCTGTCGCTTTCTTTGTATAGCTTACGCCTATTATATCGGTAAGCTTTTGTTCTACAAGCGTCTTTATTCCGGCGGATGTTGCAAGCTCCGAATACTTCTCTGCAACAAACTTGTCAACTATTTTCTGAGTAAGCCACTCGTTACTTCTGATACTTGACCCTTCGACTGCCTGATCAAGCATAGCCTCTGTTACGCCGTCAGCTCTGAGACACTGCTTAAGATAATCCTTGTAATAACGTTTAAGCTCAAGAAGCTTATTGCCTCCGGCAACGGTGTTTTCTATTTCAAGGTAGGCGTCATATGTGGTGTTTACGTTGAGGAACGCCTCTTCAAGAGCAACTCTCTTGAGAATGTCGTTCATATTGCCGTCTATCGTATTTTCATTTACATAGTAAACAAGGAACGGAGAAAGAAGCGAGGAAAGGTTTGTAACCTTATAATATGACCACTGATCCGCATCCTGACCTTCTTCAGGATATCCCATGTAAACGTTGCCTGTAAGCGCCGTATCCATCATATAATCGCTGTTGAGGCGCTTTATTGTAAGACCGTCATCATTTACGGAGTAGTTTACATCCTTTATACCGTACTGAAGCAGGTTTTTAAGCTCGGGCGTAGTGCTGAATGCCTGAACGATTTCAAGAGAACGTTTTTCGCTTGAAGTGTATGTGCTTACAGCCATCATACCTTCAAATATATCAGTCTCTTCAACGAAAGGATTCTGAACGACCTTTACATAATAGTCATCACCGTAAGCGTCAGCAATGGAAGCGTCGCCGACTATAGCTGCAACCGCAAACGAGTCGCCTTCGCCGTCAAAATAACCAAGCTTTTTATATTCAGCCATAAGTTTGAGGTGATCGGTATACTGCGGAATATCGAAAAGATTGCTTATTGTAAATGATTTGTCTTCTTCGGTGTTATAACCGTAGATAGGATCAGCATATGCCGCAACGGCAACGTCCTTGCCAAACGGATAGAATATCCCGAGCGCGTCCGGAGCGTCCTTAAACGGTCTTACGCTTTCATTTTCCTTTACCTTTGCAAGAAAATCGGAAAGGTCGGAATAATTGCTTGCATTGTCTATATTGAAGCCGTATTTGTCGGCAAGCTTTTTATCAACCGCAAGATAAGTGTACTCAGCAAGAAGATTGTTTGAAGGAACCGCCTTTACGTCGCCTGTCATAGCTGAAATCTGCGAGAAATATGTGGGGTAAATATACTGGTTGAGCTTCTGATAGTTTTCTTCGGTAAGATAGCTGGTAATAGATGCGATTATCGAGTTTTTGTCAAGATAATCGTACATCTCCTTGCCGGAAACCATAACTATATCAATCGGCGATGCGGGGTCGGGATAAACTATCGAGATGATACCTCCCTCGTCTACCGTCGTCTGCTCTGCAGTATAAATAGGTCTTGTGGAAACTGTCTCCGCAATTACGGTTACATTGTTTTTCTTCCATTTACCGCTGCCGGAGCTGAGCGAAGCCGCAATTCTTGCCTGCTCGTCGGCAAGCTTCTTCATATACTTGTTGTATTGCTGAATTGCCGCATCAAGATTGTCAAGATGCTTTTTCTCCGCTATTCTTTCTTCGATAAGCTTATAATATTCATCCTCTGTCACAAGGGTGAGCTTTATCTTTGTTTCATACTTTGCAACAAGTATTTTGTTTATCTGCTCCTCGACTGCCGCCACAGCCTCGGGCGTGGTCGAACTTTCCGTTATACCCAGAAGGTTAAGCGTCGTGGGCAGACGATCGTCAGTCTCGGTCTGCTCATTCTTTTCAAAAAGCGAGCATCCCGTCATTGCAAGCGCGCCGAAAATCATTACGGCGGCAAGTATCAGACTTAAAATTTTCTTTGACATGAAAAGGTTCCTCCGAAAAAAGTTCTTGCTTGCTGGTGCTTTCGCGATATAAACAATATGCGAAGTTATAATAATATATAATAATATTACTACAAATAAGCTATTGTGTCAAGTGATAATTTAATCTCTTATCTCGCGTGAATTTTTTTTGCAGAGTGTATTCTGCTGTTTTTTTGTTATTATATACAAAAACATCTGCCGCACGTTTTGCTTTATGCACAATGAGAATATGCACAAAGTTCAAACCGAACGGCAGAATGTTGTATATTATGCAATCTGAAATTTATCAGTCAAGATAGTCTTTAAGCTTCTTTGAACGGCTCGGATGACGAAGTTTACGGAGTGCTTTCGCCTCTATCTGACGAATTCTTTCGCGGGTTATATTGAATTTCTGTCCGACTTCTTCGAGTGTTCTTGTCCTTCCGTCTTCAAGACCGAAACGAAGTTTGAGGACGTGTTCCTCTCTCGGCGTAAGGGTATGGAGCACCTCGCAAAGCTGCTCACGAAGAAGCGCGTAGGACGCGGCGTCAGCCGGAGCAGGAGAGTCCTGATCTTCGATAAAGTCGCCTATATGGCTGTCCTCTTCTTCGCCTACTGGCGTTTCAAGCGAGATAGGGTCCTGTGCGACCTTTATTATCTCTCGTATCTTTTCGGGGCTCATATTCATTTCTTTTGCTATCTCTTCGGGCGTAACCTCTCTGCCCTGCTCCTGAAGCATCTGGCGCGATACTTTTGTAACCTTGTGTATGGTTTCAACCATATGCACGGGAATTCTTATAGTACGAGCCTGATCGGCTATTGCTCTGGTTATGGCCTGACGTATCCACCATGTGGCATAGGTTGAAAATTTATAGCCCTTTGTATAGTCGAACTTTGAAACGGCTTTCATGAGTCCGAGATTGCCTTCCTGAATGAGGTCAAGGAAGAAAAGCCCCTTGCCTACATACTTTTTGGCAATGCTTACAACAAGACGAAGGTTTGCTTCAACAAGCTCCTGCTTTGCTTTTTCGTCGCCTTCGGACATGCGTTTTGAAAGCTCTGCTTCTCTTTCCGCGTCAAGAAGCGGCACTCTGCCTATCTCTTTAAGGTACATTTTCACGGGGTCGTCTATCATCAGCCCTTCCTGAGAAAGAGCTTTTTCCATACTTTCCGAGCTTTCAAAATTTTCAAGATCCGCTTCTATATCTTCGTCAAGATCTATCGGCTCATCGTCGTCGAAATCCTCCGTTACGTCGATTCCCATAGCTTCAAGCGTTTCATAGAGCTTGTCTATCTGATCAAGGTCGTAATCCGTATCGCCGAGAGAAACCATTATCTCACTGTTTGAAATGGAGCCTTTGGCTTTCGCCTTGTCGATTATATCCTGAATATCGTTTTTCTCTTTATGCTCGCCGCTCTGCTTGTGTTCGGCAGAGTTTTCGGAAGAAGTATCCGCCTTTTTCGCCGAATGTGATTTTGATTGAGAGGACGTTTTCTTTTTTGCCGGATGCTGTGTCTGTGCGGGCTCGTCTTTCACTTCAACCGTTGGCGCTTCCGAAGCGTCCGTCACAGCAGCCTTTTTAGCCGTCGGCTTCTTTGCGGCGGGCTTTTTTGTCTCTTCCTTGTGTTCCTCCTCTGCGGGCATCTCTGCCACAGTCTTGTTTGTATCGTCAAGCATTGAATATTCCTCCGAAATTTATGTATTCTTTTTCTTTTACTTATTCTGACGTTTTTTTCTCTCTATTATTTTCATTACCGAGTCTATATCGTCGCCGGATTTATCCCGCGATTCCGCGACCGCGTTTTTAAGCGACTCTATGCTTTCAAGGAAAACCTTTTCGCTGTTGTCTGTCAGCTCCTGTCTCGCCACGAGCATTGACGACATTCTTGATATCTCCTCCGGCGAAAATTCTTCGGCGAATGCTCCGAAGCCTCCCGTGCTTCCCTTCTCGCGCAGGTGCGAGAACACTCTGCGGTTGAATTCGGTAACAAAGTCGTCTTCACTCAAATCGATCTCGCCCCTCCGCACCTTTTCGGTGTATTCAGGATAAAGCAGCATCAGTCCAAGCACCGTTTCCTCCGCATGAGCCGCTTTTACGTTTCTTGCGTAATCGCGGTTGACCTTGTCCCCCACGCCGAGAGAGCTCATAACTATCTTGCGTTTTTCCTCGTTTTCGCGATCTTTTTTTCTGTATTTTCGCTTGCGTTCGGTATCACTCCGCACACTTGCGACTTCTATTCCGAGTGCGGTCGCTATCTTGCCTATATAGACCTCACGTTCCACTCCCGAATCGACATCCGCCGCTATCGTGCAAAGCTCTTCCGCTGCCTTTATTTTCTCATCGGGAATGTCGGTATTGTATTTGTTCATCACCGAACCGAGCAGGAATTCAAGTTTTCCTTCGCTTGCAGCCACAAGCGCCCGGAATTTGTCTCTTCCGAATTTCTTTACATACTCGTCCGGATCCTTTGCTCCTTCCATATGAAGCACTCTCACTTCAAGTCCGGCTTCGGTAAGAATCGGTATCGCGCGTCGCGTTGCCGCAACGCCCGCTCCGTCGCTGTCATAAGCGATTACAACCTTTTTCGTATATTTCGCCATTATCCTTGCCTGATCGCTCGTAAGCGCCGTGCCGAGTGTTGCTACCGCGTTTGAAAGTCCCGCAAGGTTTACGCCTATAACGTCCATATATCCTTCGCACAGGATAAGCTCCTCCGAACAGCACGTCCTCGCAAAATTGAGCGAATAAAGATTGCGGCTTTTCTTGAAAACAGGCGTATCGGAACTGTTCAGGTATTTCGGCTGAGCATCGCCCATAGCGCGTCCGCCGAAACCTATAACATTCCCGAAGTTATCTATTATGGGAAAAATTATTCTTCCCCTGAAATAGTCAAAGTATCCTTTGCCGCTTCGGTTTCTGCCGCAAAGAAAAGCTTCTGCCATTTCCTCATCATGATATCCGAGCGAACGCATATGCTCGCGCAGCGCATTGAACGTGTTCGGTGCATATCCCAGCCCGAATCGCGTTATCGCCGCCTTTGGAAGTCCGCGCTTGTTCATCAGATAATCTATCGCAGCTTCAGAGCCCGGTTTTGACAGCGACGCATGAAAAAACCGCGCCGCTTCCCTGTTCATATCATAAAAACGGCGTCGCCGTACGGATTCGCTCTTTTCATCGCCGCCTTCGGGCATTTTCATTCCGACGCGGTTGCAAAGATATTCAAGCGCGCCTATATAATCAAGATTCTCCGCCGCCATAACAAACGTTATAACGTCGCCTCCCGAACCGCATCCGAAGCAATGATATGAATTCGTATCCGTAAACACCGTAAATGATGGCGTTTTTTCGGAATGGAACGGGCAGAGTCCCACAAGGCGCGATCCCGCTCTTTTAAGCGTCACATAAGGAGAAACTACTTCTTCCATTCTGTTGCGGAATTTTAAGTCTTCAAGAAATTCCTGCGTTATCTTCAAGAAAAGTTCCCTCCTTTTTTCAAAAATTTATTTCCAGACCTTGGGCACAAAAATGCGCTCGAATGTGTTTATTGCGTATCTGTCCGTCATTCCGCAGATGTAGTCGCAGACCCTGCGCTCGACGGTGTCGCTTTCGTCTATATTATATTCGGCAGGCATCGCCTCCGGATTTTCAACAAAATATTCGTACAGACGTTTCAGCATATCCATTGCTCTGCCTTCTTCGCCCTTTGCTTCGGGATTTCTGTATACCCTTTCAAAAAGGAACTCACGAAGCTCAAGCATTGCGGAATGGATTGTTTCGTCCATTATTATTTCGTTCTTACCCGTGCTTTCGGTTATCAACGAGTTGACAAGCGTTCCTATCCTTGCCGAGTGCGTATCTCCGAGAATATCCGTAAGCTTCTTGGGCAGATCCTCTTTGCGGAGTATTTTCGCTCTTATCGCGTCGTCGATATCGTGATTTATATACGCTATTCTGTCCGCAAACTTGATTATTTTGCCTTCCAGCGTAGACGCCGAATTATTTCCGGAATGGTTCACTATCGCATCGCGCACTTCAAATGTAAGGTTGAGTCCCTTGCCATTCTTCTCAAGCTTATCTACCACGCGCAGACTCTGATAATAATGAGTAAATCCGGGATCGAAGCACTCCATAAGCGCTCTTTCACCGGCGTGAGCAAACGGCGGATGCCCAAGATCGTGTCCGAGTCCCGCAGCCTCCGTAAGATCCTCGTTTAAGGAAAGTCCTCTTGCTATTGTTCTGGCTATCTGCGTAACTTCAAGCGTGTGGGTAAGGCGCGTTCTGTAATGATCGTCCTCCGGGCACAGAAAAACCTGAGTCTTGTTCATAAGCCTGCGGAAGGACTTGCAATGAATTATCCTGTCCCTGTCGCGCTGAAATTCGGTTCTCATCTCACACGGCTTTATAGGATGAAGTCTTCCTTTCGTGTTTTCCGAAAGGCACGCATAGGGAGAAAGCGTATTTCTTTCACGCTCCATAAGCATTTCCGTTACGGTCAAAGCAAAAAATCTCCTGTCTTTTATTATTTGATGATAATATACGAAATATTTTGCAAAACTCCTTTTTTTATTTTAATTTTTCGACATTTATGCGTTATTTTTTGCATCAAAGCGCTCGCCCGTGTGCAGAACGGTGCATTTTCCGCCCGTCATCTCGCGTATTCTGCCGGAAAACAACTCTTCTTCACTTGCAAGTATTGCAAACTTCACTGTTATTCCGGAAAGGAATTCCGTGCCGTCTATCATCGCAGTGTACTTGCCAAGCTCGTATAAAAGCTTGTCATAATCAGAATACGAGCAGACAATTTCGCACTCCGAAAACAGATCAAACGTCACTATTCCGGCATCGGCTACGGCTCCTGCGGCAGCTTTCGAGTACGCGCGCACAAGTCCGCCCGCGCCGAGAAGTATTCCTCCGAAATATCTTGTAACGACAACAGCGGCGTTGTCAACGCCGCTTTTACGTATCACATCAAGAACGGGAACTCCGCCCGTTCCCTGCGGTTCTCCGTCATCGCTTGCGTGGCACACGCTGCCTGTTGTGTAAGCAGAAACATTGTGACGCGCGTCCGAATGTTTTGCTTTTATCTCCGCAACGAAAGCAAGCGCTTCCGCCTCGCTTTTCACTGGCGCGGCATAGCCTATAAACACCGACTTCTTTTCGGTAAATTCAAATTCTCCGCGTTTTCCGAGCGTTGTAAGAGCATCTGCCGCCATATCGTTTCCCTTTCAGTTTATATTCTTTTTCATTATTATTTTATATATTCTTTCAGCTGACCTTCGGTTTTTTCGTCTACGACCGCTACGACCGTAACACCGCCGTCACCGTATTCTTCCGATATCACCGTAGAGTTTTTATAAAGTATCGCTTTCTTTGAAAGCCCGTTGTGCGGAAAAACGAACGTAAGCTGCTTTTTGCCGCCGTGAGCAAGCTTTTCAAGCTTTTCTTCAAATTCGCCAAGCCCTTCTCCGGTCTTGGCGGAAATAAACACACGTTCCTTTTTCGCTCCGTCCGGAGACACCGGGATGTCTCTTATTCCCATATCGCACTTGTTGAATACATAAAGCATGGGAAGCGCCCCTGCGCCAAGCTCCGATATAAGCTTTTCCGTAACTTCTATCTGTGCGGAACATTCGGGATCGCTTGCGTCGACAACGACGAGAAGTGCGTCAGCATATTTCAGCTCTTCAAGAGTTGACTTGAAAGCATCTATCAGATGGTGCAGAAGATTGCGTATAAAGCCTACCGTGTCGGTAAGGAGTATCTCCTCGCCCGATGGCAACGCATATTTTCTCGTAGTCGTGTCAAGCGTTGCGAAAAGCTTGTCCTCCGCAAGAATTCCCGCTCCCGTAAGAGCATTGAGCAGCGTTGATTTTCCGGCGTTCGTATATCCGACTATCGCAACAGAGAATATTCCCGAATTTTTGCGCTGTGAACGCTGGGTCGCTCTGTTCTTTTCAAGGCGCGAAAGCTGCTCGCGCAAAGCGTCGATACGGCGTTTGACGTGTCTGCGGTCGGTCTCAAGCTTGGATTCACCAGGACCTCTGGTTCCTATTCCGCCGCCGAGTCTTGAAAGCTCGCTTCCCTTTCCGGTAAGTCTGGGAACCGTATACTTGAGCTGGGCAAGCTCGACCTGAAGCTTGCCTTCTCCGCTTACGGCGTGAAGCGCAAAGATGTCAAGAATGAGCATACTTCTGTCTATTACCTTAAGCTCTGTATCATCCTCAAGATTCTTTATCTGCGACGGGGAAAGCTCGCAATCGAATATCACCGTATCTATATCGTTGTTTTTACAAAGCTCGCGAAGCTCCGTAACCTTGCCGGGACCTATATAAGTTCTCGGCTCGGGATTTTCCCTGTTTTGCGTAAGACGTGCAAAAACCTTTCCGCCCGCTGTCTCGGTAAGCCTTTCAAGCTCATCGAGCGAAGCTTCAAAGCCGCGCTCGTCGTCTTCCGGCAGAAAAACTCCCACAAGCACGACGTTTGTTATTGTATCTTTACCTATCAGATTCTCCATAAAAATTTAACCTCCTTCAAAAAGGCAGAAAAAAGGCGGGACGACGCATAACCGTAAAGCCGTGCGTTTTCCCGCCAAATCAAAGTCATAAACCTGATTATTTCTTTCCTTCAAGACGCTTTTTGAACTTATCGACACGCCCGCCGGAGTCAACGAATTTCTGTTTTCCGGTATAGAAAGGATGGCATTTTGAGCAAATTTCAACTTTGAAATCGCCCTTAGTCGATTTTGTCTGTATGACTTCGCCGCAAGCACATTTGACGGTTGCATCAACGTACTTAGGATGGATTCCCTCTTTCATGTTCGCACCTTCTTCCTTTCTAAATTCATAGCCTATTTACTATACCATACCCCGATATTTTTTGCAAGAGTTTTTTTGATTTTTTTCAGATTTTTTTCAAATTTTATTTTCAATCTCCTCTTTAAGGCGGTTTATCGTCTTTTTTTCAAGTCTTGAAATGTAAGATTGCGATATTCCGAGCAGATCCGCAACCTCTTTTTGCGTCATCTCTTTTCTGCCACCGAGTCCGAATCGCAGTTCTATTATTTCCCTTTCGCGCGGACCGAGGAGCGCTACCGCTTCCGCTATCGCGCTTTTTTCTTCTTCATCCTCAATGCGCTTACCGACGTTTCCCTCGTCGCTTTCCAGAATATCGGAAAGTATAAGCTCGTTACCGTCCCAATCAGCACTGAGCGGAGCTTCAAGTGACATTTCAAAACGCAGATTCTGATTTTTTCTTATGTACATAAGTATTTCGTTTTCTATACAGCGCGACGCATATGTGGCGAGCTTTATATTTTTGTCAAGCCGGAATGTGTTTGCCGCCTTGATTAGTCCTATCGTACCGATAGATATAAGATCCTCTATTCCGACACCCGTGTTTTCAAATTTGCGAGCTATGTAAACAACAAGTCTCAGATTTCTTTCAACAAGCACCCGACGAAGACCTGCATCCTCGTCAAGACGGCTTAATATATCTGTTTCCTCCTCCGCTGTAAGCGGCGGAGGAAGCGTGTCCGCCCCACCTATGTAATGAACTCCGCGCGAAAGTCTGAGCCTTTGCATTAGCCTGCAAACGGCAAGCCGTAAATCGGATATTATTTTACGAAAAAACATATTCTCCTCCGTTAAAGAAGTATTTTCGGTACAATGCCGTCCGTTCCGCCGAAGTCGCAATCGGAATAATCAATAGCTATCAGCGCCTTTTTCGGCTCTTTGCCGTTTATCGTATCAATATAGCAATAGTCCGGAACGGCAGCGATTACCGTAGCGTTCCCCGTGACCGAAACCGACGGAATGAATCTCAGTCGTCGCATCGTGTCAAGGCTGGCGCCAAATCCGCCGTTTTGCATCGCCGAAACAACCTCGCAGGGAAAAACGTCCGAGACGGCTTCCTTTCTCAGGCATATCACCGGAGTTCCCGTTATCGGCTCAGAAAGCAGGTTGCCACTGTCAACAAGACAGTCGGCTTCCGCACTTTTACCGAGAAAGCCGAACGTTATCCTGACATGCTCCTCAGAGCCTTTTCTTGCAACAAGCCTTCCGCAAACATACGTTATAACAGCAGCAAGTGCCGCCGCCAAAGCAAATGCCCATATCGGAATATCGCCGAAAACAGTAGATATGCTCCCGCCTATTGATATGTAGCCCGTATATTTGCCTATTCGCGAATACAGTGCCGTCATCGCTCCTCCGAGCAACATCCCGACTCCGTAGAAAAGCAGACAGCACAAAAACACCGAAGAGATCTTGCCCCTGCTCCGGAATGCGGTAAAGCACATAACTGCGGCGCAGGCTATATTGGCAAAAACAAGCGGTATTCCGTCAAAAGGAAAGAACAGCGCCGCAACTCCGTAAACACCGCCTATGCTCGCCGCAACAAGCACCCTCCACGCTTTCAATTTAAGGTGCATTATTTTTCCCGTAATAAAAAGTGAAAGAAAATCCATTGAAAAATTTATAAGAAAAAGCACATCGCCGTATATTTCTTCCGTCATTTTCGTCACTCCCGTCTTTTTTATAATTATAAACCCTGTCTGTGCGAATAATTTGTCACAATACATCGCACGAAAATAAAAAATGCACGGATATTTTCCGTGCATTTTGCATAGATATATTGTTTATATTATTCTCCGAGCAGGCATTTAGCCGCTTTGAGTATTGCATACCTTCCGCTTTCAAACGTCAATCCGCCCTGAAAGTACGCCGTATACGGCTCGCGGAGCGGTCCGTCCGCCGAAATTTCAATAGACGAGCCGGAAACAAACGTTCCCGCCGCCATTATCACCTCGTCTGCGTAGCCGGGCATAGCCCACGGCTCGGGCGTGACAAATGCGTCAACGGGCGAACCTGCCTGTATTCCGCGACAGAAAGCGCAAAGCCCTTCCGCCGTGCCGAATGTCACGGTCTGAATTATATCGTGACGGTCGCAGTCATACGAAGGCGAGACCTCGTATCCGAGCGCAGAAAAAACATATGAAGCGTATGCCGCCGTCTTTTTCGCCTGAGCCACAACGTGCGGCGCAAGGAAAAATCCTCTGAAAAGATTACGGTTTTCGCCTATCGTCGCGCCGACCTCCGTGCCTATTCCCACCGTCGTAAGACGGTAAGATATAAGCTCGACAGCCTTTGCCGTCCCCGCAACATATCCGCCACAGTTTGCCATTCCGCCGCCGGGATTTTTTATAAGCGAGCCGACAATAACGTCGGCGCCGAAATCAGTCGGCTCTTTTTCGTCGCAGAACTCTCCGTAGCAGTTGTCAACAACCACGTAAGCCTTTGAATTTTCGTGGCAGAAACGTGCCATCTCGCCTATCTCCTCAGCCGAAAAAGTCGGGCGGATTCCATAGCCCTTCGACCGCTGAATGAATATAACCTTAATTCTGTCGCCGTATTTGTTTATCTTTTCAAGCGCGGCAGGATAGTCAACCCCTCCGTCTTTAAGCTCGGTCTCATCGTATTCCACACCGAAATCGGCAAGCGAACCCGTTCCGTCGTGTGTTCTGTCACCGATGACGTCCGAAAGCGTGTCATAAGGACGTCCTGTTATGGAAAGCATAACGTCGCCGGGACGGAGAAGTCCGAAAAGCGCGATGGATATCGCATGCGTGCCGTTTACAATACTGTGACGGCAGAAAGCCGCCTCCGCTCCGAAAACATCGGCATAAATCTTATCAAGTGCATCCCTGCCGTTGTCCGTATAACCGTAGCCCGTAGATCCGGCAAACATAGAATCCGACACGCGATGCTTTGCGAACGAGCGCAGCACCTTTTCCGTATTTTCTTCGGATATTCTGTCAAACTCCGCGAAAACGGGAGCAAGCGCTTTTCTTGCCGTCTCGTCTATTGATCTCAGTCTTTGTGAAAGCTCCATTGTTTTGTCCTTCCGTTTATTTCATCATAAATTTTTAACTATATTGCAGAAGAAATCGCCTCTGCGCTCAAAGTTGCGGAAGCTGTCAAAGCTTGCCGCCGCAGGAGAAAGAAGCACGGCGTCGCCTTTTTCTGCGCGCGATGCCGCAAGCTTTACCGCCCGCTTGAAATCGCCCTCATAGGCGAATTTATCACAGCCTGCTGCCGAAAGCAGCGCTTTGAGCTTTACTCCCGTTGTCCCCGTAAGGACTATGTATTTGGCTTTTTTCATAAGAATGTCCACAAGCGATTCGAGCGGAAGGTTCTTGTCCGATCCGCCACATATAACAACAGGCGGGCGGTCAAATGAGTTTAATGCGGCTATCGTGCGGGAGGGAGTTGTGTCTATCGAGCTGTTGTAATACTTCACACCGCCTCGCTCGCAAACCTCTTCTATTCTGTGGCGTACGCCTGGAAATTCTTTGGCGATTTTTCTTACAGTCTCGTCTGAGACGAGCCCTTCCGTAGCGGCGATAGCCGCCATGTAATTTTCAACGTTGTGAAGTCCTACTATGCGTATCTCATTGCGGCTAAGCACCTTACGTCTCTCGCCTCCGCTGCGCGCATAAATATCATTCCCGCAAAGCCATACAGCATCTCCGTCAGGCTCTTCCTTTGATGAGAAAAGCGTAACTTTCGCCTTTGCACGCTCTGCAAAAGCATTTGTGTAATTGTCAGTACGGTTAAGAACAAGCCCGCAGTTTTCGTCCTGAAAGCGGAAAATATTTGCCTTGCTTTCGGCATACTCGTTCATATCCGTGTGCCAATTGAGATGGTTCGGAGATATATTTGTTATCACGGCGCGATACGGTATGAACTTCATAGTATGAAGCTGAAAACTCGAAAGCTCAAGCACCGCAAAGTCATTTTCGCTGACGCTTTCTATTAAGGGAAAAAGCGGCGTGCCTATATTCCCTCCGAGAAAAACGCGGTGTCCGCATTTTTCAGCCTCTGCGGAAAGCATTTTGTATATCAACGTTGTCGTAGTAGTCTTTCCGTCACTGCCCGTAACGGCGATTATTCTGCACGGACAAAGCGTGCAGAAAAGCTCCGATTCGGAAGTCAGTCTCGCGCCGTTTTTCACGGCTTCCGCTATCTGCGGGACATCACATCTTATTGCGGGAGTCTTTATTATAACATTCTCGTAAAGATCGTCAAGATAATCGTCTCCGAACCGCGTTTTTATGCCCTTTGCAGAAAGTATCGGCAGAACCCTTACGTCGGCTCCGCCTTCTCCGTCCGGAGTATATGTCGGATCGGGATTTTTATCTCTTACCGTTATCTCGGCACCGTAGGAAAGCAAAAGGTCCACGCACGACATATTGCTTATTCCCGATCCTATGAGCGCAACACTTTTGCCTTTTATATATTTTTTGAAATCTTCAAGTTTTTGATTTATCATAACGGCAAAATATCCGAAAGCGCAGCATATTCGCAAAGTCCGAGTTTTTCGCCTCTCACGTCCGCAGGCAGACCGAGCGATATAAGCGCATTTTCGATATCCTCCTTGCTGTATTTTGATGAAACCGCTCTTACTGCGTTTGAAAAGGTTTTTCTTCTCTGTGCGAAAGCCGCACGGATGAGTGCAAACATATTTTCAACGGATTTCGGAGAAACGGGCGGCTCTTCTCTTATATTCATCTTTATAACCGAAGATGTAACTTTTGGAGGGGGTATGAAATTACCCGCCGACACCGAAAAGCATTTTTCAACTTCGGCTTTATATGTGACGGCTAGCGTTATTGCACCGAAATCCGCGCTTCCGGGCTGTGAACAGAGCCTGTCTGCCACCTCCTTCTGTATCATAACAACGATCGAATCGAACACTTCGGAACTGTCAAGAAGTCGCATTATGACAGGAGAAGTTATATAATACGGAAGATTTGCGCAAACGGATACCTTCTCTCCCGGAAATTTTTCGCGCACAAGCGCAGTAAAGTCCACTTTCATCGCGTCCGCTTCCATAATTTCAAGATTGTCGTATTCGCGGAGCGCCTCCGAAAGCAGCGGTATAAGATCGGTATCCACTTCTATCGCAAGCACTTTTTTATACATTTTGCAAAGCTCGGCTGTCATCGCGCCGACTCCGGGTCCTATTTCTATAACGCATCTGTCCCCGTCGCCGCAAAGGGATGCAATATCATTTACAACCGTTGCGTTTGCAAGAAAATTCTGTCCTCTGCCTTTTTTCGGAGCAAGACCATATCTGTCAAGAAGTCCTTTCACTTCCCGGCGGTCCGTTAAGTTCATACGTCCGATTTCCTTTCAAAAAATGATAAAAAAATATTGACAAAACGTTTTTCATGTGGTAAACTTTAATACGCTTTGTGAAAGCAATGCTAATGTGGCTCAGTTGGTAGAGCAGTTGATTCGTAATCAACAGGTCATGGGTTCGAGTCCCATCATTAGCTCCAGAAGCTCGGAAATCTCCGGGCTTTTTTCGCAGATGTAGTTCAATGGTAGAATATCAGCTTCCCAAGCTGACTACGCGGGTCCGATTCCCGTCATCTGCTCCAAAAAATCAAAGTCGCTTTTGCGGCTTTTATTTTTTTCTTTGACGGGAAGCGGAGAAGGCGGTAGTGAATGACAGCCTTTGACGGCTGTCAGAGCCGACGACGACCGAACGGCGTAGAGCCGTGAGAACCGATTCCCGTCATCTGCTCCAAAAATGAAAGTCGCTTTTGCGGCTTTTATTTTTTTACCCTATGTTAAGCAAAACAATTGCCACCGTGCCGAATATCATTGCGTTTGTCCGCGGTGCATCGCGCAGGCAATGCAATCTTCTTCTCGAAAGCCCCCTTGCCCGATTACTTTTATTGTGGCAAGCACGGGAACTATGACAAGATAAATCATTATTCGCCTCGATACTTAATACAAAGAGTTATTACAGACTTGTATTATATCACCGCAAAAACGATTCGTCAATGAAAATCTTCCGTTTTCGGCGTTTATCTATCTTGCCGTGCCGAGAAGCTCGCTGAAAAGCTTTATGTGATGCTCTTCATCCAGAATTATGCGTCTGAGAATTTCGCGTATACAGCTGTCATCTATCCTTCGGATAAGATCCCTGTACATCGCTATCGCCGCCTTTTCCCCCGATATTGCCGCACGCAGGATCCTGTCCGGCGAAGTCTGATAATTCACCTTGCCGGCATCAAAACAACCTCTTCTCTGCATATCGCAGAATTTCGGATCACCGCCGAGCTTCGTTATAAGCTCACCGAGTATTTCAAGATGTCGCATTTCGGTTACGGAAACGCATGAAAGCACCGCCGAAAGCTGAGACGGCTCGGCGCCTTCCGTAACAAGATGACCGTATGTATATTGCAAAACAGCCGAAAGCTCTCCCCCGTCGCCGGCATAAGCCGATGAAAGTAATCTTGCGTAGTTTATATTCGGTTCGGTAACGCATACCTCCGGATACGGAAGCGGCAGATTGCACGCCGTTCTGAGTTTTCCGTTCAAAAAAATCCACTCCTTTTCTATTTGATCGTTAATATTTTACGTCAGATACACAATTTTGACACCGCAAGGTTGACACAGCGCCTTAAATTGATGTATAATATTAAATAAATTTTATTTTAAGGTTTCGAAAATGGTACTTTTAAGTGTTAGCGGCGTCACCGTCGAATACGGGACGGACGTTGTATTAAACAATATAAATTTCTCAATAAATGAAGGCGACAGGCTCGGCATAGTGGGCGTAAACGGTGCGGGAAAAAGCACTCTTGCAAAAATAATAGCGGGAACGTTCACTCCGTCTGCCGGAAGCGTTTATATAGCAAAGGATAAAACCGTCTCAATGCTCGCGCAAAACGCAATGCTCGAAAGCGAAAATACCGTCCTTGCGGAAATGCTTGACGCTTTTCCGGAAATTGTTGCGGCAGAAAGACGTCTCGGTGAGCTTTCCGCAAGCATAGAAAATCATATCGGCGGCAATGAGGCCATTGAAAAATACGCTACACTGACAGAAGATTTCAGAAAAATGGGCGGATATGAATACCGTTCAAGAACGAAATCCACGCTCGCGCGTTTCGGCTTCGGAGAAGATTCGCTCGACAAGACAATAAACAAGCTGTCCGGAGGCGAACGAACACGTCTCGCACTTGTAAAGCTCCTTCTCCGTGAACCCGATCTTCTCATTCTGGACGAGCCGACAAACCACCTCGATATGGAAACGCTCGCATGGCTTGAGGAGCATCTGCGTTCATACAAAAAAACTCTTATTCTCATCTCGCATGACAGATATTTTCTCGATCGTGCCGCAAACAAGATACTCGATATAGAGCATACGGAAGCGACTATATACAACGGCAATTACAGCGCTTATGCGGCTCAGAAAGCCGAACAGCGCAAAGCTCTTGCAAAGAAGCACGAGCTTCAGCAAAAAGAGATATCGCGCATAGAAGCGATAATCGATCAGCAACGCCGTTGGGGACAGGCTCACAACTTCATCACGATAAAAAGCAAGCAAAAGCAGATAGAACATCTTGAAAAAGACAGCGTTTCCGCGCCGAAAAATCTGCCCAAAAACATTTCGCTCCGTTTTTCGGAGGCAAGAGAAAGCGGCAGTGACGTTCTCTTTGCCGAAAACATTTCAAAATCATACGGAGAAAGAAAAATATTGAGCGACATAAGCTTTGAAGTCAAAAAGCGCGATCGTATAATGATTGTCGGACCGAACGGTTGCGGAAAAAGTACGCTCGTTCGCATACTCGGCGGACTCGACGAGGACTATTCGGGCGTTCTTCGTTTCGGTTACAACGTGATTCCCGGTTACTACGATCAGGAGCAACAGACGCTTGACAACGACAGCACCGTGCTTGAAGAAGTCTGCCGCGCGCATGACAAGCTGACAATGCCTGTTGTTCGCTCCGCGCTTGCTTCGTTTCTCTTCTTCGCCGAGGATATGGACAAAAAGGTTTCCGTACTTTCCGGTGGCGAAAGAGCAAGACTTATGCTCTGCAAAATGATACTTTCACAAATAAACCTCCTCATCCTCGACGAGCCGACAAACCATCTTGACATAGGCTCACGGGAAGCGCTCGAGGACGCGCTCATGCAGTTCTCCGGCACGATAATCGCCGTTTCGCACGACAGATATTTCGTCCGCAAGCTCTCTTCAAAAATATTCGATATGACAAGCGGACTGCGGATATTCTGCGGAAGCTACGACGAATATTGCGAAAAGAAAGAGCAGGAAACGGTAAAATCAACAGCAATTACTCAAGAAAAAACGGTTGTGGAAAGCAAACAAAGCTATCTCGACGCAAAGAAAAACGCATCCGACATAAGAAAGAACAAATCAAAAATAGAACGCTGCGAAGCCGAAATAGAAAAGCTTGAGGACGAAAAATCGCATCTTGCAAAGGAAGCGGAGGGTGATGCCTCCGGCGACTACGTCCGCCTTTCCGAAATCTATGCAAGAACAGATGAAATAGACAAGCTTCTCGAATCGCTTTACGACGATATCGACCGCGCGGAAAAAGCTTTGGCAGAGCTCGGAGGCGAAAAATGAATCGCAAAAAAATAGCCGTTATAGGCGGCGGTGCGGCAGGACTTATGGCTTGCTGCAAAGCGGCGGAGCTTGGTGCTTCCGTCACGCTTTTTGAAAGGAACAAACTTCTCGGGATGAAGCTCGGCATAACGGGAAAAGGCAGATGCAATCTGACAAACGCCTGCTCCCCCGACGAATTTATAAGGAACGTTACACAAAACGGAAAATTTCTTTTTTCCGCCATCCATCGATTCACTCCGCAGGACACCTTCGACTATTTTGAAAATCTCGGCGTACCGCTCAAAGTCGAACGCGGAAACCGCGTTTTCCCTGTTTCGGATAAGGCTACAGACATTGTCCTCGCCCTAAAAAAGCGGATAACCGACAGCGGTTGCAGAATTATCGGCGAGAGAGTGACTTCTCTTGAAAGCTCCGACAATACAATAACCGCAGTTATAACCGAAAAGCACCGCTACGCCGACTTTGACAGCGTTATCCTCTGCACCGGCGGCGTTTCGTACCCCGTGACGGGCTCTACCGGCGACGGCTTTGAAATGGCGCGTTCGCTCGGTCATACGGTAACGGAGCTTATTCCGTCGCTTGTCGGACTTTCGTGCGCAGGCGATCTGTGTATGCGCATGCAGGGACTTACGCTTAAAAACGTCGCAGTAAAAATCGTGGATACAACTAAAAACTCCGTAATATATGAAGATTTCGGCGAGCTTCTTTTCACGCACTTCGGCGTGAGCGGTCCCGTTATTCTTTCGGCTTCGGCACATATGCGTCCTATGGGAAGCGGCAGATATGAAGTGCTTATCGACGAAAAGCCCGCACTTGACGATGAAACGCTTGACAAGCGTTTGCTTTCGGAATTCGATAAAAACAAAAACAAGCATTTTTCGTCCGTGCTTGCAACTCTGCTCCCGTCGAAAATGATACTTCCCTTCTGTAATATCTGCGGTATCCGTGCGGACAGAGAGGCAAACTCCATAACAAAAGCAGAACGCAAAAACATAGTATCCGCAATGAAAGCAATAAAGCTTACGGTTACGGGCTTCCGCCCGATAAGCGAGGCAATAGTCACGGGAGGAGGAGTCTCCGTTTCGGAGATATCTCCTTCGACAATGAAATCAAAACTGATATCCAATCTCTATTTTGCCGGTGAAATAATAGACGTTGACGCCTACACCGGCGGATTCAACCTGCAATCGGCGTTTTCAACGGCGG
>FR898234.1:100930-101122 GCA_000437375.1 Eubacterium sp. CAG:841
GGAGATATGAAAAAATGATAAACATAGCGATAGACGGTCCTTCGGGAGCCGGAAAAAGCACGCTTGCAAAGGCTCTTGCAAAAAAACTCGGATACATTCACGTCGATACGGGCGCAATGTACCGCGTGATAGGTCTTTATATTCTTCGCACAGGTACCGATCCCAAAAACGAAGAAGCCGTTACGGCTCCCC
>FR898234.1:101138-103367 GCA_000437375.1 Eubacterium sp. CAG:841
AGAAGCCGTTACGGCTCGCCTGCCCGAAGTAAAAATGAATATTGAATTCGTCGAAGGCACACAGCATATGATACTGAACGGCGAAGATGTCACAGGGCTTATCCGCACAAGCGAGGTTTCGGCTTTTGCTTCGGCTGTTTCGGCAATAGGCTCGGTCAGAGCGTTTCTGCTCGACGTTCAGCGTGACATGGCAAAGAAAAACAACGTAATTATGGACGGTCGCGACATAGGAACGGTAATCCTTCCGAACGCGGACGTAAAATTCTTTATGACTGCGTCCGACGATGCCCGCGCGGAAAGGCGCAGAGCAGAGCTTGCCGAAAAGGGCGAAAATATTTCGGTTGAAGAAGTAAAAAAATCCCTTTCCGCAAGGGACAAACAGGACAGTACGAGAAAAATCGCTCCTGCAATTCCCGCAAGCGATGCGATAATGCTCGATAATTCCGGCAGCTTTGACGAAACAGTCGATCGCGCACTTAAAATAATAGAAAGCAGAATAAAATGAATCTGTGCCGGAATGCTCCGGCGGAGGAAAAACAATTGAGCGTAATACTTGCAAAGCACGCCGGCTTTTGCTTCGGCGTAAAACGCGCCACAGAGCAAGCCGAAAAACTCGCCTCGGGCAGCGGAAGAATATACACTCTCGGTCATCTTATTCACAACGGAAAATACACAAAGAAGCTTGAAAGTATGGGCGTTTACGCAATCGACGGAAGCGCTCTCGAAGCTCTCATGTCAAAAGCGCCCGCAAACGCAACCGTTATAATACGGGCGCACGGAATAACAAAGCAGCTTGCACAGTCGCTGAAAAAAGCAGAGGAAAACGACCCTACTTTTCACACCTGCGACTGCACCTGTCCTTTCGTATCCAAAATACATCGGATAATGGACGAAAACACTTCCGAAGAAACTTTCACGGTAATTTTCGGAGACGAAATGCATCCGGAGGTAAAAGGTATAGTCAGTTATATTCACGGCGAATATGCCGTTATAGCTTCAAGCGACAAGCTTTCCGAGCTTCTTTGCGGAGAATTAAGGGCTAAATTGTCAGAAAAGTCAATAATAGTGGCTTGCCAAACTACCCTTAATCACTTTGATTACGAAAAAAGTAAAAAAATTCTTCAAAAACTATATACAAACGCTTTATTTTTTGATACAATATGTTGTGTTACGGAAGAAAGGCAGCTTGAAACCGAAAAACTCGCCTGTGATTGTGACGTTATGCTCGTCGTAGGCGACGTGGAAAGTGCAAATTCCCGAAAGCTTTACGAAATAGCAAAAGCGCATTGCGAAAACACGTTTTTCATTGAAAGCGCAGCCGATATTCCCGATAACATAAAAAAGATGCACTGTAAAGCAGGCATCGCAGCCGGAGCTTCAACGCCCGGCTATATAATCGAGGAGGTACAAACAACTATGAGCGAACATGAAAATTTCGCGGAGCTTCTTGACGAATCGTTCAAAAATATCAGTACAGGAGATACCGTCGTGGGATACGTCATGTCCGTTTCCGGCACCGAAGTCCGTGTTGACATCGGCTCGAAATGCACAGGCATACTCACGCTTGACAACGTCACAGACGATCCTCAGGCAAAGCTCGAAAATCTTTTTAAGGTAGGAGATCAGATAGAGGCTGTGGCATACAGAGTCAGCGACGTCGACGGCATTGCCTTCCTCTCCACCAAGAAAATTACCGCCGCAAACGACTGGAAACTCGTACAGGAAGCATTTGAGAACGGAACGGTACTCGAAGGCAGAGTTACGGAAGCGGTCAAGGGCGGCGTAGTCATCCGCGCTCTTTCTCAGCGCATATTCGTTCCCGCATCACAGACAATGGTTCCGCGTGACGGCGACCTTTCCACACTTGTCGGAACAACACAGAAATTCAAGATCATCGACCTCGACGCTTCACGTCGCAGAGTTCTCGGTTCTATCCGCGTTGTAGCACGCGAAGAACGCAAGGCTCGTGAAGAAGCTTTCTGGAACGAGATCGAAGTAGGCAAGCACTACACAGGCACCGTAAAGAGCATGACCTCTTACGGAGTATTTGTTGATCTCGGCGGAGTTGACGGCATGGTACATAGCTCCGAGCTTACATGGCTTCACATCTCCAATCCGAAAGACATCGTTTCCATCGGCGACAAGCTTGATGTATTCGTAAAGAGCTTCGACCGCGAAAAGGGCAGAATTTCTCTCGGTCATAAGACAGAAGAAACAAATCCCTGGACG
>FR898234.1:103390-112757 GCA_000437375.1 Eubacterium sp. CAG:841
CGCTCTTCAGAGCAGCTCACAATGTAGGCGATGTCGTATCCGTTACCATCGCTTCAATGATGCCCTTCGGCGCATTCGCACAGATAATTCCCGGTGTTGACGGTCTTATCCACATCTCGCAGATAGCAGATAAGAAGCTTGCTCATCCTTCCGATGTTCTTGAAAAAGGACAGGTAGTTGATGCAAAAATCACCGATATCGACGACGAAAAGCACAAGGTAAGCCTTTCCATCCGCGCTCTTCTTGCAAAAGAAGAACCCGCAGAGGAAGAAGCTCCCGCTCAGGACGCTGAATAAGTAAAAGATTTTTGTAAAAATCCCGAACCTTTCGGTTCGGGATTTTTTTATACCGTATTTTTTAACGTAATGTTAAGAAATCATTGACAAATCACATATCATTTGATATAATATCTGCTGTACAAACGTACAAAAACAAACTGAGGTGAACAATGAATACCCCAAGAGAAAATTCCCGCGATAAAATACTTGATGCAGCGTTCAGGCTGCTTTCAAAAAAGGGATATGCAAACGTCTCTATGCGCGATATAGCGGCAGAAGCTCAGGTCGCACTCGGACTTCTCACATATCATTTCAGAACAAAAGAAAATCTTTTTACGGCACTCGCCTCAAAGCTTGTTTCGTTCTGCTTTGACGATGTGACGTTGGAGATGAAAAAAGGCAAAGACGAAGCCGAAAGAATGTATCTGCTTTCAGAATATTTTGAAAGAATTCTTAAAGAACGTCCCGACGTGATGAAGATATTCCTCGACTTCTCGATTCAGGCAATGTGGAACAGGTCGTTTAAGTTCCAGGTAACATATCTTTTCAACAAACTTGCGGAGCTTATCCGTGACGACGTGCTTTCAAAAGAACCGTCGGAGGACAGTCCCGTACTCGGTAAATACGGTGCGCAAGCGGTGTCAAAAGTAATACTCGGCTCCCTGTACGGAACAGCTTTTCAGGTGCTCCTTGCAGGAAAAGACCAAAAAGAGCTTGATGAAATTTTCAGTCTCGGAAACACGCTTATTGAGATATGCAGTAAATGAGAGGTAAGCAAAATGTCAGAAGACAAAACAAAAAAGAAGAAAAAACGCGGTGATCGCCGCGATGGAAGACTTGTACGGGAAGCGGATTCAATGCACAAATTCGCCGGCTTCCTTCTCCCCAACAGATGCGACAACGAAGCCGTTATGAGCGAGCTTGTCGATATGTCGGCGGTTGAAGAGTTCGTAAAAAAGAAAAATGCGGACTCTCCGGATTTCAAATATACAATGTTTCACGTTATATGTGCGGCTGTGGCAAAGGTGCTTTACGATCGCCCGAAGATGAACTATTTCTATGCGGGCAACCGTCTTTACGAAAGAAACGAAATATCGTTTTCGTTCGTTGTAAAACGTCAGTTCAACGATATGTCAAGTGAAGCGCTCGCAATAATCAAGCTTGATAAGGACAGCGACGTTTCATCGCTCGAACAGATCTACGGTAAAGTGAAAAAATTTGTAACTCACGTCCGCAGCGAAAACAAGACCGACGGCACAACCGATATAATATCCGTGCTTGTCAAGTCGCCCCGCCCTATAATGAAATTTATCATAAGCATGCTGAATTTTCTTGAAGCACGGGATTGGCTTCCGAATGACCTTGTGGAATTTGACCCTTATCATTCAAGCGTATTTATATCAAACACAGGAAGCATAAAGCTTTCCGCACAGTATCATCATCTTACGAATTGGGGGACGAACTCGTTTTTCATTCTCGTGGGAGAAAAGCATCTGCACCCGTTCTATGACGAAAACGGCAATATAACGATGAAAAATGCGCTTGAACTCGGACTTACAATAGACGAACGCATTGCAGACGGAACGTACTTTGCAAAGAGCATAAGACTTCTGCGCAAGCTCCTGCAAAATCCTGAGCTTCTTGAGCTTCCCCTGCAGACCGAAATAGAAATCGATTGACACAAAAACGGAGGTATATAAAATGCAACCCAAAACGCCTTGGCTGTCTCATTACGGCGATGTACCGTTCAACCTCGAATACCCAACAGACTCAATGAGCGGAGTTGTGCTTGCAACGGCGGAAAAATATCCGTCGCTTCCCGCACTTTCATATATGGGAAGAATAATTCCCTATTCTCTGCTCGAAAAAAATATCAAAATCACCGCAAAAGCATTTGCTGCAATAGGAATAAAGGAAGGCGACAAAGTAACAGTTTGTCTGCCGAACGTTCCGCAGGCGATATACTGCCTCTACGCGCTCAATTATATCGGTGCGATTGCAAGCATGATACATCCCCTCTCCGCCGAAAGCGAAATAGAATTCTTCCTCCGCACGGCGGGATCCAAATGTGCAATAACTCTTGATCAGTTCTACCCCAAATTCGAAGAGGTAATGAAAAAATATCCTCTCGAAAAGCTGGTAATAGCAAGCGCGGGAAACGAACTCGGAACAATAAAAAAAGTGGCGTTTTCTCTTATGAATCTCGGAAAAATGCCTAAGCTTCCGAAAGACGATACCGTTATAAAATGGCACGATTTCTTTGCGCTCGGCAAAAAATTCAAGGGAGAAGATCCGAAAGTCGAAAAGCACGATAAAGATGTCGCAGTCATCCTTTTCTCCGGCGGTACAACGGGGACAACAAAAGGAATAATGCTTTCAAATCTCAACTTCAACGCGCTCGCGCTTCAGACTGCGGCAATGTCTCACTACGATATTCATGCAATGAAAATGCTTGCGGCAATGCCCGTTTTTCACGGTTTCGGACTCGGCGTCTGCATCCATACGATGATGGTTGCCGGCGGACTTTCAATTCTCGTTCCGCGTTTCAACGTAAAAGCTTATGCAAATCTTATAAAAACGGAAAAGCCGAACTTCATTGCAGGCGTACCTACACTCTTTGAAGCAATCACAAGAAACCCGTATCTCGACGGCGTTTCGCTCGACTTTTTGCGCGGCGTATTCTCCGGCGGAGATTCGCTTTCCGTCGAGCTTAAAAAGAAATTCGATAAATTCCTTGACGATCACGGCTCACCCGTTCATGTCCGCGAGGGTTACGGAACGACCGAATGTGTTACGGCAAGCTGTCTTACCCCCTATTGTGAAGAACGCGAAGCCAGCATAGGACTTCCATATCCCGACACATATTATCAGATATGCGCCGTAGGCACCTGTGACGAAGTCCCTTACGGAGAGGACGGAGAAATCTGTCTTTGCGGTCCTTCCGTAATGGTCGGATATATGAATAACGAAGCTGAAACGTCGAACACCCTCCGCACTCATGCAGACGGAAACGTGTGGCTTCATACGGGCGATCTCGGCAAGATGGACGAAGACGGCTTCATATACTTCAAGCAGCGCATAAAGAGAATGATAATCACAAGCGGATACAACGTATATCCTTCACAGATAGAAAACGTCCTCGATGCGCATCCGAAGGTCCAGATGAGCTGCGTCATCGGCGTAAAGGATCCCTACAAAATGCAGAAAGTAAAAGCATTTATTGTTCTGAAAGACGGTATAAAGCCTTCCGAAGACATTCGTCAGGAGCTTCACGAATACTGCAAAAAGAACGTTGCAAAATATGCGCTTCCCTATCAGATAGAATTCCGAGATGAGCTTCCGAAAACTCTTGTGGGCAAGGTAGCCTACACGGTTCTTGAAAAAGAAGCGGAAGAAACATCGAAAGAATAATTTTCAAAGGCAAAGACTACTTTTCCCCGAAGGTCTTTGCCTTTGATTTTTTATTTTTGTATTGCGGAAGCGCGGTCGGTCTGTTATAATATAGTTGATATCTTCCGAAAGGAGCGTCCACGAGCGTGGGAAACAACCTGAAGTTCGCACAATATAACAATATACTTTTCAAAAAGCTCAGTGTTTTTATAAATCACGAAGCGGATTTTATCCGCCCCGAATTTATAGAAAGTCTCTGTCGCGACTGCGACATTTCAAAAGAAGAAGCCTATTGCTTTACCCTTGCGGCGTCAATCGACCTTGACACCGAAAAAAATCCGCGCGATGCTGAAATTTTTGAAGAATATTTCCCCGATATGGTACACCTTCTCAAAAACAAAGATTATGAAAATAATCCGTACCTTAAAAACATCAGAATACCGACGAAAAAGCTTGGCAAATGGGAGCTTTGTTACAAAACATACGTCCCGTATCAGGCTTTTGTGTTCGATGATCCGAAAATAACGCGCGACGGAAAAATAATTCCGCAGATAGGCTTCTTTGAAAAAGAATTTTCATATCCTGCGGTACTTGAAAGCGGCACAGAATGGATGCTGATAACCCCGAACGAAATAAACACCATGCGCGCACCGATATCAGGTGCGCACGGCAAAGTCCTGACCTACGGACTCGGACTCGGTTATTTTGCTTATATGGTATCGGAAAAAGAAAGCGTATCCTCCGTTACGATAGTCGAACGTGATAAAAACGCAATATCCCTGTTCCGTGACATCATCCTCCCGCAAATGCCCCGAAAAGATAAGATAAATATCATATGTGACGACGCTTTTTATTTTGCCGAAACAAGGCTTGCGGACTCGGACTTCGATTTTGTTTTCGCCGATATCTGGCACGATCCGTCAGACGGCGTTCCTGCATATAAGCGGCTTAAAGAAACCGAAAAATATCTGCCAAGCGCAGACTTTTCCTATTGGATAGAAAAAACACTTAAATGCTATATATAAAAAGCGGTCCTTTGCGGATCGCTTTTTGCGTTTTGAAAAATGAAATATTGATTTTTCCTTTCAGCTGTGATATAATTTTACAGCATTGTTTTGTCCGCAAAGAGCAGAAGGTGCAAAATATTTATTAACAGGAGCTTTTTTTGAAAATAAAATCGTCAATGGATAGTGTTCGCTGACCGGGAGGTTGGCAAAAAACACTTCTCTGCCATTCCTCCCGAATAAATTGCAGAAACAATTTTCAGGAGGAACACAAAATGAACCGTGAAAACAAACGGAAAACATTTGAAAAAGGTTATTACAAAACTCATCCCTGCCGCGACAGCTTTGTATGCAAGGTCTGCGGCAGACTCTGCACTCCGGAAAACGCCGGAAGCGACCATCGCAATCACTGCCCGAACTGTCTTTCAAGTCTGCACGTTGATACAGAGCCGGGAGACAGAGCCTCCGATTGCGGAGGAATAATTGAACCTGTTGCCGTATGGGTAAGATCCGGCGGCGAATGGGCTATAATTCATCGCTGCAAACGTTGCGGTGCGCTTTCGTCAAACCGGGTTGCCGCCGATGACAATCCGATGAAGCTTATGAGCATAGCAATGAAGCCGCTCTGCGCTCCGCCTTTTCCCATAGAACGCATAGAAGAAATGACTGCGCTCATGGGCGGCGACGGAAAAATCAAATGACAGCGCAAAGCGACTGTGAATACCGAAAAGGAGTCGAAATGGAAGTTTATCCTTCGGCAAACGTTTCCGGTCCCGAATACAGCTGCGAGCTTTGGATTGCCGTAACACACAAATAACTCAAGCAAAAAGCACCCTCGCGGGTGCTTTTCTGCTTTTTTAACCATTTATTTTTTCAAGCAATAAGTTTATTGCAAGTCTATTTATCTTTTTATAAAAATATATTGACAGCTTCAGCCTTTGATGATACAATATTGAATATTCTAATATTAAACTATCTGGAGGACCTATATGTCTGCAATACAGATGATAGCAATCGGGCGAAAGCTTTCAAATATTTATTCCGAGCTTAGCCTGCCCATATGCAAAAAATACGGAATAAATCAGACCTGCTTTGATATTCTGCTTTTTTTCGCCAACAATCCGAAGCATAACACCGCCCGCGATATCTGCGAAGTGCGCGGAATAAAAAGCGGAATAGCTTCCGTTTCCGTTGAAATACTCATAGAAAACGGCTTTCTCGTACGGAAAGACGACGAAAGCGACCGTCGCAGACGTCGCCTTATTCTTACGGAAAAAGCCGATCCCGTCATATCGGACGGGAAGAAAATGCAAAAATATTTTACAGAAACACTGAAAAAAAATATCACGCCGGAGGAAATGGCGGCTTTTCAGAGTCTTACGGATAAGTTAAACTCCAACATAGCACTTTTCGGAAAGAAGGATCAAAGCCAATGCTTAAAGTAATAATATGTATTATCGCCGGTCTTGGGGCAGGACTCGGCACGGGTTTCGCAGGAATGAGTGCGGCAGCGGTGATAAGTCCGATGCTGATAACATTTCTCGATATGGATCCTTATATGGCAGTAGGAATAGCTCTCGCAAGTGACGTGCTGGCAAGTGCCGTCTCCGCCGTAACATACGGAAAAAACAAGAATCTTGATATCAAAAACGGCATAATAATGATGGTATCCGTGCTTTGCTTTACAATGGTTGGAAGCTATGTAGCAAGCACCGTTCCGAAAACAACAATGGGCAATTTTTCCGTATTTATGACATTACTTTTGGGAATTAAATTCATTGTAAAGCCTGTTGTAAATCCAAAAAAGAGCTTTACGTCGGCAACGGCAAAACAAAAAGCGATACGCTCCGTCATCGGCGGAACGGTCGTCGGTTTTATTTGCGGGTTTGTGGGAGCAGGCGGCGGAATGATGATGCTTCTTGTTCTTACGTCTTTTCTCGGATATGAACTTAAAACCGCCGTCGGCACAAGCGTTTTCATAATGAGCGCAACAGCGTTTACAGGCGCTGTGAGCCATTTTGCCATAGGCGGAGCACCGGATATCGAGGCACTTATAATCTGTGTTATAAGCACGCTTGCCTTTGCACAGATAGCGGCGCTTTTTGCAAACAAAGCAAGCCCGAAAACGCTCAATCGCATAACCGGTGGAATACTTGTCGTTCTCGGAGCGGCGATACTTTGCGTCAATTATTTCGGATAAAAACAACCGCCTTCTCTCATCGAGAGAAGGCAGCATCCGAAACTATATAACTGCTGAAAACATAATAGTCGACTTTTTTACAAGTGCCGTTATGATTTATAAATACAGTATACAACAAATTTATTCCACATTTCCGACTGCGGTACTCAGCGTTACCGCGCCCGCACTTTTATAAGTTTCGGGCTCATAACCCATGATTTTAAGGTTTACAGGTGTTCCACACGGAATCCGCCTTGAAAGTGACACTTCCTTTACATACTCACCAGGTCTTACAAGTCCTGTCTCTCCGAGAATATTGCCGTCGGTGTCCAATATGCGTAGCTTTATCCACACATTGTTTTCTTCCGGATTTGTAAGATAAACAGTTGCTTTTACTCCATTCATAGTTATATTTCCGCAAACCGAAAAACGATAACCCATTCCGTCTTTATAAGGAGAAGAAAAACCCAGACTGTCGGGCACTTCCGGTATGCCTTCAATGGCAGAAAAGTCGAATGGCGGCGGAATAAACTCTGCCTGCCCCCGCTTTAAGTTGCACAACAAAAATATCGTAATTCCCAAAACAGCGGCAAAACAAACCGCAAGAATTATGGTCAGCACACATTGATTTGTTCTCTTTTTATTTTTCATTTTTAATAAAAAGCCTTTCATTTCATTGCTTTTATTATGCAAAAATAAAGAATTTCGGAGGAAGCCTGACGGCCTCCTCCGCTGTTTTTATGTTTTATTTTTGGTTACTGTCCAAGTGGTGCCGTTATTGATTATACTGTATTTGCTTTCATCAACATACTGCGTCGGATCAAAGTTGTATGTACCCGCCAATACGGTCATACTGCCGCTATTCGCAAGATCAAATCCCTTATCTTTGACAATATTTCCGCTTAATGTAACAGATGCATTTGATTTAATATCTTTTACATTGTTATTACTTGATGTGTTCTCAAATTTGCAATTATCAATAGTAAGTAAGCATCCGCTATTAGCATTAATAATCGCCAATTTGTTTGCGTAATCATTGCCCTTAAGAGTACAGTTCACTACAGTCAAAGGTGCATAACATTCAAACATAACCGTAGATTCTTTAGATACCAATGTTCCATTTTTAACCGTAAGATTTCCCCCACTTGGTGAAACCTGAAACATGTACATGCTTCCATTTGTCTCTTCAATAGTATAACCGCAAAGATCGATTTCAACAGCTTTAGTAATAGTAATTGCACTGGTAAGTATAATATTCGAGCCAATCTCAATAGTTCCGCCTTTGGCAATAGCCGCTTTAAGTGCCGCTTCGGTTGTAATACCCTGTACGTCGCTCTTTGATATTATCACCTCAATCGTTCCAAGCTTGCCGCTTTCGGTCAGTTTTCCACCCGTAACAGAAAATTTTGATGTCGCGCTCGGAGTGTCACTCAAAGTTTTGCCACTTGCAGTGGAAAGTGTAAGCTCTGCATTGTCAAAAGAACCTGTTATGCCGTTATTGCCTTTAAAAGTAAAAGCCGCTTTAATTCCAATGTTTGAATGGTTACTTACCGTAATATTTTTTGCTTCGCTTGACCACGTGCCATCGCCCTGATCATACTGATGCGTTGTAGGATTCCAAACCTTTTGGGCTTCAGTATAAGTAAATTTCATTTCATCCCATTTAATTTCCACTGATATTTTGTCCGCAGGTGCATCTGCTGCTACAAACTCGCCGTTTACATCAATGCCTGTAGCCGCAGAACCGTCATTTGTCGCCGCAAACGCAGTTATACTCACCATTGCAAGCATTGCAATTGCAAGAAGAAATGTTAATGTTTTTTTCATTTGAATTTGCTCCTTTGTTTTTTATTTTTGTTTTATTAAAACCTTTATTATGTACGCTCATGCTATAAGCTTGAGTTTCTCAGTCCCGCACAATAACCGTAATTTTGGCTATTGTATCAACCATTGATTTTTCGCCTGTAACGGAATCATAACTCAGAATACGGAATTGAGCGTTGTATCCACCCTTCTCAAGTTTTGAAGACATCCCCTCTGCAAGAGAAAGTTTTTTAAGCTGGTTCCCCGGCGTAATCAATCCCGACTGCGCTATGACTTCATCCTGAATTTCAATACGCAAAACAGTATTCTGTGTCGACTTTGCGGGATTTGAATATTGTAAATAAACCATTTTATCCGAAAGATCAACGATGACCTCGCTCACATATTCAATTCCGATAGCCCCTCCCCCTTGAGGCGTGTCGATCTTTGTCTCGTTATTCCCACCGGGAATCGGTTCAACATTTTTCTCGGTTGATTCGGGTGCATAATCAGGAATAATGGGCGACGGCGGAGTTCTAAAAAAAACTGCCCACAGCATTACTCCAAGACAAACTACAACACCTACAGACAGCAGAATAATGATGACTTTGGCCTTTGCCGTCATATAGCCCCCTTTCTTTTCAAGCCATTTGATAAAAAACATCTATTAGCTGACAAGTATAAGTTTGTATATACATTATACCCCCCCCCCC
>FR898235.1:0-35267 GCA_000437375.1 Eubacterium sp. CAG:841
TCGGAAGAGCTGATTGCGCTTGCCGAATTTCTTCTTTACAGAAACAAATAACGAAATTACCCCGTTTTGCATAGAATTTTAGCAAAGCGGGGTGATTTTTATTATTACCGAATGTTCTTTCCGAAAACGCAAAAGGGGCAAAAAGCTGCTCATATCTGTCCTCTGCGTTTTTTTATCTGCACTTTTTATCGTTCTGTATCTGAACAGAAAGCTCGATCCGCTCGTGTGCGATGCGGCAACGCCGCGTCTGAGAGCCGAGATGACGCGCGTGATAAATGAAGCAGTCAGCGAGGCAATGTCGAACTACGACGAAAAGCTTATAAACATAACCTACGGATCAAGCGGAAAAATACTTTCCGTTGAAACGGACAGCGTAAAAATAAATCTTCTCCGTGCACTCGTCACGGAGAAGATAAACGAAAAAATAAAATCATACAGCGAATACACCGTCACGATTTCTTTTTCAAACATTATGGACGACGAAATCGTTTTCGGAAGATTTCCGTCGTGGCGTATTCCCGCAAGCGTAGAACCGAACGGCAGTGCCGAAACCACCGTAAAAAGCTCGCTTACCTCTGCCGGAATAAATCAGAGCCTGCACAAAATAACGCTTTCGGTAAAGGTCAGAATAACCGCAATGCTGCTTATTTCCACCGTCGACGTTGAAACCGATACGGATATCTGTATAGCGGAAACCGTAATAATAGGAGAGGTCCCCTCCGTATTTTTAGGCAAAGAAAGTTAAACTCCCGTATAGTCAAAGTCGGGAATAAAGCTTTCCTTTGCGGCGCTTCCCTCCTGAACGTAGGCAAGCGAAATTCCTATCTTATCGGCATAATCCACGACCTTTGAATATTCGTATTCAGTCAGTTTCCGGCAAAGCTCCGGATAATTAACAAGGTGCTTTTTGTCCGGCGTGAACTGACTCATTATGCTTATTATAATATCGTCTCCGTATTCTGAATGAAGATAATCCATTATGCGAAGCGAATCCGAAACGCATCCCGGAAGAACAAGATGCCGCACTATAACGCCATTTTTCATAAGACCGTTTCGGACAACCGGCGCGCCCTTCGTGCGAACCATTTCGGAAAGCGCTTCCTTTGCTGTTTCGGGATAATCCTTCGCCGCCGAATATTTTTCGGCAAGCTCTCCGGACATATATTTGAAGTCCGTAAGATAAATATCGACAGTTTTGTCAAGCGAAGCTATCATTTCGGCTTTTTCGTATCCGCCGGTGTTCCACACTATGGGCAGATCGAGTCCTTTCGCCTTCGCTTCGGCAACAACGCGCTTTATCTGAAGCGAAAAATGCGTCGGCGTAACGAGATTTATATTGTTTGCTCCCTGCACTTTAAGCTCAAAGAATATCTCGCAAAGACGCTCATCGCTTACTTCTTTTCCAAGCTCGCCGCGTGAGATTACGTAATTCTGACAGTACACGCACCGCAGATTACAACCCGAAAAGAATACCGTGCCAGAACCTTTATCTCCTGATATGCACGGCTCTTCCCAGAAGTGAAGCGCCGCGCGTGCAAGACGAACGGTATTTTTTTCACCGCAGAAGCCTTTATTTATATTTCTGTCAATTCCGCACCCTCGCGGACAGATATTACATTTTTCCATATCGTTATACGGCAAGTCCCCCAAGCGAAAGCGCATACATTATCTGCGCCGCAAAATATGTGGCAAGGTTCAAAGTATTTGCCTTTGCCGTGTCTTTCCCTCCGAAAATGATGAAAAGTATTATAAAATCCGAAATAAAGAACAGTCCCGCTCCTATCGCAACAGTTAAGAAAAGACCGCCCAAAGCCGTCATCATTACATAATACAGCGTCGTCGCCGTCAGAACGGAAGCATACAGCACGGCAGGATAAAACAAGCTTCCGAAATTCATATTTTTTCTGACGGCAAAAAATACAGCAAACGATGCCGCTGTGCCCAGAGCAAGCGATACCGCAAAATATACAAAAGAAAATCCGCAAGCCGACGTCACTGCGCAAAACACGGCAATGTGTTCTATCGCAAACGCCGCCATTCCGACAGGCAAAAACGCCGGCTCGTCGGGACAGACGTGCGAAGCGTCAAGGAAAACATCGCCGACCATACCGAGCACAAGCCCGAAAAGCATTATGAAGCCCGCTTCGGACGGCAGCTTTGAAAGCATGACAAAACCGAGCGATACAAAACACACAGCCGCCAAAGCCTTTGTCGCCGTAACGATACCTCCCTTTTTCCTTACCTTGAAAAACATAAAAACCGCGGCGGAGATTGCCGTTGCCGCAATCAGCGCGTATTTAAGCATAAACATCCTCCCGTCAGATTATATAAGCTCGATTTCAATTCCGCAGACGCCGCTGTTTTTCTGCTCATCCGCGAACTTGCCTTTCATTTTGCAATTTTATAAATCCTAACTACCTGTTCACAACAACCATTCATTTGCATATTGCAACACTTCGTCGGAACTCATATATAATTCTGATGAACTGTCAAAAAACGCTTTGGGAAGATTATGAAAAGCGTGAAGTAGGCAATATAATTTATATAGTCGGCTTTTTTTGACCCAAAATTTCGAAAGAATTGATTTCATACTATGTAAAAGATTGCTCATGAGATTAAGTATTTCAATTTGTTTTTCAGAATAGTCCGTACTCAGAATTGTCTCACAGAAATCGCAATCAATCGGAAATATTTTTCCTCGATTATTGTCGATAAATACGTTTATCTTTTCTATTTGGCTATTTTTGCGTTCCAATACGCACAAAATCATTGACATCATCTCTACTGATGCTTTTAATCTTTTCTTTTCCTGTGCGGAAAGGAGCTTTGACGTGCATAGTCTGCCTTTTTCGTAGTTGGACAGACTGTATAAATTCATCGCGTTTATCTCTATAGCATCGATCATTATTTTTTCACCTTTGCAGTATTTTTTACAATATTGTCTCCTGACATGTGGCGCTCTTTTCCGCATTGGTCAAATCAAGTTCGTCTATTTTCAGAGCTATCTCAATGTGATTATTTGCGCATAATTTGGACAGCAGGACAACCGCTTCCACGTGTCCCGTTCTTGCGAACATATCTACGGCGACGGCTTTTTCCGCTCTGTACCCAAGCTCGGAAAGGCGTTTGCAGTCCCTTGCCGCCGTTGCACTGTCGCACGACACCATAACGACTCTTTCCGGTGCCATTTTTGCAATGGCGGAAAGCGTCTGTTCCGAGCAGCCGGCTCGCGGCGGATCGACTATTATCACATCCGGCAAAAGTCCGCTTTCGGCAAGCTTTTCGGCGGCTTCCCCCGCATCCGCGCAGATGAATTCCGCATTGTTTATACCGTTTCGTTTTGCGTTGTTTTTCGCATTTTCAACAGCCTCAGGAATTATCTCCGCACCGATTATCCTCTTCGCTCTTTGAGCCATCGAAAGTCCTATCGTGCCCGTTCCGCAATAAAGGTCAAGCACGGTCTTTTCTTCCGGCTCGGCAAACTCCGCTGCCATACCGTACAGCTTTTCTGCGCCGTCGTGATTTACCTGATAAAACGAACGCGGCGATATTTCAAATTCAAGTCCGCACAAAATATCTGATATCGTGTCCTTTCCCCAAAGCGTTCTGCACTCGCTTGACAAAATAACGTTCGTATCCTTTTTGTTTATGTTAAGCACTATGCTTTTTATGTTTTCGCTTTGCCCTGTCAGCATTTTTATAAGTCTGCCGGCATTCGGTATCTCTCCCGTCGCCACAAGACAAACAAGCACCTCTCCGCTTTTTCTTCCGTCGCGGATGTAAAGGTGCCGAAGCAGACCTTTTCCCGTTTCTTCATCGTATGCGGTTATGCCGTTGTCATCACAGAATTTTTCAACGGTAATCACTATATCGGCATAAAAATCGGGCTGAAGCGGGCACTTTTCGCACGGAGCCACTCTGTGGCTGTGTCTTGAATAAAAGCCGAAGCGCATTTTACCGTCTATAATTGCCGCAGGATACTGCGCTTTGTTTCTGTATCCGTTTTCCTGCGGAGAAGGAATTATTTTTTCGCACTCAATATCAAGTCCGCCGAGCCTTTTCAGATTTTCATTTACCGTGTTTTTCTTTATTTCAAGTTCTTTTTCATATTTTATGTGACGGAAAACGCATCCGCCGCATCTGCCGAAAACGGGACAGTCGCCATCCGTTCTGTACGGCGACGGTGTGATTATATTTACAACCTTTGCATAGCCGAAGCTTTTTCCGACTTTCATCACAAGCGCGTCGATTATATCTCCCGGCGCAGTACCGAAAACAAACAAAACATATCCGTCCGTTCTGCCGACGCCCGCTCCTTCCGGAGTTATATCCATTATTTCAAGTCTTACAATATCGTTCTTTTTCGGCATAGGACGGCGCTTCTCCTTCCGGATTTACATTTTTATATTTCAATAATACCACAGGTTACAATATAAAGCAACAAAAAAAGCGGCTTGCGCCGCTTTTTTCGTAAATTTATTATCTCTGAGTCTCTATAAGACCGTAGCCGTTGTCTTTTCTTCTGTAAACAACGCATACGGTGTCCGTATCCTGATTGAGGAAAACAAAGAACGTATGATCGAGCAGGTTCATCTGAAGGATCGCGTCCTCCGTCGTCATAGGACGAAGCTCAAATTTCTTTGTTCTTATAAGCTCTTCGGAATCTTCGATAATTTCTTCCGAATAAGCCTCCGGCTCTGCGAATGCGTCCCTGCGTATTTTCTTTTCAAGGCGCGTTTTGTTTTTACGGAGCTGACGTTCGATCACATCGACAGCGACGTCGATGTCGTGATAAAAGCTTTCGCCTTCCACCTCGCTTCTGAAAAGCGTTCCGCCCATAGAGATTGTAAGTTCAAGTACTTCCGTATTCTTGAACCTTGAAAGCGTAACGAACGCTTCTGCGTCGTCACGGAAAAATTTTTCGAGCTTGCCGATCTTTTTCTCGATAAGAGCTTTCAGCTTCTCGTCGGCGGTAAGTTGCTTGCAAACGAATGTGATTTTCATAGCGTTTCACCTTTCACTTTGGAGATTTGCTTTAAGGGAGCTTTCCCTTTCCGCATTTATATTATACCATAAATCGGAGGCAAATCAAAGAATATTTTGTAAAACGTATATAGAATATTTTTGGTTATTTAATATATTGATTATTAACGCAAGCTATGATATAATGATATTTGTGATGTGTTTGATGAAGGGGGATGGCTTTATGGGAAAATTCTTCTCGCCCGATTATTATTTCGGCAGCGTATTTGATATAACGCCCGAGTTTCTGCTTTCCGCAGGAATAAAAGCCGTAGTGCTTGATATAGACAATACCCTTGTCACTTACGGAGAAGCCGAACCGAGCGAAAAAGTAATAAGCTGGGTATCCTCTCTTACGCAGGCAAAAATAAAAGCCGCCATTGCTTCAAACAACAATGAAGAAAGAGTAAAGCTTTTCAACCGCAGGCTGGGAATTTTCTGCGTAAGCAAAAGCGGAAAGCCGTCCGTAAAGGCTGTCAGCGCCGCGTGCAAGGAATTTTCCGTAAGCCCGCAGGATACTGCAGTGATAGGAGATCAGATATTCACGGACGTGCTCTGTGCAAACCGCGCGGGCGCCGTCGCTATCCTTACAAAGCCTATTCCGTACAGAGAAAATCTTTTTTTCAGATTCAAGCGCGCGCTTGAAAAGCCCATAATAAAAAGTTTTGAAAGAAAGCACCCGGACAGATGTTTCCCGAAAGGAGAGTGCGCAGGTAAATGATAATTGAATCGCTTTATATAAAAAGCTTCGGAAAGCTTGATAACGTAACGATAAATCTTTCTGACGGGGTAAACATCCTGCGCGGAGAAAATGAAGCCGGAAAAAGCACGGTATGCAGTTTCATACGATTTGTTTTTTACGGTCTTGCAGGTCGCGGCGCGGAAGAAAAACAACGCTACATAAGCTGGAATTCCTCCTCCGCAAGCGGATATGCCATCGTTTCGAGCGGCGGCAGACGCTATCGCATAGAACGCGAAGCCATATGCACGGGAGACTCCGAAGGCAAGCTCTCCATTCGCGAAAGAAGTGCCGTAATAGATACCGAGCTTTCCACGGCGGTATTTCGCGGTCAGAACGCCGGCGAAGTATTCTTCGGCGTGCCTGCCGATGTTTTTGAAAGCACCGTATACGTTGGTCAGATAGGCGACAGCCGCATCGGCGGCAGACCTCTCGCCGAAGCAGCCGAAAATATTCTCTTTTCCGCAAGCGAAAGCGTAAATACAAAAAAGGCTATAAAAAAACTCGACGACGCCAGAGTATATCTTCTTTACAAAAACAAGCGCGGCGGAAAGATAGCCGAGCTTGAAGCAAAAAAAGCCGAGCTTTCGGAACGGCTTGAAAAAGCCCGGGCCGAAAGCGGCGATATAATTTTCCTTGAAGGCACGCAAAGAGAGCTTTCCGAAAAAACCGAAAAATCAAAAAAACGTCTTGCCGAATGTTCAAAGGAGCTTGATACCTTTGAAAAATACAGTACAAGACAAGTATATCTTACGCGGAAAGAGGAAGCCGCAAAGCTGCATGAAATGGAGCAATCCGCAGAAAAAAATCGTCTTTGCGAAAAGCACGGCGGTGTTCCTGTTTACAGTGATGACTACATAACCTCGCTCGAAGAACTTTCAAGAAGGCTTGAAGCCACAACGGCGCGCTATGACGCCGCCTGCTCCGCCCTTGACGAAGCAAACAGAAAAATCATAGACATGAGCGAAAAAATAGAAGTGTTCAGACGTCTCGGCTCAAGAGGAGACAAGCGCGACAGAATCGTTGATAATATAAATGCCGGCAATAAGATGTCCAAAACGCTCAAAACGGTAGCTGTAATTATGGCGGTGCTTACCTTTATATTCGCCGCCATATGTATTATTTCGCTTGTGAAAGCATATTCTTATGCCACGATATTCGCCGTCTTGGCTTGCGTTTCGATAATAGCCTCGATAGCTTTGTTTGTAATTTCAAAAAGCAAACATAAGATCATGCTCCGCGACTGCTCAACATTCGGATGCAGAAGTTACGAAGAATTTGACGAGCTTGTCAAAGCCGCAGGCAGAGACGAAGCGGTGCTTACGCTCATAACCGAAACAAAGGACAAAGCGGAAGTAAACGCAAAAAAAGCGGCGGATGAGCTTGATGCTACTAATTCGAAAATAGTTTCCGTGCTTACGCAGGCATCGTTCACAATAGAGACAAGCACCCGCCTCTCCCTTTCCGAAGCACTTAAAATATGCCGCAAGGAAAAATCGGAATATGAAAAGCTGAAAATAATGCTTGAAAGTCAAAGGCAAAAGGTCCGCGAGCTTGACGACAAGCTCCGCTCATGCGATGAAAGCTATCTGCGCGAGGCGCTCACGGGCACATACGACGAAGAAAAGATGAAAGCGTTCGATGCAAAGTCCGCAAAGCGCAATTATGATTTTCTTCAGAATTCCATCGGCGCGATGACAGAAAAACTCGCCCAGACGGAAAAAGAGCTTGCCGTGCTGAACGCAACCGTTCAGCGCCCGACCGAAATATCGGAAACACTGCTCGCGGTCGAACATGAGCTTGACGTTCTCAGAGAAAAGTTTGACGCATACGTTATGGCAATAGATGCGATAGAGGCTGCCGGAGGAAAACTCCGCGAAGGCATATCGCCGAAAATAGCAAAATCGGCAAGCGCGATAATGTCAAAGCTTTCATGCGGAAAATACAGTGAAATAGGTATAGATCCCGACTTTGCAATGACGTTCACCGACGGCGCGTCAACCCATACAGCAGACTATTTCAGCGCAGGGACATCGGATATAGCATATATTTCCCTGCGAATTGCGCTTATGGAGGTGCTTTTCACAAAGTCTAAACCGCCGCTCATATTCGACGAAAGCTTCGCAAGGACAGACGACGCAAGACTTTCCGCAGCACTGAAGCTCATCTCCGAAGGACTTGAAGGCTGCAGCTCGCAAAGCCTTATCTTCACCTGTCACGGCAGAGAAGAAAGAGCTATGGCGGCTTTGGGAAATTACAACCTGATAAGATTGTAAATAAAAAAATCCGACGCAAAAACGCGTCGGATTTTTTGTCCTCAGTATTTTTCTATATCCACCCGTTCGGCAGATATTTTTCTTCCTATAAATATTTTTGCAACCGTGTCAAAACGCTTTGGCTCGTCTGAGACGTAGTATTGCGTTGCCTCGCCCTCGCGCGAAAGCATATCGCGCAGGAGCAGCTCCTCCGAAAGCAGATTCGCCGCTTCCTTTGCAGGATTTATAAGCGCAACTCCGGGCAGGTATTTGCCTATCGCGCCGGCAATAATGGGAAAATGCGTACAACCGAGAATAAGCGTATCCGCACCGAAATCCTTCACCGCACCGAGATACTGCTCGCAGGCAAGTTCGGTTATTTTGCAGTCGTCGGACGTAAAGCCGCACTCAACAAGCGGAACAAAAAGCGGACAGGCAACTCCTATCGTTTCCGCGCCTTTGTCTTTAAGTCTTTTTTCAAACACTCCTGCCGTTATTGTAGCTTCCGTACCGATAACGGCTATTTTTTTGTTCTTACTTGCCGAATACGCCGCCTCCGCCGCACCGTCAATGACTCCGAAAACAGGAACATCGAACTGCCGGCGCAAAATGTCGAGCGCAACGGAGCTTACCGTTCCGCAGGCGGCAAGCACGGCTTTGACATTGTGCGAAAGCAAAAATCTCACGTCCTGAGACGCATATTTTTTTATTGTCTCAGCCGATTTTGTTCCGTAAGGAACTCTGCCCGTATCTCCGAAATATATAAGCTTTTCGTGCGGAAGCAGCTTTTCAAGCTCACACACGGCGCAAAGCCCTCCAAGACCGCTGTCAAAAACGCCTATCGCCCTGCCATCCATAAAATTCTCCTGTAAATTATAGTTTTTTCGCCGTGACGCAACGGAAATTGCCCCCGTAATCGCGGAATGCTTCACAGAAAAAACCGCGTTTTTCGCCTTCGCTCGTGACCTGCTCCGCCTGATCGTAGCCTATTTCAAATATGATGATTCCGCCGTCCGAAAGCATCCCCGGGCAGATATCAAACAACCTGTGATAAAAACGAAGTCCGTCCTCTCCTCCGTCGAGCGCGATATGCGGTTCGCTCTTCACTTCGGGAGAAAGCCCGCCTATCACATCGGTTCTTATATACGGCGGATTTGAAATTATCATATCATATTTTCCGCGACCGTCAAAAAATCCGTTTGAAAACACATCACGGCAAAGAACGTTTGCTCTGTCCGCAAGTCCGAGTGCCGCCGCATTTTTCACGGTTATCTCGCACGCTCCGTCCGATATATCAAACATATCGGCAGTCGTGTTTTCCGTATTTTTCAGCACGGAAAGTCCTATGCATCCGCTGCCGCAGCATATATCGGCTATCTTCATTCCGCTACGTGAAAGGCTTACGGCTTTTTCAACTATAACCTCCGTATCCGCCTGCGGAACAAGCACGCGCCGATCGACATAGAACTCCGATCCGAAAAAGTCCGCCTTCTTTATTATATATTCAAGAGGCTCTCCGCGAAGACGTTTTTTTGCAATATCCTCTGATTTTTTTACAACATTCGGCGGCACTTCGTCATGCAGTGCCGCAAAAAGACGGGCGGAGTCTGTCTCCGCCGTCAGGCGCACGATCTTCCCCGCCTCATAATCGGCATATTCTCCGCACACGGGCAGAAGAATATCCTTTATTTCTTTTATAAGTCCCGCGTATTTCATTCTGCCGATTCCGTATCGGAAGTGCTTTCCTCTGCGTCCGATTCCGCCTTTGCAGACTCCTCCTCCGGAGGAAATTCATCGGGCATAGCGCCCTTCAGCGCAGCTATTGCAACTTCTATCATTGAATCGTCCGGCTCCTTTGTCGTTATTCTCTGCATCCAGAGTCCGGGCGCGGAAAGTACCTTTACAAGTGTGTTGTCGTGCTTTCCGGCATACATAAGAAATTCATATCCTATGCCGCAGGTCAACGGAAGAAGAAGAAGCTTTATTCCCACTCTTATAAGCGAGCTTAAAAACTTTGATTCAACATTTGCCCAATCCCAAGGTATAAGTATACCTATAAGCACGCCTATAAGTATCATTACAAACATAAAACTTGTTCCGCATCTGGGGTGGAAGCGTCTCTGAATTCTTACGTTTTCAACGGTAAGAGGCAATCCGTGTTCGTAGCAGAATATCGATTTATGCTCCGAGCCGTGATACATAAACGTCCGCTTTATATCCGGCATAAGCGACACCAGAAGCAGATAACAAATGAATATCACTATTTTCAGAACACCTTCGATTATGCTTTTCAGCCAGCCGTCAAGCTCGCCGCCTATGAGGTATTCAACGCCCTTTGTGGCATATGTCGGCAGAAGGAAGAAAAGTCCCACCGAAAGCGCAAGCGCAAAGATTATCGATATCGGCATTATCACAACCATTATGGATTTGCCGAATTTTTCTCTTAGCCATTTTTCGAATTTTGTTTCTTCTTCCTCAGTGCCGAGCATCTCTCCCGACGCGGAAAGCGTGGAAAATGAAAGCTTCATCATTTCAACGAAGTTTATCGCCCCGCGAAGAATGGGTATATTAAGTATTTTATGTTTTTTTCTTACCGAAACGAAGGATGAATCGCGCTTTGCTATCGAGCCGTCGGGCTTACGAACCGCAATACAGACCTTTTCTCCGCTTTTCATCATAACGCCTTCAAGAACTGCCTGACCGCCGACTTTGTTTCTGCGGCACGCAAGCGGATCCGGCTGTTTTTCTCTTTTGCTCATTTATTCGCCTTTCATAAAATAGTTTGATTAAATAAAGTTTATCACAATATCGCGCAAAAATAAATAACAAATTGTAAAATATTAAAAAAACCGTCCCGAAGGACGGCTTTGACAATTCCGATATTACGAAAAAAGAAATGTTACAAAAACAAGCACAGTAAATACTATTGAAACTATTGCTGTAAGCTTTGAAAGCTTTTTGTTTTTTGAAGAGCCCTTGTTCTTGCCGAAATATGTTTCGGATGCACCGCCGCCGATAGCGCCGGAAAGACCTTTTGATTTATCCTGGAAGAGGACAACCACTGTAAGGAATATTGCACAAACAATAAGAACTGCGCCCAAAATGTACTGAATTACGGTCATTATAAAAATCTCCCATTCCGGCGGCAATTATCTCACTTCCGTGCCATCCGCCGATTAAGTATTTCGGCACCGAAGCATATATTTTCAAACGTTCCGTCTTACAACGGTACAAGTATACTATCACATTCAAAAAGAAAAATCAAGAGTTTTTTTATATTTTTCACCGATATTCAAATATTTTGATTGACAAATTGCTTTTCTGATGATATAATAACTACTCGGAAAAGAATGCGGCTTTTAATATACGCCCGTTTTTTCTCCTTACCGGACGCAAATTTTTCTATGCTCCGGTCTTATGTCCAGAAGGAGGTGCAATCACAATGGAAAAAATTATCTCGTCCTATGAAACGATGTTCATCGTTGACTGCTCCGTAAGCGAGGAAGCTACCGCAGCTGTTGTTGCAAAGTTCAAATCGCTCATCGAAGCTAACGGCACGATCGAAAAGATCGAGGAATGGGGTAAACGCAAGCTCGCATATCCTATAAACGATATGACAGAGGGTTATTACGTTCTCGTTAACTACAAAGCGGAAGCGGATTTCTCCGAAGAGCTCAGCCGTGTATTCAACATCACGGAAGGTATAATGCGTTATCTCACAATCAAACTTTAATCGGAGGTTAATATGGCAAGTCTTAATAAGGTTATACTGATAGGTCATCTGACAGCGGACCCGGAGCTTAAACAGACTCCTACGGGTGTAAGTGTCACTTCGTTCTCAATCGGCGTTACAAGAAGATTTCAGCGTCAGGGCGAACAGCCCCAGAGCGATTTTATCAACATAGTCGCATGGAGATCGACTGCGGAATTCATAGCCAAATACTTCAAAAAAGGCAACGCCATATGTATCTGCGGCTCGCTTCAGACAAGAAACTACACCGCTCAGGACGGCACAAAACGTTATATAACGGAAGTTGTTGCCGAAGAAGCAAGCTTCGTTGAAAGAAAAAGCGATTCCGCACCCAGAGCCGACGATTATCAGGCTCCCGCATTTTCTGCGGGCGCAGCCGATACCGCTAAATTTGAAGAGGTATCCGGCGACGACGACCTGCCGTTCTGACAGGGTCAACACATTCTATAAAGGAGGTTTCATAGATCATGGATAAAGAAGTTCAGAAGTCTTCCCGCCCCGTTGCTCATCAGAGAAGAAAGAAAGTTTGCGTTTTCTGCGAAGAGCATGCGGAAAGCATTGATTACAAGGATGTAGCAAAACTCAGAAAGTACATTTCCGAGCGTTCCAAGATTCTGCCCCGCAGAGTTACGGGAACATGCGCTAAGCACCAGAGAGAGCTCACAATCGCTATAAAGAGAGCTCGTCATATGGCGCTCATTCCTTTCGTAACAGACTAAATTTGTTTTTGAGTCATCACACTCAAAAATAATCAATTTTGTACAAAGAAAATTATTCTGTTTTACAAAAGACAAAAGCCCTTGCAAAAGGGCTTTTTTGTTTGCAATTTTGCCACTATAATAAGAATAAAGTTTTTTGTACAAAAGCGGATATTTGGATTTGTCGGAGACAATCCGAAACAAAATCTCCCCGTTTCAGGGTGATTTTGTTATCATTATTTATCTTTCACACAGCGCCCGAGCGAGATTACAAAAAACGCAGCAAAGATTAAAAACAAAGTTGCAGAAATAATCAACGGCATAACGCCGAGAGCAGCTATTCTTTCGGTCAAAAAAGTTCCGGCGCCATCCGCGCCGCCAATTATTCCAATACTATCTCTTTTCAAAGATGCGGTTAAATCAAAAATCAAAAGCAATGTAAACACAACTAACATAAGAAGCGCAAGTATGCCGGATACGGCACAAATAATTTTTGCCTTTTTTGACTTTTCTCCTGATGTTGTCATTCAGCCCTCCTATATCAAAAGTAATAATTTTTTTATAAAAAGCTGTGCTTTTATGTACAGCTTAACATATATTTTTAATTATGTCAATATCGGCGGTATGGCTTTCATTTTTATCCGTAAATAAAGCCGTAAATAGCGGAAAACGCCCGTTTTTCCGCCCTTTACGGCAAAGTTTTTTGTTTTTTCGCAAAAAATATCGTAAAATTATTGACTTTTATGTTATACTACTGTATAATACAAAGGTACAGTTTTCAGCTTTCAAGTACGCATTTTTACATACAGTAAGGAGTGAATCTTTTCGTGAAAAAGCTTCCCGATACAGAATTTGACGTAATGAAGGTCGTATGGGACAATACTCCACCCGTAACGACAACAATGATAATGGAGCAGCTCGGCACCGAACGCGGATGGCCCGTTCCGGCGCTTATAACAATGCTTACCCGTCTTAATGAAAAAGGCTTTGTCTATTCCGAAAAGAAGGGGAAAATGCGTTACTATTATCCGCTTGTTAAAAAATCGGATTACATAGAATTTATAACAAAAGAATTTATGTCAAAATATCACGGTGATTCGTTTACAAGCTTTTATTCGACATATTATGACGTAAGAATGATAAGCGACGAGGCGCTTGACGCTTTTGTTGCCTGGGTAAAACGCAGACGCAGCGAATTCCGTCGTTATCACAGCGATAACTGATATCAGGCGTCGTATTTTACGTCTTTTGAAAAACCGTGAACAAAACCGGAGCTGTCGGCGGAGCATATGTCTCCGCCGATTATTTTTCCTCTGTACACAAGAAGATTGATATAAACGTCGCCCTCATAGCCTTCATAATTTGTCACTTTATATGTATATCTGGTCACCTCTTTGCCCTTATACGGCGAAAGACTGAGTCCCTGCTCTTTCTGCATCTCATTATAGCCGATATAGACCGTATCAAATTCCGAAGGTACCGTTACCTGAACTTCTTCTATCGGATTTTCGTCAACTGTCCAGCCGAGTGTGGAGATAAACGTCATTCTGTCGCTGTTTGAATAGATGCCGGAATAATTTATTCCCTTTGTCGCGGTCTGGACATCATATTTAGGAATAAGCGCCACAAGCGTTATCATCGCGCCGACAGCAAGTACCACAGCCAAAACAAATTTTATCGTTTGCGAACGTATTGAGTATATGAACATAAAAATGCCTCCTTTGAGTTTCTCACGGAATATTTATTCTGCGGGAGCTTTTTTTATTACCTCAAACGATACAATATCGAAGGTTTTTCCGTTTTTTTCTGCCCTGCACGGCAAAAGGCTGCTTTTTGATATATATACCGTTCCCTGCTCCGACGTGCAAACATAAACGTCGGCTCCGCCCGGAGACTCTTTTGTCACCTTCCATACACTGTCGGTATCGAACAGAAACGTTTCATATACGGTAAGTATTGCGGGAGGAATACAGTCAAGCTTTATTTCAAGCCCTTCGGACAAAAGCACGGCGCAGCCGTCTTTCGGTATATATACGGCGTCGCCGGCGGATATTTTAATCTCGTCTCCGGATTTATTTACGGAATATTCCGATCCGTCGCCTGATCTCAGCACAGCTGAAAAATCCCCGTTTTCGTAGCTCAGCAGCTCGCTCATATCGGGCGTCGAAGAACATCCGCACAGCGATGCAAGCAAAAAAAGTAAAACTATCGCCACTGTCAGTTTTTTCAAAATATCACCCCCGTTTTTCAGGCATAATGATGAATATGCATAGTTTCTTCTCAATATTCTCACTTGAAAAATTTTTCAGCATATGATACAATACTGACATACCCCAAAAATATCTGTCCGGAGGTTATTTATAATGACGCTTGTCGTACTTGCAGCAGGAATGGGAAGCCGCTTCGGTGGTGTAAAACAGCTCACACCGCTTACCGAAAACGGAGAATTTGTAATAGACTTTACAGTGTTTGACGCGGTTCGTGCCGGATTTGACCGGATAATGTTTATAATAAGAGAAGAACATCAGAAAGCTTTTGACGATACAATAGGAGCAAGAATAAGAAACAGCGGAGTAAAGGTCGAATATGTGTATCAGACCTTTGACCTGCCCGACGGCTTCACCTTCCCCGAAGGAAGAAAAAAGCCTTGGGGAACTGCTCACGCCATAATGTGCGCGGGCAATGTCGGCGATAACTTCGGCGTCGTGAATGCAGACGACTTTTACGGCTATGAAACTTTCCGTCTGCTTGCGGATTTCCTCCGCACGGCAAAGGACGACGAAAAAGCCCATTACTGCTCAATTGCATACAAGCTTGAAAATACACTCAGCGAAAATGGAACGGTTTCGCGCGGGATATGCAAATCAAAGGACGGCTATCTTGTTTCGCTCGACGAAAAAACCAAAATAGAACGTCGCGGAGATATCGCCGTAAATACCGAAGACGACGGCACCCTTACAGAGCTTCCTCTCGATTGCACCGTTTCGATGAATTGCTTCGGATTTACGCCGTCGTTTACCGGAAAGCTTGAAAAACAGTTCGAAGCGTTTCTCCGTAAAAACGAAAGCAACCTTTCAAAATGCGAATTTTATCTTCCGTCGGCTGTCGAGGCGCTTATCGAAAGCGGCGAGTGCGACGTAAAACTTTATCAGTCCCCCGCAAAGTGGATGGGTGTGACATACCGCGAAGACAGCGAAGCTTTCTCGCGCTTTATAAAAGAACAGCGATTGCTCGGAAATTATCCCGATAAGCTTTGGAAATAACATACTCAAAAAGCGTTTCGTGCCTGAAAAATCAAAGGTGCGAAACGCTTTTTTGTTATAAACGTAAAAAAATTTTCTTAAAATATTATCAATTTGACGATTGTATTTATATGCACGAGTGTGATATAATTATTCAGACTTATAAATAAAATTTGTATTTATATCAGGAGGAAAACATGCTTAAGAAAGCGTTATCGGTTTTTGTGGCGGCTGTACTTTTGCTTGCGGCAATTCCAATGGTAGCATCCGCAGCCGACATGGCCGAATACAACTACTCGGAAATCAAAAATGTATACGAGGGCTATACGCCTATTCCGCTTCTCGTCATAGTTATGAGCTTTGACGCTGACGGCGACGGAAAAGACGCCTACCTTGAAGGAAAAAGCACAACGGATTCAAGCTCCGCAGCCTATAAAGAGCAGTGGGCGCATTCCGAAGAATCATATTGGGCGCAGTCTCTGTTCGGCAACGAAGGCAACACAATGAAGAACTACTTCAAACTTATGTCGAACGGCAACTTCTGGTGGGAGCCTGCCGAAGAAACATACGGTGAAGCCAACAACGGCATAGTTTATGTAACACTCAACATGCAGCACCCGGGCGTATCCGGAAGCGGTCAGCCCTCTAACATAGGAAGCTCAAGAATCCCCGCAATAAACGAAGCCGCAAAATATGTAGACTTTGCAAAATACGATAAAAACGGCGACGGAACGATTACATGGGATGAGCTTACGTTCCTTTATATCTGCGCCGGACGCAGCACAAAGTTCACATCATCTCCTGTCGGTAGCAGTATTTGGGGCGTTCACAGCTTCAAGTCCGACGGCACGAGCTGGTCTACAAAGATAAATGGCATCACCCTCTGCAAAACAAAATATACCGCAGTGGGCGAAATGCAGAATGACGGCAAGCCGCTTTCGTTCGGTTCAATAGCCCATGAGCTCGGCCACGTTCTCGGAGCAGACGACCTTTATACTCTCGGCGGTTACAAGTGGAACGGCGGTCCCGGCAACCTTGCGCTTCAGGGCGGGGGTTCCGGAATAGGTCAGAACAAAGGTGCAAGAGCAGGTACTGCTCCGGCAGCGATAGATCCCTACTACCTTATAGACTACGGCTTCGAAAAAGCAACCGTTGTTCAGGACGGAACATATACCCTTTACTCGCGTGAAAGCACTAAGGGAGATTACAACATCATCAGAATAAACACGGCAAATCCGAACGAGTATTATCTGATAGAAAACAGATATACGGTTGATCCGTCAACATATGACGCCATAGATCATTCCGCAAGAGGTATTCTTATCTGGCATATCGATGAGACGGTAATGAAATCGGGTGTGCCGGTAGGATACAAGGAAGGCTCACCCCGAAATCCCGGCATAGAAGACCTTAACCCCAGCGGATCTCTTGCTTGGGGAAGCGAAGCAGGTACATATTTCGACTGTCACAACTATAAGTTCCTTGAAAGCCAGACATGGTACACACTCCTTACGGAAGAGGAAGCCGACAACTTCGATCTTAAAATCGAGTTCCTTTCCGAAAAAGGCAACGAAATGCAGATAAAGGTCAGCGGCACCATAGACGTTCCCGTAAGGTTCAAAACGGTTGCAAGCACTACGACCGATAAAATATCCCTTTCAGGTAAAGTTACCGAGCTCAACTGCGGAACGCTCAATATGATAACCGCAACGGTATCAAAGAACGCAGACGGTTCAAATCCCGTTGCTACCGGATACATAAAACCCAATGAAGCAGGCTCTTTCAGCTATGATTTCACAGGCCTTGATGAAAAATCAACATATTATGTTACAATCACGGCAAAAGGCTCAAAGGGTGAATCGACAACATCGATTAAAGCTTATACAAAGGCTCCTCCGAAGGTCAGAACAGATGACTACTCTGTATATCTCTACAAAGGGATGACCACAGTCAACAGACCTTACGAAGTAACAGTCAAATGCGGACAGCCTCTCACATACAGCTTCCCGATGACAAAAACACTTGAAAAATTCGGCGGCTGGTATTACGATACCGAATGCACAGACCAATACGATATGTCTTTTACAAAGACCGACTGCGAGCCTATGTACCTCTATGCAAGATGGATTCTGAACGAAGAAGCAGTTACGCTCAAAATCGTGGGCGCGAAATCCAAATACATGATGTTCGCAGTAAAAGTCGGCGAATCGTTTGCCGAACCCGTTCTTGAAGACAATGACGGAAAAGAATTGGTCGGATGGTATCTCGATCCGCAGTACACACAGGAATTCGACTTCTCCGATCCTACATCCGAAGCAGGCGAGATTACAGTCTATGCAAGATGGGAAGGCGACGAACCGCAACCCATCGAAACCACGACAGAGACAACCAAAACCACAGAAACCACAGCAACTACAACCTCGGCTGAAGAAACGACAACTCCGTCCGAAAGCACATCAACCACCGGCGGAAGCGGAAACAGCTGTAAATCAGTAATAGGTGCAGGCACTTCCCTTGCGGTTGTATGCGTAATAGGCACAGCTCTTGCTCTCGGAAGAAAGAAGAAAGAACAGTAACAATAAAGTTAATACGAATGCCGTCATTAAAAAGACGGCATTCATATTATAAATAATTATTTACTGGGGGACAAAATGAAGAATTTTCTTTCGCTCATCATCGTAGTGGCAATGCTTTGCTCGGCAGTATCTCTCATTTCATGCTCAGGCGGAAACTCGGAAACGACCGAACAGACATCAACCATAGGCCAGACAACATCGTCTGCTGCATCGTCTCAGACCGAGACAACTACGAAAGCCGAAACCACAGCATCGGAAACCACAACATCAGCGGAAACCACTCCGGCAGAAACCACAACCACAGCAAAACCCATAATTGAAAAACCGCCTGTCCTTCCGGAAGGCAAAACACTTAAAGTGCTTGCCATCGGAAACAGCTTCTCGGTTGACGGCATGGAGTACATCTACGGCATAGCCAAAAGCGCAGGCTACACAAACATAGTTTTGGGTAACCTTTATATTGGCGGATGCTCACTCAGCAAACACGAAAGCAACGCAAAGAACAACGCTCCCGCATATGAATTTTTCACAAATACCGACGGAAAGTGGGTATCAAATAAAAGCACGACTATCGCAACAGGTCTTGCTTATACCGATTGGGACTGCATATCAATTCAGCAGGTCAGCGGTTACAGCGGACTTGCGGGTTCCTTTGAGCCGTCGCTTACAAATCTTATAAGCTATGTAAAGAAAGCCTGCCCGAACGCAAAGCTCGTATGGCACATGACATGGGCATATCAGAGCAATTCCGGACACAGCGACTTCCCGAAATACGGCAGAGATCAGCTCAAAATGTACAATGCCATAACATCGGCAACACAAAAAGGGATTCTTGAAGCTCATAAGGACGACTTCGCAGGAGTTATCCCCTCGGGCACAGCTATCCAGAACCTTCGCACAAGCTTCTTCGGCGATACGCTCACGCGCGACGGATATCACCTTTCATACGGTATAGGAAGATATACGGCTGCGCTTGCATGGTTCAAGGCGCTCACCGGCGCAGATCTTGACAGCGTAACATATATTCCGACAGAATACGGCTACACTCTCGGCGAAAAGGCAATCCTTGCTGCCAAAGAAGCCGTAAATTATGCTTGTTCGTATCCTTTTGAAATATCGGAGTCAACGTATGTAAATGATACAAACAAAGCGCAGAAAGAAGCCGATCTTACAAAGCTCGGTCTCGATCCCGACAAGTATATATCCCTTGAGCTTGACATAGTTCCCTATGGATACTATAACTCAAGAACAGGCGACTCCATGATAAGCAGGCTCGGAGGCTCAACCGCAGACAACATAGATCAGTTTGCAGCTTCCCGTATAATATCAAAGAAAGACCTTCCGATAGGATCAATCATCGTGCTTGACGAAGGCTATCAGTATCGTCCCGACGCATGGACGGCATACGGCTCGAGAACGCCTACATTCAAGCGTCCTGCCGAAACGACCGAAAGCGTAGTACACGTCACGGCAAGATGGTGGAACGACTTCGGGATCTGTGCATTCAACGTATCAAAGGCAGGAAATCCCGCCCTTTCGGATGAAGAGATGCAAAAGCTTTCGGGCGTTATACGTGTATATGTTCCGAAGCCCGAAAAGCCTGTGGAAGTAAATCCTGACGATATAGATTTTTCAAAATACACAAAGCTTGATCTCGGCATAACATATTACGCTTATTACAACTCGACAAGCGCAAATCCCGGAAAGCTTTACAGCAAAGCGGCAGGTGATACGCAGGCAAACCTCAGTCAGTTCGCCGCCACAAAAATATTCTCAAAGGACGAGCTTCCCGTAGGATCGGTAATCGTTATAAAAGAAGGCTATCAGTACCGTCCGGACGGATGGACCGCTCTTAATACAAAGACAGGTACACGACCGGCAAACGTTACCGAAAGCGCAGTCAAAGTAGACGACAATTGGTGGGGCGAATTCAACTACCGTGCGTTCAATATCGCAAAAATGGGTAACCCCTCCCTTTCGGATTCCGAAATGAAAGCACTTTCCGACGTGCTTACAATATATGTGCCAAACAAATAATACTGTAAAAGCGGTGAAATTCACCGCTTTTATTTTTGTTTTCTATTGTCATTTCGAAGGCTGTGTGATATAATATTTTCCGTAAAAATAAAACTCCTGCATCGGAGAAAGGATAATGAAATGAACAATCTTCACCTTATATGCAACGCGCATATAGATCCCGTATGGCTTTGGGAAATAGAAGAAGGCGTTGCCGAAACGCTTTCTACCTTCCGCGTAGCCGCAGACTTTTGCGACGATTATGACGGCTTCATCTTCTGCCACAACGAATCCATGCTTTACGAATGGGTTGAAAAGAACGATCCCGTTCTTTTCGGCAGAATAGTTCGCCTTGTAAAAGAGGGCAAATGGCACATAATGAGCGGTTGGTATCTCCAGCCGGACTGCAATATCCCCTGCGGCGAAAGCTTCGTACGCCAGATACTTGCGGGAAGATATTACTTCCTTGAAAAGTTCGGGGTAGAACCGCACACTGCCATAAACTTTGACGCTTTCGGTCATTCGCGCGGGCTTGTTCAGATAATGAAAAAGGCAGGCTACGATTCATATATTTTCTGCCGTCCTGAACCCGATATGCTTGACCTTCCTTCCGACACTTTCAATTGGGTCGGATTCGACGGTTCAAAGATCGCATGCTGCCGTGCGTACAATTCATACGAATCGCACAGAGGCGAAGCCGATGAAAAGATAAAAGGTTGGATGGAGCTTCATCGCGGGAAGAAAGTGGGCATGGTGCTGTGGGGCATAGGCGATCACGGCGGCGGTCCTTCGAGAATAGATCTTAAAAAGATTGAAGAACTCAAAAACAGCGAAAAGGAATTCAATCTTATTCATTCAACTCCCGAAGCTTTCTTTGAAGAGCTTGCGGAATCGGGAGAAAAGCTTCCCGATTACAGCGGAATTATGAACCCTCGTTACACAGGTTGCTATACTACGATGATGCGCACAAAGCAGATTCATCGCAAGCTTGAAAACGAGCTTTATATGACGGAAAAAATGTCCGCACACGCACTTATGGCAAACGTTTCCGACTATCCCTCGGAAGCAATTGAAAAAGCCACAAAAGACCTTATGCTCGTAGAATTCCATGATATTCTTCCGGGCTCCGCAATAGAGCCTGTCGGCGAATATGCTCAGGAAGTTGCAGGTCACGGACTTACCGAGCTTCGCCCCGAAAAGATAAAAGCGTTCCTTGCGCTTTGTTCCGACAAAGCAAAAGCCGAAGACGGCACTATTCCCGTTTTCGTTTACAACCCGCATCCGTATGAGGTTGATGAAACTGTCGAGGTTGAATTCCAGCTTCCCGATCAGAACAAAAATCCCGCGCTTTATTCCGTGCCTCACGTTTACAGCGGCGGAGTCGAAATACCTTGTCAGCGCGAACACGAAGTGTCCAACTTCAATGTCGATTGGCGCATAAAGACGGTATTCTTTGCAAAGCTGCCTGCGGGCACAATGAGCCGCTTTGATATAAAGATGGTGCTTTGCGAAAATCCGCAGCCGCCGGTTCAGCCCGAAGGCGATGAATTCGTATGGAACAACGGAAAGACGAAAGTCATCGTCAACTTAAAGACCGGTCTTATAGACGAATACGAGGCAGACGGCAAAGTCGGTCTCGGAAAAGACTCGCTCCGTCCGCTCGCCATAAAAGACGATGAAAATTCTTGGGCGCATAAAGAGAAGTCGTTCCGGAACGTAAAAGGCGAATTTACTTTGATGGACGAAGAAAAAGCCGCCGAATTTTCGGGTATAATAAATGGTAACCGTCCTCATTCCGTTCGCATAATCGAGGATGGCGCCATACGTACCGTTGTCGAGGCGCTTTTCTCATATCATGATTCGTTCCTTGTAAGAAGATACTATTTCCCGAAGAACTCTTCCGAGTTTACCATAAAGGACAAAGTGTATTGGAACGAGAAAATGACAATGCTAAAGCTTTCGCTCAATACCGTCTGCGGTGATACGTTCATAGGTCAGACAGCATACGGCAGTGAAACGCTTCTTACAAACGGCGACGAAATGGTAAGCCAGAAATGGAACCTCGTTTCCGACGGCAAAACTGCGCTCACTGTTGTGAACAGCAGCACTTACGGCTCCGATTACAAGGATGGCGAGCTTCGCATAACGTGCCTGCGTTCACCCGGCTATTCCGCCGGAAAGAGTGACTTCTCTGTCCGCAAGCCTTATATAATGGAGCAGGATCGCTTCTCACCGTTTATAGATCAGGGCGAGCATGACTTTACGTTCACCGTAAAAGTCGGCGACGACAGCGAAAGAAAAGCTCACATAGAGCGTGAAAGCGCTGTGCTTGCCGAAGCTCCTATGGCGCTTTCGTTCTTCCCCACAGGCTGTGCAAAAGAAAAAGAAAATACTATAAAGCCCTTTGCTTCGCTTTCGGACGACGTTATAACTCTCGCCGTATTCAAGAAAGCCGAAAGAGGAGACGACTTCATTATCCGTTTGTTCAATCCGACATCGGAAGTACGTAAAACGGATCTTACGCTTCCCGCAATAGGCTTTGAAAAAGAATTTACACTCGGCGCATACGAAATAAAAACGCTCCGTATAAATCTTTCCACAAAAGAAGTGAAAGAGGTTTCGCTCACAGAAAAATAAATTCGAAAGGACCTTACAGCTTTGAAATTATTTCTTGATTCCGCCGATCCGGAAAAAATAAAACACGCGCTTGACTTTTATCCGATTTGCGGCGTAACGACAAATCCGACGATCATATCACGTCAGAAGTCGGAATTTCTTCCGCTCCTGAAAGAGCTTCGCAAAATTACGGAAGGAAAGCTTCTGTTTGTTCAGGCAACGGCTGACAGCTCGGACGCCATTGTGCGCGAGGCGCACATGATATCCGATACTCTCGGCGGAAATATCTGCATAAAGATACCTGCGACAGAAGAAGGACTCCGTGCGATAAAGCTTCTTTCGGCAGAGGAAATAAGCACTACCGCAACTGCTGTATATACCGTAGGACAGGCTATGCTTTGCGCGGCGGCAGGAGCCGATTATGTTGCACCGTATATGAGCCATATAGACAATCTTTGTCTTGACTCTGCCGAAATCGCCGGAAATATGGAAAAGCTTTTCCGCGAACATTATCCAAGTACCCATGTGCTTGCGGCAAGCTTCCGCGTTGCGGAGCAGATAACTCGCGCCGCTCTCTGCGGCGTCAGAGCTTTCACCGTCGCACCTGAAATGCTGCCCACTCTGATTAAAAACAGCGGTACCGCTGCGGAACTTGAATCATTCAAAGCAAATTGGTCAGCCGTTTACGGTGAAAATTCCGCAGGCGACCTTATCAAATAACAAAGGAGAACACCATGTTAAGGCTTGAAAACGAATTCCTGTCGGCACGTATAAATCCCGTCGGCGCAGAACTTTCATCGCTTATAAAAAAAGACACGGAAAGAGAATATATCTGGCAGGCTGAGCCTTCCGTATGGGGACGTCACGCTCCGCTTCTATTCCCTGCGGTCGGAAGAATGAGCGGTGACAGCTTTGTTTACGAAGGCAAAAAATATTTTATGCAAAAGCACGGTTTTCTTCGCGGAAGCACTTTTGAAATAATATCTACGGAAGAGACGTCAATTTTTCTGCGTTTTTCGTCAAACGAGAAGACGCTTGCAGTATTCCCTTTCGACTTTGATTTCGATGCGGAATACAGCCTTTACGGAAATACTCTCCGTCAGCGTCTTACCGTAAAAAACAAAGGCAGCGGCAACATGTATTTTTCCGTCGGAGCGCATCCTGCATTTTTCATAAGCATAGGAGACACTCTCCGCTTTGAAAAGCCCGAAAACGCGATTTTGCCTTATCTTGACGGAAACGACGTGATCGGCGATCCCGCAAACAAGCTTGAGCTCAAAAATGAAAGCGACATTCTGCTTTCAAAAGAGCTTTTTGAAAAAGGTTCTCTTGCCCTCGAAGCTCCGACATCGACCTATGCCGAGCTTGTCGGCAGTGACGGCGTGCCTTACCTTCGCGAGCATTTCGGAAAGACGCCCATGCTCTGGCTTTGGGCAAAACCGGGCGCGGAATTTGTCTGCATAGAGCCGTGGAGCGGCTCGGATGAACGTTATCCGACAGAAGAGCTTGAAAACAAAAAAGGTATTCTCCGTCTTTCTCCGGGAGAAAGCTTTACGCTCCCCGTTGACATTGAAATCCTCTGACCCACTTTTCTTTGACCGTACTTTTCTTTGAAAAGAAAAGTAGGCAAAAGAAACTTCAAGTAATTGGTTTGCGCAATTTTATATTTTCATTAAAGGGGTGGCCTTCCGCTCCTTTTTTATCTGCCCCAATTGAGCAAGGCAAAGTCATCTTCCCCACACCACCGCTGGCGCAAAAGCCCCCTACGCGCATATTATACATCAGTATAAAACGCAAAAACTCCCGCTGTAACGGGAGTTTTTTGATTCTTAAAACATTTTTATTTTGAGGAATGAACGGTATAGCTCGTAACGTCGGTCACCGTCTCGCCGTCTATCTGAAGCGCGGTAGGACGGTCAAATTCGACTGTTATATCATGTCCTGTAAATACCTTTGACATTTCCGTATGTTTTATATGTTCGCCCTTGAAGATAGACGGAAACACCATAAGCGTCTTCAGCTTTGATGCCCCGTAAAACAGCACGACAGAAAGCGATTTTTCCGAATTGAGTCTGTCCTGTGAGGGAGCTATCATCATTCCGCCGCCATAGAAACGACCGTTCATTGACGGAGCAAGATAAACCTTCCTGAACTCATGCGTAACGCCGTCAACCGTAACCTTTGCGTTCACAGGCTTGAAGAAAAACAGAAGTCCTTTTATCGCAATTGAAGTATAGTTGACAGGCTTATCGGATCGTTCTCTGTGTCTGTCTCCCTCTTCACAGCAATAGCCGTCTATTCCGTAGCCTATACCGTTTATAAACGGTTGAGTTTTGCCTTTTACCGTCACGGTGGGAAGATCTTCTATGTACGGATTAAGCTTTACAAGTCCGTTTACTCTGACCGCCGAATCCTTTACATCGTTATAGAAATCGTTGCCCGAGCCTGCCGGATAGTAAAGTATATCCTTTGTCGGAGTTTTTCCGTAGACATCGCAGGCAAAACGGTTTATCGTTCCGTCTCCGCCGGCAAGCACTATGGTATCATCGCCGGAAGCTTCGATATAAGCTGCTATATCGGATATTTTTGTAATATCCTCAAAGCTTATTCCGCTTCCGTAAGTAGCTTTCAGTTTTTCAGCTTCAGCCTTTCCGTTTTTATTGTTTGCCAGCGGGTTGTAAAGCACTCTTATCATTTTGTACTTCTCCTTTTTCATTCAAAAAATCCGCAATCAGCTGTTTTGCTTCATTTGATACATCTATTGCGCGTCTGCCGCACACTCTTTCCTTCGGGATTACGGAAAGCACATCAACGTAAACATCGGTATGACGCAATGGAAAGTTCTTATGTATTTTTTCCGTTCCGCGCACACAGCATACAACTATCGGGCAAGCTGCCTTTTCCGCTATAAGAAAACATCCGTGTTTGAATTCATCCATCTGTATGGAGTGTGTTCTGTGACCTTCCGGGAAAAGCCCTACGGGACATGTTCCCGTTTTTATAAAGTCAACGGCGCGCTCCACAGTGCGAAACGCGTTTTTGGGATTTTCCCTGTCTATTTCAAGGTAACAGCATCTGCGCATGAAGCGCCTTGCTATCGGTATTCTGAAATTTGAAGGCTTTGGTACGCTATATTTCTTCCGCCTGCAGCGGCACATTCAACCATATTATCAAAATTCGACCGATGATTTGAAACAAGAAGATAGCACCCTTCGGGAAGCATTTCTGTGCCGCTCGTATGCAGATGAATTCTGAAAAGTCTTATCACTCCGTCATATATAACGGCGAACATTTTTTCATAGAATTTGCTCGGTTTATCATATATCTTATCGGGTTTTATAAACAGGCAGGAGAAAATTATCACCGCCCAAAAAAGTATTCCGAGCGCAAGATATGTTCCGCAGAACGCCGCCGGAATAATCCATACATCACTTATACCGCCGATAAACAGCACGCCGAACAGTGCAGCCGAAATAAGCGAAATAACTATAAATATTATTCTTGATTTCATATATATGAAGTCAGCCCTTTCATGTTTAACGTATAACATTATACAATGTCCGTCGTATTTTGTCAAATTTTCAGCAAAAAAATTTTTCTGCCATAACAAAAAAGTAACAATTTGCACGCAAATAAATATCATATAAATATATTTATTCATCGGAGGCGGCTGAAATTGACAGAGAAAACCTCACATCTTTCAAAAACTTATAAAAAATTACCTGTAGATATCGAGCGCGGAAAAGGAAGCCTTGTCTTTGACCGCGAAGGCAAAGCGTATATTGATCTCGGCGCCCAGACGGGTGTGAACCTATTCGGCGCGTCGGACGAAATATGGCTTGCGGCAGTTGAAGCGCAGCTTGAAAAAATCGCACATATTTCAAATTCATATCTGTCCTCTCCGCAGCTTTCCCTTGCCGAAACTATATGCGAAAAAACAGGTGCCGATAATGTTTTCTTTTCAAACTCCGGAGCAGAGGCAAATGAATGTGCGGTAAAAACGGCACGAAAATATTCCGCCGAAAAATACGGAGGCAAAAGGAACGTCATAGCCACACTGAAAAACAGCTTTCACGGAAGAACGATCTCTATGCTTGCGGCGACGGGACAGCCCCGTTTTCACCGTGATTTTGTCCCGTTCACTCCGGGATTTTTATACGTCGATCCCGAAAAACCGGATGAACTTTTCCGCGCCGCAAAAAGCGGAAAGCTCTCCGCCGTTATGATCGAATGTGTGCGCGGAGAGGGCGGTGTTCTGCCGTTGCCGCAGGAGTTTGCCGAAGCAATAAAAGAAGTGAAGAAAGATTTCGGAATTCTTCTCATATGCGATGAGGTGCAATGCGGAACGGGCAGATGCGGAAAGTTTTTTGCATATGAAAATTACGGCCTTTCGCCGGATATAGTAACTATGGCAAAAGGACTCGGCGGCGGACTGCCGATAGGCGCAACGCTCTTTTTCGGCGAGACAAAAGACACATTCGGAATCGGAGATCACGGCTCTACGTTCGGCGGGAATGCCTGTGCCTGCGCGGGCGCCGAAACGATCGTTTCCCGAATAGATGAAGTGCTGCTTGCTGAAGTAAACAGAAAATCGGCGCTTGTTTTCAGTGCGCTGAACGGCGCTCGCGGCGTTCGCTCCGTGCGTGGAAAAGGACTTATGATAGGAATAGAAACCGATCCTCCGTCCGAGAGAGTCATGGCGCTTTGCGCCGAGCGCGGAGTGCTTGTAACTATCGCAAACGGTTGTCTGCGGCTCTTGCCGGCACTGAACATTCCAGAAAGTCTCCTCGTGCGCGGAATCGGAATAATCAAAGCCGTACTTGCCGAAACAAAATAAAAACGGAGGAAGCGAAAATCGCTTCCTCCGAAGTTTTATTTAAGATGATGTCTTATAAGGTTGTATATCATATCCATCGCGACCTGATTGTGTCCGCCTTCGGGGACTATCACATCGGCAAACTTTTTGCTCGGCTCAACGAACGCCTCATGCATCGGTTTTACCGTCGCCATATACTGACTTATTACAGATTCAAGCGTTCTTTTTCTTTCGTTTACGTCGCGGACTATTCTTCGGAGTATTCTTATATCGGCGTCGGTGTCGATATATATTTTTATATCCATAAGGTTACGCAGGCTCGGCTCGGCAAGGATAAGTATTCCGTCTATAACCAGCACCGACGTGGGCTCTATCCTGCGTGTTTTGTCGCTTCTGTCATGAATCATATAGTCGTAAACGGGGCATTCTATCGCTTTTCCGCTTTTAAGTTGCGCTATATGCTTTGACATAAGCTCCGTATCGAACGCATCCGGACAGTCGTAATTCTGCTTTGTTCTTTCCTCGTACGTTTTTTCGTGCTGAGCTTTGTAATAGTCGTCGTGGCGCAGAAGCGTCACTTCTTCTCCGAATTCATCCGCTATAAGCTCCGCAGCCGTGCTCTTTCCGCTTCCGGAGCCTCCGGCTATACCGATTATAAGCATTTTTTTCATAAGATCAACCGCCTCCGCCCATTAAAGAATATGTCGTTTTTTCAAGTATAGCACATCTTTTCGTCGCCGTCAACGCAGATTTTGACAATATGCTTGAATAAATTTCAAGCGTATGATAAAATAATAAAAAAATCTATCGCGGAGTAAATTTTTATGGATATAAAGAAAATCATATCGGAAATGACCACAGAAGAAAAAGCTATACTTCTCACGGGCGCAACCTCAATGACAACGGCAGAAATAGAGCGTCTCGGCATTGAAAGCCGCAGGCTTGCCGACGGCACGGCAGGCGTCCGCGCCGAGCCTGAGGACAACTGCGTACTGTTCCCCGCCGTAAGCTGCGTAGGCTCCTCTTGGGACAAGCAGGCAGCAAGAAAGCTCGGCAGAGCTATGGGAAAAGAATGTGCACATCACGGCATATCAATGATACTCGGTCCCGGAATGAACATAAAACGCAATGTTCTCTGCGGCAGAAACTTTGAATACTATTCGGAAGATCCCGTAATCACGGGCGAGCTTGCGTCGGAGTTTATTCTCGGACTTAAGGAAGAGGGCGTATGCGCTTGTCCGAAGCACTACGCAATGAACAACCAGGAAAAACACCGTCTTGATACAAGCGTCGAAGTTGACGAAAGAACAATGCGCGAAATATATCTGCGCGGGTTTGAGATTGCGGTAAAAAAATCCCATCCTGACGCAATGATGTGCGCCTATAACAAGGTAAACTCCGTATGGTGTTCCGAAAACAAGCATCTTCTCCGTGACATACTCAAAGACGAATGGGGCTTTGATGGGCTTCTCGTTTCCGACTGGGGCGCTGTACACAATATCTGCAAAGCGGTTGAAGCGGGACTTGACCTTCAGATGCCGCCGAACGGAAATATAGTAAATGAAATAAAAAAGGGACTCGCGGACGGAACACTTTCCGAAAAAGCGCTTGACGAAGCCGTTGAAAGAGTTCTGCGCTTTGTAGCTCTCCCCATCCCGAAGGAAACCGAAGCTTACGATCGCGCAGCTCTTCACGATGCAGCAAAGGAAATCGCGGCAGCGGGAATAGTTCTGCTCAAAAACGAAAACAAGGTACTTCCTCTTACGGAGAAAAAGTACAAAAAAATATATGTTGTCGGCGAGTATGCCGTATCGCCTCTTATTCAGGGACAGGGCAGCGCGGAAGTATATCAGGCGGAAGATCACACGGACATTCCGCTCGAAGAACTTAAAAAACGACTCCCCGACTGCGAAATCGAATATATACAGGCGTATAAAAAGAGAGAGTTCTCCTCCGTTATGCTTTGGCCGGGCATATGGGACTTCCGCCATAAGGTCGCCGAAGCCGACGCTGTAATAATGTTCGCGGGAGCTATGGAATCCGAAGATACGGAAAACTTCGACAGACGCAGTCTGCTTATGAACCCGAACTATGAAATGTTTATTGAGGGTGCATGCAAGGTAAACAGAAATGTAATCATCGTTTTGCAGTCCGGCGGAGCAATAGCGCTTGACTACTACTGCAAAAACAAATCCGCCGCAATAGTCTATGCAGGGCTGGGTGGCGAGGCGGCAGGCGGCGCCCTTGCGGATGTTCTTTGCGGAATAATAAATCCGTCGGGCAGACTTTCCGAAACCTTCCCGACAGAGACAAGAACCGACCTTGATTATCCAGGCAACGGCTACTGCACCGAATACAATGAAAAGCTTGCGGTAGGCTATCGCTACTACGACCGTCACCCCGAAAAAGTACAGTTCCCGTTCGGTCACGGACTTTCGTATACCGAATTCCGCTACAGTGATATGAGCGCCGAAGTCAAAGGCGATGAAATATCGGTTGAATTCTCGCTTGAAAACACGGGCGACTTTGACGGTGCGGAAGTGTTCGGGCTTTATGCCTCAGATCCTTACTGCACGCTTTCCGTCCCCGAAAAAGAACTTGTGTATTTCGACAAGATATTCCTTGCAAAAGGCGAAAAGAAAAATGTAAGCTTCACGCTTCCCCTTTCGGTGCTTTCACATTACAACGTCTCTCTCGGCAAATATATTGTCGAAGACGGAAGATTTGACCTGCTCATCGGCGCATCGTCTCAGGATATAAGGCTGAAAAAGAGTATCTTTGTCGCAGGCTCGGCTCCTTATTCGATGACGGGCAGAAGCGAACCTATGATAGGATAAAATTTTTCTTTGCGGAATGTGAGGTTTCTGCAAAGCTCAGGCGACTAATAAACGAACGCGGAGGAAAAGCTATGGACGGCGACGGAAAAGAATACTATCTTGAATATCTTTCCGGCAGCGACGCCGCACTCGAAAAGATAGTTGAGCTTTACAACAAGCCTCTCGTGCTTTTTATCTGCGGATATTCGATAGATATTCACTCGGCGGAGGACATAGCGGCGGAAACGTTTCTTGAACTTATCCTGAAGAAAAACCGATTTGTCGGCGCATCATCGCTGAAAACATGGCTTTTCGGCATTGCAAAAAACAAAGCGATAGATCATCTGCGAAAGCTCGGAAGACGAAAAAACACTTCCATTGACGAAGCCCGCGGCATAGCCGACAGTCTGTGCGCTGAGGGCGAGCTTCTGGCAAGCGAAAGAAATTGTCAGCTTTACCTTGCGATGCTTTCCCTGCCCGAAGAATATCGCACCGTTCTGCATTTGTTTTATTTCTGCCGGATGAGCTATGAAGAAATAGCCTCAACAACAAAAAAGACCGTAAAACAGGTCAATAACACGGCTTACCGCGCACGTATAGCGCTGAAAAAAGAACTCGAAAGGAGGGGCTTTGAGTATGAGAACGGATAAACAACAAACAGAATACATTCTGCGCCTGAGGGATGAAGCTCTTGCGCGAAGAAAAAATACAAAAAGGCTCCTCATACAGACGGCTTCAATTGCCGTATGCTTAGTTTTCCTCTGCACGGCAGTAATGATTTCGATCCCATTGTTCTTATCAGCAAAGGATAGCGGTAATGCTTGCGGTCCGAGCGGAGAAGACCACTTATCATACGGAGCAGAAAAATATTCCGGCAATAAAAAAGCTGAATATTATCCTCTTTATAACGCCGGCAAAGGCTATCCCGAATCCACCACAGTTCCGCCGACGGACAAAGACGGTATCACATATTTCACATATGAAAAATTATTATATCTTACCGCAATAGAGTATAACGGCGCAGAATATCTTCCGGCGAAAGAAATAACGGAAGATGACACCGTCTCATCGTTTATCGGAAAGACCTCCGTCGGTATTCTTTTATCGGACGGTGAAAAGACCGAAAAATGTAAAATGTTTAAGGTGAACGGAAAAATGCAGTCGGAGGCGGTAGCCGTAAAAATAGGAAAAATTTATATTCTTTATTGCCGTAACGATGCAATAAAATAAAGCCATATAAAACAAAAAGCCGAATTTTTCGGCTTTTTCTATTGACAAGATTTTTCCCGTGTGATATCATAAATTCAATTTTTTAATAAAAAAAGGAGGCTGTCTATGAGCATGACCAAAGTCCCCGCAGGATACAGATCCGTGCTGGGAATATACCAAACACAAACCGCAATAGGAATGATACATCAGATATTTGAAGAAAAGTTGGGCAAGGCGCTTAATCTGCGCAGAGTATCCGCACCGCTGTTCGTAGAGCCTCAGTCCGGACTTAATGACGATCTTAACGGCATCGAGCGTCCCGTCGTTTTCGATATAAAAGAAACAGGCACAAACGCCGCAGTCGTCCACTCGCTCGCAAAGTGGAAAAGAATGGCGCTTTCTGATTACGGCTTCGGCGTCGGTGAAGGCATATATACCGATATGAACGCCATCCGTCGCGACGAGGATATGGACAACCTCCATTCGATATATGTTGACCAGTGGGACTGGGAAAAGGTCATTGACGAAAAGGACAGAAATCCCGAATATCTTAAAAGTACGGTAAAGGCAATCGTGGGTGCCATATGCGATACGCAGGACGAGCTTTGCCGCGCTTTTCCCGAGCTTCCCCACAGTCTCTCCCGCGAGGTTTCGTTTGTAACCTCTCAGGAACTTGAGGACATGTATCCCACGATGACATCAAAAGAGCGCGAAAACGCCTATGTAAAAGAACATCGTACAACATTTATAATGCAGATCGGCGGAAAGCTGAAATCAGGCAAAAAGCACGACGGCAGAGCGCCCGACTATGACGATTGGTCGCTCAACGGCGATATAATGTTCTACAACGATACGCTCGGATGCGCCTTTGAAATTTCATCTATGGGAATACGCGTAAGTCCCGAATCGCTCGACCGTCAGCTTACGGAAGCCGGTGCAGACGAAAGAAGAAATCTCCCGTTCCATAAGATGCTGCTTGAAGGCAAGCTTCCCTACACAATAGGCGGCGGAATAGGACAGTCGCGCCTTTCAATGCTTCTGCTCGGCAAGGCTCATATAGGAGAGGTTCAGTCCTCCGTATGGGATGCGAAAACAAAAGAAGAATGTGCTGCGGCAGGAATAAAACTTCTTTAATAATTCAGCTGTCATCTGCATATTTAATTTTATACAAAAATATAAAACTGCGGCATCGCCGCAGTTTTTTTGTTTATTTTATATCAATTTCTGCCCAATGAAGTCTTATGCTCTCACCCGCAGAGGAAAATTCAGCGACTGTCACAAAAGGTATATTGCCGTCGTTTTCCATACTGTATGCAAAATACCTCATATCGTCATATGCACATTCCGGAGTGCCGACTTTGCCGACAAACTCACACTTTCGGGCGTTTGCATAAACCGTAAGGCTGTCGCCCGAAAAATCATCTCCGCACTCAGCTCCGATCACAAGCGTCACGTTTTTTTCTTTTGGGATTTTTCCCGTCGGAATTCTCACTGCGGAAAATCCGCCGGACACCGACATCGGGAGCGGTCTGCGCGCGGCAAACCCGATTGCGCTTACGTCATTATAAGTTAAAACGTGTCTGCGCGATGACGATATCTGTTTTTCTTCATCGCCAACAGTGCATAAAAAGTTTCTGTAATTTTCCTTTGAGAAAAGGGGCTTTGTCATTAAATCGTCCGGATCTATGTTGTCCATATAATTGAAAAGATAAATGTCGTCCGCGCCGAGCGAGGTGTATGCGCACGCCATGCCGAGCGTAACCTCCGCCGTGCAGAAAAGATATTTTCTTCCCCTGCGGTTATATGCGTCAAGCAGAACTTCAAGTCCTGCGGCAAGACGAATATTTTTGCCTAAAACAAGTCTTTTCCAGAAGTCGATCGGCATATCCGAATCCGACGACGACCAGCGCGGCGACACGGTTATAAGGTCAAAATATCCTCTGTCTATCCAACCGACAACGTCAAACCCAAGTCTGAGCGCCTTTTCCGGCGAATCCGGAAGACGGACCCCTATGTTTATTTTATGTCCGCGTTCTTTTTCTTTTTCACGCACAAGACGCACTGCGCTTTCAATAAACTCCGTCATTATCGCCACGCCGGCATATTCCCTTCCCGCTCCGAAGCAATATATCTCGCGCATAAAATCAAGCTCTATGCCGTCTGCATCGAAAGCGTCAAGCGCTTCGGAAATCACGGCAAGATAATATTCCCTTACCTGCGGAAAAGTATAATCGAGCGCATATTCGTAGTAGCCCGAAGGCGTGCGATAACCCGCCCGTCTGTATTCGGGATGAGAAGCCGAAAAGCCGCTCGGCAAAAACGCGTCTGCATCTCCCGCATTGTGAATATCGTTCATTCTTATCGATATCCACGCTTTTATTCCGTTTTTCCGCAGACGTTCTATCCATATATTGTGAATGTCAATTCCCTTTTCAAGCGTTTCGCAGAGCAAACGCGAGCTTTTTATTATCGGATCGTTTTCCCTGCCGCAAAGCTTGCCGCTCTTTTCCCAAGCTCTGTACTTGTCACATACGGACTCGATCTTTTTCGTCCTGAAGTGCGGAAGACTTGCATTTACGCATATCAGAAAATCCATTATGTTCGTTTTTGAATAACCGTCTATAAAGTCCGTCAGATCTTTTTCGGAAAGCTCAGTCACTCCTGCCTGTGCCCTTGTATATACAAAATGATTCGGATCTTCGTTGAAAATAACACCCATAAATTATATCCTTTCGATAGAATTTATAATGCTCCTGCGCCGGATACGCGCATAAGTTGCTTTTTCGTTTCGGCGTTTTCCGCAAGCGAAAGCGAAGGATCTGCCGAAAGAGTATTTTTTGCCGCGTCGAAAGCGTCATAAAGAAGCTTGCTGTCACCGAGCGAGCCGAATTTCATATCCACCCCGCCGGACTGACGTATCCTTCCGCCTGCCTGAGCGATAAAATCGCCCGGCCCACGAAGTTCAAGATCTTTTTCCGCAATTTTATATCCGTCCTGAGTCGAACACATAACCGCAAGTCTCGCCTTTGATTTTTCGCTCTTTGAATCGGAAACGAGTATGCAATACGACTTTCTCTGTCCTCTGCCCACGCGTCCCCTGAGCTGATGAAGCTGAGAAAGCCCGAAAAACTCTGCATTTTCAACTATCATAAGCGAAGCGTTCGGAACATTCACACCGACCTCTATAACCGTTGTGGAAACAAGAATATCTATCTTTCCGTCGGCAAAGTCCGCCATTGTTTTTTCTTTTTGCGCGCTTTTCATCTTACCGTGAATGAACGCCACACGAAGATCGGGAAACTCTGCCTCCGAAAGGTGCTTTGCATAATCAACTGCGGTTTTAAGCTTTATGCCGTCACGCTCGCCGTCTATTGTCACAAGGTCGGAAACCGATATCTTTTCGCCGCTTTCGCCGACGAGCATTTCCTGTTCTTCAACTGCAGGACAAACGATATATACCTGCCCGCCCTCTTTTACCGTTTTTCGTATAAAACCGTTCAGACGTGCGCGA
>FR898235.1:35286-79140 GCA_000437375.1 Eubacterium sp. CAG:841
TCAGACGTGCGCGATAGCTCTCGTCAACGGCGAAAGTGCCTATCTTCTGTCTGCCCGGAGGAAGCTCATCGACTGCTGAAATATCAAGTCCGCCGAAAAGCACAAGCGCAAGCGTTCGCGGAATAGGCGTTGCGCTCATCGTAAGAATGTGGCAATCAGCGCTTTTTTTCGCAAGCCTTTCTCTCTGAGCCGCGCCAAAGCGGTGCTGCTCGTCCGTTATTACGATTCCCGGATTTTCAAATATCACAGTATCCTCTATCAACGCGTGAGTACCGATTATAAAATCTGTCTTTCCGCTTGCAAGTTCTGCGGTTATCTTCTTTTTTTCAGCCGCCGGCGTTGCACCGATAAGCAGTCTGCAACTGTAACCAAGCTTTTCAAAAAGCGGAGCAAGATCAAGATAATGCTGTCTTGCAAGTATCTCCGTCGGAGCCATAAGCGCAGCCTGAGTGTGATTCTGGAGTGCGATATATGCCGCATATGCCGCGCACACGGTTTTTCCCGATCCGACATCGCCCGAAACGAGTCTGTTCATCTGCATTCCGCCTGTCATATCGGCTTCTATTTCATCTATCGTGCGCTTCTGTGCACCAGTAAGCTCAAACGGCAGTGCCGAGAGAAATCTCTTTCTGTCGGGAGGAAGAAACTTCTTTCCGCTGCACGATTTTTCACTTTTTCCCGCCATGCTGAGCATAAGTGCAAAGCGGTACATTTCTTCAAAAGCAAGGCGCTTTTTCGCTCGTTCTATTGCCTCGGCGTCGGCGGGACAGTGAATTGAATACAGCGCGTATTTTATATCACAAAGCCCGTATTTTTTTCTTATTTCATACGGGAGACTCTCGCCGAGCGCATCCGGAGAGGAGGGATCGAATATCGCGTCAAGCGCTGCACGGACGGAAGCAGCCATAAGCTTTTGGGTTATTCCCTCCACCAGCGGATAAACCGGCACCAGTGCACGGAGCGGAATGTTTCCGCGCAAGATCTCAACCGCAGGCGAGGTCATCGTCACCGTGCCGAGCCTGCGCTCGACTTTCCCGTAAAATCTCGCTTCAACACCTGTTTTTAAGGCGTCGCGCATATACGGCTGATTGAAAAACGTTATCGTGCATCTGCCAGTTTCGTCACAGCCGAGAACTTTGGTCACCGTCATTGAGCGGCGTATCATCGCCGTATGAGGAGGAGAGGCAACCGTAAGCACAAGCGAACAGACTTCGCCGTCCGTAACTTCTTTTATGTTTTTCACGTTTCCGCGAAACTCGTATCCGCGCGGAAAATGATACGCAAGGTCAAGCGCGGTGTAAATTCCCGCACGCGCAAGCGATTCGGCACGTTTTTCTCCTACGCCGTAAAGCTTTGTTACAGGCGTTTTTGTTCCGAGTAAAAGTGAATTACTTCTCAAAACCGCGCTCTCCTTTCCGTTTTTTACAGAAAAATTATATCATACGGCTTATTTTTAGTCAATAATGGTCGGGAAAATATTGAAAATTAAAAAAATATGTGATAAAATATTTTATTATAACAACACCAAGGAGAAATCCCTATGGAAAATAAGGTTACCCCGAGAATACTTCAGGGCTTTGTTGAACTGCTCCCGGCAGATCAGCTCGCCTTTGAAGATATGAAAGGCAAAATAGAAAACGTTTATAAAAGATTCGGCTTTGTGCCGCTCGATACGCCTACCCTCGAATATTCGGAGGTGCTTCTGGCAAAGGCGGGAGGCGAGACCGAGAAACAGATATACCGTTTCAATCATCACGATACGGACGTATCGCTCCGCTTCGACCTTACCGTGCCGCTTGCAAGGTATGTAGCACAGCACTTTCCGGATCTTTCGTTCCCTTTCAAAAGATATCAGATATCAAAATCGTTCAGAGGTGAGCGTCCGCAGAAAGGCAGATTCCGCGAATTTTATCAGTGCGACATAGACGTTATCGGTTCCGACAGTCTTGACCTCTGCTACGATGCGGAAATGACCGCCGCCATAAACACCGTTTTCACGGAATTTGACATAGGCGATTTTGTCATCCGCATAAACAACCGCAAGATCCTGACGGGCTTCTTCGGCTCGCTCGGTCTCGGAGACATAACGGCTGACGTTATGCGTACGATAGACAAAATGCCCAAGATCGGCGCGGAAAAGACGCAGGAGGAGCTGACAAAGCTCGGCGTGAGCGCCGAAGCACTTGAAAAAATAAACGAGTTCACATCGATAAAAGGGACAAATCCGGAAAAGATTGCAGCACTCCGCGCACTGTGTACGGACGAAACGTTTACTGTCGGCACAGACGAGCTTGAAAAGGTCATATCGCTTGCCTCTGCGCTCGGCGTTCCCGAAAAAAATCTTGAAATAGACCTTTCGATCGTGCGCGGACTCGACTATTACACCGGCACTGTCTATGAAACGTTTATCGTCGGTCACGAGAATTTCGGCTCCGTTTGTTCAGGCGGCAGATATGACGATCTTGCAGGTTTTTATACCGACAAAAAGCTTCCCGGCGTGGGTGCTTCAATCGGTCTTTCAAGACTTTTCGCTCAGTTGCGCGAAAACGGAATAATAGAGCCGACAAAACGCACTACGGCGGAAGTGCTTGTGATTCCCACAAGCGGTGATCGCTTTGCCTATACCGCCAAAGCAGCCGAAGCTCTTCGTGCGGCAGGCATCGCGACCGACGTTTATTGGTCCGATCGTTCGCTCAAAGCAAAGTTCAAATACGCCGATAAAGCGGGCGTAAAATATGTCGCAGTCATAGGTGACAGCGAAGAAGCCGAAGGCAGAATATCGCTCCGCAGAATGGACGGCGGAGAACAGCTTTCCGTAACAACCGAACAGGCGATAAAACTAATGAAAAAATAAACCTCCCCGAAAGGACAAAATACAATGGCTGAACTATTACAAAAACAGGACAGAAGAACAAAATACTGCGGGCAGTTCACAAAGGATGATATCGGCAAAAGAGTATGCGCGCTCGGCTGGGTGGCAAGAGTACGCGATCTCGGAGCGCTCATTTTCATCGACCTCCGCGACAGGACAGGCATCATCCAGCTCGCCTTTGACGGCGATACCGACAAAGCCATATTCGACAAAGCGTTCAAAACGCGCTCCGAATTTGTTGTTGCCGCTCACGGCGTAGTCAGAGCAAGAGGTGAAGGCGCAATAAACAAAAATATGCCGACAGGTGAAATCGAGATTGCAGTAGACGATTACCGTATTCTTTCCGCAGCTCAGACGACGCCGTTTGAAATTCTCGACGATTCAAACGTCCGTGACGAGCTTGCATTAAAATACAGATATCTCGACCTCCGCCGTACTCCCCTGCAGAAAAATATAATGATGCGCCACGAGATAGCTCTCGCCGCACGCGAATATTTCTATAAAAACGGATTCATCGAAATAGAAACTCCCATGATGATAAAGCCCACTCCCGAAGGCGCACGGGACTATGTAGTTCCTTCAAGAATTCATCACGGTCATTTCTATGCGCTTCCTCAGAGTCCGCAGATTTATAAGCAATTGCTTATGCTTTCGGGCTTTGACCGCTACATTCAGCTTGCGCGTTGCTTCCGCGATGAGGACCTCCGCGCAGACCGTCAGCCCGAGTTCACACAGATAGACCTTGAAATGTCGTTTGTCGATCAGTCCGATATAATGGATATGATAGAAGGCTTTATCGTTTATCTTTTCAAAAAGGTGCTTGATAAAAACATCGAGACGCCCATGGTCCGCCTGACCTACAATGAAGCCATGACGCGCTACGGCTCGGATAAGCCCGATACCCGCTACGGCATGGAAATTCAGGACATTTCTTCTCTTGTGAAAAACAGCGGATTTTCTGTATTCTCTTCTGCCGTACAGGGCGGCGGCTCCGTTCGCGCAATAGTTGCCGAAGGCGGCGCGGACGTTCTTTCAAGAAAAGAGATTGACAAGCTCACAGAACACGCAAAGGGCATCGGCGCAAAGGGACTTGCGTATATCCGTTGGGTTGAAGACGCGCCCTCATGCTCGTTTGCCAAATTCATGGCAGAGGGCGAGCTTGAAAGCATTATCTCCGCACTCGGTATGAAAAAGGGCGACGTTGCGCTCATCGTAGCCGACAAGGACAAAGTCACACTTCCCACACTCGGCGCGCTCCGCACGATAGTTGCAAAGAAGCTCGGCATAATTCCCGAAGGCAAATTCAACTTCCTGTGGATAACGGAATTCCCGTTCTTTGAATGGGACGAGGAGAGCGGCACATGGCTTGCAATGCATCATCCTTTCACTATGCCGCTTGACGAATGCCTGCCCTATATAGACAGCGACCCTGCCTCCGTCAGAGCAAAGGCATACGACCTTGTTCTGAACGGCACGGAGCTGCTCTCCGGTTCAATAAGAATCACTGACTTTGAGCTTCAGCAGAAGATGTTCAAGTCTCTCGGACTCACTCCCGAAGAGATCGAATCCAAGTTCGGCTTCCTTGTTGATGCTTACCGTTACGGCGCTCCGCCTCACGGCGGCGCGGGAATCGGTCTTGACCGTCTCTCGATGATAATGTGCGGTGCCGACAGCCTGCGTGATGTAATCGCCTTCCCGAAGGTACAGAATGCTTCCGAGCCTATGTCCGGTGCTCCGGCTCCCGCAGAGCAGAAAGCTCTCGAAGAACTTGCTCTTGCACTCACGGATAAAGAATAATCTGATGGAAACAAAGCTTTTTGAAAAAAAAGACGAAGAATTCGTATGCCTAAATTGCGGACTCCACGTTCAGCCGCTCGGCTATTCGTGCCGTAATCACTGCCCGCGCTGTCTTTGCTCGCTTCATCTGGATAATCACCCCGGTGACAGAGCAAGCGGCTGTGGCGGACTTATGATTCCGATATCGGCTGAACCAGACCCGAAAAAGGGATATATAATAACCCACAAATGTACCAAGTGCGGTGCAATACGTCGCAATAAAGCGGCGACGGAAGCCAAAGTTCAGCCGGACGACATATCTCTTATAATAAAGCTTACGGTTGCAAAGCAGTAAAAATAAAAAATGTGCGTTTCGTTTTGAAACGCACATTTTTTATTTCCCCCAAGAATATAATCTCAATATCTATCCTTTATTCTCTGGATGCAATCTTTGCAGATGAGCTTGCCGTTGAGACTTTCAACGTTGTCTGCATTTCCGCAGAAAATGCAGGAAGGCTCATATTTCTTGAGAATGATCTTGTCATCCTCAACAAAGATCTCTACAGCGTCACGATTGTTGATTCCGAGATTCTTTCTGAGTTCAATGGGAAGAACGAATCTTCCGAGTTCGTCGATTTTTCTTACTACGCCTGTTGATTTCATATGTATTACACTCCTTTCATAGTGTAATTATAATGTACCATATTATGTCAAGAAAGTCAACAACAAAATTTAATAAAAATCGATTTTTCTTGAAAAATTTTGATTTTAGTAATATTTTAGTCTTAATAAGCACTTTATCTGAATTTTTTTCGAAAATTTCTAAAAGACAAAATTGTAAAAGTCGTTTTTTCAGAAAATGGAACCTCAAAACGCACTCATTTTTTTACAGGAGCGATCTTATGCTTAAAAAGATATTTTGCGCAATCAGTGCTGTTTCTTTTGCTTTTGCGCTTGCGCTCGGAAGAATGGATATGCTCGCTTCGGCGATAATAGACGGCGCTTCAAAGGCAGTGACGCTTTCGATCTCGCTTCTCGGACTCACCGCGCTCTGGTGCGGAGTTATGGAGGTCTACTCAAAATGCGGCGCCTGCAATATGCTTGCAAAGCTCATATCTCCGCTTATGAAAGTTCTCTTTCCCGAAAGCTGTAAAAGCGGAATCGGGACGGAGGAGATCGCCGCAAACATCAGCGCAAACCTTCTCGGACTCGGCAATGCTGCGACTCCGCTCGGCATAAAAGCCATGCAGAAGCTTTCGCTTCTGAACAGTGAAAGCGATGAAGCAAGCGACGACATGGTCACATTTGCCGTGCTCAACACCTCGTCGGTATCGCTTATGCCAACAACGCTCATCGCTCTGCGCCGCGCCGCAGGTTCGGATGCTCCGTTCGATATAATTCCCGCTGTGTGGATATGCTCCGTTTGCGGTGCAATAGTTTCAATGCTTCTTGCAAGAGGGCTGAGATATCTCTTCCCCGTCAAAGCAAAAAAGGCTGAAAAAGTATGGAATACATAGCCTCTGCCTTTATTCCGGCGGCGATACTGCTTTGCGCCGCAATGCTGACATTCTCAAAAAAAGCTACCTTTGATGATTTCCTTCGCGGCACCGAAGACGGCATAAAAATAATTTTCCGCCTGTTGCCCACGCTTATCGTGCTTGTGGTATCGGTTTCGATGCTTTCGGCATCCGGCGCGGTTGATTTTCTTTCGTCGCTCCTTTCCCCGCTGTTTGAAAAGCTCGGAATTCCGACGGGCATGCTCCCGCTTATAATCATGAGACCGTTTTCGGGCAGCGGCTCGAACGCCATGATAGCAGATATTTTCGATAAATACGGTGCGGACAGTCTTACGGCAAAAACAGCATCCGTGCTTTTAGGCTCATCCGAAACGATACTTTATGTTTTCGCCGTGTATTTTTCGGCGGCAAAAATAAAGAAAACGCGACATGCCCTGCCTGCCGCGTTTCTTTCAATGGTATTTTGTATTTTCTTTTCTTCACTTGTGTGCCGACTTATGTTCGGTTAACCTTTTTTCTATTCGGTCACAACGTTTTCTATTCTGATCGTTTCGATTTTGATATAGTTTTCTTCACTGAGGAAGCCCATCATAACGCCGTAATAATCGTTTGAAAATCCGCCGTTCTCCGTTATATCGGAGCAAATCTTTTCAACAACGTCCCAGCCGTCCGTTATCTTGCCGAACGAAGCATAATTTCCGTCAAGCGACGACTGTGCCGAATCGGAAAGCACTATAAAGAACTGTGTGCTTGCGGAATCCGGATCTGTTGCGCGCGCCATTGATATAACGCCCTTTTTATGTTGAAGCTTATTATCCACACCGTTTGAAGAAAACTCGCCCTTTATCGTTTCTTCGGATTTTGAATTTGCTCCGCCCTGAAGTACAAAGCCCTGCTGCATACGGATAAAGTCCGTGTTGTCGTAAAGTCCGTCCTGCGCAAGCTTTACAAAGTGAGCCGATGTTATAGGCGCATTCTTATAGTCAAGCTCGACGGTTATCTCGCCGTAGTCTTTTACAACAATTACAGCCGTAGCGCTGACGGGACTTGACGACCCCTTCTTGCACGAGCAAAGCGCAAGTGTGAGCATTGCAATCGCCGCTATAACGGCAATGATTTTTATCTTTTTCATTTTTATCTCCCGATAAGTTTTTTTACATTATACCAAATACTTATGTAAACTTCAAGTACAAACTATAAACATTCGCCGCATAATCTTGACAAATCTTTGCCTTGAAGCTAAAATAGAAAAGTACAAGCTTAAAAACGCAATATTTGTATAAAATAAGAGCGGATAACTCTTTGGGGAGAAGAAAGTGAAAAAAGCAATAGCCCTGATACTTGCAGCCGTTTCGCTTATGCTTGCTTCATGCGGCAAAGGTGCTTCGGTATCTTACAGAGAAATACGAAACCGACTTGAACCCGCAACCGTGTTTGCCTCGGACGGGAAGTATAAGTCATACACCGAAACTCTGACTTATTACGATGAAAACGGCAACGACGGTTACTCTTATTCCGTTTGTATAGAGCCGGCTTCGGACAATGCCTACGGTTATAATATAATTCAGAAGGACAGTGAATACTCCGTCTACGCCTGCGACGGCAAGGTATTTGCCGAAAACGACGGAAAGCTTTACTCTGTTATTCTTATATCAGAAACCTACTATGAATATATAGAAAGCTACCTTACATGTTCTCATGACTTTGACGGTCTTTCGTATCATCAGCTTTATTCAAAAAAATCGGACGACGGTGTTATAACCGTCGCCTATGAAGCCAAAATGACAATAGAAGTCGCGGCGAAGTATTCTTCTATGGGCTTTGAGATAGGCGACAGCCTCCTTGCGACATATGAAATATACGGCGATTATATAACGGACGAAATATCCTATACGCTGAAAAAAGCAAACGGCACGGAAAAACCCTTGCTCCGCCGCGAGTTTTCATATTCCGAAAAGGCGTCCGGCGGATTTTCATCGCTTCCTGAAGATGACACAGCAAAAGTGACCGTTATATTCAACTACGGAAAAGATGACGAATCAAAGTCGGTTTTCACGGCGCAGAAAAACTGTTATCTCGGCATAAGCGGAGGAAATATCAACGCTTCTTTCTTTATTGACAGCGAGCTTACCGTTCCTTTTTCGCCCGGAAAAGTGTTTATAAGCGGAGATTTGACGCTTTATGCCGTTTATAATTGAATTTCGGATTTATTTGTATAAAAATTTATCGGAAATCTATTGACAACGCAGGACACTTATGATATAATTCTTTTCGCTGACGCGGAAAGCATAAGCGAAATATGCTGGTGTGGCTCAATGGCAGAGCAGCTGATTTGTAATCAGCAGGTTGTTGGTTCGACTCCGATCACCAGCTCCAAAGAAGCCTTGTGCATTTTATGTGCGGGGCTTTATAATTGGGAGCGTTCCCGAGTGGCCAAAGGGGGCAGACTGTAAATCTGTTGTCAGTGACTTCGGTGGTCCGAATCCACCCGCTCCCACCAAAAATCCTGCACTTGCGTGCAGGATTTTTATTTTACTTTCTTTTGACACCGAATGGCTTTTCCGCCCTTTTCGTCTTTTTTGTTCAAAAATATGATAAAATCTGTTCATTTTTTTCACATTTAATATTGCATATATCACTATTGTATGATATATTATAAGTAATATGATGGTTGTATTCATACATCATAATTACTTTTGGAGGTATTTTTATGTCAAGAAGCGAAATCAAACGCAAAGCAAGAGAACAACTTGGCGGAAACATCTTTGCAACACCGTGGCTCATCGCCATTCTCGTTGCATTAATTGCAAGCGCTATACTCGGAGTAAGCTCATTCATTGCTTTCATTTTCATCGGACCTATAACGTTCGGTCTTTCATCGCTTTTCCTTAAACAGGCTCGCGACCGCAAAACAATGGACATAGTAGGTTTGTTTGGCGGCTTCAACGACTTCGGTCAGACTTTCCTTCTCGGATTCCTTTCCACATTGTTCATCTCCCTTTGGTCACTGCTTTTCGTAATTCCCGGAATAGTAAAAACATATTCCTATTCTATGATTTACTATATAAAAGCCGATCATCCCGAATATGATTGGAAACAGTGCATTGACGAAAGCCGCAGAATAATGAACGGTCACAAAATGGAACTCTTCATTCAGGATCTCAGCTTTATCGGCTGGATGATAGTCGGTTCTCTCTGCCTCGGCGTAGGTACTCTTTGGGTAGCCGCTTATATGTCGGCTGCAAAAGCTCAGTTCTATCGCGCTATCATAGGCGACACAGCAGACATAGCAGAAGAAGTTGCACAGTAAAACATAAATATAATGCAAAAAACGGCGTAATAACGCCGTTTTTTTGCTTTTTCCGCAAAAATGTGAATTTTTTTGCATTTTCCTATTGAAAAGCAAAAATTTATATGATATAATCATTACCGATCAATGAAACGCTCGGAATTCCGAAAAAAGACCGGACGCGGAGATCAACTCTGGAGAATCCCGTACAATCGGGTGCCGAAGGTGCAAGGCTAAAGCCGAATCTCTCAGGCAAAAGAACGGAGCAGACAAAGTAAATAATTTGTATTTTTATAGTCTGTATGTCTTTTTTCCGGAGCCGTCGATATTTTATCGGCAGCTTTTTTTATTTTCAATTCAGGAGGAAAACAAAATGGACGCGGTACTCGGCATAGTATCAAAAATCAATTCTTATCTTTCGGATTATATTCTGATAATCCTTCTCGTCGGCGTGGGACTGTTTTTCACGATAAAAACCCGATTTGTTCAGGTGCGCTGTTTTGGCGAAGGAATGAAAAAAGTTTTCGGAAACATAAGCCTCAAAGGCGGAAAACAAAAAAGCGGACTTACGTCGTTTCAGGCGCTTGCAACCGCAATAGCAGCTCAGGTCGGAACAGGAAACATCGTCGGAGCCTGCGGAGCCATTCTTATCGGCGGTCCGGGCGCAATATTTTGGATGTGGATAATAGCGTTTTTCGGCATGGCGACAATATATGCCGAAGCTACCCTCGCCATAAAAACAAGAAAAACAGGCAGTGACGGTACCGTACACGGCGGCCCCGTTTATTACATACAGAAAGCCTTCGGCGGCAGATTCGGCAAAATACTTGCGGGATTTTTTGCGGTGGCAACAATACTTGCACTCGGATTTATGGGCAGTATGGTTCAATCGAACTCCATAGGCTCGACCTTCAATACGGCTTTCGGGATTCCGTCATGGATCGTCGGGATAGCGATCGCCACAATATCGGGCTTTATCTTTATCGGTGGACTTAACCGCGTGGCTTCGGTGACGGAAAAAATAGTGCCCGTAATGGCGTTGCTTTATATCGTCGGCGGACTTGTTATAATCTGCGCGAGAATAAAATATATTCCCGAAACCTTTGGTATGATATTCAGATATGCTTTCATGCCTCAGGCTATAATCGGCGGAAGCGCAGGTTATGCGCTCAAAACCGCAATAAGTCAGGGCGTGAAACGCGGACTCTTCTCAAACGAAGCGGGCATGGGCTCAACACCGCACGCGCACGCAATGGCAAACGTAAAGGATCCTCACGAGCAAGGCGTGGTTGCAATGGTAGGCGTATTTATCGATACGTTCGTCGTTCTTACAATGACGGCGCTCGTAGTAATCTCAACACTTTACGCAGGTAACGGCGTCCTTGCGTCCGGCGCGGCGGACGGCATTGACAAAACGAATATGGCACAGATAGCTTTCGGCGAAATATTCGGCACAAAAGCAGGCAATATATTTGTTGCAATAAGCCTTTTCTTCTTTGCATTCACAACAATACTCGGCTGGAATTTCTTCGGCAAAATAAATATGGTATATCTCTTCGGCAAAAAATCCGTAAAGATATATTCCGTCATTGCGGTAGCGTTCATATTCACAGGCTCTGTGCTTTCAAATGATCTTGTATGGGAGCTTACCGATATGTTCAATCAGCTTATGGTAATTCCGAACGTCATGGCACTTATTGCGCTTTCCAGAATGATAACAGCGCCAAGGAAAAAAGCAGAGAATACGGCAGAAAGCCGCGAGAAAGAAAAGACATTATCGAAGTGACTTAAACGAAACCTGAAAGTCTTTGTTTAATTTTTTTAATTTTTCACTTTTCCGATTGCAAAATCGCACGAGCCGTCGTATAATAGCAAGAAAGGAAGGTGATTGTTATGCACGACGAGCTTACAAAAGTAGACATAAAGAAAATGCAGGAAGAAATAGAGTATCGCCGTAATATCCTTGCGCCGAAGCTTCGCGAAGAAGTACGTCAGGCGCGCGAACTCGGCGATCTTAGCGAAAATTTTGAATATCACGCCGCAAGACGCGAAATGAATAAAAATGCAGGCAGAATAAATTATCTGCAGAAAATGATAGATACAGCAGTTGTTATCTCCCCGGAATCAAAAGAGGACGCCATAGGACTTTTCGATACGGTTACTCTTTATCTTGAAGATGATGACGAAGAAATGACGATAACTATAGTTACAACGCTTCGTCAGAACTCATTGAAAAATCTTATAAGCAAAGAGTCTCCCATAGGAAAGGTACTTCTCGGCAAAAAAGCAGGAGAAAGAGTTTTCGTCCGTGTCAGCGATGATTACGGTTATTATGCGGTCATCCGCAAAATAGAAAAAGGCACGGATGATGAATCTCTCGAAATAAGTCCGTATTAAGAAAAGCCGCCTGCGGCGGCTTTTTTGAGTTAAAAAATCTCCGCTTCGCAGCGGAGATTTTTTGTTTTATTCTTTGTCTGAGGAGTTTTCTGCGGCAGGCTCTGCCGTTGCGCTCGTTTCGTTTTCGGCTGCACATTCTTCATCGGTCTGCTGTTTATCATCCGCATCCGCGTAGACCTCCTCCATTTTCGTTCCGCAGAAAGGACAGAACGCGGCGGTCTTATCCGTTACGGTCTTGCCGCATTCGCAACAGATTCTTTCGCCTCTGTTTTTCTTTATTTCAAGCTCTTTTTCATTTATCTGCTTTTTATATTCGTCTATTTTTGCGCACAACTCCGCAAGTTCCGCAGCAGGAGCGCTTGCGTTCATGGCATAATACTTTTTGCCTATTTCGGCAAAAGTGTTTTCCATATTGGACTTGGCGCCGTTTATTTCGGCGGAAAGCTTTGCGTTTTTTGTCATCTCACGGGTCTTGTCGGAAATTCCTGTCCCCACATTTTTCATTGTCGTTTTTAAATTTTCAAAAAAGTTTCCCATATTTTTCACCTTTCGTTTTATCGTATTTTACACCTTGATGGCGCAATTTATTCAAATTTTCACTTTATAAGTTTTTCGGCTATATCACCGAAAGCCTTTGCCATTATTTCAAAGCCCACATCATTCGGATGCGTTCCGTCAACCGTTCTGCCGTCGTCGAAAAAGGTGGCAAATTCCTTTTCTCCGTCAACAAAATAAACGTTTTTATCGCCTTCGGAAAGAGCCTTTTCGTAGGTTGCGGCAATTACGTCTCTTCTTGCTTTTCCGTCGCGCGCCGGATTTGAAAAGTTCGGACTCGACGCCATTATTATCGGAATATCGGGATGAGAGTCGCGGACTTTTCTGTAGCCTTTATAATGCGTAGCCATAAGATGCTCAGCCGACGGCGCATTATAATCGTAATCGTAAACAAACATCGACATATCAAGCCCTGCGATATACGTCATAACAGTATCCTCGCCTTTTGCACCGCCCGAAAATCCGAGATTTACAAAGTCCGTGTCAAGCCTGCGCGAAATGATCGCCTCATAGCAAAGCCCGGGACGTGAAGCGCACGCTCCGTGCGTTATCGAAGAGCCGTAGAAAACTATAGGTTTTTTATGTTTGTATTCGCTGCCGCAGTTCAGCGCACTTCCCTTTTGCAATCCTATTTCAAGCGATGAAAGCGATGAAAAAAGCGGCATATCAAGTACAAAATCGCGCATTTCGCTTGTTGCAAGCTTAAGCGTCAATTCATATTCTGGCGTGTTTGCCCGTTGCGGAATGAACGCTCCGACAAAGCGCTGTTTACCTTCGGAATAATTGTAAAGGTCAAATCCTGCGGAGCCTGCGTCAGTCATATGCGCCATACGCCAACTCTGCGGAATTCTGCATCTGACCGCTATGACCGACGAATCAGTGGAAAAGCGCACTCTGCCTCCCGCTGTATTTTTCGCAAGCGTAAATACGCCGTCGCTTACTTTCCCGGCTATATCGGATGGCATACGCGTAAAGCCTGTTCCGTCCTCCCACAAAAGTCCGTAAACCCTGAATGGCGCTTTGTTTACGTCATAAAACAAAAGCTCTCCGTCAGAGGTCACATGTGTAAAGTTTTTATCTATTTTTGATATTTCGTTTTCACCGGACATAAAAGTACCCAACTTTCCGTTTGAAATTTTACGTTTTTATTTTACATTCAAAGCTGCACTTTGTCAATAAAAAGACAAAAGTATTTTCCCCTTGTGATTTTTATTCGTTTGTGATACAATAAAGCGTACCTAAAAATCAAAAGAGGCTTTTATGACCGAAAAATTATATGATATATCGAGCAAAATCAAAGAATTTGACGCAACCGTGATCCGCTGCGAAAAAGCCGAAAACGGCTTTTTGACAGAGCTTGACAAAACCGCTTTCTTTCCCGAAAGCGGCGGACAGTGCGGAGACACAGGAAAAATAGGCGACGCTGCCGTAATCGACACACAATACGACGGCGAAAGAATAGTTCACATAACAACTGTTCCCCTTACTGAAGGAAAAACATATCATGCCGAGCTTGATTTCGAGCCGCGCTATCGCCGTATGCAGAATCACACTGGCGAGCATATAGTGTCCGCTATAATGCATCGCAAATTCGGTTTCGCAAATGTCGGATTTCATCTCGGCGCAAAGGAAATGACGTTTGATTTTGACGGCATTATAACGCCCGAACAGATGAAAGAGGTAGAAGACGAAGCAAATATCATCTCTGCTTCAAACATAGCTGTAAGAGCCTATTATCCGTCCAAAAGCGAGCTTGAAACGCTCAATTACAGAAGCAAGGGCGCGCTTGACGGAAAAGTGAGAATAGTTGAAATAGAAGGCGTTGACAGATGCGCCTGCTGCGCTCCGCACGTTGAAAGAACGGGCGAAGTCGGAATGATCAAAATTCTCGGCTTTATTCACTACAAAGGCGGCATACGCATAAGAATGAAATGCGGTTTTGATGCGCTCGACGATTTCAGAGAAAGAATAGCTCGTGAAGAAAAAATATCACAGCTTATATGCGTTCCGCAGGAAGAAACAGATAAAGGAGTAAACTCGCTTATTCTTTCGCTTTCGGATGCAAAGCGCAAATGCTCGGAAGCAAAAAAGCGCCTTGCGGAAGTGACAGCCGAAAATATCTGTTCTGCGGACAAAAGCATTTGTGTTGAGCTTCCCAACTTCGGCATGGACGAGCTTCGTTATATGTGCAATCTCGGTGCGGAAAGGTGCAAAGTTTTCGCTGCGATATCGCAATGCGGAGACGGATATTCTATGGTGTGCGCGTCAAAGACGGTTCCGCTGAAAAAATATTCCGCACTTATATGCGATAAAGGAAAAGGCAAATGCGGCGGAAGCGATCTTATGCTCACAGGCAGACTTTCGGCAATCAAAAAAGAAATCATATCTCTTTTTGAGGAGGAAATAAAATGATAGATCTTCTTGAAGTTGAAAAATCGCTTGTAACACCGCACATAGTGAGTGGCGGAACAGCGGTTGACTTTACAATGGGAAACGGTCACGATACGCTCTGGCTTTCAAAAGCCGTAGGCGAGGACGGAACGGTTTTCGCCTTTGATATTCAGCAGCAAGCGCTTGACAGTACAGAAAAGCTCCTTTGTGAAAACAATATAAGCAATGTAAAGCTTATTCTTGACTCCCATGCAAACGTAAAAAACTATGTAAGCGAACCGATATGCGTAGGAATGTTCAATCTCGGTTATCTCCCCGGAGGGGACAAAAGTATAACGACAAAGCATGAATCGTCAATAGCCGCAATAATTGCAGGTACAGAGCTTCTCGCTCCAAACGGTGCTCTGCTTATAGCCGTATATCCCGGTCATGCCGAAGGAACAATTGAAGGCAATGCCGTACGCGAGTTGCTTTCCTCTTATGACAGAAAAAAACTTTGCTGCTCGGAGTTCCATATAGTAAATTCCCCGTCGTCGCCGTTCTTCTATCTTGTTGAAAAGAAGTGACAGGCTATGAAAAAACCTTATCTTCTAATAAGTAAATGCCTTTTGGGTGAGCCTTGCCGTTATGACGGAAAAAGCGTTCCTCTGCCCACAGGCGTTCTTGAAAAGCTGAATGAAAAATATAATCTGATATCCGTATGTCCGGAACAAGCCGGAGGTCTCCCCACGCCGCGCGTTCCTGCGGAACGCATAGGCGCACGCGTCGTCCGCAAAGACGGAAAAGACGTTACAACCGAATATCGACGCGGCGCCCTCGAGGCGCTGGCGCTCTGCCGCAGATATAACATAACCTCCGCCCTACTGAAAGAGCGCAGCCCCTCGTGCGGCGTGGGACTGATATATGACGGAAGCTTTTCAAAAACGCTTACGGCGGGCAACGGAACTACTGCCGATCTGCTCATCGAAAACAATATAAAAGTTTACGGTGAAAGTGAAATACAAAAACTTATATAAAAAATCCCGCCTTTTCGGCGGGAATTTTTTGTTTAAGTTATCTCTTTTTCTTTATAAGTCCGAGAGTTGTGATGAATGCCGCGCAAAGAATTACAACAGCTATACAAAGTGCTATTATAAGCGTGTTCTTTGCTTTTTCGTCGCCGGGATCCTTTGCTCCGGTATTCGTAGATGACGATGTTGAAACCGTGGACGTTTCACCGGGCGTTGTAGTCTGCTGCGGCTGAGTGCTTGTTGTTTCGGTTTCAGTAGCAGTAGTTGTTGTGGTTTCGGTCACGGTCGTTGTTGTCGTAGTTGTCGTAGTTGTCGTAGTTGTCGTGGTAGTGGTTGTTTCCGGAATCACCGTTGTAGTTGTTTCCGTAGTTGTCGTCGTCTCGGTTTCTTTTTCCCACTTTGCAAAGAGGATAAGATCTGTTCTTACGTCACTTCTGATCGTGTTCATATCATACTGATTTTTAAGTTCTGCATCAGTAAACCAGCCTACAAATCTGTATCCGGGCTTGACCATTGCAAAATCGTATGAAATGGGTTTATCGGGCGAACATTTTATTTCAACAGGGCTTTCGCCTTCCGATATATTTCTGTACATATAGCAGAAATAATAATCGCGGGAGTACTTTGTTCTTACTTCGCCGACATCGGAGTAGCTCGTTCCTGTGGGAGTTGTGACATAAGCCTTGTAATAATATTTCTCACCCTCGTCAAGACTGTCAAAGCTTACATAGAAATTTCTGTTAGCATCCGGCACGCCGGTAATCTTCTTTCCGTTTTCCTCTGTCGGATTTTCATTTTTCGAAAGAATAACTCCGCAGCTTTCTATGTTCTCGCCGAATTCTTTATAAATGTTTGCGGTAACCGTAAGAGTGGTTCGATTCAGTGATGTACAGCTTGCTGTAAGTCTCGGAAGAAGGTCGATATTGTTTCTTACTATCTTTATCTTAACTGAATCTTCGGATTCGTTCAAAACCTCGATATGAACGTTATACCCTTTGTTCTTTTCCCAGTTTGCGGGATAGGAGTTGAGAGATACGCTTCCCGAAGCCGCGCCCGAAAACTTTGAAGAATCAAATACGGATGTCGAAGCGTCGCTTGAAATATAATAATACAGATCGTCTGCAGAAACTTTGGTAAGGCGGTCTCCTGTTTTGTTCCAACCCGTTCTTACAAGCGGAACGATACCGGGATCGTGCTTTTCGCCGCCGACCGCAATCGATGTGCAGGAATAACCGTTGCTGTATCTTGTCTTGTTTATGCCTTCGTCAATATGCCATACCATAACACCGCCGCCGGAGGTTCCCGTCGATGCGAACTTGTCATAACCTTCATTGCGGCGAAGCTCTACAAGGAAGTATTCATCGGAATCCGGCGTGGGAATACAAAGTACGTTGTATTTTCCCGACTTTGTGGAATAAAGCGTATATTCGCCGTCCTCTTTTACAAGCGTCTGATAGGTGAAGCCCATCTTTATTCTTGCATAAGGATCCGCATACGACGGAGTTTTTCCGTTATCGAGCTTATAACCGTCGCAAAGAAGCGAAAGCTTATATGCAAGCGGCCAACCTTCTACGGGATCGCTCTTTCCGTCTTCATCTTCGCCGTTGTTGCCGATGTCTGCAGCGCCGAGAGTCTGTGCAAATCCATGCACAAGCTGACCTACAGTCATTATCTTTCCGGGTGTTGAATATTCGGCAAAGGCAACCATATTATAGTCGGAACCGGAACGTATCTTTACGTTGTCATATTCAAAATCTCTCTTATAAAGCGCCTGCTTTGATGTGAAATGAAGCTCATCCGAAAGGGTTTCTCCCGCCGAAGCAATTTCATCGCAGCCCGCATTTATAACAACTATACGAAGCTCTCCTGCGGAGATCTCGCCGTCCTTGTTTTCGTCAAACTTTGAAAAATCAATATATTGGTTTGCAATATCAACAGCCTTGTCAACCATCTTGGCACAATACATTTTGTATGTAGCCGGACTTGTGAGCTTATAAGCACTCGGATGCTGACTGTTTACCGTAATGGGAATTACACCGTCATTTGCGCTCCAGCCTTCGGCTTTTGTATCTATTTTTGCGGGAACATATTTTATCTTTCCGCAAGACAGTTCATAGAAATAATCCGCAAGGGAGCTTCCCTTCCCAAAGAAGCTGTCGTAGTAATCTTCGGGTTTGGTTTTTGCCCACTGCTCGCCGAAAAGTGCCGAATCGGGGTCTGCAAACAGTTTATTGCTTTCATCTGCACTGTAGTCGTTCTTTCCGTTTCCGTTTGCGTCAAAGCTTACAATAAGAACAAGAAGCGGAACTTCCTTTGTCTGCACCTTTTCGTCCGCGGCAAATATATATGTAATCGCCGGAACAAGCATACCTACCGCAAGCAACGAAGCAAGCACTATCGCACATATTTTTACAACTTGTTTTTTCTTCACAGAGCCATCCTCCGTTCATAAATTTATATTTTAATTATATATCGTTTATTGATAAAAGTCAATATTAAATAGCAAATGAAAAATCTCTCTTTTGTCGATAAAATTCGCAATTATATCCAAATCGGAACACTTTGTTTTTTAATCGGTTATAAGCGTGCGAAGTTCATCCACAGTATCTGCGATTCCATCCGCGCCGGCAGAAAGAAGTTCTTCCCTGCCGCCGAAGCCATAGCTTGTACCGACAGTCACAAGACCGAACATTTTTCCACCGAGTATATCGTATTTTCTGTCGCCGACCATGACTGCCTCCGCCGGCACTTTTATTTTGCAGCTTTCGATTGCATAAGCTATCACATCCGATTTTTCGGGTCTGCTTTCGGTAAGAGTGTTAGCTGCAAGAAAATAAAAATATTTGTCTATATCGAAATGTTCAAGTATCCGCTTTGAGTAAACATCCGGCTTTGAAGTCGCCAGAACGACCTTCGTGCCGCTTTCGCAAAGCTCGGACAAAAGCTCCCTTATCCCGGGATATATCTCGTTTTCAAAAAGTCCGACATCGGAAAACCGCTCTCTGTAATAAGCAACAGCAAGCTCAGCGTCCTTTTCCGAAAATCCGCAATACTCCTTAAACGAATACAAAAGCGGCGGACCTATGAATTTATAAAGCGCTTCTCTCGGCGGCGGAGTTATACCGAATTTCCTTAATGCGTACATAATACAATTCGTTATTCCCGGTGCCGGATCGGTAAGCGTTCCGTCAAGATCAAAAAGCGCATATTTGTATTTCATCCGCAACTCCTTTGCTTTTTAATACAAGCGTATTATTTCGTTTTTTTCCTTTTCACATAAGGATTTTTATATTCTGCGTTCAAAATATCTGAACTCTGCATCCTCGCCCGTTTTCTGCATACAGGCAGAAAGCATCCTCTGCGATTTCACATTTTCGAGATAGCACTTCGCATAAACTACGGAAAGTTCAAGATCGTACAGCGCAGCGTCCATAACGGCGGATATAGCTTCTTTCCCGAAGCCTCTTCCGTCACAGCCCGACGATATTCTTACGCCTATCTGCGCACCGCCGTGATAATCGAAATCATAAAGAATGACCTCGCCTATGAATTTCCTTCCGTATTTTATAGCAAAGTTTGCCGCAGTCTTACTTTCAAAATCGTCTCTTGCAACGTTTATAAAATAATCCTCTTCGGGGTTTTCACAATCTTCTCTGTAATCATATCCCCAATACTTGTTGCGCTCGTCGTCCGTGCAGAGTTTGAAATAATCTTTCGCTTCGGAATCCGTAAGCGGAGCAAGCGTAAGCCTTTCGGTTTTAAGAGTAGGGATCTTATCCCACGCTCTGAGCTCGGTCTCGACGTAAACATCATATTTTCTCTGCATAAATTTAGGTCTGTACTGAGTTTTTGACCGTCTCAGACCCGGATCGCCCGTGTCCTCTTCGCGGTTGATATATTTAACTCCGCCGCAGAAACGCTCGGCAAATGCGGACACCGTTGCGGGATAAACGCCTTCATATTCATGAAGTGCCTTTTCTATATGGATTATCATCGTATCGCCGCAGATTTCTCCAAGCGAAAGCGCAATTATCTCCCCATCAAGCTCCATACAGCCGGCGCATCCCCACGAAATATCGCGGAGAAGTGTTTCGCGGGAACGTTTAAGCTCTACATCCGCTCCCCTGCCGTTTTTCTGAGAGCTGTAGGTGAACTTTCCGAAAAACTTTTCAAGCTTCGGCTTATCCGAAGCTTCAAGCGTGCGAAATTTAGCGTTGGGATAAAGCTTATAAAATTTGTTTATATGGTTCCGCTGCCCGGAATAGTGCTTTCCGGAAAAGCTCATCATATCGTCCGCGCGGTATATATACTCGTCAAGCACGGGGGTGGATTCCGTTCTGCAATATCTGTATCTTGCGATGAGCGCACCGAGTTTTTCCTGCGGCACGGCGTAGAACACAAGCGGAATATACTTATCCATACAGTATTTTTCAATCTCATCAAGAGCGCCGTCGATGTCGGCGTCTTCAGTTTCGGGTACGGGATAGTCAAAACGCACTTTCCCGCCAAATGTGTCTTTCACTATAAGACATCCGCAGGCGAACGCTATCTCCGGACGGAAATATGACTTCCACATAAGCTTCATCCCTACGGAATAGTCGCTCACGCGATAATCGCAATGGCGATAGCACGCGCGCACTCTTGCGGCGTTTTTGTATGTTATAGGTGTAAATTCAAGCATAATTATCTCTCCTTGCTTAGATATTCTACCACAGCTTTATGTCTCTTTCAAGTACCGCGCGTCACGATTATGCCGAAAATATAGTCAAAATATATTGACATTTATATTTTCGCGGAGTATGATTAGTTATACAAGTTATACTTTTTATACTTATTAAGGAGGCACATATGGCACCCGAAGGAAAATTTTTATTCGGCGTTGCAAAAGTCGGGCAAAAGGGACAGATAGTAATCCCAAAAGAAGCCCGTGAAATTTTCGGTATTTCGCCCGGCGACACGCTGGCTATACTCGGCGATATAAAGCAGGGAATCGGCATAGTCAAGGTAAACGATTATGAAGCTTTCCGTAAAATGCTTACGGAAGGCGAACAAAAATGACGGAAGCTATAAAAACATTGTCGCTTACTAAAAAATACGGCGATAAAACCGTCGTAAACTCGCTTGACCTTACCGTTCGCAAGGGAGAGCTTTTCTCGCTTCTCGGCATAAACGGCGCAGGAAAAACGACCACCATAAAAATGCTTTCATGCCTGACGATGCCCACATTGGGAGACGCACTTCTTCTCGGAGACAGCATAATATCCGACGCGGCAAAGGTAAAGGCAAAGACAAATGTTTCCCCTCAGGAAACAGCGGTCGCACGCAATCTTTCGGTTTACGAAAATCTTGTTTTCGCTGCAGGAATTTACGGTTTCGGTGTCGAAGAATCAAAGCTGCGCGCCGAAAAAATGATAACTGATTTTGCCCTTGAAGACGTAAGAAAATCAAAGGCAAAAACCCTTTCCGGAGGCTATGCGCGCAAGCTGAGCATAGCTATGGCGCTGATAAGCGATCCCGAAATACTCTTTCTCGACGAGCCGACGCTCGGTCTTGACGTAATTGCCCGTCGCAAGTTATGGGACATAATCACAGCACTAAAAGGTAAGGTCACCGTAATACTCACAACGCACTATATGGAAGAAGCGGAAGCCCTTTCGGACAGAATAGGCATAATGGCAGGAGGACGGCTTTGTGCCGTCGGTACAGCGGATGAACTTATCTCCCTGAGCGGCGCAAAGAATTTTGAAGAAGCCTTTATCGCAATTGCCACAGAAAAGGAGGCGTCAGTATGAGGATGACTGTTTTTGCAAAGCGCAACGCAAAGGAAATCCTGCGCGATCCGCTCACGCTGTTTTTCGGTGCCGCTTTCCCCGTTATTCTTCTCGTCCTGCTTTGGATGATAGGCAGAAATATTCCCGACGGAATGGGTCCTTCAACTTTCAGAATAGGACTTCTTGCACCCGGAATAGCGCTTTTCGGGCTTACATTTATAACTCTGTTCTCCGCTATGCTGGTTTCAAAGGACAGGAGCGACAGCCTTATGCTCCGACTTATGACATCGCCCATGACAGCGTCTGATTTTGTTCTCGGCTACACGCTTCCCCTACTGCCGATAGCAATAATTCAGATATTTATAGTTTTTATCGCATCAATTCCGCTCGGACTCAGGCTTACGACTTCGGTGCTTATTTCCGTTACCACTCTTATCCCCGCTGCCGTGCTTTTCATAGGCATCGGACTTCTGTTCGGAACTATTCTTTCCGAAAAACAGGTCGGCGGCATCTGCGGCGCGCTTATGACAAACCTTTGCGCATGGCTCAGCGGCATCTGGTTTGATGTTTCCGCTGTCGGCAAATGGTTTGAAACGATTGCAAAGGCACTTCCCTTCATCCACGCGGTTGACGCTGCCCGTGCTGCCGCATCAGGAGATTATTCGGCTGTTATGCCCGATCTTATTTGGGTAATAATATATGCGGTTGTCGTTTCCGTTGCGGCAATATGGCTTTTTTCACACAAAATCAAATCCAAAAACATCTGACCTGCTTTTCTTCTCGCAGAAAAGCAGGCACCGTACTTTTCTTTGAAAAGAAAAGTAGGCAAAAGAAACTTCGGTAATTAATTCGTGCAAATTTTAATAAAAAAGCAGGGATGATTTTTTCATCCCTGCTTTTTATTCTTCATTTCCGGAGAAGTTTTTCGTCTTGTTCTTTTTTATCCATATGCGATAAAAAATAACCGTTATTGCCGTAAATACAAGTCTGCATACAACAGCTATCCAGAAAGCAGGCGAACGATAATTTCGCAGTTCCGCGCCTATTATCGTTTCAAGTATCAGGTCCGGAGCAGCGCCGAGAAGGCTGAGCACGAGATATTTTGGGTAACATATTTTCGACGCCCCCATATACATGCTCACCACGTCCATCGGAAGCACGCCGACTATACGAAGCGCAAACACCGAGAAAAGACTGTTTCGCTTTATAAGCGAATAAAAATCGTTGAATTTCGGATATTTTTCGCGCAATTTATCAACCATTATGCTTCCCGAGCATCTTCCCACAAGGTAAGCCGCCGTAAAAGACGACGCTATCGCTGCAGTATTTACAAGTATGGCAATTACTTTGTCTTTGAATATAAGTGTGCCTATAAGCTCAATAAGCACAAACGGGCAAAATACGGAAAGCCCCTTCATAGCGCCGATAAGCATCATGAAAAGCACGGCAAGCGACGCAGTTTTCGGCACCATATCCTTTATGTTGTCAGCCGTTATTTTATCTCTGAAAACAAAATAAAGCACGGCGAAAGCAACTATTATCAGCAGCGGCAGGCACCTCGCGATATCAAGTGCCGATTGTTTTTTGTTCTTCATTTTCGGTTATCTCCGGCATGGGATTTTCCGTTGTCTTTTCACATTCATCGGTGCGAAGCGTAGGGATAAAGTTCTTTGCTATTTTACCCTTGCCGCGATGTTTTATGTAGAAATATCCTATAATACAGAAAACAAGCGCGCCGAGAAAGTTTACGAAAAGGTCTTCCATTGTGTCATAAAGACCGACATCAAGATAGCCGTTTATACCGAGTGACGTTCCGTTTACGGCGGTATCCGTAATTCCGGAAACCTTTATCGGTATATTGCTCTTTGTCGGATCGAGAAGAGTTGAATTGAAACTGTTTATTATAGTATCCTTCTGCATATCCTTGCCGAAAAATCTGTCCATGCCAAACTCAAAAAACTCCCAGAACACGCCAACGGTCATTGAAAAGCAGAATGACGCTGCCGAAACATAAAAAGGCGAAATAGTGAATTTTATCTTGTCATCGCGGTTGAGGACGTCTATAAGTGAAAATCCGAGCGCAGCGCAGATAAATCCCCATGTTGTATGAAGCATCGTATCCCAGAAAGAAATATTTACGAAAAAACTTGCAACCTCTCCGAGTATCTCTGCGGCAAAAATATATATAAGAACAAGTATCTCAAGCACGTTGGGAATATCAAGATGGAACTGCCTTTTAACAAAGCTCGGTATAGAGAACATAAGGAAAACAAGCACGCAAAGGAATGCGTTTTCATAGTTTCCGAGCATAACGGCACGTATAAGACTGAACATAACGAGCACACCGAGAATAATATATGTAATTTTCAGTCCGCGGCTCATTTTCTTCATTTCTTCAAGTCTTTCGGCTTTTTCCTGTTTAATACTTTTTCTCAAGACCATTTCTCCTTTTTAATTTTATTCGGGGACGGGAAATAAAAAACTCCGCGTTACGCGGAGTTTTCGCAATTAAATCTGTTCTTTTACCTTAGCTGCTTTGCCGACTCTGTCGCGTACATAGTAGAGCTTTGCGCGTCTTACTTTACCGTGGCGGATAACTTCGACCTTAGCAACCTTCGGGGAATGCAGAGGGAACGTCTTCTCAACGCCTACGCCGTAAGCAATTCTTCTTACAGTGAAGGTCTCGGAAATACCGCCGTTTCTCTTGGCGATAACCGTTCCTTCAAAGAGCTGAATTCTTTCACGCGTACCCTCGACGATCTTGTTGTGAACTACGACCGTGTCACCTATTTCGAACTTAGGGAGTTCGGTCTTTAATTGCTCGCTGACAAAAGCTGAAATCTTATCCATTGCTTTTTTCCTCCTTTTGAATTACAGAGCGTTCATACGAGCATGCAGCGGACCGCTCCATTTGCAATACAGCTTTACCATTATATCAGCCTTTTTCGATAATTGCAATAGTTTTTTGAAATTTTTTATTTGCTTTTTTGCACTTTTTCATTTCAAACTCAAAAGCAATGTCAAAAAACAAAATTTGCCGCCCATATTCCTCGCCGGCAAAACAAATAATAAAAATAAAAAAGGTATTTATGGATATTTACGAAAACAAAAAAGAAAACTTCCGTCGCAGGTTTGAAAATATGTCCGACCTTTCCGTGCGCGAGCTGACTTACGGAGATATGAAAATATGTATTTTTTACATTTCAAATTTCTGTTCAAAAAATATGATAGCCTCTCAGGTAATAGAACCGATAGCCGCAGCATACGAGCGGGAGGGAAAGATATCGTCTGTCGAAAGCTCGATAGCTTCGGCTTCCCTTTTGACTGCGTCGGATGAGATTGAAGCCGAGCAAAAGCTGCTTTCCGGCTCTGCCGTGCTTATGTACAGCGGTTCATCGTGCTATGCGCTGTCCGTCGGGACAAAAAACGAAGAAGGACGTTCGCAAAGCGAGCCCGATACTGAAAACGTAATACGAGGTCCGCACGAAGGTTTTACCGAAAACGGAGAGTCAAACGCAATGCTCATCCGCCGCCGACTGCATACCTCAAAGCTGAAAAAACTGAACTTCACTGTCGGAACGGAATCAAAGACAGATGTCGCCGTAATGTATATCGAAGGAGTGGCAGACGAAAATCTGATATCCGAGCTGGTCCGCAGAATAGAAAACATAAATCTGAATGCCGTAACCGATTCCGGCAGCGTGGAAATATGTATTCAGGACGGACGCTATGCCCTTTTTCCCACAGTGGGAAATTCGGAACGTCCCGATAAAGTCGCGGCAAAACTGACAGAAGGCAGAGCCGCCGTGATAGTTGACGGCTCGCCCGTAGTGCTTACCGTACCGTATCTTTTCTGCGAGGGCTTTCAGGTGACGGAAGACTACGCAAAAAGTATGTGGTATGCAAGCTTTATTCGCTTGCTGCGCTGTATAGCCATGACGATCTCGGTGTGGCTTCCCGCGCTTTTCACGGCGATACTAACCCATCACGAATATATGGTGGAAGCATCGACTCTGAACATAATAAACGAATCCCGCAAGGAGCTTTCCTTCTCAATATTCTCGGAGGTCATAGTCGTTTTCCTGCTGTTCGAGCTTGTCCGTGAGGTCGGTCTGCGGATGCCGAAAGCGGTAGGCTCCGCCGTCGGACTTGTCGGTGCGCTTCTTCTCGGCGACAGCGCCATAGAAGCCGGCATAGCCTCTTCTTCCGTTATGATAATAGTCGCTCTCGCCGCGCTCTGTAATTTCATTGTTCCGCCGTATATGCACCCGTCAGTGATATACCGATTTATTATGATAATGCTTTCCGGTCTTTTCGGACTTTACGGATTTTTTATCGGAATGATATGCGGAGTTTCCGCCCTCGCTAAAAAAAGCTCATTCGGAGTGCCGTATCTCTCGCCTATTGCGCCGATCTCGCCCGAAGGCATGCGTGATTTCCCCATAATGACGCCTATATGGTCAATGACCGTCGCGCCGACGGCGATAACGGGAAAGAGAATAATCCGCTCGCAAAGGAGACCGCGCAAATGACTTTTGAAAAAGGACTTACGCCCCGTCAGCTTTTCTTTCTGTCTGCGGCATATATGCTTTCGGGAGCATTTATATTCCGCACGCGCGGAGTGTTCACACTTGCCGTTTCTTTTCTTCTCTGGACAGTGATCTCGGGCGCTACGGTGATATTAAAAAACCGAAAGCCCGACATACTTTCCGGCGGAGTATTTTCCGCCGTACTTGCGGCGACATGCGCCTTTACCGCAGCTTTGGATATATTTGCGCTTTACGGTTTTTCATCCGTACACGAAAGCGGAGTTTCCACGCTCGTGTTTATTTTCTCAGCGGTCGCTGTATGTGTTTTCTTTTTCACTGAAATAAAATTGCTCGGAAGACTTTCCGAGCTTGCACCGTATCTTTTCGCAATAGCCACGCTGACATCGCTGCCTTATCTTCGAATATCGCTTTCCGCCTTTGACGGCGGATATATCTTTCCGTGCTTTTTTCCTGCAGTACCGATAATTCTTTGCAGCGAAGCGTGCGATGCGGCAAGCTCTCCTTCTCCGGCGCTCGCCGCAAACAAAAACATAGGAAAGCCGTTTTTCTGCTCGCTTTTCGGGGCACTTTCGGGAACACTTCTTTATATTCCTTTTTCCGCATCGAATTTTTCGGAAAACGGAATTCTTCTCGTTTTCATCTGGTCAACAGCATTCCTGCGGCTTTCATGCGACTTCTTTTCCGTCGCGCGCCTTTGCCGTGAAAAACACGGATTTCTTCCCGCCGCCGCATTTTCCGCTTTTGTGTTCTTTGCTTTTTTCTGTATATCAAAAACGCCTCCCGTGTGAGGAGGCGTTTTATTACATATGAAAATAACTGTGGCAGGTATGTTCTTCCCTCAGTGCTTTGAAGTACATAGTATAGTCTTCAGCATACGTATATCCGCACTTTTCCATCACCTTGGCAGAAGCTTTGTTTTCCGCAAAACAATCCGCAAAGCAACAGTCAAAACGCGAAAGCAGATAATCGGTTACGGTTTTCACCGTTTCCGTACCATAGCCCTTGTTCTGATATTCTTTTCCTATTACAAATCCGAGACCGACACAGAATTTTCCCGAAAGTTCGGGAAGCTCCGTTTTGTATTTTCCGACGTGAATATATCCTATAAGCTTTTCATCGAGCAGTATCGCAATACAGGTATTATACATTGTAAGTGCAGCGAAGAAATCGTCAAAATCCTTTTGCGTTTTTGCAGGTAAAAATCCTGCGGTCCTTGTCACCTCCGCATCGGACAAAAGCTCGGAAAGCGTAACCTTGTCACTGCTCTGCATAAGCCGATACCGAAGTCTTTCTGAGCTCAACGTCTTCCCTTCAAGACCTATCATACTGTGTTCTCCCTTCCTGTGCAAGCTTGCGCTATACAACGCGCATAAACAGCTTTATCGCCGTACCGTCAGGATATTGCTTCACTTCTCCCACGCCCGCAAAGCCGTCATTTGTGTATACTCTTACGCGCTCTCCGCAAGTAAAAGACGTGCCTATCTTCTTCTGATATATTTCGCATCCGCAAAGACAAAGCCGCGCATAAAAATCTGTCAAAGTGATTTTTTCAAGCTCCGGAAAAAGCTCCTCTGCGGGAATCAGCTTTGCCGTGCGTTCTTCGGAGGAAAGTGCCTCAAGCTCTTCGGGCGTTACAGCGCCGTCGAGATTAAAACCACCCGAGGAATACCTGCAGAGTGCGCTCATCGTCGCACCGCAACCGAGCTTTTTACCTATATCCTCGCAAAGCGTCCGTATGTACGTCCCCTTTGAGCAGGCTATCCGCATTTTGTATGTGTCGTCATCGCCGTCTATGTCTATTGACGATATATAAAGTTCACGAGGCTCAAGCTCTACTGTTTTTCCCTCGCGCGCAAGCTCGTAAAGCTTTTTACCGTCTACTTTGATTGCGCTGTACATGGGCGGCGTCTGCATATATTGCCCAACAAAGCTTTTCGCCGCGGAAACGACTTCGTCTCTCTGTGGGATATCATCGTTTCGGGAAAGAATTTTCCCTGTTATATCAGCTGTGTCTGTAACTATGCCAAGCTTCATTTCGGCATCATACACCTTGTCCTGCGCCGTCACATAATCGGAAGCCTTTACGGCTTTACCCACAAGCACTATTAAAAGTCCCGTTGCCATAGGATCAAGCGTGCCCGTATGTCCGACACTGCGCGTGCCGTAAAGACGCCGCACTTTAGCAACAACATCGTGGGAAGTTATTCCCTTCGGCTTATTTACAAGCAACACGCCTCCAGTTGGTATTTCATTTTTCAAAGCCGCACTCCTCAACTATTCTTTTGACCGCACCGTCAACCTCGTCCGCCGTGACGCTGCATCCCGCAGCTCCCACATGACCGCCTCCGCCGAATATGGCGCATATTCTTGCCATGTCGATATCGCCTGTCGAGCGGGTGGATATTTTATATGCTCCGGGCGTTCTCTCGCGGGCAAATATTGCAACCTTTACGCCCTCAGCCCGCCTTATGACGTTTATAACATCATATGTGTCTTCGTCCTCAAAGCCGTGCGCCGCTTTATCGGCTTCCGTTATCTTTACATAGGATATTTTCCCTCCGCAAAGATACTTTACGTTGTCCATAGCAAAAGCCTCTGCCGCAAGTGCGGTCTTGCTTTTCATTTCAAAAAGATTGCGGCATATCTGAAAATGGTTTGCGCCGCATTCTATAAGCTTCGCCGCTATCTTATGCGTATACGGCGTTGTGTTCGCATAGCGGAAACCGCCCGTATCCGCCGCAAGCGCGGCATAGAGCAGCGACGCCGTTCTTTCCGGAATTTGGCCCTGTATCATACGGTTTATTACTCTGTAAACTATTTCGGCGCAGGCTCCCGCGTCGGGATCGACAAATCTGTATGTTGCAAGATCCTCGTGACAGGAATGATGGTCAAGCGAAAGGTCTATCTTTGCCGCAAGATAATGATATTTTCCGAGCTGATTCGGAGACGCCACATCAACCGATATAAGAAATTTTGGCGTAAAATCGGCGGGAATATCTTCTATTCCGAAAAAGCGCTTCCCTTCTGTAAGGAACATAAGCGACTGTGGTATTTTGTCACAGCACACCATATACGCTTTTTTTCCCAAAGAACGGAGCGTTATCACAAGCGAAAGCGCCGAGCCTATCGTATCCGAATCGGGATTTTCATGCATGAAAATAAGAAAATTTTCGTTTCTCTCAAGAATCTTTCTTATACCGTTTATCGTAATATTATTGCTCGTCGTCACCTTGCTCCTCCTTTTCGGTATCGCTTGTCACGCCCGTCTGTTTAAGAAGCTCGAATATATTCGCGCCGCGTTTTATAGCGTCGTCGTATTCAAAAGTGAATTCGGGAGTAGCGCGCATATTAAGCGTTTCCGCAACGGTATGACGGATAAAGCCCGCCGCGCTGTAAAGCCCTTTTTTTATTTCTTTTATCTTTTCCGAATCGGCGCCCAACACCGAAAAATATACCTTTGCGTATTTAAGGTCACCCGAAACCTCACACTGCGTGACCGTTATAAGCTCTCCCGCAACACGGGGGTCCTTCACCGAACGTATAGCTTCGGCAACAACGCGTCCGACTTCATCGTTTACGCGCGCTCTTCTGTATCTTGCCATAATTATTTTTTCCTTTCGGCAACAAATGATATTTTCACATAAATCATTATATCACAAGTCTGTGCGGAATAACAAGATTTTTTTAAAAATAGAGCAAAGAACCTTGCGTGTAATTGACAGGATTTTATTTGTATGATATAATTATATAATAACGAAATTGCGGAAGGAGGAAACACAAGTGGCAAAAACAAACGATAATCGCGACGATTTCTGGGATCTGAGCGAGCTTGAACCGAAAAAGAAATACATAGCCCACCCCACATTTGACACTTCCTCCGTTACCGTTGACACAAAGTCAATCGAAAACCCGCGCGGAATTCCGATACCCAAACCGAAAGAAAGAGAAAACAATGTTCCACGCCCGTGTTTTTCTTATGCTCCGAAAAACTCTCTGATAAAAAGCGTCACCGTCTGCGGCTGGCCCGCACGGTTTTCGTTTTACTCAAAGTTTCATTCCGAAGCCGTTGAGTATTTCAATATTATAGGAAAAGAATGTCCGGAGGAAAAATTCTTCGCATACACTCCGCAATACGAACAGCTTTCAAGGAATCAGTCAGATTATTACTTTTATTTCCGCGAGCTTGTTCGCAGAGGTGAATATCCGAAAGCGGACAGCAGCTATATTTTTCTTCTGCTTTATGAAATAATAAACATTCCCGAGCTTCTCAAGCCCGAAAAAGGAGCTGAGCTTATAGCAAATATATGGGAAGCTTACAGAGGAACTTATCCTTACCTTGACAGATATATAGGCGAATGGCTGTGCGATTACTGTCTTATACACAGGCTCGGAATTCCGAAAAAAGTCCTGTCATTTTCAGGCGATATAACAGGCAATGTTTCCTTGCCGGAATTTTATGAAAATCCCTTGAGCGGTTCTTTTCCTTTTGAATCCATATTAAAATTTTCATCATGCGATTATAAAAAAAGCCGCTTTTATCCGGAAAACAAGAACAAGTACGATCTTCATATTCCTACAGCCGCTGTGCTTGCTGTAAAAAGCTTTTTTGAAAACGGAATTCCAAACGGATTTCTTATGGAATCGCACGAAATACGTGACAGTTTTCAAGGCGCTGTTGCTTATGTCGGTGTAAAATACAAAATAAACATAACTTGTTTATCACTAAGAAAAAGCAGAGAATATCATCAGCTTTGTTCCGCCGTAATAAAAGCCTGCGAAAATGAACTGAGAGCCGCACTCGGAATAAAATCACGGTATTCGGTAAAGGCGCTTCCCGAAATATGTAAAAAAGCGATATGCGAATATTTTGACGGGTTCTATCCGCTGCGCCGCGCAAAAAAGCGTGCGCCCACACCGGAAGAGGAAGCTCCGTATATGCGTTTTTATGCGCCGCGCCACGTCGGCGAAGCCGACATTGCGCGCGCCCTGCGCATAGAAGAAAACGCCTGGCAAACCGCAAAACTTCTCGAACCAGAAAATGATAATACCGATATTGCACCGGCGCAGGACGCGCGCCCCTCGCCGGACGGCGAGGCGGCGCGGCGCCTTATTCAGGAGGAATGCTGCGCGGCGGGTGGAGAACTTTGCTCTGCACTGCTTTCGATTGATGAAAAATACCGCTTCATCACAGCGGCGGCACTTGAAAACAATTTCAAAGAGCGTTGCGCAAAATATTACGTAATGCCGGATGAAGCCGCAAGAATCATAAATGAAGCAGCTTACGATTTTACCGGAGATATCCTCATTGACGAAGATTTCTGCATACTCGAAGATTATATAAGCGATACCGAAAATGCACTCAAAGCTATCGGTATTTCGCTTTCGGAGGAATAATAATGCCCGAAAACAATATAAAGATTCCAAAAAGAATACTTTCCGCATTGCTTACATCGCTTTCCGCGGGAGTTGTTCCGCGTACGGGAGCGCCGTATATAGCTATTGGCAGAGACAAAGAAATACTTTCGCTTTGTAACGATCTTGATACGGTCTCAGACGGCGGAGCTTTCATAAGATTTGTGATAGGCAGATACGGCAGCGGAAAAAGCTTTCTTTTACAGCTTTTGCGCGGATATGCGTGTGAGCAAGGATTTCTCTGCGCCGACGCCGACCTTTCACCGGAAAGAAGACTTTCCGCTTCAGGAGGAGCAGGACTTGCCACATACAGAGAGCTTATTAAAAACCTCTCGTCAAAGTCGTCCGGCGACGGAGGGGCACTCTCGCAGATAATTGTAAAATGGATATCCTCCGTAAAAGCGGATGTTGCCTCCGACGGCTTTTCCCCCGAAAGCGAAAGCTTTTCGGCGGAAGTCTCAAAAAGAATATTTTCCGTAATGCGCGAGCTTGAAACGGGAATAGGCGCATTTGACTTTGCACGTGTTATATCAAAATATTATCAGGCATACGAAAACGGCGACGGAGAGATTGAAAGCGCATGTATGCGTTGGCTTCGAGGCGAATATAAAACCAAAACCGAAGCGCGTGCAAATCTCGGCGTAACGGCAATAATAGACGATTCCAATTGGTACGATTATATAAAGCTTCTCGCTGCGTTTTCAAGACAGATAGGATATAAAGGACTTATAATCCTGATAGACGAATGTGTAAACCTTTATAAAATTCCAAACAGAATATCCCGCGAAAACAACTATGAAAAAATACTTTCGATATATAATGACACAATGCAGGGAAAAGCGAGCGGACTCGGAGTAATATTTGCCGGAACACCGCAATTCCTCGAAGACGGCAGGCGCGGACTTTTCAGCTATGAAGCCCTCCGTTCCCGCCTTTCCGATTCGGCATTTGCCATGTCGGAAAGCTTTTCCGGCGGAAATATTACAGGTCCCGTAATAAGGCTTACACAACTTTCGGACGACGAGCTGCTTGCGCTTATAAAGCGCACGACCGTGCTTTATTCAATGTATTACGGCGATGTAAACGTAAGCGACGACGATATGAAAGCTTTCCTTTACAGAATGCTTTCCCGCAGCGGAGCGCAAAGCCTTATCACGCCGAGAGAAATAATAAGGACATATCTCTCTGCACTCGGCACACTTTCAGCCGACAAAAGCAAAAAGATGAGCGACATTATAAGCACGTCCGAGGCTGTGGCTCCGAGCCGCGATCCGGACGAGCTTGATCCCGATTCGATAGAAATATAATTACAAGGAGAATTCAAATGAAAAAAGCAGTCTTCTTCAATCCCGAAAACACAGGCGAAAACCGCCTCGAGCCAAGAGCATATTTTATTCCCGAACGGAATACGAAAGGTCTGAAACAGCCGAAATATTTCGAATCGCTGAACGGAACGTGGAATTTCGTATATTTTGATACGATATTCGACCTCCCCGAAGATATTGCATCGGTAAAATATAAAGACACGCTTCCCGTTCCGTCATGCTGGCAGTGCTACGGATACGGACAAAGGCAATATACAAATATAAATTACCCAATCCCGTTTGATGCTCCGTCGGTTCCCGCCGATACACCCGTAGGAATATATCACAGAAGCTTTTCTTCTCCGAGCACCGATGACAGAACATATATCGTTTTTGACGGCGTATGCTCTATGTTCGAGCTTTACATCGGTGGAAAATACGTTGGTATGTCAAAAGGTTCTCGCCTGCAGGCGGAATTCGATATAACCGAATTTGTCTCCGAAGGCGAAAATGACATCGCTGTGAAAATATATACTTACAGCGATGCGACATATCTTGAAGATCAGGACTGCCTGCGCTACAACGGTATTTTTCGCGACGTATATCTGCTCCGCCGTCCGAGAGCGCACCTGCGCGATATATTTATCCACGCCGATGCCGACGGAAGTCTCCGCGTTGACTACGAGCTTTACGGCGACTGCCCGACTCCCGTTTTCGGACTCGTCTCTCCCGACGGGAAAAAGCTTCCTTTCGGAAATGTAAACTCTCCCGCACTCTGGACAGCCGAAACGCCCGATCTTTACACCCTTACAGCCGACTGCAACGGCGAGCATATTGAAATTCCCTTCGGATTCCGCACCGTTTCGGTAAAGGATGGCGGCGTACTTTGTATAAACGGTACCGCCGTAAAACTGAAAGGCGTAAACCGTCACGACACAACCGAAAGCAAAGGCTACTGCATGACGGAAAAAGAGCTTCTGCGCGACCTTAAACTTATGAAGCAGAACAACATAAACTGCATACGCACCTCGCACTATCCGGCTGCGCCCGAATTCTACCGCATGTGCGACAGGCTCGGTTTTTACGTTGTCGACGAATGCGACCTCGAAACCCACGGTACGGAAAGAGCGATGCGATATGTGGACTCAAGCTGTCTTATCTCGGATAATCCTCTTTTTGAAAAAGCGTACCTCGACAGGATTCATCGCACGATAGAGCGCGATAAGAACAGCCCGTGCGTTATAATGTGGTCGCTCGGAAACGAAAGCCTTTTCGGTGAAAACCATCGTAAAATGGCTGACCTCGTTCACGGGAGAGACTCCTCTCGTCTGCTCCATTACGAGGGAACGATGTCGGTAAATACGCTCTATCACAAGGAAATAACGGCCGTTGATCCCTGTGTCGATATTGTAAGCACAATGTACCCCTATCTTGAAACGCTCAAAGAAGCCGGAATAAACGAAAAGGGCGATCCGCGCCCGTACTATATGTGCGAATATGCGCACTCAATGGGAATGGGACCCGGCGGACTTTCGGAATATTGGGAACTTATATACAAATACCCGCGTCTCTGCGGCGGATGCGTGTGGGAATGGGCAGATCACGCCGTAAAAGGCAAGGACGGCTGGCTTTACGGCGGCGACTTCGGAGATTTTCCGAACGACGGTGTTTTCTGCGTAGACGGACTCTGCTTCCCCGACAGAACGCCGCATCTCGGTCTTAAAGAGCTGAAAAAAGTTATACGTCCGGCAAGATTTTCTCTTGAAGAAAAGGAAAACGGCTATGCCGTAACTGTTGAAAACACTCTCGACTTCATAAACCTTTCCGACCTTTTTGAATGTGTTTTCGTTCATCCTCATACCGCTACGGGAGAAAGGACCGAATCGGCTCTGCCACTAGACGTTGCGCCTCACTGCAAAAAAGAGAGTGCTTTCATTGAGAAAGAGAACTATACCGAAAGAACATTTGTCGGATTCATCGTAAAATACAAAACAGCAACCGAATATGCAAAGAAAGGCGATATCGCAGCTTGGGATCAGCTTGAGCTTCCGAGCAAAAATGAAAAAGCAGAAGCAGAAGCAACATCCGCTTCCCTTTCGGACGGCGGACGTTACGTTTCCCTTTCAAGCGACGGATTGACCGTAGAAATAGATCTCTCCACAGCGTCGATAACTTCGCTTTCATTCGGCGACAACGAAAATGTTCTGGCTTCGCCCTCGCGCTTCACGGCATGGAGAGCGCCGACAGACAACGATATGTATATCGTAAAGCACTGGAAGGACAGACACGTTCACAAATGCAAGACAAACGTCTACTCCGCAGAGACATCCTGCGACGGCAAGACCGCTTCCGTGAAGCTTTGCGGAACGTTCGGCGCGCCTTCAGTATTCCCGCTTTTCAGAACGGATATAGTCTACACCGTCACGGCCGGACAGCTTTCGGTACATATTCACGCCGTACGTCCCGAACACGCAGATGTTGATTATCTGCCGCGTTTTGCGCTTATGCTTGAACTTAAAAAAGGCTTTGAAAAGCTTGACTATCTTGCAATGGGTCCGGATTCGTGCTATGTGGATTTCAGAAATCACGCATATTACGGAGCTTTCGGATCAACCGTCACAAAACAGTTTGAGCATATGATACACCCACAGGAATGCGGAAACCACTACGATGCGGACAGGGTGACTGTTTCAAGCGGTAAAAAATCACTCACCGCAAGCGGTAGCGGCTTTGAATTCTCCGCTTTGCATTTCTCGCCAGAAATGATAGAAGCGGCTCCCCACGACTTTGAGCTTGTTCCGTCAAAGAACACTTTCCTTCTCCTTGATTACAAGGTCGGAGGAATAGGCTCGCACAGTTGCGGACCGCGCTTGCCCGAAAATTATCGCTTCAAAGACGAAAGCTTTGATTTTGACATCACGATAAAGCTTGAAAACAAATAATAAATGCCCCCTTTTGAGGGGGCATTTATTATGTTTTAACACGCAGAAAACACACATCATCTGAAAAATCCCCGCTTCGGCGGGGATTTTTTCATACATTGTCCGTAAATGACATAAAGCCTTTCCCGTATATTTCGTTCGAGTTGAGAACCGTAACAAATGCCATATCGTCTATCTTTTTTGTATAATCGCGCACTTCAGCCGCCTGATAGGGAGTCATTGCAACAAAAAGTACGGTTTTGTCCTCGTGCGTGAACGCGCCGGAAGCGTTCCATACTGTCGCGCCCCTGTGAAGTGTTTTCGTAATATACTTCTGAACCTCGTCGGGCTTTGTTGTAATAATTAGCAGCGTTTTTCTGCGGTTGATAACGCCGATCGCCGCCTGGACCATAAATGATTTCAACAACATGCCTAGTATTGAATAGAGTCCCGTTTCAACGTTTATAAAGAATATCGTCGAAGCCGCTATCACAGCGTCTGCTATCATCATTGAAATACTGATGTCCGATTTTATATGCCGGCGGAGTATCATCGCTATTATATCCGTTCCGCCCGTGCTTCCGCCATATTTGAAAGTTATCGCCGTTCCTATTGCGGGAATTATTCCGGCAAAAGCAAGCTCAAGCATTTTCTGATCCGTAAACGGCGCGGACATCGGCACTGCCCATTCAAGCACCTGTACGGCTCCGGAAAAAAGCAAACTGCAATATATCGTTTTCCAACCGAAGTCTTTTCCCACAAAGGCAAAGCCGAGTATCATAAATACAACGTTGAGTATGAAGATAAAGTTTGCCGGACTTATTCCTTTTACAAGATTACCTAAGATAATTGAGATACCGCTCATTCCGCCGGTTGAAAAATTATTCGGAATTTTGAAGAAGTAAACGCCAAGCGCCGTTATAAGCGTTCCGGCGGTAAGCATTATCACTTCTTTTATCAGTTTCGGGTTGTTTTCTTTTTTCATTTCTTCCTCTGATGCATAAAGTCGTTCTTTTTCATCTATTTTAGCACAGTCCCGTGCGGTTTGTAAATACTTTAATATTTTTTAAGCGATTTTTTCAAAATAAATGGACAACTCAGAAAATGTATGTATAATTATAATTACCAATAACATTACGGGGGATACTTTCCTTATGAAAAATTTTGATACTTTCGGCATAATGATCGACTGTTCAAGAAACGCGGTATATACCGTCCACGCGCTTAAGCGGTTCATAGACCTTATGTCCGCAATGGGCTACAATGCGCTTCTGTTGTATACGGAGGACACCTACGAAGTTGAAGGCGAGCCTTATTTCGGATATTTCAGAGGAAGATACACTCAGGCTGAAATAAAAGAAATCGACGCCTATGCAAAAAACAAAGGAATAGAACTTATTCCATGCATACAGACGCTTGCCCATCTCGGCAGACTTCGTGCGCAGGACCCTTACGATCCTCTCTTTGACTGCAACGACATCCTTCTTGCCGACGACGAGCGTGTATACGCACTAATAGACAAAATGTTTGACGCTTGCGAAAAAGCATACACGTCAAGAAGAATAAATGTGGGAATGGATGAGGCTCACATGATCGGTCTCGGAAAATATCTTGATATTCACGGCTATACGAACAGATATGACATTCTTCGCCGTCACGCCGAAAAGGTAACCGAGCTTGCCAAAAAGCACGGCTTTGAACCTATGATGTGGAGCGATATGTTCTTCCGGCTCGCGACAGGCGGAGATTACAGGCTCAGCGATATAGTAATAACCGAAAAAGAGCGTGCTATGGTTCCTGACGGCATGGCTCAGGTCTATTGGGATTACTACACCATACCTAAGGAAAGATACGATATAATGTTCAAAAACCACAAGTTGCTTTCCGATAACACCTGGTTTGCCGGCGGAATATGGACATGGTCGGGCTTTACGCCTCACAACGAGCTGTCGCTCCTCACGATAGATCCGTCGCTTGAAAGCTGCATTGAAAACGGCATCCGCAATGCGTTTATGACAATGTGGGGAGACGGCGGAGCGGAATGTTCTATATTCTCCGTACTTCCCGCAATGTACTACGCCGCAAAAAGAGCCGAAGGCGAAACGGATATGGACAAAATAAAAGCCGGCTTTGAAAAACTCGTCGGTATAAGCTACGACGATTTCTCAAAGCTCGATCTTCCGGATGCACTTCCGATTGAGATGAAACCGCAGAGATATGTAACATCTTATATACGAAACCCTTCGAAATTTATGCTTTACAACGATCCTTTTCTCGGAAGATATGATTCGGTCGTTCATTTTGACGAGGATAAATATTATTCAGAAGTTTCAGAAAAGCTCGCTCCGCTTACCGAAAGCGGTGAATATGCTTATCTGTTCCGTTCGGCAAAGGCGCTCTGCGATCTGCTTGAATACAAATATGCGCTCGGTGCAAGAGCAAGAAAAGCGTACAAGGCAGGCGATAAAGCCGAACTTGAAAAAATCCTTTCCGATTTCGGCACGGCGCGCGCCCGTCTTGATACATTCAGAAAAGAATTTTATACCACCTGGTTCACAGACAAAAAGCCCGACGGCTATGAGGTGACAGATCTTCGTCTCGGAGGGCTTGCTTCAAGACTTGAAACGTGCGAAAAACGCCTTTCCGATTACCTTTCCGGAAAGCTGTCCTCCGTAGACGAGCTTGAAGAAGAGCTTCTCTGCTGCGACGGTCACGGCAAGGACTTCATCGGTAGACTCGGATTTTTCAACAGCTATGCAAGAGCGGCAAGTCAAAGCACTCTTTAATGTAATAAACAAAAACCGACAGGATTGCTCCCTGTCGGTTTTTTATTTTATAAATCAAAGATTTTCCGCAAGATATTCGTCTATTGCCGAGCGGAGCGTTGTCAGCGCTGTCGAAGTGGAAGAGTTCTTTACCTGTGCACCTGCCGAATCGAAATGTCCGCCTCCGCCCATTTTTTCAAGAATGAGCTGAACGTTTATTGTTCCCTGCGAGCGCGCCGATATATGAACGGTATCATCTATTCTGCAGAGTGCGAACGCCGCCTGAACGCCTTCTACCGAAAGAAGCCTGTCCGCAGCCTTTGCCGCCGAAACTCTCATAAGCGGCGAGTTCGACTCGGCGTCGTTGAGTGCTATTGCTATTACAGATTTATATATAACGACATTGCTTTCAAACTTGGCTTCGCTGAGGAATTCCTTTATTCCCGTTTTGAAAAGGTTTTCCGCGTCCGTAGGACTTGCGCCCTCTCCGCGCAGATACAATGCCGAAGAAAACGTTCTTGTACCCGTGTTGTGAGTAAAACGCTTCGTATCAAGCAAAAGCCCCGCAAAGAGCATATCCGCTTCCACCTTCGGAAGCGTTCCGGCAGGAAGCACCTGCTCAAGAAATTCGGACAGCAGCTCCGATGCGGACGATGCCGAAGGCTCTATATACACAATGCTCGGGCGGACTTTGTATTCGCCCGTTTTTCTGTGATGGTCTATTATTACAAGATTGCTTACATTGCTTACAACGTCCGGTGCCTCGCAAAATGAGAGATTGTTTACGTCGACGACCACAGCAAGCGTATCGCTGCGGATAAGATCCTGCGCCTCTATCTTGTCTACGAAAAGCGCTCCGTATTCGGGGTATTCTTCAAGACGCGCAAAGCACGGCGCAAGGTTTCTGTCGTTTTTGTCGCTTACTATATTTACTTTTACTCCGCACGTCGTTGCAAGTCTTGCCACAGCAAGGCAGGAAGCAAACGCATCAAAATCCGCAAAGCGGTGTCCCATAACGATAACGTTTGAGCTTTTCTTCAGAAGCGACATAAATTCGCCCGCGATAACGCGCGAACGCACCTTTGTACGTTTCTGTACGGCTTTTGTCTTTCCGCCGTAGAAATCTACGCCGTCGGCGCTTTTTACAACCACCTGATCTCCGCCGCGCTGAAGAGCAAGGTCAAGAGCCGACTGAGTAACTCTCTCCTTTTCATAAAGCGTTCCGCTTATCTTCGCAATGCCTATCGATATCGTAACAGGCATGGAAGTTTCGCCTACATATATCTCGCGCACCTCGTCAAGTATGGAAAATTTGTCCTCTTCAAACTTTTCAAGATATTTTGCCGCAAACACACAGATAAATTTGTTATTTGCATATTCGCGCACTATTCCGCCAACAGCTTCCATATGCTTCCGAAGTATTGTTTCGACATCGGACGCCGCCGTATCGTAAAGCTCCTGAACATACTGCATAAGCTCGTCAAGGTTGTCTATCATGGCGTAAGCCACTATCGTATCTTCTTCTTCAAGCTTTGTGGCAAGCGCTCTTGTTTCGGTGTAATCGGCGAATATCGCCATATAATACGTTTTTCCGTGAGCCGTTACCTTGTAGCCTTTCGCTCTGAAGCATTCATCCGAGCCGCCTGCGTCTATTTCGGAAGAAAACGTAACCTCCGTGCCGTATTCGTCCTCATCCTTTACTATGCGTTCTATCGTTGCGTCACATATGTTATCTATATATTTTCCGAAAACCATCGTGCGCGAACGGAAACGCGATGAAAGCGCGGTATTGTACCACACTATCTTTCCCTTTTCGTCACAGATAACTACCGGCATATACAGCTTCTGAATAAAATCGAGCGAGAGATTGCCGAACACCGAGCTTTTTACTTCGCTCAATACCTTGCCTCCGACAGTTCCGTGAATAAGCTCAACTATCCCGATTATAAGAATACAGATCATATATCCGCCAAGCCCGTACATGGCAATATAAACAGGATCGCCCTTGCTGTATATCGTGCCGATAACTACGGCGGCAAGTGCCACGATTCCGAGCACTGCGCATATTATCCCCAGCGGAAATTGTCTTTTCTTCTTATCGTTTGAATTTTCCGACATAATAATATCCTTTCAGTTTATTTAAGGCAACTGCATTTTACATCATACCGGGTCGATCGGACGAATCGTCGTCCTTGTCGGCCGATTCGGCTTTTCTTCTGACAAATACGCTAACTGCGCCGATTATCGAAAGCAACGTAAGCGCGAGCTGCGGAGCAAGAAGTACGAGCATAACAAAAATAAAAGCCGACATGCCTTTTCTGTTCTGCATTTTCGGATTTTTCGCCCCGAATGCGGAGGAAAAGCCTATCGCTATAAACACGGGTGCGGTAACAAGAATAAGGTTGTACATAACTATTCCGACCACCGAACCCGACGAAGAAAACAGAGCTATAATATAGCACACCGCAAATATCGCACAGGAAGCTGCGTATATTATCACCGTTACCATAGAGGGATAAAGCTCCCAGCGGGGAGAAGGAAGTATAACCTCGCAATGCGTTTTGCGTGCAAAGAGTTTTACAAAGCAGGTAGTTATCCAGCACGTTATTTCAAGTGCTGCTATTATAAGTCCCGGAAGAAGCGATATCATTGAAGATATAACCGTATTTACATATTCCTTCAGCGCGTCGGTTTCAACCTGATATCCGAGCGCCAGAAGCCTTTCTGAAAGGCTTTCGGTATATTTCAGGAGCGGCGTGCGGACCGCATCTGCCTTGCTGTTAAAGAAAGCTATGATTCCGTCAGCGGAAAGCTCGCCTCCTGCGCGGAAATAAAGCACCGCAACCGAAATGAAAAGCATCAGTCCCGCCGCCGCAGACATTGCAACCACCGCTGCCGTTCTGCCGCTTTTGTTTATGATACAAACGGCAAGAATTCCGCCGACAGCTATAAAAGTACAGAAAGCGATAACGCTTTCAACGCCTTTTCCGGATACGGTAAGTATTCCCGAACTCAGCACCACCGAGAGCGGGCAGACTATACAGCTCACGGTTGACGCACCCATGCAGATGATTATTGCAAGCATTGCCGAAGCCATCGTCATAAGAATTATGCCGAAAAGCCAAAGTCCCGTTATAAAGCACAAAGCCGCTGCAATCGCAAACAAAAGCAGTAATATTCCGGGCACTGTCGGGGAAACCATTCTGTTTCCCGCTCCGCCGTTTTTCATATCGTTATTCATTGTTCTCCTCTGCCCCTCCAGAAAGGAGCTTGTTCATTCGTTTGTTGAATTCCTCAGCCGTGTTATAGCCCATCTTTTTCTGACGGTTGTTCATTGCGGCTATTTCAAGAATAATCGCAAGGTTTCTTCCCGGTCTTACGGGAATAGTCGTCGTGGGAACTTCTATTCCGAGAATGTTCGTCGTCTCCTGTTCAAGACCGAGTCTGTCATAAATCTTGTTCTTATCCCACTGTTCAAGCTTTATAACCATATCTATCTTTTCGGTCTCCTTTACGGCGCCCATACCGAAAAGCCTGCGCACGTCAACTATTCCTATTCCGCGAAGCTCTATAAAGTGTCTTATTATTTCCGGTGAAGAACCCACAAGAGTCTTTGCCGAAACTTTCTTTATCTCAACTGCGTCGTCCGCTATGAATCTGTGCCCGCGTTTTACAAGCTCTATCGCCGTTTCGCTCTTACCGACTCCGCTTTCACCGAGCATAAGTATTCCCTCGCCGTAGACTTCGACAAGCACGCCGTGACGTGTTATTCTCGGAGCAAGATAAATATTGAGCGAAGCTATGAGCGCTGCCTGAAACTCCGATGATTTCTGAGAGGTACGGAACACGGGAACAGAATATTTTTCTGCGGCACCGAGCATTTCGTCAAAAACGGGAAGCTCTGTCGTCACTATAACAGCGGGAATTCCCGTTTCAAAAAGCGCATCAAGCTTTTTTCTTCTTTCTTCCGGCGCAACCGAACCGAGATATTCCGATTCGGCATTGCCGACAAGCTGCAAACGCTTGTGATCGAAGCAATCGAAAAATCCGCCGAGCGCAAGACCCGGACGGCTCACGTCAGAGCTTTTTATCTGTTTCTTTTCCCATCCTTCCGGAACATATATTTTTTCAAGTCTGAATTCGTCGGTTATTTTTTTCAGTTCGACGCTGTATTCGCCGACAGCGTATTCCATACCGTTTCCGTCAATGTTCATATGTTATCCCTTCACATTCGCCGCGCAGAGCATACTTCTGCCGACATTTATAAAATAATACAAGTTAATTATATCCTATATCGATATTATTTTCAATAAATATTTTATGTTTTTTTCGTAAACATAATAAAAAAGCTCTTTTTGCGGAGGAAATATGGCTTCAATATTCATAAGAACCGTTCTCATTTACGTAATTTTGATAGCAATGATGCGCTTTACGGGAAAAAGACAGATAGGTCAGCTTCAGGTGTCCGAGCTGATAACTGCGTTTCTTATGAGCGAAATAGCGTCAAGCCCCATAACGGACAGCAACATTCCCATTCTTCACGCGATAATACCTATAACGGTTATCCTCTGCCTTGAAGTCATCGCGTCGTTCCTTTCAACCAAGTCGGCAATAATCAAGAAATTTCTCGAAGGCAAGCCGAGCGTCGTCGTCCGTAACGGAAAGCCCGTTCAAAAGGAAATGGCTAAAATGAGAATGAGCGTAGAGGATCTTTTCTGCCAGCTTCGCTTGAAAGACACGCCCTCCCCCGCTGTCGTCGATTACGCGATATTCGAGCCGAACGGACAGATATCTGTCTTTCCGCTTGAAAACGCGCCGACCGTCACGGGCATAGCGCACCCGGTTATAGTCGACGGACACATAATAAGCTACGTCCTGAGCGACATCGGCAAAGACGAAAAATGGCTCGGAAAAATTCTCGAAGACAAGAAAATACGCGATATAAAAACGGTCTTTCTTATGACAGTAGACGACGGCGACGCGATAACCGTTTACAGAAAGGAGTCGAAATGAAAACGTTTATAGTATCCGTTCTGCTTTTGTGCGCAGTGCTGACTTTTATAGTATTCAACACCACGTATATATGCTCGCGCTCTGATGAAATGCTTGAAACAGTCGATTCGCTTCCGCAAAGCAAGGAAGATTTTGAAGCGGACATTTCCGCTGCGTTTGAAAAAACCCAAAAGCTGTGGGATTTATGGGACAAGACGATAGATAAATTTGCCTACACAATAGGTTACAGTCATATCGACAGAGCGGATGATTCGATTGCAGAACTTTACGCCGCCGCAAAAAACGGCGACGGTGAATCGTTTATCACCGCC
>FR898235.1:79160-86148 GCA_000437375.1 Eubacterium sp. CAG:841
CCCCGCCGCCATGAAATTCAAAGATTGTCTTACTCGGCTGAAAAAGCTCGAAAGCTTTGATTTCAGCAGTATAATGTAGTTTATCTGCGCGAAAGATCAAACGGCTCGCACGGGATTTTTTCCATACGCCACGTCCAGTTTCCGACCGTCACTCCGGGACGGTTCACTCTGCCCTCATCCCCGAGTGAAAGAATATCCCACATAGGTATCATCGCCGTCTCGGCACGCGAATCCATAACGGCTTTTATAAACGTATCGGGAGCTTTCATCCGCTTTCTTCCGAGATAATCCGCCGCACGCGATCTGTCGTTTTCGGAAAGAGCTCTCCACCATGAAAGCGTAGTGGGATTATCGTGCGTCCCGGTATAATAAAACGTGTTTTTTCTCACGTTTTTCGGCAGATGCATATTTGTTCTGTCATCGCCGAAAGCAAACTGAATCACACGCATCGACGGATATCCCGTGCTTTTGAGGAGCTTTATCACCTTGTCGGAAATTATGCCCAAATCCTCAGCCACAAGTCCGAGCGAAGGGACTTCCTTTTCTATCGTCGTGAAAAGACTTTTTCCCGGTCCGTCGCGCCAGAAGCCGTTTTTTGCGTCGGGAGCGTCAGGCTGTACGCTGTAATAATTCGCAAATCCTATAAAATGGTCAAGACGAACCGTGTCGAAAAGCTCCGACGCCGCCTTTGCCCTGCGGATGAAAAATTCATATCCGTGATTTTTCATATACTTCCAATCGTAAAGAGGATTGCCCCACTTCTGCCCGTCCTCCGAAAAATAGTCCGGCGGAACGCCCGCAACAAAGCTCGGACGACGATCCCCGTCGAGCTGAAAGCTCCTGTGATTTGCCCACACATCAGCCGAATCCGGCGCTACATATATCGGCATATCGCCGAGTATCTCTATTCCGAGAGAATTGACATATCCGCGCAGACTTTTCCACTGGGAGAAAAACAGATACTGCTCAAAAACATAGTAGTCCGTTCTGTCGGCAAGCAGCTTTTTGTATTTTTCCAGCGCAGACTTTTCCCTGCGGACAAGACACTTGGGAAAATCGTGCCAGCATCTGCCCCCGAACTTGTCTTTAAGCGCCATGAACAGCGCGTAATCGCGGATGTCGGGATGCGATGCAAGAAATTCATCGGTTTCGCTTTTCAGTCTTTTTCCGGAATGTTCATATGCCGCCTGCAGCATCTGCCGCCTTGAAGCATACAGCGCACCGTAATCTATCGCCTTTCCTTCGGGAAGCTTTCGGGGCAGATCCTTTTCGGGAAGGATCCCGTCTCCGCAAAGCATATCCGGATCTATAAAGTACGGATTTCCCGCAAATGATGAAAAGCTCTGATAAGGCGAATCTCCGTATCCGGTTGGCCCTGCGGGAAGAACCTGCCATATCCCGGCACCCGACGCTTTCAGCCAATCGGCAAATTTATATGCTCCTTTGCCGAGCGTTCCTATGCCGTAAGGGGACGGCAACGAAAACACCGGCATAAGTACACCGCTTTTTTTCATAAAACAACAAGTCCTTTTTGAAGATAAAAATCTTATATCATTTTATCATTGCAAAGTCTGTATGTCAATTTTTATTTTCGGGAATATTGACTTTTGGTTTTTAATATGCTATATTGCTTAGACAAGCGATTTTTTCGCAGGAGGACGATAATTTGGGCATTTTTGACGTATTGGTAATAGCTATTGCTCTTTCAATGGACGCTTTTGCGGTCTCCATATGCAAAGGTCTTTCGGTAAGAAAGGTGAATTTTCCTCATCTGCTCGCAGTCGGACTTTATTTCGGAATTTTTCAGGCTCTGATGCCCACGATAGGATATTTTCTCGGCAAGCAGTTTGAAAAATACATAACAAAATTCGACCATTGGATAGCCTTCGGGCTTCTTCTGATAATCGGCGTAAACATGATACGCGAAGCGCTTTCAAAAGAAGAACCGAATGAAGAAAAAAACTCGTCGTTCTCCGTCGGTACAATGCTCGTACTTGCGGTGGCAACATCAATAGACGCACTTGCCGTTGGCGTTTCGTTCGCCCTTTCCGGAATGGAAAAAAATACTTTCTTCTACTCGGCAGTTTCAATAGGAGTTGTAACGTGCATTATCTCTATGCTCGGACTTCTTGTCGGGAATTTCTTCGGTGCTAAATACAAAGCAAAAGCAGAGCTTGCCGGCGGTATCATTCTTATACTTATCGGAACAAAAATACTGCTTGAAGATCTTGGCTTAATAAATCTGCCGTTCTGATATATAAAGCGCAAAAACGCAGGCAATGCCTGCGTTTTTTCATGTTATTCCGTCAGTGAGGAAAATCATCCGTCCGTCTCCCATGAGAGGAAATGACGATTTTTTGAATTCCGACGGCTCAACAGGGCAATAATTTTTCATAAATGTTTCCTTTCCGTTATAAAAATCGCACGATAAATATTATCAGAAACGCATTTTCAAAAAGATTTATCAACCTGTATTTTATTGCACTTTGTGTGTTTTGGCATCGGATTCGGGGGAAACAATTTTGTTACAAATTAAATTTGGCTTTTCACTTGACGAAAATTGATATATAGTATAAAATTAAACTGATATGGCTTTATGCTTTGTACGCTGCGAAAGGAGGATAAGCGCATGAACGAAAGAAACGACATTCCGGAAAACAAAACGGAAGAAACCGGCAAGAAACGCAAGGTGAATTGGAACAAAAAATACACTACCATAGCTGTATACGCGCTGTTCGTTATATTGTTCGCCGTTGTGTGCGTATTCTTCTTTTTGAACAACCATGATTTCGGAAAATATGCAAGCGGATTTATTTCCGTTTTCAATCCGATATTCTACGGCATGCTCTTCGCTTATCTTATGAATAGGCTGATGAAGAAGGTGGAGATATACGTTTTCGGCTTTCTTGAAAGACCCGGCAAGAGACGTCTTCAGCGCACGCTTTCTGTGCTTGTGACAATCATCACCGTAGTGCTTGTGTTCTGCCTGTTCATATGGATACTCATCCCGCAGGTAATGGAAGGCTATAAAGACCTTGAAGGCAAAATGAAGTTTTATATAGGCAGCGTTCAGACATGGCTTGAAAGTCTTGACGACAATGCAGGCGAATTCGCCGAGTACATTGCATCCGCCGTCAGGTATATAAACAACTTCATAGATAAAGCCTATGAGCTTATCCGCAACGTAATTCCGCAGATAGCCGGCGCGGCAAAGAACATTGTCGTCACCGTAAAAGATATGATTCTCGGTTTTGTATTTGCAATATACTTCCTTTTCGCCAAAGAACGCCTTTCGGCGCAGACGAACAAAACCCTCCGCGCACTTTGCACCGACGGGTCATACGGCAGCATAAGAAAGGTCACCGGACTTGTTGATGAAAAGTTCGGAGGCTTTCTTACCGGAAAAATACTCGATTCTTTGTTTGTCGGAATCATCTGTTTTGCCGGATGCTGGGCTATAGGCGTCCCGTATTATCCCCTCATAAGCATAATAGTCGGTGCCTGCAACCTTGTTCCCGTATTCGGTCCGATAGTCGGCATTGCACTTTCAAGCTTTATAGTTTTCATCGCTTCGATGGACGTTTCCCTTATGTTCTGGTATCTGCTGTTTGTCGTGCTTCTGCATATATTCGACGCACACTTTGTCAGCAGCAAGCTCGTGGGCGAAAAGACAGGACTTCCCGCCATGTGGATATTCGTTTCCATAATAATTATGGCAGGATTTTTCGGTCTGCCCGGAATGATAATCGCAGTTCCCACGTTCGATGTGATCCGTGAGCTTCTGAAAGAAAAAACAGAATCCAAGCTTGAGAAAAAGGGCGCAAGCCCCGACACGCTCGATTATTACGGTTCGGAGGACGGAGTCGCTCTTTTCGAGGAGCAGAAGGAAGCTTCCGAAAAGAGCCGTATCCGCGACAGAGATATAACCCTTTATGTGAAGAAGCTTTTTTCAAAAAAGAAAAAATAAATTTCAACCAGACAAATATAACTCTTTTTCAATAATAACAAAAATAATTACAGAAAAGTCAAAGCTTTCAGATTGTTTTTGATATTTTCGACGGCCATACGTCGTTAAAGATTACGGTGCCAAAGGTAACGTCCATAAGTCAGTGCCAAGTAGGTAAAGCTAATGAGCAGGTTGACGTATTCCACTCATTATATTTTTAATTTCCGACGGATATTATCCGTCAATATGCATCCGTAGCTCAGCAGGATAGAGCGACCGCCTCCTAAGCGGTAGGTCAGCGGTTCGAATCCGCTCGGGTGCGCCATAAGCACACATATACGGAGATGATTGAAAATGGCAGAGCTTGAAATAAGGCGAGCCGAAAGCCGTGACATACCGAGAATAGACGTTCTGCTCTATGAGGTACATAAGGTTCACAGCGATGCCCGTCCCGACCTTTTCAGGGCAGGAGCAAAAAAATATACGGACAGCGAGCTTGAGAAAATAATAAGGGACGATAAAACTCCCGTGTTCGTCGCCGAGATTAACGGCGAAATCGCAGGTTATGCCTTCTGTATTCACAAACAGTTTATCAGTAACAATAATATGACCGATATAAAAACGCTTTACATAGACGATCTTTGCGTGGACGAAAATATTCGCGGTCATCACATAGGCACTGCACTTTACGAATATGTACTTGATTATGCAAAATCCGCCGGCTGTTACAACGTAACGCTCAATGTATGGGCTGACAACACCTCCGCCGTTAAATTCTATGAAAAAACAGGACTTAAAGTACAGAAAATAGGAATGGAAAAAATACTGTAACAATCATCTGGCACCGTTGCAGATAAATACAACTTCTTGGTTTATGCTTCACCTTAGCACATATAAATGAGGTAGACAAATGGAAAATCTGAAATTTTGTGTTTTCGGAGACTCTGTCGGAAAAGGAGTTGTGCTTTCCGAAACAGGGCGCTACACAAGCGGTGCGCCGGATATAACTTCCCTTACGGGAAGAACCGATATCACGCTTGAAAACTTCTCTCGCTTCGGCTTTGTAACCGAAAAGACTCTCTCGCTTATAGAAAAATGCGAAAGCGATATAGCGTCGAGCGACGCCATTTTCATAGAAGTCGGCGGCAATGACTGCGACTTTGATTGGCAAAGCATATCCGACGCTCCGGAGGAGGAGCATCTGTGTAAGACTCCGCCCGCGCTTTTTGAAAAAATATATACAGCGCTTCTTACAAAAGCAAAGGCGTTCGGAGCAAAAGTATTCGCGCTGAATCTTCCGCCCATAGTTCCGGCAAGGTATTTCAAAAAAATAACCGAAAAAGCCGGAATGTGCGCAGAAAACGTTCTCCGGTGGCTCGGCAGCGTGGAAACAATCTACCGCTATCAGGAAATGTACAGCATTATGGTTGAAAAAACAGCCCGCGCTGTCGGGGTGGCGCTTATAGATATCCGCTCCGCTTTTCTTGCCGATCATCATTACGAAGAGCTTATATGCGAGGATGGAATCCATCCCAATTCAAAGGGCTATGAGCTTATTTACAAATCTGTTATAGAGCAATACCTGGCGATAGAATCAACATAAAAATATTTCGGGGAAGGAGAAAACAATGAAGCTTTATTGGAATAAAAAATATACCACTATAGCCGTATATATCGCGCTCGTTCTGCTTGCCGCAACGTTTATCGTTTTCTTCTTCCTCAACAACAACGATTTCGGAGGCTATATAAAGAAATTTTTCTCCGTGCTTTCCCCTTTGATATACGGAATTATAATAGCCTATCTTCTAAACCCCATAGTCGGACTTTTTGACAGGAAAGTATTCGCCTTTATGAATAAAAAGAAAGGTCTGCGACGTTTACGTCGCGCGCTTTCCGTAACCGCAACGATGATAATCTTCCTTCTCTTTATCTCGCTGCTCATATCGGCGCTTGCACCTCAGCTCATATCGAGCATAACCGAGCTTCAGACAAAATTCAAGGACTACGTTGAAACCGCCCGCAAATGGCTTTCGGATATAAGCTCGTCATCACAGCTTCTCGGTCAGCTGGCAAGCTCTCTCAATGAATACATCGAAAAGTTCCTTGAAAAAACAGAGGAAATTGTCGATGTCGTTATGCCGTGGCTCAGCTCGTTTGCGACATCGCTTCTCAGCGCTGTCAAAGATGCGCTTATAGGCATAGTTTTTGCGGTATTCATTCTGTGCGGAAAAGAACGTATCGGCGCAGTGACAAACAAACTGCTTAACGCTTACCTTTCAGACTCAAAACGCGAAAAGCTCGTTTCCGCCGTCAAACGTGCGGACAGCAGCTTCGGCGGATATATAAAAGGCACGCTTCTTGACGCCATCTTCGTCGGAGTTGTAAACTTCTTTGCGCTCTGGCTGCTCGGCGTACCGTTTTATCCGCTTATCGCCGTTATACTCGGTATAACAAATATGATTCCGATCTTCGGACCGTGGATAGGTACTGTTCCCTGTGCAATAATTATTCTTATTGCGGCACCGTCAAAAGTCATTCCGTTTGTTTTGTTCACTCTCGTCTTTCAGGGTATCGACGGAAACGTCATTGCGCCGAAGCTTATCGGTTCAAACATCGGTATGCCTTCGGAATGGGTAGTTATATCGATAACGGTAATGTCGGGCTTCTTCGGTGCGCCCGGAATGATAATCGGAGTTCCTACGTTTGCTGTTATTTATACGCTCATCGGAGATCATATAAACGCAAAGCTGAAAAAGAAGGGATGCACCTGCGAGGACAGCGAATATTGCGAAGGCAGAGCTAAAGCGCTTTTGCTGGAAGCCGCTGCAGATGAAACCGAAAAAGAAGAAAAAAAGAAGAATAAGAAAAAAAGCCCTCCCGAAGAAAATTCGGAAAGCGGAGAAAATTCATAACCAAAAGCAAAAAAACGGCACAAGAGCATAGCCTTGTGCCGTTTTTTTATTTTTATCGTTTTTTCATTTACGTTTTCATCTGATGCTTCATATATTATAATCAGAACTTATATTACAAATCGAAAGAAAA
>FR898236.1:0-6220 GCA_000437375.1 Eubacterium sp. CAG:841
TAAAATCCGGGTAGTCCGAAGCCGTAAGTGGTCAAAGGTGTGGTCAGAAGCTAAATCCCGTATTTTTATAACACCTCGCACGAGCCGCAAGCTCCGTCCCGAGGTGTTTTTTTGCTACTGCCATTATACCATAAAAGCATGAACATTTCAAGTCCCCTCACGGTGTAATATTTGCGATGCTGTAATCAAAGATAACGCCGAGCAGTTATATCCCCATTATACCCATTCGCAAAAGGATATAAAAAGCTTCAGCAATTTGAGGGGATTGACATATTCTACGAGTTTTTTGAAATGAAAACAATTTTCTATACCTCGTCTATGTTTTATGTCTAAACATTTATAAAACTTCGACACGTAAAATCTTGACACGATTTATCGAATATGGTAAAATATATGTGTAAGACAAAAGCCGTCATCGGCTGGCACCAATGACGGCTTCGAACAATACCAACGGATTGTTCGGTGCGCGCGAACGCGAAGTTGTTATATCACACTTTGTGGCTTTTGTCAATTGCCGTTGGAGAAAGGACGTGCCAAAATGGCTTTTTCTGATTTAACGGTAAAACAAGCTTGGGAAAGATCCGGTGGACAATGCGAATGTGAACGCGCATCTCACAGACACGGATACTCGGGCAGATGTACTCAAAGACTTATGTGGAATCAGCGCGGAAACGATTGTAGTTCTTACGGTTGGGAAGCTCATCACAAAACGGCAGTTTCCTCCGGTGGTAGTGATACCCTTTCCAATTGTGAGATTCTGTGTATGTCTTGCCACAAAAAGACCGGTTCTTACGGTCGCAGCTGACTTTTAGTCAAAAATCTTTGAAAGGAGTTTGGCGATGTTTGATCCACGTGAACCTTATAACGATCTCCCGTTGGTTTCAAGTATTTACTTGGAGTTAACGCCGGAGCTTAACAACCTTCGTGAAGAAGCTCGAGTATCGATTGAGTTATTAAATTACGCGCTCAAATCGTTGCCAAACTCCGAAATTCTTCTTGATACGCTTGCCCTGCAGGAAGCAAAGGTAAGCAGCAACATCGAGAATATCCGGACAACAAACGATGATCTTCTCCGAGCAGTAGCATTCAAAGATTTCAACGCGGAAACAAAAGCGATATCAGATTATGTAACTTGCAAATTCGGTGCATGTGCCGTAGACGGCGGTCACGATTATCTGCGTCGGAGCTTTCGGGATAAAGATTGCTATATCGATCTTTCCGTAACCGAAGCTGTTTCGGACAAGGACGAAAAATAATATGTTACTTCTTTGATAACAAATCCACTTTCGCTGTACGTCCACACTTTTCTGTGGTATATTGTGTGTTACCAAAAGCCAAGGAGGTAACATACATGGCAAAGATTACAATTGAGGAATTATTCTATGGCGACAAGTACGGCGTCATGGGCGAAGTGGTCAAGCAGGTATTCGCTCGGCAGGATGAGTTCGTTGCGGATCCGCGCACGTTCCGCGAGCTCGAAATTGTCCGCCAGACCTTGATTGCAGTAGAAAAAATGAAAAGGAACGGTGACTGTATTGCCGAGGGAGAACTCGGGGATGCGGTCACCTTTTCTATGTGCAGAGGTTCTGATGAAAACACTTGATGAATTGTGGTACGGCAACATCTCTCCCTTCGAGCAATGCACTCGTGGCGATAGCAGGTCTATTTCGTTTGCGATCTTTCGTATATCCATCGACTAATTCCTTTTCATTACATAAATTTTATACACCATTTACTGTATTAGCACGTCTTCCAATTTTAATTGTGTTGTACGGTGGAGGAATACCTTTGGCAACCGGCATTATATGTCGATAGCAAGCTTGTCTAAGAGAAATTTCTCGATACCAACATACAAAATTCCGTTTTCATCATGCCACGGAATAATGTTATCTTTAACAACCACAATTTTTTTAAAAGAATCAGGAATTCTTGCATAAGGGCGAACCTCCTGCAGCCGTTTTTCTTCTTCGCCAACCGTCAGTGCCGACTGAATGTAGAACTTTTTGTTCCCGTCGCTTGCAATGAAGTCAACCTCTAAATTGGTCTTTTTGCTCTTGCCATCGGCATCCTTGTAATTGTATTCGACAACGCCGACATCCACAGTGAATCCACGGACAATCAGCTCGTTGTAGATAATATTCTCCATGATGTGGTTTTCCTCGGTCTGTCGGAAGTTGAGTCTTGCGTTGCGAAGTCCGATGTCGGAATAATAGTATTTTTGAGGCGAACCGATATATTTACGTCCCTTGATGTCGTAGCGCTTGGCGTGGCTGATCATAAAAGCATCCGCAAAATAATCAAGATAACGGGCAATGGTTTCGGGGCTGATTTTCACCTGATTGATGCTTGCAAAAGTATCGGCGATTCTGCTCGGATTGGTCAGAGAGCCGACAGCGGAAGAAATGACATCCAGCAGGTCATCAAGGACATTTTTATCCTGAATATTGTGACGTTCCAAAATATCCTTCAGATAGATGTTTTCAAATAAATCGGTCAGATACTGTGCCTTGCTTCTGTGATCCTTCAGACGGCTTACATAAGGCATACCACCGTAGGTGTAATATTCCTGCCAGGCGTCGTGCTTGTCGCCCTCAAACGAAGCGTAAAACTCCGCAAAAGTCAGCGGGTACACGCGAACCTCGTCACCCCTGCCGCGGAACTCGGTGAGAATATCGGAGGACAGCATTCTTGAATTTGAGCCGGTGACATACACATCGGCGTTTTTCTTTTTCATGAGTCCGAGCAGCACATCAACAAATCCGACGGTATCGTCACTGTCGTCAAGATAAGGATTTTTGATGGTTTTGACTTTTTGTATCTCGTCAAGAAAAATATAATACATTTTGTCCTTATCCACGAGAAGTGAGCGAATGTACTCGCCAAGCTCTATGGGGTTTCTGTACCGGATATTTTCGTCATCATCAAGCGCAAGCTCTATGATATGCTCATCGTCAACACCGATAGAATTCAGGTATTGATGATAAATTTCAAACAGCAAATAAGACTTGCCGCATCTCCTGATGCCGGTGATGACCTTGATCATCCCATTCTCTTTCTTGGATATCAGTTGATCCAAATATTGCTTTCTTTCAATCATGGTAAGCCTCCTAATGCGTCGAAATTTCGTATTTACACCTTTTCAACGAATAGTATAGCATTTTTTCGTTCGTTTGTCAATATAGTATGCGGTAAAAATTCGTATTTATACCTTTTCAACGGATGCTACACCAAAAGGACAGGCAAAATCGCCTGCCCCTTTTCTATCGGAACAATATCCAAAAACGCGGCGGTATAGTTCCGAACATTGTTCCGATAGAACTGCAAAAACCCTTATTTTACGCCGCAGTAGGCAAAGAAAAAATCCTGTCTACACACAAAACAATACTTGCACTCTTGACAAATCGCCTATCATAGTATATAATTAAATTTGATTACAAATGATAGGCGGTATAGCATGAAAGATTTGATCAAAGCAATCCGTACTGCGGCAAATATGAATCAGGAGCAGTTTGCGTCTTCCCTTGGCACAACGCCGCTTTCCATCAATCGATGGGAGAACGGAAAAACACTCCCGAATCGTATGGCGCAGACGCAATTATATAATTTTTGCAAAGAACGTTCGATTGATGTCGCAAAACTCATTGTTGACACCAAGGCATACGCCGATACAGATAACAAGCTGATCCTTTATCATGGATCAAAAAAAGGAATTACCGGGGATGTTGCACCGATCAGTCGAGAGGAATGTGATTTCGGTCGCGGTTTCTATATGGGAACCAGCACGCTTCAACCGCTGACGCTGATCTGTAATGAGGACAAACCCAAGTTTTATGCAGTCGAGCTTGATTTGACAGGACTGAAAGTGCTGACTGTCGATGTCGGCATGGACTGGGCGATGCTGATTGCCTACCATCGTAAGGAGATGGAAAGTGCCAAAGGAACCGCTGTTTATGAGAAATATGCGCACATGGCAGACGGCTATGACGTGATTATCGGTTATATTGCAAACGACCGTATGTATACCGAGCTTTTCCGCTTTTTTAATAAAACGCTCACCGATGTGGCATTGATACACTGCCTATCCGCGCTTGATCTCGGCAAACAGTATGTTGCGATTTCTAAAAAAGCGTGCAGACAGATCAAAATACTGAAAGAAGAACCGCTTTCACCGTTGGAACTTGCACTGCTCAAGGATATGAGTGCAGAAAGAAGAAAAGAAGGCGTGGCTCTGGCGGAAGAAATCGAAGTAAAGTATCGTCGGGAAGGTAAATTCTTTGACGAGATTCTGAGAGGCGAATGATATGTTGAATTCCTTACAAATGGCTCTGTGCGATACGCAGGGGCAACTGTTTGAACTTGCCGCCGAGCGGGGATACGCAAGTGAAGCCTTCGTCAAGGCGTATATGACTTCAGCTGTTGCTGCCGATATGGATAAAGAGTTTCATCATATTCAATGGGCAGGCAAAGCTTATATCCTTTCCCGTATGGAGGATGAGCTTGCCGATCAGCTTGTCAAAGGCGGCGAGATTTACGATAAAGAAGCGCTGTATTGGATGGGCTATATCTATCGCTACTGGCACTTCTATACAGGTGAGAACAGCCGCGAGAGCTATAAACAAGCCTCGGCAAAAACAATGAATGTGGTCTATCTTATGTACCACACCATGAGTCCCGAAATGGCAATTGATAGGCTGAAAGAAGCATATGAGAAAAACCAATAAAACTGACAGGAGATAAATAGCCTTATGGAAAGCAAAATTATTGATACTTTTTGGGACGAATCTCCCATTGATGTTACAGCTGAAGCGAATTTTATATGGAGCATTGCGAATAAATTGCGCGGTTCATATATGCCCGATAAATACGGCGATGTCGTAATTCCTATGACGATTTTGCGCCGTTTTGAGTGCGCGCTTGAAGCCACAAAGCAGGCGGTGTTAAAAGCCTATCATTCAGACCCGAATTACCCGTCGAAAGCACTTTGCAAAATCGCGGGGTTTTCGTTCTATAACACGAGCGAGTATGACCTGAAAGAACTCTGCAACGATTCCAAGCATATTGCAGCAAATTTCAAGAATTATATCAGCGGTTTCTCAGCTAACGTTAAGGACATTTTTATCGAACTTGAAATGGACAAGCATATCGACAAAATGGAAAAGGACGGCTGTCTGTATTCCGTTGTCGAAGCATTCTCTACCCTGGATCTGTCGGTACAAACTTACGACAGTATCAGGATGGGATACATCTTTGAAAATCTGATTGGCAGATTTTATCAGAACGTGGACGCCGGACAATTTTACACGGGCAGAGATATTATCAAGCTGCTCGTAGAAATTTTAATGGCAGAAGGTTGCGATGATATTTTCGACAGCCACAAGGTTATTACCGTTCTCGACCAAGCCTGCGGAACGGGCGGTATGCTTTCCACGGCGTATACCTACATAAAACACTATAATCCTACGGCGGAAGTCAAACTGTTCGGGCAGGAATTTATGGGGCAGTCTTACGCGGTAGGGCTTGCCGAAATGCTCATTAAAAATCAGGACTCGGATAATTTCCGTCACGTCGATACGTTCAAAACCGATTGCTTTGCCGATACGAAAATGCGTTTTGTCATTGAAAACCCGCCGTTCGGCACACCGTGGTCGGGTAAAGACGCAAAGGACGGACAGGAGCAAGCCGTGCGCGACGAATACGCCAAAGGCGAAACGGGCAGATGGGGACACGGACTTCCGAGCGGAGGCGACTCGCAAATGATTTTTTTGCAGTCCGCCGTGGACAAAATGGACGACTTTTGCGGCAGAGCGGCGATTATCGAAAACGGCTCGCCGCTGTTTAACGGCGATACCGCTTCGGGCGAAAGTCAGATTCGCCGTTGGCTTTTGGAAAGCGACCTGATAGAAGCGATTATCGCTTTGCCGACCGATTTGTTCTACAACACGGGCATTCAGACTTACGTTTGGATTCTCTCGAAAAATAAGCGCAAAGAACGCAAAGGCAAAATACAACTCATCAACGCCGCCGAGATTTACCATAAACTGCGCAAAGCCGTCGGCAACAAGAAGAATGAAATTACGAGAGAGGACAGAAAGAGAATTACGCACCTTTACGCCGACTTCGTGCCGAGCGACTTTTGCAAGATTTACGATAACACGGAGTTTCTTTACAAGGAATATGCCGTTATGCAACCGCTTCAACGCAGTTATGCTATCACGGAAGA
>FR898236.1:6245-21143 GCA_000437375.1 Eubacterium sp. CAG:841
GGAAGAGCGTATCGAGCAAATGCTGATGAAAGGCGCGCTTTCAGGTGTTTACGACGAAGCGAAGATTGCCGACTATGAAAGTCAGGGTGTTGCGCTTGCCGATAAGGATAAGAAAAAATACGAAGAAATGCTTGAAAGAAAGCCGTTATATGAGGACATTCTGCAAACGCTGAAAGAGCATATCTCGGACAAGGTGTATAAAGAACCGGAAAGTTTCATCAAGTACCTTTCGGGAATTTTGTCGTGCGATAAAAAACTGACAGAGCGTATCGCGGACGGACTTTCCGAGATGGACAAAACGGCGGAAATTCAGCGCGATAAAAAGGGCAATATTATTTACGACAAAGAAACGCGCGACACCGAAATTGTGAAATATACCGAGGATATAGAAACCTATATGGCGCGTGAAGTGTTGCCTTACGTTCCGGATGCGAAATGGTTTTGGGAGGAAAATCTCGGCGCGAAAAAGCCCGTGATTAAAATCGGCGCGGAAATACCGTTTACAAGGTATTTCTATAAATACACGCAACCCGAAAAGAGCGAGGTTTTGGAAGAAAAATTCTTAACGCTTGAAAAGAATGTAAGCGAAAGAATCAAGGCGTTATTCGCTGTGAAAGGAGAAGAATAATGGCTTTGCAAGATAAAATCGGAAGAGAGGAATTTGTAGATAAGATTTGCGGTTTAGTTGATTTTCTGAAAAAGGACAAGAACTTTTGCTTGGCAATCAACGGAGCGTGGGGGAGCGGAAAATCTTTTGTTTTGGGATTGATTGAAGAGAAACTTTCCAAAAAGCAGGAGTATATCATTATTAAATACGATGCTTGGGAAAATACTTTTTATTCTGATCCGCTTATCGCTATTCTGTCTTGTGTGATTGATGGGATAGAAGAGAAACTGTATTTGGTGGAAAGAACCGAAGAAAAGGTAAAGAAAGCCGCAAAAACAGGCGTTAATACGTTGGCTAAACTGTCTACGAAGATTGAAAAACTGAAAGCTGTTATTGAGGGAATAAAGACCATTATCAAGGATTTTCATAATCCCATCGACACGGAGGCTTTGGGCGATTTTAAGTCATATCAAAAGCTGTTAAAGGCAACAAAGGAGATATTGAACGAGATAACGCAAGCGGGAGAATATCGGGAAAAGCAAACAAAACTTATCATCATCGTTGACGAAATCGACCGTTGTCTGCCTGACGAACAACTCAAAATTTTAGAGCGGCTTCATCATTTGTTTGATGTAAAGAACTGCGCCGTTATCGTAACGATGAATCAGACTTGCGTTGCCGAAACCGTTAAAACCATATACGGAATCGACGGATATGAATATCTGCGCAAATTCTTTAATTACACGTTTCGGCTTGATACTTCGGCAAATGAGTATCTGAAAAACTTGTTTAGTGGATATATTAAGAACTTTGACAATTTGCAAATTTCGGAAGACAAAGTGGAATTTTCTGTTAAGTTGGCTTATCAATGCTTGCTTTACGGTAGTGAAAAGGCGTTGGATAAGGCGGATAACAGAGAACTTACCCGTTACTTTGAATGCGTAATGAACGTATGCAACGACTTCGGTTGGCAGAATTTAAACCGGTACGATGTGTTCTTTGTCCTGTTGGCTTTGTATATCCGCAAAATCATTTCGCCTAATTTCCTGAATCCAAATGAAATTGCAGAGAATCAAAGCAGCATTTTCCAAACATATAAAAATCTTCCAGATGACAGAAAGCGGTGTGTAATGCCGTACTATGATTATCTTGCGAAGTTTTTAGGTGCTGATAGAGAAAGGAGTCTGCCTAAAGAGATCGACCAATTGTATTGCGGTATGAGCAATTTTGACGAGTTTTCATGGGCATTTAACGAAACGGTTTATTTTTCGATGGCTGAACAATTTCGCGACAATGAATTGCGCAGATTTATCGGAGACCCCATAGTGAAACCGGACGCCTGCAAAGAATTGTGCAGACTTGTTATTTTATACGGCGGGGAGCAAGAAAAATGCGAGAGATGAAAGACAGCGGAATTTCTTGGGTAGGAGAGATACCCAAAGAGTGGACAATAATGCCTTTGTATTGTTTTTATTCGGAGAGAAAGAACAAAAACATTTTTGGAGCGGAAAATAATCTTTTATCTTTGAGTTGTGGAAAGGTAATACGCAAAGATATAAACACGAGTGAGGGTTTACTGCCAAGCAACTATAACGGTTATAACATTGTAGAAGCGGGCGATATAATTATTCGTCCGACGGATTTGCAAAACGACAAACGCAGTTTGCGAACCGGGCTTTCAAAAGAGCGTGGAATTATCACTTCTGCATACATAGCGTTAAAGCCGAAAAACGGAATCAACAGTCGCTTTTATCATTACTTGTTACACACATACGACATTCTAAAAGTTTTTTACAATATGGGGAATGGAGTAAGGCAAGGATTGAATTACGACGAGTTTGCAAAACTGATGGTTTATTCGCCGTCTGACACAGAGCAACAGAGAATTGCGGAGTTTTTGGATAGAGAGTGCGGAAAGATTGACGGATTGAAAGCGGATATTCAGGCGCAGATTGATACGCTTGAACAGTATAAGCGTTCCGTCATCACCGAAGCCGTTACCCACGGTCTGAATCCGTCCGCCCCGATGAAAGGCAGCGGAGTGGACTATATTTACAAAATAAAAAGCGATTGGAGAATCACAAAAATCGGTTTTGTTTGCTCAAAATTGACGAGAGGGTTTTCGGCGGAAGATCCTGCTTTGATTTGCTCAAATAATGGTAGTGTTATGCTTCGAGATGAAGAAAAGGCTTGTGGTAAAATGGTCAGCGAGGATAACGCTATGCAAGGGATTCATATTGGAGATATTGCAATTCACGGTATGGATACTTGGCACGGAGCGATAGGTTTTTCAAAAATAAAAGGAAAAATTACGAGAGTAGTTCACGTTTGCGATAGCACAGAGGATAAGCGGTTTATCGTGTATTACTTGAAAAGCCTTGCTTATCAAAATGTCTATAAATTGATTTCAAATGGTGTACGTGGCAATACAAGCGATTTTAGAAGTTGGGATAAAGTGAAAGATATTTATATTTGCTTGCCTGCGACTAAAAAGGAAGAAAATGAAATTTGCGATTATTTAGATGCCCAATGCGAAAATATAGATATGATTATCGCGGATAAAAAACGCAAATCGAAACGCTTGACGGCTACAAAAAATCGCTCATTTACGAATACGTTACGGGCAAAAAGGAGGTCGTATGAACAACATACTTTCCGAAAAAGAATATCAGCGGTTTATCATAGATAAGCTCGTTGCCGAAAACGGCTACATAGAGCGGAAAAACGTGAAGTTCGACCGTAAGTTTGCTATCGACCGCGAAATGCTGTTTAAGTTCCTTGACGACACTCAGCCCGAAGCGATGGCGCAGATCCGCAAGGTGTATAAAGACGTTACCGAAGATACGGTGGTCAACTTTATCAACACCGAAATCACGAAAGCGAAAAGCAGTCTGTTATCCGTATTAAAACACGGCGTGGAAATCGCGGGGTATAAGTTAGACCTTATGTATACCAAGCCCGCAACGACTTTCAATAAAGATTTGCTTGCCAAATACAATAAAAATATTTTTTCCGTAATGGAAGAAGTATGGGCGAGCGATACCGAGAGAATCGACCTTGTGGTTTTCCTGAACGGCTTTGCGATTATGTCGTTTGAACTCAAATGCAATTTTGCGGGGCAGAGCTATCAGGACGCGATTTTGCAATACCGCACACAAAGAAACCCGAAAACGCGGTTGTTCTATTTCAAGGCGGGGTGTATCGTCAACTTTGCAATGGATTTGCAGGAAGTGTATATGACGACGCGCCTTGCGAACGACGGCACGTTCTTTCTGCCGTTCAATATGGGTAGCGGCACGGGAATTGACGCGGGCAAGGGCAATCCCGTTTATCCCGACAAATATTCCGTCTATTATATGTGGGAAGATATACTCAAAAAAGATACGGTGTTAGACCTTATCTCGGAGTTTATCTTTATCGAGCGCAAGGAAGAAACGGACGAAGTAACGGGCAAAACCACGGTAAAAGAAAAGGTGGTTTTCCCGCGCTATCATCAACTTGACGTTATCCGCAAAACGATAGCGGACGTGGAAGTCAATCGCACTTCGCAAAACTATCTGATACAGCACAGCGCGGGTTCGGGCAAGACGAATTCCATTGCGTGGCTTGCGCACAGACTTTCTTCCCTTCACGACGAAGAGAACAAAATCGTTTTCGATAATATCATCATCTGCACCGATCGCGTGGTGGTGGACAGGCAGTTGCAGGACGCGGTGCGCGGTATCGAACACAAGACGGGACTTATCAAGGTTATGGACGATAAATGTTCGTCGGCAGACCTTGCTCTCGCGCTTCAAAGCAATATCAAGATTATCGGCACGACGATACAGAAATTCCCATATATCGTGGACACGTTGAGAAATCTGAAAAACAAGACCTTTGCCGTGATTATCGACGAAGCGCATTCTTCCACCGCCGGCAAGGATATGGCGGCAATCACGATGACGCTCGGCGCGGGCGAAGTCGATTTTGAAGAAGGCGTTATCGATACGCAGGATATGATTGCGGACGAAATTGCGCGCAACGGCAAACAAAAGAACGTTTCTATGTTTGCCTTTACCGCCACGCCGAAAGCGACCACTCTCGACTTGTTCGGCAGATTGAACGCGAAAGGGCAGAAAGAAGCCTTCCACTTGTATTCGATGAAACAGGCGATAGAAGAGGGCTTTATTTTAGACGTGCTTGCCAACTTCACCGAATACAATACGTATTATCGGTTGAACAAAGAGATTTCGGAAGATCCGAAGTATAAGACTGCGGAAGCCAAAAAGCAAATCGCGCGGTTTGTGGAACTGCACGAAACGAATATCGCGCAAAGGGTGGAAGTGATTGTCGAACATTTCCGCACGACGGTTTTGTCTGAACTCGGCGGTATGGCAAAGGCGATGGTTGTAACGGCTTCCCGTGCAAGTGCGGTCAAGTACCGTCAGGCTTTTGAAGATTACGTTACAAAGAAAGGCTACGCGGGTATTCACGCGCTTGTGGCGTTTTCGGGAAAAGTGAAACTGCCCGACGACGAAACGGAATACACGGAAACGCTTCTGAACGGCTTTTCGGAAGATAAACTGCCGAAGAAGTTTGATTCGTACGATTACAACGTTTTGCTTGTGGCGAACAAGTATCAGACGGGCTTCGACCAACCGAAACTTTGCGCAATGTACGTTTTGAAGAAGTTGCGCGGGGTGAACGCGGTGCAGACGTTGTCGCGCCTGAACCGTATCTGCCCGCCGTTTGAGAAAAAGACGTTTGTTCTCGATTTCGTGAATACATACGACGATGTTGTCAAGGCGTTCGCGCCGTATTATACCACGACGTTGCTTGCAAATTCGGTTACGCCGACGGCGGTATATGACTTGGAAGCGAAACTCGACGGGTATATGATTTTAGATCCTTACGACGTGAATATGGCGGCGGAGATTATCTACAAAAAGATTATCGAAGCAAAGGACAAAAATCAGTTGCGTTTCTATCTGCAACGCGCCGAGAAAAAGCTGAAAGAATACGAATTGATGAAACAAATCGAGATAATGGCGGTCGTGCGGCATTTTATCCGTTTTTACGAGTTCCTGATACAGGTATCGTGTTTCGAGGACGTGGAACTGCATAAAAAGTATCTGTTTCTGACTTACTTCGTTTCGTTCGTAAATATCTCTCAGCCGGGCGGCGGTTTCGATTTGTCCGGTAAGATTAAAGCGGACAACTTTATTCAGAAGAAAGGCGAAGAACATAAAACAACCAAAGTTACGCCCGATCCGATCGTAAAACTGCCAACGGCGGACGACTTTAATTTGAACGAGGACAAGGTAAAACGTCTTTCGGAGATTATCGACGAAATCAACAGCAAAACGGGCAAAACCTACGATAACGACGTCGTAATCAAGGCAATGCTTCAAATCAAAGACTTGATGATGAAGTCCGAAAAACTGCGCGAGAGTGCGAAAGCAAACACGGAAAGCGACTTTGCGTTTTCGTATTTCGACGGTATCGACGACGCGCTGATCGAGGGACTTTCGCAAAATCAGGACTTTTTCTCGTTGCTTCTTTCTAACGACGAAATGAAGAAAGAGGTTCTCGGTATCTTCGTCAGCGAGATTTACAAGAGTTTGAGAGGAGAAAAGTAGATTTGGAATATAAATTCCGTTTTCGCATTAAAGAATGTGAGTAAGGAGCAGCTATGTTTTGCAACCAAAGTGATTATGAGTTTTTACACAATTTAATTCAAACGGCTCCCAATGCGGATGAAGGAAAAACGAGTCAAAAAGAGCTATTTCGTTATTTGGTCAATAAAACCGGTGGGAAGCTGTATAAGTATCGTTTTTTCGATGAAAACGGATATTCAATTTCGAATTTAGAGAATTGTACATTATACTGTGCGCCGCCATCTGCTTTTAATGACCCGTTTGACTGCAAAATCGGTCTTGATTTTCGTTCTCTTTTTGAAGCTCTATACGGACTGGAACAAGACAAAATCGAGAAAATGTTTGCTGATTTTTTGTTAGTGTACAATAAAGAAAGGTTGTTGGAAAGTTATCCACCGGAAGAACAAAACGTCATTCGCTACTGGCTTAATAGCAAGGCAATTATTGATTTTGTTAAGGCAACCGAGAAGTGCACGTCAGAAACCGAAGTAAATAACGCATTAATGTCAAACGGTAATGCTATTGTTGAAATATTGATTGGAGCAACAATTAATCCGTCACTTTCTTCCGCAATGGATATCAGTCGTGGTATGATTTCGCATGCGATGGCTAAAATTTTATCAGATGGCTCAATAGACATTACTTCTAATGAGGGTGTCTCTTTTTCTGACATTGCAAAAAGAAATGGAATATCGGATGATACCGACGAAATAGCTTGTATCAGATTATTAAGTGATAAATTGCAACCGGAAAAGCACGAGGCTGCCGTAAAATTAGAGGAATATTATAAAAAACTCGAGCAACAGCTCAACGAAAGACTTGAATCATTATTTCTTGTAGGATGCTTAGCAGGAGACTATAAGAACAGATTGATGTGGTCGCATTATGCTGATGGGCATAAAGGTTTTTGCATAGAATATGATTTTAGCAAAATGACTGATTTAAGCCTACTGCCATTCCCGGTAGTATATACCGACAAAAGAATTAAGATGCCATGGAACGCGGCGATCCATCCTTCGAAAGAGGAGACGATTGAAACCGCTAAAACTATGATGACCGCGCTGCTGACAAAAGATGCCGAGTGGTCATATGAACAGGAGTGGCGCATTTTAGTGCAGCAGGATAATGATCCAAATGTTAAAATGCCAAAGCCATCTTGTGTTTACGTTGGCTCAATGTGTAATGAGGAAAATAGGCAACGGCTTCGCTCTATTGCAAATAGCCTATCTATACCGATAAAACAAATGAAAATCGACCGAGGTGAATATGCACTTCATGCGGAAGATTTGAATGATTTCTGAGCGACCGTTTCTGTTGATATTTGTTGAGGCAACATATTTTGTGGCTCAATGACATCCGTCAGCGGTTAGGCGTATAAGCGGTTTCATCCCCCAATATCTCCCTCGCTGTATTCAAAGAAAAGGCGTCCGCCGTGGACGCGGATTTATTCGCGAAAAGCAAAGGTCAAACACAAATTTGCATTTTTGAACCTCAAATTTACAGTTTTCTTTTTCGGCATTTCGAAAAAAGGTTTCGAAAAAGCCGGAAAAGCCCTGAAAACAGCGCTTTTTATGTCGTTTCGTGCAAACCCGTGATTTCGGATAAATGGTAGAGATGCTATCTGATCGGAAAAATCGGCTCTTTCATCAAAGCAACGTTTTGTTGCCTTGATTTCGGCGTTCATGCCATCAGAATGAAGGCGTGAAGCCCATTACCGACGCTTTTTTCAAAGCAAGGCCTCATTCTGAGGCCTTGATAGTCAATGTCCCCTTTGTCCGAAATTCAATCCGCAAGAGTATCTTAAGCAAGTCGCAAAACATGGTAAAGTCAAAACATCAGAACAGAAGGAGGTGTTACAATGGCGACGAAAAAATATGAAAGCATGCGTATCATGTCCCTTGAAGGCAGTGTGCTGTATAAGAACGAGGGCTTTACCGCCACAAAAGACGGCAAGCCCGATTCCAAGGCGTTCAGGGGCGTTCTCGATGAGAGCCTTGATACCCTAAAGCTTGCTGAGGTGTACGATCGGCACAAAAGCGAGCTTGCTTACCCTTATCTCGACGGCAAGAAGCGATTCTGCCGCGCCGTTGTGTGCCTTTCCTTCAACCGTGCGATCAAGTTGTATGAATCCTACGGCAACCGCTACGTTCTGAACGGTTACAGCGTTACCGACGCGGATATGCAGGATCACATCTGCATCAGCACCGTAGGCGGCAAGCCGACGCTGATCGCCATAGACGTATCCTTCCGGGAGAACAGCGGGTATGCACCTGTGGAAGAACCGATTGCGGAAGGAATCCTCGGCAAGTATTTCAAATATGATTCCGATACGCGCTCATATAAGCGAAGCGACAAGACTATCCCCACGGATATCAGTTGCCGGGCGATCCGTGAGCATCTCTACACCCATGGCTTCGATATTGACGGCATCCACTATGTCCGCTACAAGCGAAGCGCGGGAGCAAGCCGCGACGGGCGCTGCCTCTTTATTGCCGAACCGCTGTATGCGGACATGATGGCATGGAGCTCCTGCGACCTCTCTGCCGACACTGCCTACGATCAGGCTTCCTGGCAGGCGTATATCGCGCTTACGCTCAGCAGCATCGAGCGCACAATCAGGCTTCCCAAGAAATCCATCCTTATTATTCGCGACAGAATCAGCCGCTTTACCGAAAATGTAATATGCGTTAAGGAAACCGACACGCACGACCTTCGGGCAGAGGAGGAAGAAACCGAGATCGAAAACGTCATCTGGGACGGCGAGGCTTTGCTGGATGCCGAGATATTCAACGCGAACGGATACGGCATGCACGGTATGATGCTTCTGCGCAACCGTTTCTTCAAGACCTGTGCTTTCAACACCAACCTGCAGGATTGGTTCTTTGATAACGATATTACGCAGGTAAGCCGGCTTGCAGGCTACACCACGGCGCGCGATATCAAGGACATTAAGCTGGTCATCACCGAGAGCAGCGTGAAGTACTTCAAATTCATGCCAAAGGATATGCCCTTCGAGCAGAAGTGCAAGCGCTTTCTCGACGCGCTCTACGAAGGCAATAACAACTCTGTCTTCGGTGTGGTCAAGGCTGACCACGATGCTCCGCTTATGGACGGCATGATGGCGTACACCATAACAAAAGGAGCAAATAATGAATTCCGAATTTATTGAAAACTTTAAAAAACTGAAGTTTGCATGTGAGCGTGCTCTTTTCTCGCAGGAGGAAAAACGCAAGCAAGATCTTGCTGTTATCGACTTTTTACAAGCCGCCCTTCGCAGCAATGAGTTAGAGGGAACCGACGAAATAGGTTTTGCGTATTGGAATATTTCCGACAGTTTTGCTTTGCTGAGGGACAGTAACAACCTTTACAAAAATCACTGTGAGTTTGCCGACTTTTTGAAGGATAAGCCATCAAAATATCTGTTTTGGCCTGTCAGCGACGCCACGCAACGCTTTACTCTGGAGCTTGGCGGCTTTGCAGACTTTTGGTGGGACTGTTACAAAAACGCTTTGAGTAAAAATGTAGGTATGAGCGGCATAGGAGCAATCACATTTGAGTGCCATAACGCGGCGTTGTCGGTGACGCCGGCGGTGAAAACACCTGTTGGTTACCTGGAGCTTGCCAAAAATAATTTCAGATCATTTTTAGAGGCAAACGAATCCTCCGACAATTACATTTTTTACGAAACATTGTACTACGCTCTTTGCTTGAAGGCTTTTGGTAGCGCGGAGCGTGACGTATTTGACCTCGGTATGCGATTGTTCCCATGGTTGAAGTCAGAAAAGTCGCAAAATGACTTTTTAATCGGCGAATGGAAAATGCTCAATGGACAAAAGTCGAAATACGACATGGCAAGGGTGGCTATCAACAGAGCGATCAATGCTTTGATTGACACCGAGAGCGGAGAACCCGCAAGAGAACTGTACGGCGAGGCGCGAGCCTACGGGTTGTCTAAAAACGCATATATCGAGAAAAGGATATTGAGTTAAGGTTACAAAAAAGAGTGTCGAGCAATCGGCACTCTTATTTTTTTGCAAGGAGGAGTTTTTATTGAGAAAACAGTACGGAACATTTTACAGTCACAACGCCCGCGACATTCCCGGCGAATATTTTCCGATGCCGAAAAGCATCTTTCGTCTGGGGCTGACCGCGGGTGAAATTCTCGTTTACACCTATCTGATGTACTGCGAGGACAGAAAAACCTTTCAGTGCCATCCGAGCTATGCCACCATCGGCGAGGCGGTGAACATGAGCAACAACACGGTGGCAAAACATGTGGAGGGGCTTGTGTGCAAGGGGATGATTACCACCGAGCGCACGACCGTGAAAACGCGTGACGGGCGCACGCACAACGGGAGCCTGCTCTATACGCTCTGCCCGCTCGCTCCGGTGGAGCAGGCATATTTTGAAAAGCAGATACGGGAGGCATCCGCGCGGCTGAATTTCAAAGCCGCGCTTGAAAAATACGAAAAGAGGAAAGGAGGCGCGTAAAATGAAGCACTCAATTTACAAAACGCGGGAGGAACTGCCGATGTACTTGACCGTGATGGATGTGGCAGACTTGCTCGGCATTTCCCGTGCCAGTGCTTATGAGCTGGTGCGGGAGCAGAACTTCCCGAAGCTGAAAATCGTGACGGGACGCATCATCATTCCGCGGGACAGACTGCTCGAATGGCTCGACGAACAGACACGCTATGACAGGGTCTGACGGTGTAGCATGAAAAAAGAATAATGCTCTACGCGCGGAAACTTATAGTTGGTTTGCCTGCACAAGCTAATTTTTCCACTGGAGAGGACCGGCTCAGATGCCGAAGTCCTTTTTTTCCGTGGCCCACTCTTTGGCTCCCACTGAAGATTAAAGCAAGTTGGTCAAGCTAAAAGTTTGCAGGAATTTACTTCTTGCAGTGAAGCAAACGGCTTAGCTATGGTGGGGTGGGGTGGGGAGAAAGAGTTTATGCAGAGAAACCTGCAAGGAAACTGCAACGCTCCTCCCGCCATCCCTCAATCCATTATAAAACAATCAGACATCCCACTTCCCGGCATAAGCAGACAGCTCATCCCGAATGGACTTGAAAGCTTCCGTGTCCCGAATGTTGTCAAAAACAGGCTGTCTCATGGAGTTAAGCAGTTCCGCCGCATCGTTGTTTGTCCCGGTGGTGGCAAAGCTACCTGCCGGCATGTTCCGGAACAACAGCGACGTGTACGGCTCTTTGTTCATGTGCTTTATAAACCGAAGCGCATGCTCCGCCGCGTGCCGCAGGTGCTCAATCGCCTTTTCGTTGTCGCCCACCTTGGCATAGTACATTGCCTGATTTTTGTGAATATAGTGCAGATGTGTGTCGAAAAAGCCGAAATCGCCATTTTCAAACATGAGATGGAGAAACGCAATCTGCTTGTCGCGCAAAGCCGCCCGCATCTCGCTCGTGTAAGCATATTCGCCCGAATCAAGCTTCACATTCATGCCGCCGATCGCAACCTCCAGAAACTGCACCAGATCGAATACCTTTCTCTGCGTTTTCTCATAGCGTCTGTCGCCGTCGGTGAGGTCGGGAAGGAGAAAGTCGCGCGAAATTGCCATGGAAGGCATAGATTCCGCAAGTTCTACGGCTCTTTTGGCGTTTTCACTGTTTTTGTACAGAAAACAGAGAATCTGAACGGCGCTGTGGCGCGTGCGGTCCTCGGTGCTGCCCGCAAGAATGGCTTCTCCGAGGTCAATCGCTTCGCTCTTGTATTTTTCGGCAAGCTCTGTGTCTTTTGCATCCGATGCGGCGCGGTACTGATAAAAGGAAACGTACATGAGGTCCCGCATCATCCGATAGTTGTTCGGATACTGTTTCAGTCCCTGCTCCAAAATTTCACGTGCTTCGGCAAAATAGCCACGATCGGAATAGGCGTTTGCCTTTTCGCGGATAGCATCGATGTTTTCGTCCTTCTTGGTGATGTCAACGCCGAGAAGATAATCGGTCGTAACGCCGAAAAGATTGGCAAGGGGCGGCAGAAGCGAGACGTCGGGCATGCCGGTGTCCGTTTCCCAGCGGCTGACAGCCTGTGCGGATACAGAAAGAACCTCCGCAAGTCGCTCTTGTGTCATGTCTGCGTCGCGGCGCAGTTTCTTGATAATCTGACCGAAAGTCATAGTAGTATACCTCCGAAAAATTCAGCCGGCCGGACTGTACTTTTATTATAGCACGTAAATTTTATTTGTCCACCTATCGCTATTTGGGATTTTTACAAGTTGCAATTGATTTTTTCGAAAAATATCGGAATCGACAGCGCCCAACATGCGGGTAAGCCCTTTGCTTGCCGGGCACAACAAATGTGGTAGGCATTTCAAGTGGATGTCATGAAGTATTCAAAATATGCCGATCTATCAGTATCGCGGCAGGAATGCATATTGCGTGGACAAACCTGTCCATGGAGGCGATGCCCGCCACCTGCTCCTGCAAGTGTTTTGGCGTGTGCGCACTTAAGATATTCACTCGAACCTGTGGTATCTTTGCAGTTGGCGAAAAAACTTACGAAAGGAAGAAAAACAATGGCAAAACGAAGACCGCAAGGTGACGGCATGGTCCGCGGCATCCACATGATGCTTCACGAGGCACTCGACGCGGCGGTGAAGGAACGGCTCATCGTGCGCAATCCCACAAACGGCACAACCGTTCCGAAGCCAAATTATCCCGACAAGCAGGTGTTGGACGACGGTCAGCTTGAGAGATTTCTCGGCATGATCGAGGCCTACCCCGATTGGCGGGATTTTTTCTACACGGAATGTATGACGGGACTGCGACACCCTTCGGCGGTCTATCATCGGTTTCAGAAGATACTGGAACGCGCAAACTGCAAGCGGGTGCGGTTTCATGATCTCCGCCATACCTTTGCCACCATGGCACTGGAAAACGGCATGGACATCAAAACGCTGTCTGCCATGATAGGTCATGTCAGCGCGGAAACCACGCTCAATATTTATAGCCATATCACCGACACGATGCAACAGCAGGCGGCGGCAAGGATTGACCGCGTAATTGCGGGGGCTGACACGCCCATTCCCGAGCCGAACGCAACGGACAAGGCAAGTGACAGTGAAGCGGACAATCAGCCGACAGAGCCGAAATTTGAGCCGTATAAGGGCAAGATACGCAAGCCCGGCACGGGTTGCGTGACGATGATAAACGACCATCTCTATGAGGGCAGGTTCTCACCACGCGTGAACGGCAAACGAATCGCAAAGAACATCTACGCCACCACGCGAGAGGAGTGCGAGGAAAAGCTCAAGGCACTGATTGCGGAGATGAAGAAGGAGATTGCGGAAATCAAGGCAGGCGAGAAGGCGACAAATAAGGGCTGACCATGACGGTCAGCCCTTAAATTTTGCGTTGCAGTAGGCAAAGAAAAAGCGGTCGAAACAACTGCGGGTTGTATATTGCGCCTGAAAATAAACATTGCGGTTCTTGATATCAATGGTGAAGCATGGTATAATGTAGCCAAGATAAGCGCTTATCAATCTAAATGAAAGTGGGAACACAATATGCAAATAAATTTGAAAGACAAACTGCGTTCATTGCGCTTACAGAAAAATATCACACAAGAAGCACTTGCCAATCATCTCGGCATTACACCGCAATCGGTCGGAAAATGGGAGCGCGGCGAAGGCTTTCCCGACATTACACTCTTGCCGCGCATTGCATTTTATTTTGACATAACGGTGGATGAGCTTTTGTGCGTGGATCAGGTAAGAGTGGAAGAAGCAATTGCTGAATATGAACGGCAAGCCGCCATTTATCAAAAAAACGGTGAGAACGAAAAGAATCTTGAATTATGGGAACGGGCATATGCGGAATTTCCGAACGATAGCCGCGCGATCGAAGGGTTAATGTTTGCTATAAACAGAGAGGCGATCTATCCGTGTCCAAAGGACAAGGCAGAACGTATTATTTCACTCGGAGAGAAGCTTTTACAGAAAACCACGGACGCAAGGCAAAGAGAAAACGCACTTCAGTGCCTTTGTTACACTTATGATGGCATTGACAAGGAAAAAGCTCTTTACTATGCAGATATGTGCGGCGGTTTTTATGTGACAAGGGAGGAACTCCGGGCGATTATTTTAGACGGCGAAGATGGGGTTGAGTCGTGCCAAAGCTATATAGATTCTCTGATCCACACGGCAGCAATGACTGCTTTGCGTATGACATCAAAAATTTCTTTTTCACATGAGGAAAAAATCGAGGCATTTCGGTTTGCCATTGATATTATGGAGCGTTTGTATGCAGACGGAAACGTAGGATTTTATGCGTTTGACCTGTCGCATTTTTACTCTATGATAGCTTTTGAGTACGCACAAATGCACGATTCGCAAAAAACGCTTGACGCTTTGGCAGAGAGCTGTCGCTATGCGGTTATTGAAGCGAATCTGAAAGATATGGATTATACAGCACCTATGGTGAATAGATTGAAGTACAAAAAAGCAAATACGACCAAGAATTATAAGGGGAACGCCTGCAATCTCAAATTAAAAGCATTGGAGAACAGACAATTTGATTTTGTCAGAGATGAAGATGCGTTTAAGAAACTCATTGTAATGCTGGAACAAAACGCAGAGTAAATTTTGCGCCGCAGTAGTCAAAGAAAAAGCCTTCCGAAAAAAGAAAGCGGCTT
>FR898236.1:21271-48763 GCA_000437375.1 Eubacterium sp. CAG:841
CCGAAAGTGGGGCGAAAAACCTCATTTTCGGCTGATTTTTGGTCGGGATGACAGGAGTTGAACCTGCTTGGGCCAGTTCCCAAAACTGGTGGGTGACCGTTACCCTACATCCCGATATTGAGTTTTTGGGGTCAAATCCGTAAGTGGTCAAATCTGTGGTCAAAAGTTTTTTGCCGAAACACACGGCGGCGGAAAAACAAGAAAACGCGAGAAAAACGGAGATTTTGCGAGCTTTCGGCGGTCGGCTCATGAGGCGGTCACACGCTCCCAAAACTGGTGGGTAACCGTTACCCTACATCCCGAACATCAAAAGCAAAACTGCTTCCGCCATAATATTATAGCGGAAGCAATGCTCTTTGTCAATAATTAAATTGCCAGACCTTTTAATTTCTTGGCAGTAACAATTCTGTCAACGGCGGTGATATATGCACCGAGACGAAGCGATGTTTTATAATTTTCGGAACAGTTCCAAACTGTATTGAATGCAGAAACAATAGTTGTTTCAAGCCGAGCGTTTACTTCTTCTTCGCTCCAATAATAGTTCTGCAAATTCTGTACCCATTCAAAATATGAAACTATAACGCCGCCTGAATTTGCAAGAATATCGGGTACGACAACAGTTCCCTTTTCTTCAAGAACAGCATCGGCTTCGGAGGTTGTCGGTCCGTTTGCGCCTTCAACTATTATTTTGGCTTTTATGTTTTTTGCAATATCTTCCGTTATGGAGTTTTCAAGCGCGGCGGGAACAAGTACTTCGGCGGGGACGGTAAGTACATCCTCACAAGGCATATGTACTATTCCCTCTTCATCATAATTTGCCACCTTGTTTTTTGCCGAAGCTTCTTTATACGCCGTGAACTTATTCATATCAATTCCCTTTTCGGAATAGATCGCGCCTGTGGAATCCGAGATAGCAACTATTTTGCAACCTGCTTCATAAAGCAACTGTGCGGCAATTCCGCCAACGTTGCCTGCCCCCTGAACGGCAACAGTCGTACCGGAAAGTGTTTTGCCAAACTTTTTAAGCGTTTCACGAAGTACAAACATCACGCCGCGTCCGGTAGACTCATTTCTTCCGAGAGAGCCGCCAAGTTCGGTAGGCTTACCCGTTACAACTGCGGGAAGCGATTTTCCCCCGCTGAGAAGATTAAACGTATCAAGTATCCACGCCATCGTCTGTGAATTTGTATTGACGTCCGGAGCGGGAATATCCATATCGGGACCTATAACCGGCGCTATGGCTTTTGTATAGCCTCTTGTAAGACGTTCAAGCTCACCTGCGGAAAGCACTCTCGGATCAACTGTAATTCCGCCTTTACCTCCGCCGTAAGGAATTCCGGCAACTGCACATTTAAGGCTCATCCATGCCGCAAGCGCGGTAACTTCTTTAAGGTCGGTGTCCTTATGATAGCGGATTCCGCCCTTATATGGTCCTCTTACGCTTGAATACTGAACGCGATAGCCCTCAAATACCTTTGTATGTCCGTCATCCATTTTTACAGGGACATGCACTGTAACCGTTCTTTCCGGATAACGCAAGAAAGCATAATCATCTGCAGTTATTCCCATTTTATTTGCCGCGCCGTCAAGAACGGTAAGCATATTCTGATAAGGGTCGTATTTGGACATAGTTTTCACCTCGATAATAGAAATAATAATGCTTTATTATATGCGGCAAAAAACATTTTGTCAATACTTTTTAAGCAAAAAGGCGAAGATTTCAGAAAAATTTTCGCTTTTCTCCAAATCTTCGCCGTTTTTATTCGTTTATTTCGTCATTTTGAAATCATATGCTTTATAATCTCGCCGATGTCGTCCTCGTCCATAAAAGGTACAAATGCTGAGATGTCCTCGATTTTACCACTGCTTTTCAGCTTTTCTTTTGCAAGCTCTTTTATATCGTCATCATCCATAAACGGTGCAAACGCAACTATATCCTCAAGTGTTCCGCCGTTTTTCAGCTTTTCTTTTGCGAGCTCACCGATATCATCTTCATCCATAAACGGTGCAAATGCGACTATTTCTTCAAGTGTTCCGCCGTTTTTCAGCTTTTCTTTTGCGAGCTCACCGATATCATCTTCATCCATAAACGGTGCAAATGCGACTATTTCTTCAAGTGTTCCGCCGTTTTTCAGCTTTTCTTTTGCGAGCTCACCGATATCATCTTCATCCATAAACGGTGCAAATGCGACTATTTCTTCAAGTGTTCCGCCGTTTTTCAGCTTTTCTTTTGCGAGCTCACCGATATCATCTTCATCCATAAACGGTGCAAATGCGACTATTTCTTCAAGTGTTCCGCCGTTTTTCAGCTTTTCTTTTGCGAGCTCACCGACATCATCTTCATCCATAAACGGTGCAAGTGCGGCAACGTCTTTAAGCGAGCCGCCGCTTTTCGCCAGCTCTCTGACAACTTCACCCAGATCGTCTTCATTCATAAAAGGCGCAAGTGCGGCAACATCTTCAAGCGAGCCGCCGTTTTTCGTCAGCTCTTTGACGACCTTGCCCACATCATCTCCACCCATAAAAGGCGCAATCATGGCAACATCCTTAATCGAACCGCCGCTTTTCGCCAGCTCCCCGGCGATTTCGCCCAAGTCATCTTCATTCATAAAAGGTGCAAGTGCGACAAGCTGAGAAATCGTCATTTTATTCTTATTTTCCTTAATACTCTCCTCTGCCTGCTTTGGCGCCATAAGCGGGACTGTTTCCGTAAGCTCTTCGGGCGTTATATCGGAAGGCTTTTCCCCAGCCGATATTTCTTCAACAATTTCCGCCGCGCGTTTGTTACAGAGGATATCGTCAATTGACACTCCGAATATCTCCGAAAGCTCGCCGAGCTTTGAAATGTCGGGCATACTTTCGCCGCGTTCCCAGTTTGATACCGCCTGAAAGCTGATTCCCATCATATCGGCAAGCGCCATCTGAGTTATGTTCTTTGATTTTCTCAGCTCCGCTATGCGCTTCCCTATCTTTCTCATATCAAACATTTTTTCGTCCTCCGTTTTGGTTTCTTTCGGTTTTGAAAATAACATTTTGTTTTCCTCCTGTTTTTTTGTTTTTTCCCTCTCGGGTCTACGCCCATTTTACGCCGATAAGCGGAAAAACAACAGCAACCGGTGCTTGAAAACGTCATTTTTTCAAAATTCAATGTACGCTTGAATTATATCATATGCGATTTTATTTGACAAGTACCGCCACAGGTGATATAATATTAAAAAATTTTTCGTGAGGTTATTATGGAACTTATCAAAAAAGCAAAATGGGGATATCTTTTCCTTTCCGCGCTTTATATCGTTCTCGGAATAATACTTATAATCTATCCGGCGCAGACAATAAACGTAATATGTAAAATAATCGGCGTTACCGCCGTCGCCGCCGGAATTTACACAATAGTACGCTTCTTTTTGCGCAGCGCCACGACATTTACGGCAACTGCAGGACTTATAACGGGAATAATCTGCCTTGTATGCGGAATTCTTCTTATATCAAATCCCGACTTCATCAAAAGCATTTTCCCGTTTGTTATAGGAATAATGATAATTATAGACAGCGCCTTCAAACTTTCGGCTTCGCTTGAGCTTCGCGGAACATCGGCAGGAGCATGGTACGGAATGTTCTTTCTTGCCCTGCTCGGACTCATTTTCGGATTTGTCGTGGTTTTCAATGCGAGAGCCGCAGCCGACCTTATAACAAGGATCATAGGCGTTTCGCTTATAGTTGACGCTGTTGAAAACATCTGCGCGGTGGCTACCGTCTCGGGCAAAGTCCGCGCGATAGCAAAGAAATTGTCGAAAGACACGGTGGAAGGCGAATTTACCGAAATAAAAACCGAACGCACCGATAATTCATCAGACTCCGGCACAGATAACAAATAAATTTATTGTTTGATTACAATTTATTAACATTTCTCACTTATAATATAACGTATGACACAGCATGAATAATAATTGTGTAATCGGAGGCTCAAATTGAGTAAAGAAAAACGTTTGGCTGTCGGCTCATTTGCGTTTGCGATAATTTCATCGCTTTCACTTATGATCTACAGAATATTATTTATGAAGAAGTACTACAATCCGTACTCTCTTGAATATGACCTTGAAGCCGGCAAAGATATAAAAATATTCGGATGGTCGCTTTTTGCAGCGATACTTATAATAGCGGCAGTATCTTTTCTGCTTCGCAAATCCGCGCCTTCCTCGCCGAGACAAACGACAGGAAACCTCTTCTCCGTGTTCTGCTGCGCTCTCTGCGGCACCTCGTTTTTGATTGTACCTGTAATCGCGCTCATATACTATAAGAGAGATATTTTTGCATTCTTCTATTACTTCTTCAAGTCAGACAGAACGGCTTCTCCTCTTTACAGCCTTGCAATGTTTATCTCGGTAATACTTATGCTGTTTGCCGGAGCATATTTTCTTTTTTCCGCATCGGTTGCGCTGAATACAAGACGTTCCAAAAACAATATGGCGTTGCTTCTCCCCGTGCTCGGAATACTTTTCGTCTGCATCTCATATTTTGATCCGGATTATATATATTCCGACGTAAACAGAATCCTCGCAAACATAACAGCAGTCTCGTGCATGATACTTATGCTTCTTGAAGCAAGACTTTCGATAGAACGTCCTATGAACTCGATGTACTTTATGATTTCTATTGTAACGATGATGCTTGTAACGGTGTATACTATCCCGACGCTCATTCTTTACGCTTTCTGGGAACCTTCGCTTACGGTAATAAACGTATTCGAGATATGCGAAATAGGGATTATGGCATTTGCGCTTTCATCGGCAAAAAGCTATATAACGGATATGAAATAAAAACGGACACAAAAAGCAAAAACTTCGGTTTTTGCTTTTTCTTTTGAGCTTTTTTATTGACAAAAACAAAAGCATATTATATAATTTTTTTGTTATTTTCAAAAATACAAGAGGTTTTGATGAACATACTTGATTCTTACGGCTCGATGGTTTTCGGCGATGAGGCAATGAAAAAATATCTGCCCGAAAACGTCTATCTGCGCCTGAAAAAAACTATGAACGAAGGCAAAAGCCTCGCTCCCGAAATCGCCGATGACGTTGCCGAAGGCATGAGAAAATGGGCGGAATCGCTCGGCGCCACGCACTACACGCATTGGTTCCAGCCGATGACAGGCATCACCGCCGAAAAGCATGACAGCTTTATTTCTTTCGGAAAGGACGGCGGCGTTATAGAAGAATTTTCGGGTAAAGCGCTTATAAAGGGCGAATCGGACGCTTCATCCTTCCCTTCCGGCGGCTTGCGTGCAACGTTTGAAGCGCGCGGATATACCGCATGGGACGCAACCTCTTATGCCTTTATAAAAGAAAACACGCTTTGTATTCCTACTGCATTCTGCTCCTACGGGGGCGAAGCACTCGATAAAAAAACTCCGCTTCTCCGTTCAATGGAGCTTATAAACCGTCAGGCTATGAGAATAATGAAGCTGTTCGGTAATGAAAACGTAAAGAAGACAGTCACCACAGTCGGCGCAGAGCAGGAATATTTCCTAATAGACAAAAATTTGTTCGACAAGCGTGAAGATCTTGTCTTCACCGGAAGAACGCTGTTCGGCGCAAAGCCTCCAAAAGGTCAGGAGCTTGACGATCATTACTACGGTTCGATAAAACCGCGCGTAAAATCATTTATGAGCGAGCTGAACGAAGAGCTCTGGAAGCTTGGAATTCCCGCAAAAACGGAACATAACGAAGTTGCCCCCTCTCAGCACGAAGTCGCCGTGCTTTACACAACTTCGAATATCGCCACCGACAACAACCAGCTGATGATGGAGATAATTAAAAACGTTGCCTCGCGTCACGGACTTGCTTGTCTGCTCCATGAAAAGCCCTTTGAAGGCGTAAACGGTTCGGGCAAACACAATAACTGGTCAATGGCGACCGATACCGGTGCAAACCTGCTTGAACCCGGCGACACTCCCGCAGAAAACGCACAGTTTTTGCTGTTCCTTGCGGCAGTTATCGCCGCAGTTGACCGTCATCAGGATCTGCTTCGGGTTTCCGTTGCGTCTGCAAGCAACGATCATCGTCTCGGTGCGGACGAAGCTCCGCCGGCAATTATTTCTATGTTTTTGGGCACAGAGCTTACAGAAGTGCTTTCGGCGATTGAAAACGACAGCGTAATGAGTAAAAAAGAACGCACGCTTATGAGGGTAGGCGTTCACACTCTGCCAAAATTTCCGCGCGATACAACAGACAGAAACCGCACATCGCCTTTTGCTTTCACCGGAAACAAATTTGAATTCCGCTCCCCCGGGTCAAGCCAATCAATAGCCGATACAAATACCGTAATAAACACCATCGTAGCTGAAACGCTCGATGAATTCGCATGCAAGCTTGAATCCGCTGCTGACTTTGATGCAGAGCTTCATTCGCTTATAAGAGATGCAATAAAAGCTCACAAGCGAATAATATTCAACGGAAACAACTACTCCGCCGAATGGGTAAAGGAAGCCGAAAAACGCGGACTTTATAATCTTCCGTCAACGCCGGAAGCGGTTGAAAGACTTATCGCTCCCGAAAACATCACGTTGTTTACAAAATACAATGTATTCACGGAAACAGAAATCCGTGCGCGTCACGAAATAATGCTTGAAAGCTACTGCAAAACCGTAGGCATAGAAGCACTCACAATGCTTGAGATGACAAGAAAGCAGATAATTCCCGCCGTAATGGCATTTTCAAAAGAAGTCGCAGGAGCGCTCAAAGTCAAGTCGGAAATATGTGCGGATATAGATATAAGCACGGAAAGCGCACTTTGCAAAAAACTCTCCTCGCTTCTCGGAAGTATATATTCATCGTGTGAAAAGCTCTCTCTTGATATGTCGGCAAAACACACGGGCGGCGAATCCGAAAGAGCCGCTTATTTCCATGCGGTAATATGCCGCGATATGTCGTCGCTGCGCGCATATGTCGATGAAGCCGAGTCGGTCACCTCATCCGAATACTGGCCGATTCCTGACTATGCAAAACTTCTCTTCTCAGTTTGATCAAAATAAAAAATCCCGCGTGAGCGGGATTTTTTTGTTTTTACGTTACTGTCTTCTTCCGCAGCCGCAACCGCCGCCTTCGGGTCTGTCACCTCTGTCAAGCTCGGAAAGTGCCGGTGGATAGAATTCATCCACAGGGAACGCCATATGCTTAAACATACTGCACGGATCGTCCGTTTCGGGCGAAATGCACTCTTTTTCGGGGACGGTGTACTCCGTACCGTTGATGAGATACTGTGCCGGTCTTTCTATTCTTATAACCGAGAAAAAGCCGAGAGAAACAAGCAGATATTTACCTGCCGGATCAGCGCAGAGTCTGCCGTCGAAGAGCGCTCTCACAGCTTCGGGCAGATCGCCTTCGCAGAGACAGTTGCGGAAATTCTGGCAACGGCAAGCTTCAACTATTTTTGTGTTAAGTACTATCGGGTCTACAACTTCAAGCACCGCAGTGGGAAGATTGTTTGTAGCGTTACACTCCGAACCTCCGCCGCAGAAGCCCGAGCTGTCCGTCGAGCTTTTGAAAATATTTACGTTTCCTTCACTTCCGTAAAGAATAACCTTTTTTTCAACCATACAAAGTCCGTCCGCTTCCTGTGAACGTCCGAGTCCCACGCATACCTCGCATGTAACCTTTACATACATCTTTACCGTCACCTGATAAAAACCGCGATTGAACGGTACCGGATCAACGGTCATATCTGCGGCAATTACATGCGCGCTTTTTGTTCTTACGTTTCCGCCGCGTTCAATAGCGTCTCTGCCGCAATCCGTAAGATATACGACAACATCCTCAAAACAGTCCTTGTCACGGCAGCTGTCAAGAATTCTGTTTGTATCTATATAAACCGTATCGCGTCCCGCGCACGGAAGCGACATATTCCTGTTATCAGCCATATTGTAATAATTTCCTCCAAAATAATTATTCGGGCGGAGGGAGATATAATATTCCCTCCTGCTATATTTTATGCCGCAGTGCTGCTTTGGTGATTTATGTCGTAAAAAAGACGACATATCGTTATTATGCCGAAAAACGCCACAGCGCTTTGTTAAAGATGACAATACGCCCGCGAAAAGACTTTTTTCAATTGACTTTTATTTTTTATTAAGATATAATTAAATAAATACAAATTTACACTGCCTAAGGGGTGACAAAATGTTGAAATTGCTTAAAGGAATCAACGTTCCGCACAGAAAAAGCACTTATCTTTCCGTGCCGACGGAGATACCTTCTCCGAAAAGCGTAACGATTATCTGTTCTATGCACATAGGAAAGCCCGCCACACCGACAGTAAAGGTCGGAGACGCGGTAAAGGTCGGTCAGCTTATTGCCGAACAAAACGGCTTTATCTCATCTCCCGTGCACGCAAGCATCTCGGGAACGGTAAAAAAGATTGAAGACGCGCTTACATCTCAAGGCACTTATGTTCCCGCAATAACAATAGAATCCGACGGACTTATGACCGCAGACGAAAACATTGTCCCTCCGGCGGTAAACAGCCGTGAGGATTTCATCTCCGCAGTAAAAAACAGCGGAATTGTCGGTCTCGGCGGAGCAGGATTTCCCACATATGTAAAGTTGGATCCGAAGCAAAACGTTGACACGCTTATAATCAACGGTGCGGAATGTGAGCCATACATAACAAGCGACAGCTATACTATGATCTCCAAAGCGGCGCTTATATCTCAGTTCTTCGAGCTGATGAAAAAGTACATCGGCATAAAGAAGATAATCATAGGAATAGAAAAAAACAAACCCGATGCAATTGAAGTAATGGAAAAGCTCGCGGAAAGCGACCCCGCCGTGACGGTAAAAACGTTGCCTTCATCGTATCCTCAGGGTGCGGAAAAAGTGCTGATATACAACACGACGGGAAGAACAGTTCCTGCCGGAAAGCTTCCTGCCGACGTCGGCTGTATAGTATGCAACTGCACAACGGCAGCCTCCGTTTCCGAATATATAAACACTGGAATGCCACTTGTACGCAAGTGCATTACGGTTGACGGAAGCGCAGTGAAAAATCCTCAGAACGTGATCGTTCCGATAGGTACCTCACTTTCCGACGTTTTTGACTTCTGCGGCGGATTTTCCGAAACTCCCGAAAAAATAATCTACGGCGGACCGATGATGGGGCTTTCCGTCCCGTCGGACGACGTTCCCGTAATAAAAAATACAAATGCAATTCTCGCTTTCGGAAAAGCGGACTCAAAAGCACCGAAAACCACCGCATGCATTCACTGCGGCAGGTGTGTAAATCACTGCCCGCTCGGTCTTGCTCCGACGGAAATAGAAAAAGCATACAAGTCCAAAAACGGCGAAGTGCTTGAAAAGCTTTGCGTAAATCTTTGCATGGAGTGCGGATGTTGCTCTTATATATGTCCGGCGAAGCGTCCGCTCGTTCAGACGAACAAGCTTGCAAAGGCAGTCCTGCGCGACTATATATCGAAAGAACAAGCCAAAGCAAAGGAGGAAAACGGAAAATGAACAAGTTGAAAGTATCCGTGTCGCCTCACATTCACAGCGGAGTGACAACGCAGAAAATAATGCTTGACGTTATAATTGCGCTTATGCCCGCCGCTGCGGCAGGCTGCATAATATTCGGCATAAGAGCGCTTTTCGTTATGATGGCAAGCGTTTCGGCAGCCGTTCTTTCCGAGCTTGCGTTTTGTCTTATATGCAAGCGCGAAGTAACAATATCCGATCTGAGCGCCGTTGTAACGGGACTTATTCTTGCGCTCAGCCTGCCGGTGTCGATGCCATATTGGCAGGGGGCCGTCGGCGCTGTATTCGCAATAATATTTGTAAAATGCATCTTCGGCGGAATAGGTCAGAACTTTGCAAATCCCGCCGTAACGGCAAGAGTATTTATGATAATTGCCTTTTCAAAAACAGTTGCGGCAGCAGCTGCTCCGAGCGGAGTTGATACAGTATCGTCAGCCACACCTCTGGTCATACTCGAAGGCGCAAGCGAAGGTCCTCTTCCCTCGCTTGTCGATATGCTCATAGGCAAAAGAGCCGGTGCTATCGGTGAAACATGCACCATAGCACTTCTCATCGGCGGAATTTATCTTATTATAAAGCGTGTTATCAGCTGGCATACGCCCGTTGCGTTCATCGCTTCAACATTTGTGTTTATATTCATATTCACGGGCGACGTGAAAACTGCGCTTTATCACATTCTTTTGGGCGGACTTTTCATCGGCGCGATATTTATGGCGACCGACTATTCGACGACTCCGACAAACACTTTGGGCAAAGTGGTCTTCGGAATAGGAGCAGGACTTATAACCTCGGTAATACGCATATGGGGTTCGCTTCCCGAAGGCGTTTCATACGCAATACTTCTTATGAACATTCTCACACCGTATATTGAAAAGCTGACAAGAAAGAAACCTTTCGGAGGTGCCAAAGCATGAAAGATTCGATAAAAAGCATTGTAGTGCTTCTTGTTATATGTCTTGTGGCGTCGGCTGTACTCGCCGCAGTAAACTCTTTTACATCTCCGCTTATAGAAAAAAGCGAAAATGAAAAAGTCAGAAAATCGCTTCTCGTTGTAATGCCGGAAGGCAAAAACTTCAAAGAGCTTGATTCTCTTCCCGAAGGCGTAGCCGAAACGGTAAAGCAAATCTACACAGAAGACGGCGGCGGATATGTGATGAAGCTCGTCACAACCGGCTATTCCGCAGGTCTTACAATAATGTGCGGCATAAACTCCGACGGTAAAATTACAGGCGCGACATGCGTTTCAAGCGGAGAAACTCTCGGCAACGAAAAAACCTACGGAGAGCTTTTTCTCGGTGCTGATAAAACTGATATAGACGGAATAGATTCCGTTTCGGGCGCGACAAAAACGACCTCAAACTACAAAAAAGCGCTGAAAGACGCGCTCTCCGCATTTGATATTCTGAAAGGAGCGGCAGAATGAAAAACAAAAAGCTTTCGATATTCCTCGCCGGACTCCTTCGCGAAAATCCGGTTTTCGTGCTTGTGCTCGGAACCTGTCCCACCCTTGCAACGACAAAAAGCGTCATCGGCGCGGTCAGCATGGGACTTGCCGCAACAGCGGTACTTATCTGCTCGAATATGGCTATCTCGGCACTGAGAAAAATAATCCCCGACAAAGTGCGTATTCCTTGTTACATTGTTATTATAGCGGCGTTCGTAACCGTTGTTTCAATGCTTATGAACGCATTTTTGCCCGAGCTTTACGATCTTCTCGGAATATATCTTGCGCTGATAGTCGTAAACTGCATTATTCTCGGCAGAGCGGAAATGTTCGCCCGTGAGCATACCGTCGGCGAATCGGCGCTTGACGGCGCCGGAATGGGACTCGGGTTTACGCTCGCACTGCTTGTTATGTCGTCGATAAGAGAAATAATAGGCAGCGGAACATGGGCAGGAATAAAGCTCCCCGTAATAAGCGATTACTCCATACCTATACTCACAATGGCTCCTGGAGGATTTCTTGTATTCGGAGTTCTCATCGCCGTTGTAAACAAAATAACAAAAGGAAAAGGCGTTAAAAAGAAAGATTTCGGCTGCGAGGGTTGCCCTTCGGCTTCGGTCTGCAAACAGTCTGCCTGCGGCGGAAAGGAGAACGAAAATGTTTAAGGGACTTGTTGTAATACTTATGTCAAGCGTGCTTGTCAACAACTATGTGCTTTCAAAATTTCTCGGAATATGCCCATTTCTCGGCGTTTCCAAAAAGCTCGATCAGGCTACGGGAATGGGACTTTCCGTTATATTCGTTATGCTTATTTCCACAGCCGTGACATACCCCATACAGAAATTTGTCCTTGACAGGCTCGGACTCGGCTATCTTCAAACAATCGTGTTCATACTCGTTATTGCAGCGCTCGTGCAGTTTATTGAGATAGTCCTTAAAAAATTCATTCCGTCTCTTCACAAAAGTCTCGGAATCTATCTGCCGCTGATAACAACAAACTGTGCTGTTCTCGGCGTAACTATCCAGAATATCTCCGACGGCTACAATTTCATCGAATCAATGGTAAGCTCGCTCGGATGCGGACTCGGTTTCCTGCTTGCAATGGTGCTGTTTTCGGGTGTGCGTTCGAGAATCGAAAACTGCGATGCGCCCGAATGCTTCAAGGGTTTGCCCGTAACGCTCATCGCGGCGTCGATCGTTTCCCTTTCCTTCTTCGGATTTGCGGGAATAGTTGAAAACCTCTTTGCCTGAAAGGAGACTGCGATGCTTTATAATATACTTATTGCAGTAGCCGTTGTATCCGGCATAGGACTTGTATGCGGAATAGTTCTTGCGCTCGCATCTCATTTTATGGCCGTGAAGACCGACGAAAAAAAAGAAGCCGTCCGCGACTGTCTGCCCGGAGTCAACTGCGGCGCATGCGGATATACGGGCTGTGACGGATACGCGGCGGCTCTCGCCAAAGGCGAAGCAGAGATAAATCTCTGTATTCCCGGTGCCGATGCCGTTGCAAAAAAGCTTGCCGAAGTGCTTGGTGTCGATTTTGCGGACGTAGTTGAAAAAGTTGCGTTTGTCCGTTGCGGCGGCGATTGCAAAGCGACGGAGAAAAAACAGATATATGACGGCGTAAAAAGCTGTGCTGCGGCAAACCTCATATACGGCGGAACGGGAAAATGTACGTTCGGCTGTCTCGGCTACGGAGACTGCGCTGCGGTGTGCCAAAGCGACGCCGTTTGCATAACCGACGGTATCGCCCACATAAGCGCAACAAAATGCATAGGCTGCGGAATGTGCGTAAAAGCCTGCCCGAAGCATATAATAACGCTCGTCCCCGACGTTGTTCGGACAGTCGTTATGTGTTCAAACAAAGAGAAAGGCGCCGTCACACGCAAGGAATGCACAAGCGGCTGTATAGCATGCAAAAAATGCGAGAGACTCTGCCCTGCACAGGCGATAACGGTAAATGACAATCTTGCTGTGATTGACATTGACAAATGCACAGGTTGCGGCGTATGTTCCGATAACTGCCCCGTAGGCTGTATAAAGTCGGGAACGTTTCTCGGAGCAAACAATTCAAAACAGTAAAAAGTATGCCCGCGCACAAAAGCGCGGGCAAAATTGCAGATTTATGAAAAACAAAAAAGTAAAAAACGATATCATTCTTATATCATCGATAATATTATTTGCGCTTATTTGCGCGTTTCTGCTGTCCGTTTCCCGCTCTGAAGGCGAATATGTATGCGTAATTCAAAACGGCAAAGAGACGGCACGATATCCGCTTTCAAAGGACATCACCGTAACTCTTGAAAACGGCGGAACTAACACTCTCGTCATCGAAAACGGCTATGCTTTCATCTCCGATGCCTCCTGTCCGGACAGGATATGCGTTCATCACAAAAAAATAAAATATGCGGGCGAGGCTATAACCTGTCTGCCGAACAAGACAGTAGTAAAGATCGGCTCCGGCGGAAAAGGAGTTGACGCAGTATCATGAAAAACACAAAAAAACTTGCTCTGCTCGGCATACTTACGGCGACCGCGATGATGCTTTCCTACATCGAGTTTCTCATTCCGCCGATATATTCCGCCGTGCCGGGAATAAAACTCGGTCTTGCGAATATCGCCGTTATATTCGCGCTCTATTCGCTCGACCCGGGAAGCGCGGCACTTATATCGTTTGTGCGCGTTCTGCTGTCGGCTCTGCTTTTCGGAACGGTAACGTCTCTAATTTACAGTGTTGCGGGAGCTGTGTTCAGCTTTGCGATAATGCTCGCCCTGAAAAAATCGGGAGCGTTTTCGGTTCTCGGCGTGAGCGTCGCCGGCGCCGTTATGCACAACGCGGCTCAGGTGATCTGCGCCGCCTTTCTTCTCGGAGCTGCGGAGATAGGCTATTATTTTATCGTGCTGTCGCTGTCCGCCGTCGCAGCCGGAATTCTTGTCGGCGCTGCATCGGCAACAATTATAAAAAGAATAAATTTATAAAGTTTAAAAACTTTTTTACCGATGTTGTAACCTGTTTCCGCTTTTAAATTGTTTATATTGTGGGTGATGAAAATGCTGACATTGTATCTGAATACGATAGACTATACGGATGACAAAGAAAAATTTGAAAAACTGTATATAAAATATCGCAGTAAAATGTACTATGTAGCCATGTCCGTTCTGCACGACCGGTACGATGCTGAAGACGCATTACATAACGCTTTTATTTCCGTTGCAAAAAATATAAACAAAATTGCAAACATAAATTCCGATGAAACAACGGCTTATCTTTTTCGCACAGCGAAAAACACCGCCTTGAATGTTTATTCAAAGAAAAAACGGCAAGCGGAACGCGAAATACTCGTTGACAACTATTGCGATATCGATAATATAAGCGACGGCGAGCTTATCGGCGAAGCCGAAAAAACGCAGTTTGAAGAAGTGGTAAGCTGCATCGAATCTCTGCCGGAACACTACCGCACGGTTCTCGGACTTCATTTCCGTCAGGAATATACGGCTCCGCAAATAGCAAAAACGCTCGGCATCAAAATAAGCACGGTCAAGCAACGGCTTGTGCGGGGAAAGAAAATGCTTCTTATCAAGCTTCGGGAGGTGCAAAAATGAAATCAAACGATAATCGGCTCGCGCGCGCGTTTGAAGAAGCCGAAAAACGTGAAATAGCGCAATTGCCTGAAGACAAAAACATTTTGTGGACACCTTCGGCGGATTTTGAAGATAAAATGGCAAAGCTCATTTGCGGAAATAAAAAGCAATATCGCGGTCTTGCAGGCTTCTCAGCAAGACGCATAGCCTGTATAGCTCTTGTAGTATTGACTATGTTCGGCACGGCAATGAGCGTAAAAGCCATCCGCAAGCCGATTGTCCGTTTTCTCGTAGAAACAAACGAAAAGTTTGCAAGGATGATCTCCTCCGGGCAGAAAGAAACAACAATGCCGGAAACGATAGAAAAAGCATATACACTTTCGGACTGTCTTCGCTCCAAAGGCTACGAAATGACGCTCGAATCTACAGAAACGCTCGTACATTACGAAGTTTACGAAGATGCAAGCGGGAACAAAATAGTATTCAACCAAAGCGTCCTTGCGTCAACTTATATAACAATAGACGCAGGTAATCTGTTGATCGAAGACATCTCCGTAAACAACAATTCGGGAAAATATCATCAGAATAAAGCTACGGTAAATCTCGTCTGGACAGACAGCGGATATGTATTTGAAATAACGGCTCCCTCCTCTGTCGTGCGCGAAGATCTGATAAATATCGCAAAAGGGCTGAAGGTAAAATGACTTTTTCAGAAAGTTTGTAATCTGTTTACGCGCTTGAATTGTTATATATAACAGAGAGAAAGGATCAAAACGGAATATGAAAAAGGCTCTGAGAATAATTTTATACATTGCATTCGGAATATACTGTCTGGTGCTTGTAAAATATCTGTTCATTGACGGACGCTCCGGCACGGAAAGCTCTGTCGGACTCTATTTCAGACAATCAAACCTCATTCCTCTGAAAACCGTTATCGATTACATTCAGAAAGTAAACGACGGAAAACTGAATGCAGATATCGCCGTAAGAGGCATAATCGGAAACCTTATTGTTCTGTTCCCGCTCGGATGCTTTTTGCCGTGCCTGTCAAAACGCTTTCAGAAGTACACATCTACGCTTTTCACAGCGTTTTGCGTGGTGCTTGCGGTTGAGTTGCTTCAGCCGCTGCTCAGGGTAGGATATTTTGATATAGACGATTTTATTCTCAATTTATCGGGAGCAAGTCTCGGATATCTGACAGTCAGAATTCCTTTTATCAGATCTCTCTTGTCAAAATTAAATTTTTATAAGGAGTGAAGTTAAATGTACGTGCAAAAAGCAATCTACCTTCTGCCCATTCTGATTATATCCATAAGTTTTATATGTGCTGTCGTTCTGGCAATAGTCTTCTGCCTTAAGAAAAAAGCAAAATATCTGTTTATCGTCGCTTCGGCATTTATTATCGTTTCGGTTCTCTCATGCATTGCGATAAAATTTACCCCTCCCGCAAAAGCTCCGGAAAACGAGCCTGCGGTATTGAACCGTCTCACTCCGGAAAATCTGCGCTACACCAAAGATTATTTTGACCACTACATGTCAAATGCAGATGAAGAAAAGATGCCATCTGATAAATCAAAGGCAAAACTTTCGGATTTTGATTATTCATACTCTTCCGTCATGGATTCATTCAATCTCGCCTTCACCGTGCTTTCCGACGATAAATTTATCAGAAAAACCGTATATGAACAGCATGTGGAATACTCCGCCAACAATGCGTTTATGAACGGAAGCTATACCCCTCGAAATATATCTCCCGAGCAGTACGAAAGTCTGCCGTCGGTTTCCGAGTTTGAAACGATTACAAAATATTTAAGCACAATAAGATTTTCAGAAATCCTCCCCGAAGATTATTCGACTCTGTCCATAGTCTATAAGTCGGATATAAAACTATCAAGCCTTGAGAACGCTGACGGATATTATATCTTAGACTCAGCGGGATTCAACTCGATCGACCGTTCGGAGCTTTCGCCGGAGACAAAATACGTTGATATTCTGATAGCAGTTGACAATCGCGTATATGCAGTGTACGCCGTTTGCTGATTTGATTACGAATAAAAAAAGCTCCGCTTTGGCGGAGCTTTTTTATTCGTAATTGCAAATAATCTCTTCCACCGCTTTTCCGGCAAGCGCAAGCTTTGTTTTACCGGCTTTTATTATCACGCCGTTTTTTCCGCGCATAAATATTGTTATTGTACTGCCGGGGAAAATACCAAGCGAAATATAAAAATTTTGTTTTCTGTCGCTTGCATTTATGCTTTTTACCGTTACAGGAGTGCCTGTCGGCACGAAACAGAGCGAATTTTTATCTTTCATAAAAAATTTTATCAACAAATTTCCGAAAAAATCTTGACAAATCCTTTCTGTCTTGATATACTATCATACGCATCCGATGGGATATTGTGTAACGGTAGCACAGCAGACTCTGACTCTGTATGTTGGGGTTCGAATCCCTATATCCCAGCCAAAACAAAACAGCACCTTTTGGGGGTGCTGTTTTTGTTTTCTCTCGGTGAATACTTTGCATATTGCAAAGAAAGCCCTGCCCGCTCGGATCTTTTTTATGCATAAATCGGCAACCGTAAGTATAGATTTATACTAAAAACGGAAAGGACTGTCCTGCCAAATGGAGAAAACGCCCGTAATTGCGCTTGCAGGAAACCCGAACAGCGGAAAAACAACGCTGTTCAATCTTCTTACCAAAAGCGGAGAAGCCACAGGCAATCGCGCCGGAGTTACTTTTGCTTCAAAAAGCGCAAAGCTGAGGTACGGAAAGCACAAAGCCGAAATAACCGATCTTCCCGGAACATATTCGCTTATGCCGTACGGCGGTGAAGAACAAGCCGCCGAAAAATTTATAAAAAGCGGAAATGCCGATATTGTTATAGACGTAGCGGATGCCACAAATCTTCCCCGAAGCTTGTTTCTGGCAACCGAGCTTGCCGAGCTGCAGCCGAAAACGATTCTTGCGCTGAATATGATGGATGAAGCCGCTCGCGACGGAATAACAATAGATGTTAAAAATCTATCCGAAAAGCTCGGAATACCCGTAATTGCAATATCAGCCGCAAAAAACAGCGGAATAAACGAACTTCTTTCGGCGGCAATGAATATAAAGCCCGCAAATATAAACTATAGTTTTCAAAACGGTCGCGAGCGCAACTCATTCTGTGAAGCACTCGCAAAAGAAGTAACGCACGGAGAAACACAAAAAGAAAGCTTTTCAGACCGCGTTGACAGAATCATTTGCAAAAAATACATAGGGATTCCATTGTTTTTTATTATAGTTTTTCTTATGTTCGCCATAACGTTTTCAGGTCCGGTGAAACAACTTTCGGAGCTTTTGGTAGCATTTTTCGATAAGCTTTCCGAAATTGTATCGGAGCATCTCGGGAATACAAATATCCCCGCCACGCTCGTCGGACTTATTGCAGACGGGCTTCTTAAAGGTATAGGCTCGGTACTTTCGTTTTTACCGCAAACGGCGGCATTGTTTTTCATTCTTGAGATGCTTGAAGATACAGGCTATATGGCACGAGCCGCCTACGTTTCGGACGGACTTCTGCGCTTTGCCGGACTTTCCGGAAAAGCATTCATTCCGTTTCTGCTCGGCTTCGGATGCACAGTCCCCGCCGTTATGTCGACCGAAACGCTTGAACGTTCCGAGCGCAAGACCGTAATATATTCACTGCCGTTTATACCTTGCAGTGCACGTCTCCCTGTTTTTACACTGATAATAGGAACGTTTTTCCCGAAACGCCCTGCCATCTCGGCGTTTCTTATTTATCTTCTCGGCGTGATTACTGCTTACATAAGCGCACTTATTTACACAAAATCAAAGCCCGATCGCACAGCTCCGCCGCTTACGGTCGAGCTTCCGAAATACCGCTTACCTCAGATTAAAAACCTGATCGTTGCAATGAAAACAAAGCTGCTTGCGTTTATATCGCGCGCAGGTACGGTCGTACTTCTTTGCAGCGCCGTAATGTATATGCTTTGCTCGTTCGATCTGCATTTCCGATTTACCGTCGAACCCTCCGAAAGTCTTATGGCGAAAGCCGGAGGCTTTATCGCGCCGCTTCTTTCACCGATAGGCCTTGGAGATTGGCGTATAGCTTCCGCACTGCTTTCGGGATTCTTTGCAAAGGAAACGATCGTTTCTTCGCTTTCGGTAATGTGTCCTGCCGGACTCTCTTCCCTTATTGGCGTACCGGAAGCCGCAGCTTTGTGTGTGTTCGTGCTGTTATATTCGCCGTGCGCGGCAACCGTCGCCGCCGCAAAACGCGAACTCGGAAAAGCAAACTCGGCTTTATATATTATCAGATGCCTGGCTTTTGCCTTCTGTGAAGCTTTTCTTGCAAGAACCTTTTTCCGTGCTTTGGGCATTTTTATGTAAAAAGCCAAAAACATTTGTCGAAAATGATTAAATATGAAAAATATTATCGTATTATTTTTGTCAATTTTTTATTTTTTACGCAAAATACGCTTGACAATCTCTTCCTATGCTGATACAATAATAGTGTAATATTTATTTGTAGAAGTATTGTGAAACTCATATGCAACAAAGTTCCGAAATGCAGCAGCTTATAAACGATATCAAAAGCGGCGTTCCTCTGTCGTTTGAATCGGTTTACTCGCTGTATATACCCCTTATAAATTCCGTAGCGGAAAAATACAGCGGCACATCTCTTACCGGTGCCGAACTTGAAGATCTGCGGCAGGAAGCCGCCATCGCGCTTTATGACGCAGCGCTTGCGTTCAATCCAGAACGCGGCGTCTCATTCGGACTTTACGCAAAAATCTGTATAAAGAACAGAATAATATCTTACCTTCGCACGGTTGGCGGAAAAAGTATTAAGACCGAATCGCTTGATGCTCCGCAGACAGGACTTGAAGGAAAAAGCGACATAACCCCCGAAAAGCTTATAATCAGCAAAGAATCCCTTTCCGATCTGGAAAGACGCATCTCCCTTTCCCTTACGGAGCTCGAACGTTCCGTGTTTGATCTTTACCTTGCGTCCGCTTCGTATGATGATATAGCGGCGGCACTCGGAAAACCGAAAAAATCAATTGACAACGCGATGCAGCGAATCAAAGCGAAATTAAGAAAGCTTTTATAACATTTTTTCAATACCGCACAGCGGGAAAACATATCAATTATATATCCCAAAATAAAACTTTCTTGTTTTGTTTTCATTTTTCATATGCCCGAATAGCTTAATGGCAGAGCGTTGTAATTTAGTTAATCAGAATTCCAAAGGTGTCGGTCTGAATCCGTCTTAGGGCAAAATATTTTTCATACAAAACAAAGCGAGGTAGAACAAATGTATCAGGACAAAACATTGGTTTGCAAGGATTGTGGAGCTGAATTCGTATTCACAGCCGGCGAGCAGGAATTCTATGCTGAAAAGGGTTTCCAGAACGAGCCCCAGAGATGTAAGAGCTGCCGCAACGCAAAGAAGAATGCAGGCAAACCCCAGAGAGAAATGCACACTGCAATCTGCGCAAACTGCGGAAAAGAAGCTAAGATTCCTTTCGAGCCCACAAGCGACAGACCTGTTTACTGCAGCGAATGCTATGCGGCAATGAAGGAAGGCAAATAATTTACATTCCAAAAATGATACGGCAAAACCCCACCGACGGTGGGGTTTTTGTTTTGATCCGGCTTTTTTGAAAAAATCATAAACACTTTCGTCCGCGATTGACAAAAGCCATTAACTTTGTTATAATAAATATAATATTTACTTACGGAGCTTGAAAATGAAAAAATTTAAGATTGCGGCGATTTTTCTCGCCGTTGTTATATGCATACTCGCACTCACGTCCTGCAAGGACAAAAACGGCGTGCCAAGCGGCATGACGGAGGTCGTCTCCGAATATACGGATTTTCGTCTCTTCGTTCCGGAAAATTGGACACCCGACGTTGCCACCGGCTTTGTCAGCGCTCAAACGCTTGATAAAAGCAACATTTCCGTTCAGGTGCTTACAACGCAAGGCATAGCTTCAAGCGACAACGATGCAGGCTATGTAATAAAGTATAACGACGTAACTTACGCAGGCGTATCAAAATTCTTTGAAGACTATTACTTCTACTCTCTCTCGCAAACGCTTTCGGGAGTTAAGCTTGAAGAACAGTACACAAGCGGACAGTCGCTCGGCGAAAATACCTACGCCTGCAAATACATCTACACGGTTTCGGTTGACGGTACGGATTACAAAATAATGCAGGTGCTCGCGCCGAGAGCAAACAAAATATACGTTTTCACCTACACCGCGACGGCTGAAAATTTTGCAAGTCACACGGACGACGTTGAAAAAATAACCGAAAACTTTATTTTTGCATAAAAAACGGGCAGATGATCTCTGCCCATTTTAACGGAGATATAAAAAATGACTCACTATCTTGACAACAGCGCAACAACGCCGCTGTGCGAAAATGCCCGCGCGGCAATGCTTTCCGTAATGGACGAAAATTTCGGGAACCCGTCAAGTCTGCACGCTATAGGCGTAAAAGCACAGGAAATCGTCGATGCGGCGCGAAAGAACATACTTTCAACATTTCTTGCGGCAGGAAAGCGCGGAAAACCGGAACAGCTTATTTTCACTTCCGGCGGAACCGAAGCAAACAATCTTGCCATAATCGGCACGGCGACAGCAAAGCCGCGTAACGCAGGCAAAAAAATAATCGTCGGAGCAACAGAACATTCGTCTGTTCTTCAATCTGCAAACAGACTTAAAAGTCTCGGCTTTAACGTCGTATTCATTCCCTCGCCCGAAGGCGTATGGGACATGGAAAAATACAAGCTCGAGCTTTCCTCCGATACGATTCTTGTATCGGCGATGCTCGTAAACAACGAGACGGGTGCCGTAAACGACATTGCAAAAATTGCCGCTATGGCTCGCCGTGTAAATCCGGAAGCTGTCGTTCACTGCGATGCGGTTCAGGGATATATGAGACTCCCGAAATCACTCTTTTCCTCAGCCGATATAGTTACCGTAAGCGCACATAAAATAGGCGGTCCCAAAGGTGCGGGAGCGCTTTTTGCAAGCGAGGACATAATAAAGCGAAAAGCCGTCATTCCTGTAATATTCGGCGGAGGTCAGGAGCACGGACTTCGTTCCGGCACGGAAAATGTACTCGGAATAGCGGGGTTTTCCGCAGCAGTTGAATATTTCGGAAGAAATCAAACCGATATTTGCACGCATTTTGACGAGCTTTACAGTTATGCCTTATCGCGTTTTTCTGAGCTTGATGGCATCGGCATAAAGCTGAACATTCCGAAAACCGAGCGTGTGGCTCACCACATTCTCAGCGTAACAGCGCACGGAGTGAGAAGCGAAACCATGCTGCATTTTCTTTCGTCGCGCGGAGTATTCGTTTCAAGCGGATCGGCATGCTCGTCAAATACCAAATCAAAAAGTCACGTTCTTGAAAGTTTCGGACTTTCGGACGATGATATAGACTCTACCCTTCGTCTCAGCTTCGGAATCGGAACGTCAAAAGACGATATAGATGCCGCCGCAGAGGCATTTGCGGAAGGCATAAGAACACTGTCACACAAGAAAGGCTGAAATGGAAATTTTATTGAAGATAAAAACCTCGTCCGCCGAAGAGACAGAGAATGTCGGTTTTGAATTTGCAAAAAAGCTTGCTCCGGGCGACTGTATCGCAATGAAAGGCGATCTCGGCGCAGGAAAGACAGCATTCGTGCGAGGAATGGCAAAGCTTCTCTGCCCCGGCACAAGAGTGCAAAGTCCGACTTACACTATAGTCAATTCATATCGCGGAAAAATACCGCTTTACCACTTTGATATGTACCGTATAGACGGTGAAGAATCGCTTTACAGCACAGGATTTTTCGATTATCTCGACGCAGGCGGCATATGCGCTGTCGAATGGAGCGAAAAAATCGAAGAGTTTCTCCCCGAAAACTGCTATGCGGTGTCTATAACCAAAAACGGTGAAACGGATCGCGAAATAGTTATAAGCAGGTGACAAAATGAAAATTCTTGCAATAGATACAACGGCAAAGACAGCCGCGGGCGCTATATGCGATAACGGCAATGTAATTTGCAGTTTCGCCGTCACAGGCGGATTTACCCACAGCGAAACAATGCTTCCCGAAATCGACAGATTACTTGAAAAAGCAAAGCTATCAATTTCCGATATAGACATATTTGCAGTGTCGGCGGGTCCCGGTTCATTTACCGGCGTAAGGATAGGCGTTTCGCTCATAAAAGGGCTTGCGTTCGGAAGAAATATTCCCTGCATCGGCGTTTCATCACTTGAGGCATTATCACGAAATGCCGACGGTATCGGCGGCAGATTTATCGCCTGCCCTGTTATGGACGCCCGCAGGAATCAACTTTATAATGCAATTTTCCTCTGTGACGACGACCGCAGAGAACGTCTCTGCGAGGACAGACTCGTTTCGGCGGAGAAGCTTGCCGCCGAGCTTTCGGAATTTTCGCTTCCGATATACTTTTTCGGCGACGGCTATGACATAGCAAAAAAAGCTTTCCCGCAAGCAAGCGACACGCCGAAAGAACTTATACTTCAAAACGGCGCGTCCGTCGCAAAGACCGCATTTGAAGTTTACACAAAAGCCGAAGACAAATCCGTTTTTACGGACTTTGCGCTTTCACCGTCATATCTCCGTCCTTCGCAGGCGGAAAGAGAATATAACGCAAAAAAGGAGAAAGAATCAATATGAAAAAAATTGCTCTCGCCGCCGACCACGCCGGCTATCTTCTCAAAGGTAAAATTATCGCATATCTTACCGAAAAGGGTTATGAATGTGTAAATCTCGGAACAGACACGGCAGATTCCGTCGATTATCCCGTATATGCAAACAAGCTTTGCGAAAGCATCCTTTCGGGAGAATGTGAATGCGGAATTCTTATCTGCGGAACGGGTATAGGAATGAGCATCGCAGCAAACCGTCACAAAGGCATCCGTGCAGCGCTTTGTTATGCCGAAAACTGCGTGGAGCTTACACGTCAGCATAATAATGCAAACGTCCTCTGCCTCGGAGCAAGGGTAACGGACGACGAAACCGCAATGAAGCTTGTCGATAAGTTTCTTTCCACAGATTATCTCGGCGGAAGACATGATAAAAGAATCGCCATGCTCGACGAATGATCAAAGCAGAAAACAATTGGGCTTTTGCCGGCAAGGCAGAAGCTCTTTTTATTTATTTTTGCTATATTTATTCTTCGTTAACAATATATTTACTTGACTTTTTATGCAAATAAGTGATATAATATAGCATGTGGAAGATCGCTTGTTTTTTTAGCAGGCATCCGCAAAATCCAAACAAATAAAATTTGAAAGGAATTTATCCGGCATGAAAAAAATCGTATCAATTTTTCTCTGCGCTCTTATGATTCTTTCCGTTGCAAGCGTCGGTGCCTTTGCAGGTCCCATAGTTTATGCTGACGGCGTAAACAACTCAAAGATAGCATGCGTTGATTTTCTTGATTTCTCAAAAGAAAACAACGATTGGTGGGCAGAGCAGAAAGAAGACGGCACATGGTCACCCAAGGAACTCTTTATGTCCCCTACAGATGATGACTTCAATGTTTGCGGCGCTTACATCCCCACAGACATGAAAAACCTTATGACCTATCTCAAAAACAAGGTTGCATGGAGCTTGACTGACAACGGTGAAGTTCTTCATCTCAAAACAACCAGTACGGCATCAAATCCCGGAATACCGTTCTGCGTTGACGATGCGGGCAGCGCAATAAACCTCAATTCAGAGGTAAAAGGCGGAACAGAGTATGTCAAAATCCGTATAAGAAACTACAGCACTGCCGATCAACTCTCTTTCGGCTATACCTGCACGGCATGGGGCGGCGGCGGTCGTAGATTCATGGAGAAAACGATAGCAAGCATTGACATCGAACCTGTATCAACTGAATGGAAAACCTACATCTTCAGCTATCCCGAAGCAAACGCTGCAACAAACTACAATGATCTTTGCAAGGATTCAAAAACAGGCGCGATTTCTCCTCAGTATGGCGGAAAACTTCAGGATCTTATATTATTCCCGTTCGGCTATAACGTAAAAGACGGTACCGGCGCTTATGAAGGCGCTGAAATGGACGTCGACTACATCGTTATCGGAACAAAAGAATATGTAGAAAACTACAAGAGCGAGCTTGAAAAGAAAGAAGAAAAGGTTTCAAAGGTTGAAATCACAAAGCCCGCTGACAAAACTTCTTACTATGTAGGCGAAACTCTCGACCGTACAGGTCTTGAAATAAAGGCTACTTTCAACGACGGCACAACAGAAATTCTTGAAAGCTACAATGTTGTTTACAACTTCAACGAAGAAGCAGCCGAATCCGTTGTTACAATAAAATACGGAAGCGCTTCGACTACGTACAAAGTAAAAGTTACGGGTATAAAGGATATCGCAATCGAAACTCCTCCCAAGACAACAACGTATGATATGGTTACCATAAAGAGTGGCTCTTTTGCTCCCGAAGGTCTTACAATAAAAGTAAACTACAACGATGGTACTTCTGTAGTAAAGGAACTCGGCTCCTTCAAGCTTGAATATGATGCACTTAAGCCCGGTGAAGGAAACGTTATCACCATCAACTTCTACGGCGCAAAGACGAGCTTCACGGCAAACGTTATAAACGTAACAAGCATCGAAGTTGAAAAACTTGACAAGACTTACCGTTACGGCGGCGAGATCGCTGACGATGATCTCAGAATCACTTGCATATACAGCGACGGTTCAAAGAAATCACTTGCAGACGCAAAAATAAATGCTACTATCGACAAGACTTACGACTTTACAAAATCCGGCGAAGTTGAAGTAACAGTAAAGATCTCCAATACAACATACGAGATCGATTGCACAGCTACAACAACGGCAAATGTTGAAGCGCCTACTTCCCTTGCAGTTGACACTAAGCTTGCAAAACTCTCCTACAACGTTGACGATAAATTCTCAACGGAAGGACTTCTCGTTTCATACGTTTATGGAGACGGCTCAACGGTTACTCTCAAGGCTGAAGACTATGACGTTAAGTACGACTTCTCCGAACCCGGAGATCAGAAAGTCACTGTAACCGACAAGCATGCGAACCTTTCCGCAAACTTCACAGCAACAGTTGAAGGCTCTACAAAGCAGACAACCCCGAGACAGACAACGACAACTTCCGGCAAGACATCCGGCGGTTGTAAATCAGCTATCGGAGCAGGCGCTGCCCTTGCAATCGTTTCAATTATCGGAGCAGGCGTAGTTCTCGGAAAGAAGAAAGAAAACTGATCTGATTTTTCAAATCATATATAGCAATCAAAAAATGCCCGCATCGCTTTTGCGATGCGGGCATTTGGCAAAACAAACGTTATCGGGAGAAAAGATATGTATCCGTATTACATAATAGGCGATATAGACCTGTATTCGATATTTATAATGCTTGGTATTATAGCAGCAGTCATCGTCTACAGATTATGTGCCGACAGAGCGAATATAAACGCAAAGTTATATAATTTTACGCTTATCTGCGCCCTGTGTTCTATCGTCTCCGGATTTGTCTTCTCTGTGCTTTTTCAAGCAATATACAACATAAAGGATCGCGGCGCATTTATAATTGACGGCGAAACCGGAGCCACCTTTGCCGGCGGGCTCACAGGGGGAGCGGCGGCGTTTCTTTTTGTATATTTTATATTCGGCAAAAAATATGAAAGCAAAAAATATACACGCGACGTAATCGACTGCGCCGCGTGCGCTATACCTTCGGCTCACGCTTTCGGAAGAATAGGTTGCCTTATGGGCGGATGTTGCTATGGAAAACCTACCGATTCTCCCATAGGAATATATATGGTCAATCTCGGATATAAGGTCGTGCCGGTACAACTTTTTGAAGCGATATTCCTTTTTGCGCTCGCAACGGTTTTAATAATACTGCTTTTCAAGGGCAAAAAGCACATAATGGAGCTTTATATGCTCTCCTACGGGGTGTTCAGATTTATAATAGAATTCTTCCGCGATGACGAGCGCGGAACGCTTCTGACAGGAGTTTTTTCTCCGTCTCAGATAATATCAATCTGCCTTGTAATAGGCGCCGGAGCGCTTTATTTCGTTTCAAAACGGCATAAGGAGGCAAAAGCTTGAAAAAAAGTTTTTCTTATAAAACAGCATGTATTATTTCACTTATAGTCTCGCTTGTGCTTATGGCGGCGGTAAGGCTCATAAAAACAGGAAACACTGCCTGTGATGTTCTGATATCAACGCTTATAACCAGAACGGCTCTTGCCGTTGCGTTTGTATTCCTTATAAAGCATCTCGGATTCAAGGTTTTTTCCGTCACACCGAAAAATGCGCTTCTGCTCATTCCCTGCTTTGCCGTAGTTATAAATAATCTACCTATAATAGCCCTTGCCAATGGTTCTGCGAGCATATCGTCATCCGTGCAGAAAATAATACTGCTTGCAGCAAGCTGTCTGGCAGTTGCAGCATATGAGGAGCTTACTTTCAGAGGAGCGCTCTTTCTTATGATATGCAAAAACAAAAAATCTAAAAAAGATATCTTTTTTTCAACAGTCATTTCATCCGCAGTGTTTGCATTGTTTCACATGTTCAATCTTATCGACGGCGCGGGGCTTGTTCCCGTTATGATGCAAATCGGATATTCGTTCCTTATCGGAGGAATGTGTGCGACGGTGCTTATCGTCTGCAAGAGCATTTATCCGTGCATTATTCTTCACGCTATATTCAACTTCTGTGGGAACATCGTGCCAACGTTCGGAACAGGATATGAAACGGTGTGGGATCCCGCAACTATCGCCATAACGGTTATTCTTGCGATGATATGCGCCGCAGCGGTAATATATTCACTTCTTCGCTACGGAGACAAAAACATAAGTTCTTTTTATTCCGAATAATATTCTTTCTGGTTTATATCAATATAAAAACGGCTTGC
>FR898236.1:48783-60493 GCA_000437375.1 Eubacterium sp. CAG:841
GCTTTCCGATGGCAAGCCGTTTTTGTTGTTCTGATATTACATACCGCCGAAGCCGGAATGTTCGATACCCTGAATGAGATATCTCTGACAGAACAGATACATTATTATAAGCGGAAGTATGATAAGCATACCAGCCGTGTTCTTTATAGCAATTGTAAAGCTGTCAACATTTGCGCCTGCCTGCGTGCTGATTTCTTCGAGCGAGGCGGGAATCGTCTGCCAGAAGGAGTTAGACGTGAGAAGCGTATGTTCTGCGGAGTTAAGGAACGTATTTGTATAGAAGATATCCGTCCACTGCCATGAGAATGACAGTATGAACACCGTGATGAGCATCGGCACGGAAAGCGGAAGGATTATCTTTATAAACGTCTTGAAAACGCCGTAGCCGTCAACATAGGATGATTCCTCAAGCTCATCTGGAACGCCGCGATAGAACTGTCTCATAATGAATATAAACAGACCGTTCTTGAACGCAAGTCCCGTAAGAGAGAGGAAGTATATCGGAACATAGGTATTGTAAAGTCCCTGTGTAAGTCCGAGAGCGTTACATATTCCGGATATATCGATTCCGAATATCGAAGGATACATAAAGTGCATCGTAAACGAAGAACCGAGTATCTGGTGAGGAACTATCATCGTAAGTACAACAAGCAGGAACAGTATCTTATTTCCCTTGAACTTGAACTTCGCAAATCCGTAACCTATCATTGCGCAGATAAATGTCTGTATAAGAGCATTTGAAAGCGAAAGAAGGAATGTATTAAGAAGCGCTTTGAAGTAGTGGTTCTCGGTTATAAGATATTTCCATGTATCCGTTGTGGGGTATTTCGGTATCAGCTTAACGTCGCTCTGAATAAAGTCCTTAGGGCTCATAAACGAAGTTGATATCTTAGAGAAAAACGGGAAAAGAATGATGTATGAAATACCAAGCAAAAGCACGAATCTGAATATCGCAACAAGTATCTTCTTGTAGAAATAAGCGTTGAGATATTTTGCTTTCATACGCTCGCGAAGCGGCGTTCTGTCAAATTCGACTTTTATTTTGTTTTTGCTTTCTTTCATTATGCGCGGTGCGCTTGAATTGTTATTCATAATTATCTTCTCCTCCCTTCTCAGTCATTACGGCGTTGGTAGAAGACTATCTTTCTGGAGATAAGCGCTACCAGTATAAGCGTTATAATAACAAGTGCAAAGTATGCCCAAGCCGCCGCCGCTTGCTGACCGTTTACGGTCGTCGTATCCGCCATGTTGAGAATATACGACATTACTTCGTTGCTCTCTGATGTGAACGAGTCGATTACCGTATATACGGAGTTTGCAAGAATGATCGGGCTTATCATCGGAAGAGTTATCTTCCAGAAAATTTCCCATGAGGACGCGCCTTCCATCTGGCACGATTCGTAAATCGAAGGCGAGATGGACTGAAGACCCGCAAGGAAGATAAGCATCTGAACACCGGAACGGTTTACTATATCGTAAATGTTCGATATAAGATCCGTTACCCATTTTACAAGCGACGTTCCTATGCCCAGGTTTTCAAACAGCGCCGTGATATCCATGGCGTCGACAAGGTCACCCATTCCTCCTCCGCCTACGCTGCCCATATCAATAGACTCCATGCTGCTCATGCTTTTGAGGAGTGCGTTGTCATAGTCTATCTTTGCTATAATTCCCGCGCCGACAACAACCGGAACGAAGAATATAGCACGGAATGCCGCTCTTCCCACCATCTTCTGATTAAGAAGAATGGCGATAAAAAGTGAAAGCATTATAATTGCAACAACTTCAACAATCTGTTTTCCGAAACCGGTAAACATCATTTCAAGGAAGGTTTCACCTGTTTTTGTGTCAACCGTTTTGGTAAGAACATTTTTGTAGTTTTCCATTCCCGCCCACGAAAGCGAATAACCACCGCCGCGCGATGCGGGAATTTTTGCGTATGTTGCAAAGCTGTAACCTATTGATTCAGCAATAACTCCGATGTAAAAGACCAAAAGACCTATTACAAACGGAAGAACAAAAAGCCAGCCCATACGCGCTTTTTTAGCAGTAAGAGAGACCGCCTTCTTTGGCACCAACTTCTTTATGAAAGCTAAAAATTTGCTTTCGCCTTGTGTTTTATCCATATCAGGTCAATCCTCCTTTCACTGCTCCGGACAAACGTAACTTTGTCCGGCTATCACAATGTACTGTGAGTCGCCCGACTTAGCTATTATTTTGTCCGTTGTTGTGTTGATATATATTACCTTTCCGTCCGAGCCTGTAACTTTCAGAACGTTGTTCTGGGTTGTCATTGCCGATACGGTGTTTTCAAGCGTTTCTTTGGCACGCTTGATCTGAGCCTCATTACCGGAAGCAACTGCTGCATTGTAATTTGCTTCAGCGGTTTCAAACGACTTAAGTCCTATAGATGTAGGCTTGTATGCCGTAACCTTTTCAATGGACTTGAGCGGTATCGATGTTTCTTTTACATCTGCTTTTTCAACAAATGACGTTGCGGGGATCGTGAACACTCCGTTGTCAAATTCAACAACAACATCAAAGCTGTTGTAATTTATAAAGAACGTCTTCGATCTGCCGGAATCAGCCGTATAAGTTACGGAAACGACCTTATCAACAAGGTGTCTTGCCATAGATTTTTCGTAAAGATCAAGAGCCGTTTTTGCCGTGTTGTATGCCGCAAGCTTTGCTGCTTCAACAACGGTTGCACTTGTCGGGTCTTTCTGGTCGGCAACGAGTCTGTCAACCTCTGCAACAGCAGCTTCATACTCTACTCTTGCCTGCTTGCAGTCAGCAAAAAGTTTGTTGTACGTTCCGAACATTATAGCGGATGAAGATTCATCCATTCTGAAAGCCTTCTCGAATTCGTGAGAAGTTATCGTAGCATCCTGAAGTGAGCCTATCGCGTCGTTGAGCATCTTGTAGAACGATATAACCTTGGGAAGCCACAGATCGAAATTAACCGCGTAATACGATGAAAGATCTATGCTGTCTTTAAGAAGATCCGTGTTCTCATACGAAAGCGTGAAGTAAAGCGCCGCGCCGTTTTCAAGCGATTTGAGAAGCTTATACTGAACGTCACCTTCCATATTCATCGGCGTGCCTGCATAGTTTACATAACCGTGAAGCACCATTCCCGCAAACGGAACGGAAGCACTTGAAATCGAATATCCGCTGTTGTCAAGGCTGAAGTCAACTATGTCCGTAACGTAAGGAATCGAATATGCGTTTCCTCCCGAAACAAGCACGTTGCCGTTATCTTTTTTAATCTGTTTCAGCAACTCTTCCGTGTAATATTTTGAATCTTCACGGGTTATGGGAGCATCTTCGTTGAAGTCGGAAGTGAGTATCGATCCGAGCGATGAAACGCCGATAGCGCCTATATTGTATTTAAGGTACTTCTTTGCGAATTTTGCGTAAAGAGTTTCAAATGCGCCGCTCGATACAACGTTTCTTACGCCGAATTCATAAACGGTCTGATAAATGTAGTTATAATCGCGTATTGTCGTATAACGTCCGCTCATCGTCTGCGCCGCATACTTCTTGAACGAGAAGCCTGCGTTTGCATCCTGATACGAAACGCTTGCAAAGTCATAGTCGGGATAAATTGTCACGCCTTTTTCCTCTGCATATTGGAGAAGCTTGTTCAAACCCTTCTTGCCGCCGAGAACGCTCGGCCATTTGACCTTCGTTATAACGTTTCCGGTAAAGGTCATCAGAATTCTTATATTTGAAATGTTGCTCTCTCCGAGCGTGTCGCACATTTTCTGAATGTCTTCATACGTTGTAAGCGCTTTCTTCTTCTTTATGGGGAATGAAAGGAACTTTTCGTATGTTTCAACATATCCGAAAGTGTTGATGTAAAGGGGCAGTGTACTTTCCATTTCGGAAGAAGTGAGCTTATCCATTTCGCCTGTGCTTGTCAGATAGTCTCTGTAAGCAGCAGCCATTCCCACATAGGAGGGATAATAATAATCTGAAATGTTGCTCTTTTCAGCCGCAACAGGATCCGTAAGGAGCAGATATCTTATAGTGTAGTTGCCGAGATATTTTGTATCTATCGACGTCGAAAGCGATGAACTGCTTCCGAGCGACGAGCTTCCGAGATCAACCGTATCGGACTGCTTCGTTGAGAAGCTTGCCGCAACATAGTTGTATTCGCAGTTACCGCCACCGCTTGAACCGTACACGCTTCCGAGGTATGCAACAAGCGAAGCAAACGATTCGCCTTCGGTTATAACGCCGAGCCAACCGCTCTTATGCGCTATCGTATCTACTTTGGGAGAACGTCCCGAACGGTTTGTCGTTACTGTTTCGTTGTAGTACTGGGTAAGACCGAATACGGGAAGACGATACTTTTCTCTGTTATCGTTTACGTCTGATTCGTCAAGCTTTTCGTACATATAGTCTGGACCGTAAACCTTGGAACCCTGAGAGCCTGTCTTTACAGTGCCGTCATCATTGTAATATTCGAGAAGCGTTCCGCTACCGTCGGGGATGAAGAGATATCCGCCCGTTCTTGTGATGTTGCCCGTCGTCTTTGTGGAGGCACATCCGAAATACGGAAGAAGCGTGATGCTTTCAAGCGCGTAGTTCGTTTCGTTGTAACGGATACTCTTTGCGGGAATGGAAGCGGAAAGACCATACTTGTCTATTGTGTATTCAACAGCAAGACGGAACAGTGCCGGTTCTTTTTCTTCACCTTCATACATTGTAAGTTCGTGGTCATATTCAAGTTCGTCGTATGTGTAATCGGGGCAGTACTTTCTTATAAGCGTTTCTACCCTTTTCATCGTACGAGGGTCCTGCTGAGCAAGAACATATATAACCATTTCATTGTTTGCTGCAAGACATTTATATCCCGTTTCCGTATCACGCCACATGCTTACAAGAGCTGCGTTTTTGGGATCGGTCTGGTCTATAAGTCTGTAAATGTTACCCTGAGCGTCTCTTACCCCGTTGATGAAGAAAGCGTTGAACGTATCTCTCTCTTCCTTTGTCATATTGGGTTTCTGAGCTTCGAGAACATTGTAAATCTTTTCTTCAAAGCGGCTCTTTTCGATCTGTCTCGGAATAAGACGCTTTGATTCAACAGTACCTATGGCGTACTCAACACGAACACCGTTTGTAAGCGTTTTGAACGTGATCTGATTTCCGTTCATTGCCGCATCCTTGAAGGAGTTAAGCACGCTTGTTGTCTTTGTCTCAACATCCGTATAGGATACTATTACCTGAGACATTATTGCCTGACGGTGAGTTTCGTTTGTCTTGGTGTTCACCGCAACATCATAGGGGTTTGAGAACGTATATTCTCCGGTTTTAAGGTTCTGAAGTGCGAACTCGCCCGATTTTCTGTCAAAATACATAGCGTAGCCGTACCCCTCGCTCTTATACATCAGCTCCATGGTATCTACTTTTGCCTGCTGAGATGTATATTCCTTAGAGTAATAATTTTCAATATCCACTTCGTCTGCTGCACGGGCGGAAACACAGAAAACAGGTATTATCATCAGTGCGGCAAGAAAAAGCGCCGCTATTCTTTTCATTTTCATGTTAGTTCCTCCCTTCTACTGCATTCGATATGAAAGCTCTATTATGATATCCGTTATAAAGCTTACCATTCTTCTGAGAAGGTTGAAGAACAGCATTGCTATAAACATAATGAATACCATGCCGAGTATAGTGCCGAATGTTGCAAGTATATTTTTGCCCATTGAGTAGCCGTGAGTCATCATCGTTCCGAAGAAGATAAGAAGTCCTACCCAAATGAAGCCCAATGTGTTTACAAGGGTTATAATCGAAGCTTCGCCTTCAACCGCAATGTTTGAAAGAAGCGTTGTCGGTATCATTGTAAGCGACAAAGGAAGCAGCGAATACGATGTTGCTATGAATATATCCTTAAGCGAGCCTTCGCCGTCAAACAATGTGGTTACGCACCAGTTTGCAATGCACCAGAGCGCAAGCGGAACAACCACCGTAGCTATCTGATAAAGCATGCTGAACGCATTGCCGTTGTATACCGATGTCGGATTGAAGATATAAGCCATACCTACGCCGTTGTATATTACGGTTAAGCAGGCAAGCCCGACGTGGAATATAGCCCCGCGAACAGATCCGCGCTTTTCGTGCTTAAGATCCCAGAATCCGTCAAACGGGTGGAGTATAAGGTGGAATGCAAACAGCACTTCTTCCCAGAAGGTGCGCTTTTCCGTCTTCGTTATTCCCGCGTCGTTCTTCTTCTTTATCGCGCCGAACGCCTTTGCAAGCAGGAAGATAACAACTCCTATGATAAGAAGAACTACAAGAAAGTACTTCTCTATCCATGCCTTACGAAGCATCTTGAAGCAGTTTGAGTAGTCCGTCGTATCGGTTGCCGCCTTGAAGTAAGTCATAGCTTCTTTGTACTCGCCCTGAAGGTAAAGGTTCTGACCGATACCTACATAAGCGGAATCAAAGTTGTTGTTTCTCTGGAGTATTTCTTTCCACTTTTCAAGAGCTGTGTCATAGTCACGATTGTTGTTGCTGCGGATAGCTTCGTCAATCAGGTCGCCGTACTCTGTACGTTTGTAAACGGTAATGGAGTTAAGACCGGCGTCAAGAACATAAAGATCTGAGCCTACATAGACGATAGACGAAGGAGTTTTAAGGTTACCGAGCTGAGTGCCTATATCGCCGAAAGCGTAAAGAAGCTGCCCACGACTATCATATGTGTATATTTTCGAACGGTCTCTGTCTATTATCGACCAGACGCCGTTTGCACCGAGAGCAACGTCGACGATCTTGGACGGACCTTTGACTGCTGCCGTAGAGCTCTTGCTTGAAGAAGATACGAACGCAATTTCGCCTACCGGCATAAAGAATCCGGCTCTTACCATGATATCCTCGCCTGCTGCGTTAAGACGCTTTACCATAGCATAGTCTTCATTGTTGGATTTGATCGCATCTTCAAGGGTTGTATCTGAATCGGATGACTGTGTTGCACCGAACGTCGTTACCCAGATGAAGTCGTCGCTGTCTATTGAAATGTTGTTGAACTCAACGGAGTTATATGTTTCCGTAACGGAATTCGGGAAAATCATTCTTCTGATTCGTACCGAAAGCGGAACCGCTGCCTTCTGCACGCCTACGAAGCCTTGAAAAGTTCCGTCTGCGTTGATGGCAAATATACCGCTGTACGTTGATTTTGAAACGATATACATTCTGCCCGAAGTATCTACCGCAACCGCAACGGGGCGGAAGAGCGTATCCGAACCCATAACGTCTGCTTCGGGAGCGTATATGATGTGATCGAAGTTTCCTTCAAGGTCGAACACTACTATTCTTGCGTTCTTTGTATCGCAAACGTAGATGTTCTTTGTATTCACGAACACGCCCTCGCAAGCGGAAAGCTTGTCGGGAACGCCGTGCTCGTTTACAAAGTCGGTTATTTCCGTGATGTACTGAGCGTCGCTATCCAGAATAACCACTCTGTTGTTTCCCTTATCGGCAATGAAAAGTCTGCCGTCGGGAGCCACGAAAAGGTCCGTTGCACCGTTCAGTGCCTTTTCCATATTCATGGCGTAGTTGTCTATCACTCTGTCCGGAACGTATGCCGCCGGAGACTCAACCGCAACCATATCCATTGTGTAGGTATAGGTTTTGTACGGCGTAGCCGCTGCCGATACTGCCACAACTGTGGATACAAGCATTGTAATAACGAACACGAGGGATAAAATTCTTATAATTTTCTTCATTATATATATCCTCTCTTTCGTTAGTCTTTCATACCTGCAGTCGACATCGTTTCAACGATCTGACTCTGGCTGAATACGAATACCATGATAGGAACGAGCATCATTACTACCGTTGCGGCACAGCCTACGCCGGCACGCGCAACACCGCCCGATACTATCTGCTGTACTGCGTAGTTGAAGGTCTTGAGCTGTTCGCTCATAATGTATGTTGACGAACCCATATTCCACAGATCCTTGAACGAGTACACTATAAGTGTCAGCCAACCGGGCTTAACCATCGGCATGGCTATCGTCCAATATGTGCGAAGCTCCGAAGAGCCGTCGAGTCGTGCCGATTCAAGTACTGCGTCCGAAATACCGCCCTCCATGAACTGCTTCATAAGGAACATTCCGAGCGTAGATCCCCATGCGGGAATGATGATTGCAAGATATGTGTCAACCCAGCCGAGTCGGCTCATAGTGATATAGTTTACAACGCTCGCAACCGTCGGGTGGAACATAAGCGAAAGTCTTACAAGCTTGAACAGAAGCGATCTGCCCGGAAACTTGATCTTAGATACAACGTATGCCGCAAGCGAACCGCAGAAAAGGTTTCCGAACGTTCCGGCTACGGAAATAAGTATTGTATTGAAGATATATCTTGAGAAAGGTACCCATGAGTTTGACATCGCCTTGAACATATCCGTAAAGTTTGTAAGCACAGGCTTTACAACGTAGAACTTCGGAGGATATGTCCAGAGTTCGTCCATAGGCTTAAGTGACTGAATAACAACGTAGTACATCGGTATGAACATAAAGAGACCGAATATAATAAGGAAGATACTTATACCGACGTCGCCGCCCGCCGAACGGCTGAGGACAACTTTATGGTTTCTTGTTCTTAACTTTGCCATATCACTGCCCCACTTTCGAAAGTACTTTGTTTACAAGGAGGTTACATCCTATCATTATTATAAACAGTATGGTCGCTATTGCGGAGGCGTAACCGACCTCATATCGCTGACCGCCGTAGTCCTGAAGGTGGTGAACTATCGTCCATGCGCAGTAGTTTACGCTGGGGAAACCTGCAAGCGCCGTAACTATATCACCGAATCCGAAGGACTGCGTTATCGACATTACCGCACCGAACAAGAGCTGCTGCTTCATATTCGGAAGTGTGATGTACCAGAACTCCTGCCAGCGGTTACGGACTCCGTCCACCGCGCCGGCTTCGTACTGAGCCTTATCTATCGTCTGAAGACCGCCGATGAATGCGAGGAACGCAGTTCCGAGCGAAGTCCACAATGCAACGATTATACAAAGCGGCATAACGTATTTTTCGTTCTGGAAGAACTGAATAGGCGTTGTTTCTATGCCGTAACGCAGAAGCAGGTAGTTAACATAACCGTAGGAGTCGCCGTCGAATGCAACCTTCCATATAAGGTATACACCGCCGGAGATCGAGGGTGCGTAGAAGATAAGAGTTACTACAGCTCTTACCTTCGGAGGCAGCTCGTTTATGAACCACGCTGTAATAAGCGAAAGGAAGTATGAAACAGGTCCCGTGATTATCGCGAATATGAGCGTGTTCTGAATAGCTTCAAGGAATATATCGTCGTCAAAAAGCAGACGAAGATAGTTTTCGATAAAGACGAATTTTGCGTCTTCAATAAGATTGAACACCGTAAAGCTGTAATATATCGAAAGGATAACTGGGCCGACGGTAAACGTAAAGAATATAAGGAAGTAAGGCAGCGCCATGATATAAGCGTAATAGTTACGCTTTATTTCTTTCCATGTCCACTGCAATTTCGTCATATCCTTACGAGATACGGGTCTGCGCACGGCTTTTACGGGCGTTTTGGAATTGTCAGACATATTCCGGTTTTCTCCTTTTCTTGTAGTTTGGATTTGACGTTTTTTTGCTTAATCATCTTTTCCGTCGCCATCGGATGATTTTTCGGGGATGTAAAACTGTCTTGAAAGCTCTTCTCTCTTTCTGTCCATTTCGCTGTTTATCGTGTTGATATAGCTCATAATGGATTCAGCGGGATCTGCATCGTTGTTGTAAACAGCAAGGAATGCAAATCCTACATAACGTGAAATAATATAGCTTCCGGGCATTTCGTTTACGCAGTAAAGATTGGGAATAATACGTTTGAGCTCTTTTACTTCGGATGCCGTCCATGACATCTGGTCAAAAGCGTTTACGTTTGCCGTAGCATATTTACCTGCGGGGCCGAGAAGCGCAATGAGTTCGTTTGCGTAACGGCTCTGGATGTTGTCTCTCATCCACCATTCCATAAAGCAGAAGCCAGCTTCATCCGTGCCGCGTTCCTTTGCGTCCTTCATAAGCACCATCGCACTTACGGAAGAAGGCGTGGCATGATTTACTGTGCCGTCAGCACGTTCAACGCCGGGAAGAAGCGTAAAGCCCCAAAGTCCTTTAAGCTCTGTAGCGTATATCGTAAACTGATTGTAGAACGAAATATAGTCCGCTACAAGTACCGGCATTTCACCTGTACGGAAACGGTTTGCCGCATCGTACGTTATCGGGAAACGGTACTGAGTGTAGAACTTGCACATCTGGTCGAATGCTCTGAGCGATTCATCCGTTCCGAACGATATCGAACGTCCGCCGTTGGTATAAAGCGATCCGCCGTTCTGATACATGAACATATAGAACGTTGTTGTTGCAGATCCCGAAGTACCCATACCTACCATGTAGTTCTTGGACTGAAGCTTCGGAACCATAGACTTGAATTCAGTCCACGTCTCGGGAATCGAAACTCCGAGCTCCGCAAGAATGTCCTTACGGTAGAACATTACGTTGAATGACTGCGCCTGCGGTATACCGTAAACCGCAACCTGACCGTCGGTCGAGTCGAGCGCTACGGTAAGAGGAGTCATCGACGCTTCGCTGAAGCGCGACTTCAACTCTTCAAAGCCGTCATATTGGCTTACATCGAGAAGCGCTCCACGAACCGCATAGTCGATAACGGTCGTCTGACCTTCACCCATCATAACGTCGGGGCCAACGCCTGCAAGCGTTGCCGGAAGAAGCGTTCCGCCCGCAACAAGTTTAAGGTTTACAGATATATAAGGATAGCTGTTTCCGAAGTCCTCGTCTATAAGGTCGCGGATTATCTGCGCATATTCGCGCGATACCGTTGTCCATACGCTTACGGATACAACGTCGTGCCCTTCCGATGAGGAAGCGAAAGAATAACCGTTATATATAAAACTGTAGACAAAAGCTTTTACTTCAAAAGCAAACTCCTGAAAGAAGTTTCCGTTTGCTTTCGGAAGTTTATCTTCGGCGGGCTGAATGATGAAGTAGTCTATTGTGAGAGACTGCTCTGTTATGTTGTTGAGCCATGTGCCGAGAGAACCTATATTATTTTTAAGTGCCGTGAAGTTCTTTGCGATCTGACCTTCACTGTCGCGGTTCATTTTTTCAAGTATCTGCGCAACGTTGAGAAGCGTTGCGGAGTTTGAACTTGCCTTATCCTTATTTATCTTCCTGAACTCTTCTGAAAGAGCCGTAAGTCTTTCGGCAAGTGTTTTCATCTCAGCGATCTCATTTGGAATACGGTTGTAGAAGCTGTAGTCCATATAAGAGTCGGGGCTTGTACCCGTTATCTGAAGTATCTTGAGGTAGATCGCATTGATTCTTGTAAGGCAGTTGCTTACTTCGGAATAAATTTCGCCGAAGTGTCCGAGAGTAACCTCAAGCGAGAAAGTATGCTCGCCTTCGGAGAGGTATATCTGGAATTCATTCGTTCCGTCCGAAAGCGGACCTATCTGCCAGTTTTTATCGTAGTTGAATTCAAGGTTGTTAGCCTCTTCAAACGGAATTTTTCCGTCCACTCTCAGTCTTCTCGAAACGAAAAGACCTGCAACGGCATTCTGAAGGAATCTGGGATTGATAGTGTACATTCCCGCTTTGCCTTCTTCCACCGTTATCGTCCACTCAAACCACTGACCGACCGAACTCC
>FR898236.1:60510-62961 GCA_000437375.1 Eubacterium sp. CAG:841
CGAACTCCAGTTCGAGCTGCCTATCGTGTTAAGACGCTGATAGCAAGCGTGCTGCGGGCTTGTTATGGATGACGTGGAGTCGCTTATCGCATAAAGAGTACCATCCGAAGTAGATGTGTAATGCTCTGCTTCAATGTATATCTTAGAGCCTGCGGGAGCAGAAGTATAACCTTTTGCTTTGCACTGTGCAAGATAATCTGCATAGCTTATCTGAACATTTCTCTTGCGAAGGGTTACCGTGCTGAGCGCAAGCGGTTCCTTCTGCGATTCGAGCGTTATTGTATTTTCGCCTTTTTCAAGATAAAAATAGAAATCGCCGTTGTAATAACCCGTAGGGTCGGACACCGAATAAGTAAGCCATTCTGGAGCGTCAGTCTTTGTGGGACGCTTTTCGTTTTTGTTGCCGTCCTCTTCAAAGTAAATCGTTCCATCTTCATTACGCTTGTAATCGTCCGTCCATCTCTTTGAAAAGACAAGGTTTCTTACTTCATTCATCGGAACTTTGCCGTTTATGCGGAGAGTACGCTCAATGCTTGTAGCTTTGGCGCTTGTCGGATAATATCCGAACTCTATGGCATAAAGTCCTGTTTCGGGAACATCGAAAGTCCATGTTACAGAGCCTGAGTCTGTCGTCTGCAACACGTTCTTTTCACCGTCAAGCTCGTCTATAACGCCGAACTTGACCGTGCTGCTCTCGTTTGTTCCTGTCTGATGGTCCGTGTAGTCGGTTGCTCGTACCGTTATCGGATCACCGCGGTAAAACGGCGCCGACGCGTACTTTTCCCTGTACTCGGCCCATTTGATGTCGCTAAGTATTTCAAGCGTTTCTTTAACGTAATCCTCGCCGTCATCCGACGTGGAAACTATCGGCTCTGCGGCAAACACAACCATAGCCGCCGATAAAAGAATAAACATTGAAAGTACCGCCGCGACAATTCTTGCAAAGAATTTCTTTCTCACTTGAATTTCCTCCTGCGGATTAAAAAATGCAAACCGTCCCTGCCGCCTGCTTCACGACACGGGACGGAAAATTTTTATACACAAATAATATCATAAATATTCATATAAAGTCAATTGTCAAATTTCGCGCGAGGCGCGATATTTTTCAGATTTTGCGTTTGTTTTTCCCGTTTTTGTGTAATTTTTGAAAGCGTCGCATCCGGTGTAGAAACAAAGCAATTATACATTTGCTTACAACGTCTTTGAAACAATAAAAACATTATATCGACAAGTAAATATTTATTACGCAAGAACGTTGTAATTGCCTGTGTTTTTCGGACTTTATCATCTGTTTTCGAATCAATGGTAAATTATATTTAACACATTTTTTAAGCGAATAAAATAAAAAAGCCTCACGCCGTTTGTGCTTAATTCACAAAATCGGGTGGACTTTTTTTATCTTTTGTTACAATTGACAAATTTCTTTACGACAAATATCGCATTTGTCGGTTTTTTATTAATTTTTCTAATATTATCAATTAATTTGACAATGTTTCATTAGAAAATCGCTTGTTTTCCATTTTAGCCCAACGCGTTGCAATCTTCGTGTCACTGCCGCATTTCACGTTCTATCACCCCGCCAAAAGCTATTGCGTCTCCGTCATAGAAAACAGCCGATTGTCCCGGCGCTGCCGCTCTGACAGGTGTATCGAAATGCACTTTTGCCGTATCTCCTTCGATTTTCACAAAAGCACCCGCGGCAGGAGCCGCATAACGAACCTTTACATCAAATCGGAACTCACCGTTTTCTGTCGGGGCAAGTTTCTGAAAATTAAGCCCGCGAACGGTTATGTCACTCTTATAAAGATCCGCATCGTCACCCACCGTAACAACGTTTTTCACAGGATCTATATCCGTTACAAATATTCTCTTCCCCGCGGAAATACCGAGTCCTCTGCGCTGACCTATGGTATAAGAAGCAATGCCCTTGTGCCTGCCTATGACTTTGCCGCTTACGTCAACAAAATCGCCCTCCGGCAGATTGCCTTTCATACGGTGCACGAAGTCAGTCGCTTCCTCATCCGGAAGGAAGCACACATCCTCGCTTTCGGCTATATCAGCCGAAGAAAGTCCCGCATCGCGCGCGTCTTTGCGAACATCGGTCTTCATTCGTTTTTCAAGCGGAAAAATTATTCGTTTCAGCTGGTCCTGGGAAAGACTCCAAAGCATATAGCTCTGATCTTTTTTCGGATCAAGACCTCTTACAACGAAATATCTGCCGTTTTCGTTCCTTATTCCCGCATAATGCCCCGTTGCCACAAAATCGCAACCGAGACTGTCCGCTTCGCTTACAAGCCCCGCGAATTTAACGTTTCTGTTGCAGACAACGCAAGGATTCGGTGTTCTGCCGCAAGCGTATTCGTCCGCAAAATATGTTTTTACCTTTTTATCGAATTCGTCCCTCAGATCAAGCACGGAAAAAGGCACCGAAAGCGAATCGGCGCACTCACG
>FR898236.1:62972-83693 GCA_000437375.1 Eubacterium sp. CAG:841
AAAGCGAATCGGCGCACTCACGTGCGCCGGTTGTGTCGGTAAATTCGTGCATAATGAGCGTTGTTCCGAAAACTTCATAGCCTTCGTTTTTCAGCACAAGCGCGGAATAGCTTGAATCAAGTCCGCCGCTCATGCCCAAAAGCACGCGACGATTCATTATTACCCTTCCTCTTTGTGGAAGTGTCCGTGCTCTTCCGCATGGCAACATGAGCCGCAGCATCCGTCGCACGCACCGGGAATTTCTTTTTCAATTCCCTGGCGTTTATAATAGTCGGCAATAGCCGCCTTAACTGCTTCTTCAGCAAGAACGGAGCAATGTATTTTTGCCGGAGGAAGTCCTCCGAGAGCTTCAACAACCGCCTTGTTTGTAAGCGTAAGCGCTTCGTCTATGCTGTGTCCCTTAATCATTTCGGTAGCCATGCTGGACGTTGCGATAGCCGAGCCGCAGCCAAAGGTTTTGAATTTAGCGTCAACGATTATTCCGTCCTTGACCTTAAGATACATCTTCATTATATCGCCGCAAACAGCATTTCCAACTTCTCCGACACCGTCTGCATCGGGAATTTCACCCACGTTTCTCGGATGAGTGAAATGATCCATTACTTTTTCACTGTAAAGCATACATATTTTTTCCTTTCAATTAAACTTGTACGTTGTAAATAGGGCTCATATCGCGCAACCTCTGAACAACAGGAGGCAGCTTTTCAAGGATATAATCTATATCCTCGTCAGTCGTTTCGTGAGTTATAGAAAGACGAAGCGATCCGTGAGCCTGTTCGTGAGGAAGTCCTATAGCAAGCAGAACGTGCGAAGGCTCGAGCGACCGTGACGAGCAGGCAGAGCCAGTGGACGCGCATATCCCCTCTTCGTTCAGAAGAAGCATAAGGCTTTCGCCCTCAATGAACTCAAACGAAACGTTTACGTTGCCGGGAAGCCTTCCCTCTCTCGGACCGTTGAGACGCGAATAAGGTATTTTTTCAAGTATTTCATTTATAAGTCTGTCGCGTTTTTTTGCAACAAGATCAAGCTTGTCTATTTTCGACGTTGCGATTTCAAGCGCCTTTGCAAAGGCGACTATATACGGAACATTCTCGGTTCCCGAACGCTTTCCGAACTCCTGACCGCCGCCCTCTATAAGGTTCGGTATTCTCACTCCGCGTCTTATATAAAGCAGACCGATTCCCTTCGGGGCGTGGAGCTTATGACCGGAGGATGACATCATATCAACGCCGAGTTCGTGAACGTTTATCGGCACGTTGCCGACCGCCTGAACGGCGTCCGTAAAGCAAAGAACTCCTTTTTCGTGGCAGATATTTGCGATCTCCGGAATAGGCATTATCGTACCTATTTCGTTGTTTGCATACATTATCGCAACAAGAGTGGTATCGGGTCGGATAGCCTTCTCCACATCCTGAGGAGAAACTCTTCCGTCCGAATCAACGTCGAGGTAAGTAACCTCAAATCCTTCTTTTTCAAGCTTTTCACAAGTATAAAGCACCGCGTGATGTTCAACCTTTGACGTTATTATGTGCTTGCCTTTTTTGATGTTTGCGTAAGCCGCTCCGCGTATTGCCCAGTTATCGGACTCGGTACCGCAGGAAGTAAAATATATTTCCGAAGGAAGCGCGCCGAGACAAGCGGCGATTCTCGCCCTTGCGTCCTCGAGTATTTCCTTTGCGCGCTGACCCTTGTCATGCAGGCTCGAAGGGTTTCCCCAATCGGCTTCAAGACACGGCATCATTGCCTTTATTACCTCCTCGGAGGGAGCCGTCGTAGCCGCGTTATCGGCATAAACGAATCTTTTTTCCACTGTATTCACCCTGTCCTTTTTGTTTATTTTTTATATTTTTCACTTTCGGCTACAGCCAGCCTGTCGCATCGTTCATTGTATTCGTGCCCTGCGTGACCTTTTATCCACACGAATCTGACGGTATGCTTTTCAAGCAGCGCCAGAAGCTGTTCCCAAAGGTCTACGTTGAGTGCAGGCTTTTTGTCGCTTTTTATCCAGCCGCGATCTCTCCAGCCGTATACCCAGCCTTTTTCGATCGCGTCTATGACGTATTTGGAATCGGACGTTATTGTGACCTCGCACGGTTCCTTCAGCGCGGAAAGTCCTGCTATCACGGCGGAAAGCTCCATTCGGTTGTTTGTTGTGTCAGCTGCTCCACCCGAAATTTCCTTTTCCTTTTTTCCGTACACAAGTATGCAGGCGTAGCCTCCCGCACCCGGATTTCCGCTGCACGCGCCGTCGGTATATATGTCTATTTTCTTCAAAATCGCGCGCCTCCAATCCCGATATCCGATTTATTATATAATATATCTGTATCGAATTGCAATAATTATTTGTGAATTTTTTAAGAAATTATCATTTTTTTCGGGGATTTTTTTATTTTTCTCTGCCGTTTTTCACCGCATCCCAATATGCCTTTGCTGCCTGTTCTGTTTTATTTTCGCCGAATGTGTAATATCTTTTGTTTTTCAATTCATCCGGCAAATACTGCTGAACAACATAATGGTTTTTATAATCGTGCGGATATTTATAATTCTGCCCCTTTTGTGAGGCATTTTCGCCATCGAAATGAACGTTCTGAAGCGTTCTCGGCGGTGTGTTTCCCTTGCCTGCCGCAACATCCGCCGCTGCCGCGCCGTATGCAAGATACGCAGAGTTTGATTTAGGTGCCGTAGCAAGCATAACGGTTGCGTTCGCAAGCGGTATCGACGCTTCGGGAAGCCCGAGCTTGAGCGCGGATTCAACACAAGCGTGCGTTATCGCCGCCGCCATAGGATATGCAAGACCTACATCTTCGCTTGCAATAACCTGTATTCTTCTGCAAGCGGAAAGAAGATCTCCACCGGAGAGCAGCTTTGCAAGATAAAATACTGCCGCGTCCGGATCGGACCCTCTTATCGATTTCTGATATGCGGAAAGCAAATCGTAATGACCGTCGCCCGACTTGTCAAATCCGCTCATCATAACATCGGGAAGAAAAGTCTTCACGTTTTCGGCGGTTATGTGCCCGTCGGATACGGAAGCTATATTTTCAAAAAGATTTATCGCCCTGCGTGCGTCTCCCGCCGAAGACTGAGCCATGAGTCTTACGGCGTCTTCATCGCACACTATTTCCTTGCCCTTCTCGTCCGAAAGGAATACCCTTGCGCGTTCAACGGCGCGCGAAAGCGCATCCACCGAAAGCGGCTTGAATTCAAACACCGCCGAACGGGAAATTATAGCCGAATAAACGTAAAAATACGGGTTTTCGGTAGTCGAAGCGATCAGTGTTATACGCCCGTCCTCAATAAATTCCAAAAGCGACTGCTGTTGTTTTTTATTGAAATACTGTATTTCGTCAAGATACAGAAGCACCCCGTCCGAGCCGTAAAGCGACGAAGTATCTGCAACAACGTCTTTTATATCTGAAAGTGAAGCTGAGGTTGCATTCAGCTTGCGGAGCGTTTTTCCGGCTGCCTTTGAAAGAATGTTTGCCGCAGTCGTTTTTCCCGTGCCCGACGGACCGTAAAATATCATATTCGGAATATGTCCCGATTCTATCATCTTCGGGAAAATTCCGTTTTCGGAAAACAGCTTTTCGTCGCCGAAAACATCGGCAAAGCTTTCCGGTCTCATTCTGTCGGCAAGAGGTCGTGTAATCATCTTATCCTCCGTAAAATCAAGCAATTATCAGGTTCTTTTATTTTATACGTTCGTATATGTCGTTTATTTTATGCACTTCATATCCGCAAACGGGCATACGTCGCACTTTGGATTTCTTGCCTCGCACACCTCGCGTCCGAACAGAACAAGGCGGTGGCAAAAGTCGCTCTGCTCCTCCGGCTCAACAATTTCGGAAAGTTGCTTTTCAACCTTTGCGGGATCCTTGCTGTCACAAAGTCCGAGCCTGTTTGAAAGTCTTATGCAGTGTGTATCCGCAACCACAGCTGGCAATCCGTAAACGTCACCTATTATAAGATTGGCTATTTTTCTGCCCACTCCCGGAAGCTTCAGAAGCTCGTTCATCTCTTTCGGAACAACGCCGCCGAAATCGTCGCATATCATTTTCGACATATCCTTCAGGTTTTTGGCTTTCACACGATAAACCCCGCAAGGATATACTATTCTCTCTATTTCGGCAAGGTCTCCGTCCGCCATATCGCGCGCCGTCGGAAATTTTTCAAACAGCTCTTCCGAAACGATATTCACACGCCTGTCCGTACACTGTGCAGATAATCTTCCGAGCACAAGCAGTCTCCATGCATCTCCTCCGTAACGAAGCTCACATTCCGCCTCCGGATATTTTTCTTTAAGAATTTCAACTATTTTGGCGGCACGAGCTTTTTTATCTGAAATGTTCATTTTTCCGTTCCTTTCAGCCTTGCGGAAAGCTCAAGGGCATCCGTTCCGAAATATTTTTTCAGCATTGACGAAAGTGTCGATACGGGAAGTCCCATTACATTGAAGAAATCCCCCTCTATTCTTTCGACAAGCTCAGCCCCTCTCGCCTGTATGGCGTACGAGCCCGCTTTCCCCATAGGTTCTCCGCTTGCAACATAGTCGTAAATCTGCCTTTCGCTTATATCCGCAAATTTGACATTTGTCGCACAACTTTCCGTAAACATATCGTCGCACACCCGCAGAGTAAGTCCCGAATAGACCGTGTGCCACGAGTCGGAAAGCACTCCGAGCGTGAGACGCGCCTGCATTTCATCCTGCGGCTTTCCTATAACCATTCCATTATAATATACAATTGTATCACACGAAATTATCAAGGTGTCGTCAAGATTTTCGCCTTTTCTTAGAAGTTCTTTCATCGCTGCGTCGCCTTTCCTTGCCGACAGTGTGCAGACATATTCTTCGGGCGAGAGCGCTTCTTTTATGTTCTCATCTGCGTCGGGAGAAACGACATCAAACGGCAGTCCCAGCATTGAAAGTATTTCTTTTCTTCTCGGTGACGATGATGCCAGAATTATTCTTTTTATCATAATTATATCCTCTTGAATGCTCCCTTCGGCTTGTCGCCGCGAGCATAAGCATTCATTATTTCAACCACTTCTTTTTTGCTTTCACAGGTAAATATAAAATGCTCAAAAAGCCCCGCACGCAATATTTCAGACTGCTTGTCCGCCATCCAGACGGGAACGCTGTTATACAGCACATTTCTGTGTCTGTATTCTCGGCGAAGCAGAAATTCCGCACCTGTTCTGTCCTTCAACGGCACGAATTTTCCGTCGCCGCAGAAATTGCATTTTTCAATCGGCGACGTCAGTGCCGCAATGTCTCTTATCGCACATTTTTCAAGCGTCATAAGCGGAAGCCTGCCGTAAGCGACCACGCCGTGACGACCGTGCGACTTTATAGCCGCTCCGCGTGAAACGCCGATTTCACACGATTGTATAAAATCAATAATTCCCATATCATATAGCTTTTCGGCTGAACGCGAATTCCATATGTTCAAACGCATATCGCCCGTCATATCAAATCCGAGCCTTTTGCAAATCGGAATCTGCCACATTCCCGTGACAAGCGCGGTACGGCATCCGAGCGCTTTGACTTTCTCTGCCGCAGCCGTTATTTCATTGAGTTCTGTATCAAGCGCAACAGGCGGAAATGCTATTCCGCACTTCTCTGCACCAATCGTTTTGTGCGCTTTTTCATATAAGAACAAAGGGACAAATATCCTGTCGAAGAGCTTGTCCGCTTCGTCCGGAATATTATTCGGTTCGACAAAAAACGCCGTTTTCATATCGGAAACGGTTCTCTTCCCTGTATCGGAAACCGAGTTTTCCGAAATCTTTCTTTCGGGGGCAAGCCTGTTCCAAAGCCCTTCACAGGCAGATCTTCTGAGTGCATTAAGCTCCGCTACGCTGAGTTTTGCGTCGTCGCAAAGATTTATTTCCATCATGTCCTGCGAAGTGCAAAACGGCGTACCGCCGAGTTTTGAAAGCGATTCGCGCACGCGCTGCTCGCTCATCGACCGCTCCGCTTTTTCCACAACTTCGCCGATCGCCGTATACGTTACGGACTTACCGCCAAAAATTCCGCTCGCGGTTACGGAAGCCCTTTCGCCTGTGCGAATATCCGCCGAAAGCGATATTTCCGACTTCGCTTCCGGAATCGTCGAACCCAAAAGCTTAGCGCTTTCTTTTTTGTCATCCGCCGTGCGGATTCCGAGCATATCCCTGCCTATGTCGCCCGTATAATATCCGCAGGTAAAACCCGACCGCGAAAACAGTGCGGAAAGCTCGGCTATCTCTTTTTCGCCTGCATTTCTGCTCTCATCAAGCAGTGTTCTGTATATTTTCGTCACGCCGTAAACATATTCGGGAGCTTTCATTCTGCCCTCGATCTTAAGTGACGCAACACCCATCTCCGAAAGCTCGGTGAGATGCTCTGCAAGACACATATCCTTCAAGCTCAGTGTATAGCCGTTTTTTCCGTACGGCAATCTGCACGGCTGAGCACACTCGCCACGATTTCCGCTTCTTCCGCCTATTACCGAACTCATAAGACACTGCCCCGAACAGCTTACGCATATCGCGCCGTGGATGAAAAGTTCGGTTTCTATCGGCGAATTTTTTACAAGTATTTCAAGGTCGCGCTTTGATATCTCTCTCGGCGCAACCATTCTCGAAAATCCGATTTTTTTCAGTTCGTCTGCGGAAAGAACGTTAAGTCCCGTCGCCTGAGTGCTTGCGTGAAGCTCGATTTCCGGACACACCGTATGCACATATGAAGCAAGTCCGATATCAGCCACGATGAATGCGTCAACTCCATAGCGCCAAGCGCGAAAGATCGTCTCCGCCGCATCGCGCAGCTCCCTGTCGCACAGCTGGACGTTTACCGTCATATACGTTTTCACCCTAAGCGCACGACAGTATCTTACGGCGTTTTTTACTGCGTCGTCATCAAAATTTTCCGCAAAGCTTCTTGCCGAAAAGCTTTTTGCGCCGAAATAAACCGCGTCCGCACCGCCGGCAACCGCCGCCTTAAGCGACTCGGGTGAACCCGCCGGAGAAAGAAGCTCCGGCAGTTTTATCTTATTTTCCGACATTTGCGTTTTCTTTGAGTATGGATTTCAGTTTTACGTTTTCGTCAAGCAAATCTAGCGCACAGACAATTGCAGCCGCCGTTTTGGAAACGTCCGCTCCGGAAAGCATCGTAGTGTTTATTCTTCTTGTAAGCTCCGTCGCGAGCTTTTCAACATAATCGGGCGCATCCTCCGAACAAAGATAAAGACTCTCCCCCGCTATGATCACGTTATGACTGTATTTCATAATTTGTCCCCTTTCCAATGCAAAACATTTGCAAAACCCTATTGAATAAAGTCAAAAAATATTATATAATATTTTATGTGCTCCGCTTCGGACGCACATTATCACAAGTACATTATAATACAACAGGACTTTATTTGAAAAGGGTTTTTCAAAAATTCCGCAAAAAATAAGGAAAAAACGAAAGGAAACGCACCGATGCGTGAAATAATACTTTGTAAATACGGCGAAATAACGCTTAAAGGCGCAAACCGCGCTTATTTTGAAAATCTTCTGCGCGAAAGAATCCGTAAAAGAATAGCGGCTTACGGAAAGTTCAACGTCTATTATCTTCAGAGCACTGTATATATAGAGCCGCTTGATGAAAGCTGCGACATCGATTCAGCCTACGTCGCCGCAAAGAATACCTTCGGCGTAGCTGCCGTCACGCGCGCCATCGAGGCGGAAAAGAATGTTGACAAGATAGTGGAAACGGCAAAAACCGCGTTTATTCCTTATCTTGACGGATACAGGACATTCAAGGTCGAAGGCAAGCGCTCGGATAAGACATTCCCGCTCACTTCTCCGGAGATAGCCGCAGAAGTAGGCGCCGCGATTCTCGAAGCGACAAACGGAAAAATAAAAGTTGATATTCACAATCCCGAAGTCGTGGTGAGAGCCGAAATCCGCGACAAAGCCGCGTATCTCTGTGCGGGTCAGGAAAGAGCCGTAGGCGGTATGCCCACGGGTAGCAACGGCAGAGGACTTCTCCTGCTTTCCGGCGGAATAGATTCGCCTGTGGCAGGATATATGATGGGCAAGCGCGGCGTTCTTATAGAAGGACTGCACTTTGAAAGCTTTCCTTACACAAGCGAGCGCGCAAAACAAAAAGTAGTCGAGCTTGCCGAAATACTTTCAGACTATACGGGCGAAATTCATCTTCACGTCGTATCGCTTACAAAAATTCAGGAAGCACTTCGCGACAACTGCGAGGAAGACTACTTCACTCTGCTCCTCCGCCGCTCGATGATGAGAATAGCGGAACGCGTTTCCGAAGAATACAAGTGCGAAGCCATAATCACAGGCGAATCGCTCGGTCAGGTGGCAAGCCAGACAATGCAGGCGCTCGGCGTTACGAACATTATGGCTCATCGCCCCGTTTTCCGCCCGCTCATAGGAATGGACAAAGAAGAAATAATCGAAATATCACGCAAGATAGGCACATTTGAAACTTCTATCCTGCCGTTTGAGGATTGCTGTACTGTGTTTACACCCCGTCATCCGAGGACGAAGCCCGAGCTTTGGAAGGTCGAACGCGAGGAAGCCAAACTCGATCTTGCCCCGCTTGAAGACGAAGCTTTCAGGTCACTTTCCACAATAGTAGTAGGCAGAAAATCTTGACACACGATATGTTTTGTGATATTATAAGATAATCTTAATGCGCGAAAGGAGTGTGTCTATGCCCGAAACCGGATTCCGTCCGTCAAGGATAATACTCTTCACCTCCTGCAAGGGCGGAGTGGGAAAATCCACCGTATGTGCAAATCTTGCAATGTCGCTCGCCCTGCGCGGAAAAACCGTGCTTATGATAGATTGTGACTTCGGAAGCCGCTGTCTTGACCTTGTAGCCGGCTTTTCGGACAGCGTCGTTTACGATATAGCCGATGCCGTTCTCGGCAGAGTACCTCCCGAAAAGGTAGTGGTAAACGACAGAAGAACAGACAAGCTGTTCTTTATAGCCGCACCGTATAACTTCGACAACAGAATGAACATTTTCTCATTCAGGCGTACCGTTGCGGCATACGCCGGATGCGGAAAATACGATTATATCTTTATAGATACTCCCGGCGGAATAGGCGAGCCTTTAGCGTTCGCTTCGGCAGTCGCCGATACCGCCTATATAGTAACCTCTCCCACGCGAGCATCGGTAAGAGCCGCAGACAAAACAGCCGCCTTTCTTTACGACAGAGGCGTAAGACACCTCAGGCTGATAATAAATCAGGTCACGGGGAAACGCGCAGCCGATGAAAAGCTCCGTCTTATAAGCATAATCGACGGCGCAGCAGTAAAGCTTATAGGCGCTGTTCCCTACGATTCCGAGCTTATCCGCGCAGGCGATGAAGGAAAACTTACGGACGAGCTTTACAGCAAGAATGTCACCCGTGCTTTCGATAATATCGCCGCACGTACCGAAGGAGAACAGATCCCGCTGTTTTATAAAATAAGAAGACTGAAAACCCTCAGGTAAATCACGAAAGGAGATCTCCCCACAATGGAAATAGCGTTGATAGCAAACGACACAAAAAAAGAGCTTATGACCCAGTTCTGCATCGCTTATTGCGGCGTACTTGCAAAGCACAATCTTTGCGCCACAAAAATGACAGGCAGACTTATTTCCGAAGCGACAGGTCTTAAAATAGAGCACGTCCTTCCCGGAAGGCAGGGTGGCGTTCAGCAGATATCCTCACGTATAGAATACAACGAGATCGACGCTGTGGTTTATTTTCACGACCCCGCCGACGAGTTCGACGCAAACGACAATTCCCTGATCCGCAAATGCGACGCGAACAACGTACCGATAGCGACAAACATCGCTACGGCGGAGCTTATAATAACCGCAATCGATCGCGGTGACCTCGATTGGCGCGAGATCGTAAATCCCAGCTCCGAATACAACCGCCGAAAACGCGAGCAAGGGTTGAAATAACAACATTTATCAAAGAGATCCAAGTCCGCTTCGGCAATAATGCAGAAGCGGACTTTCACCGAATATATCTTTTCGGATAAACACAGGAAAGGAATGATGATTTATGTCCGAAATCGAAAAAGGCGGAATTTCCGTTCAAACCGAACACATTTTCCCCATTATAAAAAAATGGCTCTACTCAGAGAAGGAAATTTTCCTTCGCGAGATAGTGTCAAACTCCGTTGACGCCATAACGAAGCTTCGCAGGCTGTCCTCTCTCGGAGAAGCGGATTTTGCCTCAGAGAATTTCAGAGTTGACGTGACGGTCGACAAAGACGCAAAAACCCTTACTGTCTCCGACAACGGCATAGGAATGACGGAGGACGAGCTTAAAAAGTATCTCTGTAATATCGCGCTTTCGGGAGCGATGGACTTCATCTCAAAATACGAAGGTTCCGAAGAAAACGGCACGGGAATAATCGGTCACTTCGGACTCGGATTTTACTCGGCGTTTATGGCCGCCGATACGGTTGAAGTCGTTACAAAATCTTATACAGACTCACCCGCCGTACATTGGACATGCGCCGAATCCGGCGAGTATGAAATATCCGCAGGAGAAAGAGAAACGCACGGCACCGACGTTATAATGCATATAAATACCGATAACGAAGAATATCTCGATTATCACAGAGTGCTTGCCGTGCTTCAGAAATATTGCTCGTTTATGACGGAGGATATCTATCTTCACGGCGATGAAGACGAACACAGTTGCGGATGTGACCATGACCACGACCACGACGATGAGTGCGAATGCGGTCACGATCACGAAAAAGAAGAAAAACCGATAAACGACAAATGTCCGCTGTGGCAGAAAGCTCCGTCCGAATGCACGGAAGAAGAATACAAAGAGTTTTATTCAAAGGTATTTCCGGGCAAGCGCGACCCGCTTTTCCACATACACATAAATGCCGATTACCCGCTCAACTTCAAAGGAATTCTTTACTTCCCCAGAATAGACAGCGAGTTCGAATCGCTTGAGGGCGAAGTAAAGCTGTATTATAATTCCGTTTTTGTTGCGGACAACATAAAAGAAGTCATACCCGAATATATGCTTATGCTCTGCGGCGTGCTTGACTGCCCCGATCTTCCGCTCAACGTTTCAAGAAGCTATTTGCAGAACAGCTCCTATGTAAGCAAAATAAGCGCGCACATTTCAAAGAAGGTCGCAGACAAGCTCACATCTATGGCAAACACCGAGCGCGAAGCCTATGAAAAGATATGGGGCGACATACGAACGTTCATTGAATACGGCTGCCTTAAAGACAGAAAATTCAATGAAAAAGTAAAGGACGCCGTTCTTTTCCGCGATACGGACGACAAATGCGTAACCCTTTCTGAATATCTCGATGAAGCAAAAGAAACTCACGAGAAGACCGTATACTACACGACCGACAAAACGGCTCAGGCGCAGTACATTGCAATGTTCCGCGCCAAAGGTTTCCGCGTATGCGTGCTTGACACGGTTATAGATTCTCAGTATATTACGATGCTCGAACGCGAAAACGACGGACTGAAATTCCTGCGCGTCGACGCCGATATATCGGGCGCTCTCTCTGATAAAGACGCGGAAATAACCGACAGCGAAGCGCTCAAAGCCGCGTTTGTAAAAGCCTCCGGCGATGACAAACTCGAAGTGAAATTCGCAAAGCTGGACGACGAAAACGTCCCTGCAATGCTCGGAGCATCGGAGGAAAGCCGTCGTTTTGAGGATATGATGCGCATATACGGCATAGACCCGAAAACCATGCCGCAAAAAGCAGCGCTTACGGTAAACACCGCAAGCCCGCTTATAAAATCGCTTGAAGAAAAGCTTTCGGCAGGCGATGAAAAAGCAGACGTTATAGCAAAAAGCATATACCGTCTCGCAACGCTTTCGTTCCGCCGTCTTTCCGGCGACGAAATGAAAGATTTCCTTTCCGAAAGCTACGATATTCTTAAAATGATATGAGGTAACAGAAAATGAGCAAAAGTTTATACAAAGGTATCCCGTTCAAGGAAGAAGAAGAGGCAAACGAGCATTTTTCGCAGTTTGCGGTAGCCTGCAAACCCACAAGCAAGGATAAGCTCTCCCGTGCGATTTTTATTCTTTTATATGTACTGTTTGCAGGCGGATATATAGTATTGTTTACTGTCATAACAAAAATGCCGTACGTTATCGCAATTCTTCCGTTCTTCCTCTGGATGCTGTGGTATTTTACATGGAAGCACACACAGCGTGAATATGTTTATATTGTATGTCGCGGAAGTCTGTACGTTTACGCCGTAAACGGTTACGGCAACGCAAAAGAAATTTTCAAGTCAAGTGTTTCTTCATTTGAAAGCGTTGCTCCCGCAGATATGATAAATGTTACAGCCGACAAAAAGTTTATGTACTGCTCATCTCCCGACGCGCGTGAGCTTTACTGCGCGGTTCTTCCCGAAAACGGCAAGAATACTCTGGTTTATTTCAACCCTTCGGCAAAGCTTTTGTCTTCACTCCGTTATTACGGCGGAGAAAATGTCATCGTGACGCAGGTCTCAAGATAAAAACATCCGCCTGTTTATTGACAAAAAACTATTTGATGATATAATAATTAATAAAGATGTGTTTTTACACAAATTTTATTTATGGGGGAAAATAAACAATGAGAAAAACCCTTTCCGGACTTCCATGGATCGCTCAACTTCTTCTTGTTATATTTGTTGACGGTCTTTTCGGAGGTCTTTACAGACTCGGCGGTAAAAAAACTTCTTCAAAGGTAGTTGGAGTAGTACTTCTTGTATCGTTCATACTTTCGGTGGTTTCATTTGCCGCACTTCCCGCTGTTCTCGGCTGGATAGTAAGAGTCATCTATCTTGTGTGTTGGGTATGCGACATAATCACTATTATTTTTGCAAAGAAAATTACCCTTTTCGCAGACTGACCATACTTTTCTTTGAAAAGAAAAGTAGGCAAAAGAAACTTCAGTTATTAAGTTTTTGCAATTACATCATTTGAAAGCAGAACCGCTTCCCGCTTTTGTTTACGTTCCGAAAGCAATCAAAAAGAGGAAAATCCATTACGGATTTTCCTCTTTTAATTTTGACTTTATTTAAGCTCCATCTTCTTTATTCTCTTTTTCATCTTGCGGACGTCGGAAAGCATTTTCACAGCGTCACGCAGGACTCTTACCTTCGATTCTCTGTGATTGATTATCTTCACAGGCATTTCTTCTATCTTGAAGCCCGCCTTCTGAGCTATCATAATAGCTTCAAGGTCAAATGCAAAACGATCGACTTCGCAATTGCGGAAAACTTTCTGCGCCGCCGCTTTGCGAAAGCCTTTGATTCCGCTCTGAGAGTCGGAAAGCTTAAAGCCCGCCGCAAGAGCAATTATTTTTATATACGTTTTTGAAGCTATCTTACGGATAAAAGTATAGTCCTCGTATCCGTCTTTTGAGAGATTTCGCGAACCGATTATTATATCGGCGTCTGTCGTCCCGAACATATCTATCATCCGTCCGACAGCCTCTTCGCCGTAGGCGTTGTCGCAATCCGTAAATACAACGATGTCGCCGGTTGCCGCAAGCATGCCTGTTCTTACGGCGCAGCCTTTTCCTCTGTTGTCGGAATAGCCCTCAAGACGTATCCTCGGCTCTTTTTCCGATGCAGCTTTTACCGAATCTCCACAGCCGTCCTTTGAGCCATCGTCAACAAAAATTAGCTCCCAATCCTCATACTTTGATTTGAGATACTCCGAAAATGTCTTTATCGCTCCGTCTATTATGGAGCTTTCGTTATACATTGGAATTACAAGAGATACTTTCATTTTTCAACTTCCCTTTTTGCATCAATACATGCTGTTGTATTTTACAAGCTTATAGACCTTTGCATCGTAAGGCTCCACTCTCATATTCTGCTTGTAGGCTTCGAGCATATCGTTATAAACCATATAATTTTCCGAATAGCTTGATGCTCCGCTGTAAGAATATTTGAATATCGTCTCAGCCTCATCGGATGAACCGTAAAGGAATTCGTCGTCAAAGCCGAGCCTCTGAATTATCGCAACATATGCTTTTTCGTCATCAGCGTCGCCCATCATTATTTCGCCGCAAGCGCCTTCGGGAATTGCCTTTATAGCCTCTACTACTATATCACCAATCGTATCGTTTGTAGAAGAAGCAAGAATATTTCCGTAAGCATCAAAATAGAATTCTCCGCTGTACACGCTGTTATTGCTGTATTTATCAATAACTTCGTCCATAGATACGCCGCTCTTGAGTTCCGCATACGCTTTGCGGATATCCTCGTTTGCCTTGCTCTCCTGAGCGTCGTCGCCCTTTGTGTATTCTATATACACCTGTTTGAAGTGGAAATAACGCTGCTCCGCATATGAACGGAGTCCGGGAACGAGCGCCATCTTTACTCTTCTTGTAAGAAGGTTTTTATAGTAAAGATATTCTATATACTCTTCCGTCATTCCGAGGTTGGTTATAGCCTTTTCGTAAAGATACTTTGCGTATTCTTCCTTTGTTCCCTTGAAATCGTCTTTGTATTTTTCGTCAAGAGTATCGATGTATTTCTCTATTCTCGAATAATAGTCGTTTTTGAAGTTTTCCTTATCGGCGTCGGTTATCGAAACGCCGTATCTTTCCGCTATCGCAACAAGGGCGTAATATTCGCAAAGCTCATCTTCCGTATATTCTTTAAGAACAGCTGTCTTCTGTTCTTTCGTGGTAAGCTGCTGCGAATCTTCCGATTGCTTTATAACGTCCGACACAAGCGTGGCAAAATAAACCCACAGATTTCTGTATGTGTCAAACGGAACGTCGTAGGTTTTTTCTCCGTCGCCGGCGTCAACCGTCATTTTGAGTATATAATCAACCTTTACTCTGCCGTACCAGGAATAAAGTCCGGGCTTTCTGGTGCATGATACAAGCAAAAGCAAAAGTATTGTCAGCGCCATCACGGCGGCGACGAGTTTTGTTATTTTTCTCATTGCAATAAACACTCCGATATTTTATTTATCCGGGAAAACGTATTTACCCTTTTAACGTATTTTATATAATATCACACTTTCGTCAGGATTTCAATGTTATTTTAGATTATTTACATTTTCGCAAAAGCTCAATCGAATATTTCCGCAATTATTCTTTCTACGGTTATGTCCGCAAAACGGAAATCCATAGCGTCGGAATATATACTTTCAAGCGCATCGTGATCTTTCCTTGCAACGCCGAAGCATTTAACCGCACCGCAGGTAAGCGCTTCCTCGCATCTTGCGGCAAAGCGAAGCTTCTGACGTGACTCCCTCAGCTTTTCCCTTGAAACGAAACGCATTATATTGAGTTTTTTATCGCACTCTTCGTTTTCCGTGCGATCGATAAAGAAATAGACCTTATCGTTTTCAAACCACAGCGCTTCCGTAAGCTCGGGAGCTATGGGATCTGAAAATCTTGTGCAGAGCGCACCCTTTTCGCGGGCAGACGCAAGCAGCAGACGCATAAATTCATATCCGAGTCCGAACTTATCAGTCACTGCTGTTTTCGTCTTTGCAAGTTTTTTATATGTATCAAGCGTTTTCATACCGTCGCAATCCACAGAGCTTATAAACCTGCGCTTTTCTTCTCCCCCTGCGGAAAGTGCCGAAACTTCCCTTTTTGCCGTGCGGGCGGCTTTTGCACCGTCAAAACATCTGCGCGCGCAGTAAAGTGCTTCGCGCTTCATTTTTGCCGCTGCAAAAAGATATTCATATGCCGCCGCGCTTTCAAGCGCCGCATGATCGGTAAGCGCGATTATCTCGGCTCTTTTTCCTCGCAAAACTCCTTCTCCGAGTCCGCCGTAAAGCTCCGCCGTAACTTCTGCCGCATAAGGGTATTTCGGTTCTGCCGAGTGAGGTGCCGTTCCGTCGAATACAGCCACCGCTTTTTCAGGAATTATCACCCCGTCAAGCGAACTGACATCCGACGAGCAAGGAATGTAATGCACCGTAAATCCCTCGTCCTCTCCGCGCCTGCCTATCTTTTTCATCAGCGTGGATTTCCCCGTTCCTGGTCCTCCGCGAAGAATATATATCTTATCCAGCTTTTTTCTGTCAAAAACTTCGGAAAACAGGCTGAAAAAGCCATCTCCCGAATTCGCCGCCGCAAAATATCTTTCATTCTCAGCCATTGTGGTTTCTCCTTTTTGTCGTTTTTATGTTTTCGGTTTATTTTATGCCGCAGCATTTCCTTTCGCCATTGATTTTTTTGCGATTTTATCTTGACACGACGAAAAACTGCGTGTATAATATCAAATAAGGTATTTTGATTGCCTATGTAATTTTCATGCTGCGAGGGGAGGGAAACAAAATCATGGCAGAAGTTAGAGTAAAAGAAAATGAATCGCTTGACAGCGCTCTTCGCAGATTCAAGAGACAGGTCGCACGCGACGGTAAGATCGCAGAGGTCAAGAAAAAAGAGCACTACGAAAAACCGAGCGTTAAGCGCAAGAAAAAATCGGAAGCTGCAAGAAAACGCAAATTCAAGAGCTGAAAAGCAAATTCAGATTGCCCCGGAAAGCGCCAAGCTTACCGAGGCAATTTTTCATCAATACATTTTTCAAAGGAAGCAAAATGAAAAAAGAATTTCTTGAAATAGCCAAAATAATAAACACTCACGGAATAGCGGGAGAGCTCAAAGTAGAAGCATGGTGCGACTCCCCCGATGTGCTGAAGAAAATAAAACATTTTTATATCGGAGAAAAAGAATACACTGCCGTGAGCGTCCGCACGGGCGGTGCCTTCCCGCTGATAAAGCTCGACGGCATCTGCACTATAGACGACGCGCTGAAACTGAAAAACAAAGTGCTCTCCGCAAAAAGAGAGGATATTCCCGTAAAGGAAGGCAGAACGTTTATATGCGATCTTATCGGGCTTGACGTTATAGACAACGTCACCGGCAGAGTTTACGGAAAGCTGAAAGACGTTCTTCAGTATGATCCGCACGATATTTTCGTTATAAAAACTTCTGGCGAGGATGTACTTATGCCGAACGTTCCAGAATATGTCGCTTCCGTTGATGTGGATAAAGGAATTTTCATCACACCCATAGACGGATTTTTTGATTGAGAGGAGCTTTCCCCGTGCGATTTGATATAATGACGCTTTTTGACGGACTTGTCCGCACCGTGCTTTCCGAAAGTATTGTCGGCAGGGCCGAAAAAGCGGGTATAATAGAAATAAATGTGCATAATATACGCGATTATTCAAAAGATAAACACCGTCGCGTTGACGATACTCCCTACGGGGGCGGAATGGGAATGGTCATGTCCGCAGTGCCGATATACGATTGCTTTGAGGCGATAACCTCGCCCGAAACAAACCCCTGCACACGCAGACGCGTGATATATATGTCTCCTCAGGGAAAGATCCTTACGCAGTCGCACGCAAAGGAGCTTGCGGAAAATTACGATAACCTCGTTATTCTCTGCGGTCATTACGAGGGCGTGGACGAACGGATAATCGAAGAAATAGTAGATGAAGAAATCTCCATAGGCGATTACGTCCTCACCGGAGGAGAGCTTCCCGCCTGCATACTCACCGACTGTGTGAGTCGTATGATAGAAGGCGTTCTCGCAAGTCCCGAATGTTATGAGGATGAAAGCCTTTCCGACGGAACGCTCGAATATCCGCAGTACACCCGTCCCTATGATTTTCGGGGAAGGCTCGTTCCGGATGTGCTTCTGAGCGGTCATCACGCGAATATAGAAGCATGGAGAAGAGAGCAGTCGCTGCGGCGCACAAAAGAAAAACGCCCCGATCTTCTCGGCGGCGAAAAGAAAAAATAAAGAGGAAAAAATGAAAACAAGGAGAAGCGGATTTACCGTCACCGTAATGATAATTGCAACGGCGCTTTCAAAGCTGCTCGGCATGGCAAGGCAGATAATGCTTGCCAAAAGGCTTGGCGACGGCGTTTTTGCCGTGTCTTTTTCGACAGCTTCCAAAATTCCGCTCTCCGTTTTCGACATACTGCTTTCGGCGGCGATAGTGGCATGCTTCGTTCCGTTTTACAGCGACAAGCTGACAAAAAACGATGACGGCGCACGGCGTTTTTCGTCGTCTTTTTTCACGCTTACAATAATTGTTTCGTCTGTCATAGCCGTGCTTGGCTCGGTATTTTCAAAGACGATACTCTCCGTTTGCGCACCGAGCCTGAGTGAGGAAGCTTTTGCACTCGGAACAAAGCTTCTTTCCGTAATGTTCCCCATGATAATATTCACAGGAGCAGCTTATGTCCTTGTGGGAATACTTCAGTCACACGGCAATTTCATACTGCCGTCGCTCGTAAGCTCGATATCGAACATTGCCGTAATTATCTATCTTGCCGTAGCGCGGAATATCGAAAGCGAAAAGGCAATGCTCACGCTCGCGGCAATATATGTGCTTTCGTGGGCGATACAGTTCTTCACTCTCGCCGTGCCGATTATATCGAAGCACCTGTTCCCCGCTCTTACGATAAAGCTCAGGGGAAAAGGACTTGCTCCTGCGCTGAAAGCCGCTCCGTCCGTAATTGCCGGAGCATGGCTCCTCCCTGCCTGTTCGTTGCTTATAACCTTTTTTGCTTCTTTCGTTTCTGACAGAGCGGTCGCTGCGTTTGATTATTCCGGCACGCTCTGGCTCATAGCGTCGGGCGTGCTTACCTATGGCGTGTGCAACTTCATTCTGCCGTCGCTTTCAAGAACGTTTTCCGTCGGAGACGATAAAGAGTTTTCCCATCAGCTTGTCGGCGCGGTGTTTGCCGCACTTGCGCTTTCGCTCCCCGTCGCCATAGGACTTTACTTCCTCTCCGATAATATAATATGTATGCTATATATGCGCGGAAATTTCGGTGCCGAGCTTGCCCTCATATGCGGAAAAATACTTGGCTCGCTTGCTTTTTCCGTACCGTTTTTCTGCGTTTTTGAAGTGCTTTCGCGCGGATTTTTCGCAAGAAAGCACCCCTTTCCGGTTGTAGTGGCTTCCATTTCGGGAATCACCGTATTTGCGGCAGCAGGCGCAGTTTCGGTCTTTATATTAAACGCCGGAGAAATCGCCATTGCCGTATCATACGGAATGGCACACTTTACCTCAGCCATGGTGCTTTTTATCTTTGCCGTGATAAAAATAAAAGGATTCTTCTGCAAACAGCTCGGCATAAGTATTGGGGTGGTTGCCTTATCGGGCGGCGTTTGCCTCGCCGCGACAGCCCTTTTGCACGGATTTTTTGAAAAAAATGCGGTAAATTCTTCAATATTTCAAAATTTTATCGTCTGTGCTATTGTCTTTTCGGGCGGATGTGTGGTATATTTAATATGTATAGGCATTTTGCGTAAAATCGCAAAAACCAGAAGCAAGGAGGTGTGAGCGTGTCCAAAAGCACAAAAAAACTCCCGTTTGGAAAAAGAATTGCAAAAAGCTTCCGTAGCGGCGTTATAGTTTCCGCACTTATGCGGTTCGCCGACGCTCTGTATAAAGCAGCGAGGACAAGCTTTGCAGCGCGCATTTTCCTTTCTTATGATAAAGTAAACGACTGCGCGGAACGTTCTCTTATCGGAAGCGCGACTCACTCGCTCAGTTCTTCCGAAAGTGAAAGCTTTCGCAAAGTGAAGCATAAATTCGCTTCGTCCATCGAAAACAGCTTTTTCATCTCTGCAATAGGAAAGCTTTACTCTTCTCTGCTGATAACTTCTCTCGCCTCGTACGGAGTGTTCGCGTTTTCGTTCGGTTTTTATGTAGTAGCGACTTATCTGCTGAAAAAATATTCTTTCGACATTGAGGTAAATACAGCGTCTCTTGCAACGGGAATCGCGCTTATCGCAATATCGGTAGTGCTGTTTATGTCAAAGAAAAGTCTTGCTCAGGCGATATCGGGCTCGGTAATGCTACGATTTATATTCTTTGACGTACTGAATCTTCGTTCGGTCTCGGTGGACTATGCGGCGGCTCAGCCTGCATATACCGGCATCAGCGTCTCGTTCCTCGTCGGCATGATATCCGGAACGGTTTCGATATTCGTTCCTGCGGAATATGTAGTCATCGCGCTTGCCGCTGTGATATCGGTTCACGCGGTGCTTTTGTCTCCCGAAGCCGGAATTATAGGCATATGCCTGCTTCTGCCCTTCCTGCCCACAATGGCGCTTGCCGTGCTTACCTGCCTTGTGCTTGTTTCATGCATAATCAAATTCTTCTGCGGAAAGCGCGTTTTCAAAATATCGTTTATAGATGTTCCTGTATTTTTGTTTTTGCTTCTCACGTTTTTCGGCGGGATCTTTTCACAATCGAAATCCAGCACAAACAAAATGCTGCTTATGGTGTGCTTTATAGCCGCTTACTTTATAGTAAAAAATCTTATCCGCTCGTATTCGCTTCTCAAAAAATGCCTTTCGGCGGTCGCATTTTCCGGTGCGATAGTTTCGCTCTACGGAATTTTTGAAAATTTCATAGGTTCGCCGTCCGTTATCTGGCAGGATATGTCCGATTTCGGAGAAATAAAAGGCAGAGTCGTTTCCACTTTTGCAAATCCCAATGTTCTTGGTGAATATCTCATTCTTATAATACCCGTAACGGTCGCGCTTGCACTTACCGCAAAAAGCGCAAAGGAACGTTTTGCTTTCGCCTGCGGAGCCGCCTTTGACGTGTTCTGTCTCGTCCTCACATGGTCGCGCGGAGCATGGCTCGGCTTTGCGGTTTCCGTAATAGTATTTATTCTTCTGGCGGACAAACGCTGCCTTACGGCAGGAATACTTCTTCTTCC
>FR898236.1:83700-91850 GCA_000437375.1 Eubacterium sp. CAG:841
GGCAGGAATACTTCTTCTTCCTCCCGCCGCAGTCGCGATATCGCTCAGCAGCAGCGTTACAAACAGAATAGCAAGCATATTTACCCATTCGGACACCTCCTCATCGTACAGAATAGGCATCTGGCGCGGAGTAATTAAAATGCTCGGCGACGTGTTCCCATACGGAATAGGCATAGGCGAAGGCGCCTTTGCCGCAGTTTATCCGTCCTATGCGCTGCGCGGAATAGAGACAGCACCGCACAGCCACAGCCTTTATCTTCAGATACTCACCGAGCTCGGAATATCAGGAGCCGTGATATTCGCGGCATTCGTGTTCGTGCTTATACAGATGAATCTTTCGCACATAGCATCGCCCGAATCCAAAAGCGAAAAGCTTACGGAAGCAGGAATATTCTGCGGACTTGTGGCGTTTCTTGTTCAGGGAATGACCGATTATGTGTGGTACAACTACCGCGTATTCCTTATGTTCTGGATAATGACAGGACTTTCTGCCGCTGCGGTAATGCTTTCAAAGAACGCTATCGAAGAATCCGGAGATTTCTTCTATTGATACAAAGCGACGCCTCCCCTTGCGACGGAAGAGGACGGCGCAAATAAAATTTCGTCGGGAAAGGGTTTGGCACTATGGAAAACAAGGATCAGGTAAAAGGACGCTTCAATTTTATTGACGTACTTATAATCTTAATGGTACTTGCCCTTATAGCGGTGGTCGTGTATATGACTGTTTCCGATAAGGAAAGCGCCGAAAAGAGCGAAAAGACCATAACCTACACCGTAAAGCTTTCGGGAATAAATAAGGATTATCTTTCACTTATAACCACAGGCTCAGAAGTTACGGACTCATCCACCGGAAAGCCTATCGGCACGATAAGCGATGTGCGCTCCGAAAAAACCAAATATGTCGGAAGCAAAGTGGTTGTGGACAGCCTGGGTAAATATTCCGTAACGTATTCCGAATACGATAACCTTTACGATGTATATGTTACCCTTTATGTAACCGGAAGCGTTGACAGTCGCGGCATAGCCTACGCAGCCGACAATAAGATTCTCGTCGGTTCACGCATATATTTCAGATGCGGAACCTTTGCCGGCACATCGTTCTGCACGGCGTTCAACATTGAGTAAGGAGGCTATCATGGCAAGACAGGAAACAAAATCACGCTTCAACATTTTTGATGCGCTCCTTATACTCGTTATTCTGGCGTGCATCGCCGCGCTCGTGTTCAGATACTATTACAACTCAAAAGATTCCCTTGACGAAAAGGTAACGGTAAGCTTTATCGTTCCGGGAGTTATGCAGTCCACCGCCGACACAATGACCGAAAAAATAAAAAGCGGAACGGTGCTTTACCTTTCGGACGGAGACACGATAATCGGCTACGTTCAGGGCGTTTACACAGAACACTCAAAAATCTACGCCGAAAACGGCAACGGATCAATCCAGCGCGTTGACGATCCATTTCTTATGGACGTAAAAGGCACGGCCGTGCTTTACGGAAAATCGGGAGAAAGCGGATTTTATATCGGCGGAAACAAGCTTGCGACCGTTTCCGATATAGTTTATGTCTACACAACGGATGTTGAATTCGCAATGACGCTCGTAGACATAGGCTCGCCGGGTGCCAAATGACAAAAAATATTAAAAAACTATTGATTTTATTTTAATCATTTGTTATAATACAATATAATAAAAGATAATCTGCACGCATATCAGGTAAAAAGGCGTGTTTTATACCGTCAAAGGAGCATAAGGTATGATTTCAAGAGATGTAACAATCAAAAACAACGTAGGTCTCCATGCAAGACCAGCAACGTTCTTCATTCAGAAAGCAAATTCTTATGCCAGCTCTATTTGGATCCAGAAGGATGATCGACGCATAAGCGCAAAAAGCCTTCTCGGCGTACTCTCAATGGGTATCACCGGAGGAATGACGATCACTTTGATTGCCGACGGTCCCGACGAAACCGAGGCACTGAACGGTCTTGAGGAGTTGGTCAGCAATTCTCTCTGATCGGAAAAGCCATTGCATAACGGCGGCAGATGCTTTGCAACTGCCGTTTTTTTCTTGAAAGGAGGTTTTTGACGTGGTAAATGCCGCATATGCCGCAAGCCTGCGCGAAAAAGCTTCGCTTCTTCCCCTTTCTCCCGGCGTTTATATAATGCGCGGCGACGGAGGAAAAGTTATTTATGTCGGAAAATCAAAAAAGCTGAAAAACCGTGTTTCTCAGTATTTTCACGAAACCGACTTCAAAAGCGTAAAAACAGATATGATGACGTCTCTCGTCCGCGACTTTGAATATATCGTCTGCGATACAGAGACAGAAGCGCTCACGCTCGAAAACAGCCTTATAAAGCTCTACAAACCGCGATACAACATAAAGCTCAAGGATGATAAGTCATACCCTTATATTTCGGTAAATATGCACGATGAGTATCCGCGCTTTACCGTAACAAGGAAAAGAGAAGATCCGCGCGCGCTGTATTTTGGTCCCTATTCGGGAACTACCGTCGTTTACGGTATAATAAACGCAATGCAAAAGACCTTCGGACTTCCCGCCTGCAACAGGCGTTTTCCGCGCGACAAAGGAAAGGTCACGCATTGCATATACAGACAGATAGGCTGCCTTGCTCCGTGCGATGAAAACGTAACAAGCGAGCAGTACCGCGAAAGCTTTTCGGAAGCGGTGGACTTCCTTTCAGGAAACTACAAAAAAATAACCGACGAACTGACAGAAAAAATGCTCTATGCGTCGGAAAATGAAATGTTCGAGGCAGCTGCCGTCTGCCGCGACAGAATCCGCGCGATAGAAAAGCTGCGTGAAAAACAAAAGGTCGTAGCCTCTCCTGAAGTCGAGCGCGATGTTATATCGGCTTATGCGGGCGATGCCGTCAGCGCCGTGTGCGTATTTTATATAAGAGGGGGAAAACTCACAGACTCCGAAATATTTTATTTTTCGGGCGGTGAAATACTTGATTCATCCGCACTGTGCTCGTTTATATGCGAGCTCTACGTCCGCAGAGAATATATTCCGAAAGAAATAACCGTAGGTGGCGAGCTTTCCGAAAGCGATAAAGAGCTTTGCGAAAGCTGGCTTTCCGAAAAAACAAACAGAAAAGTTAACTTAACCATCCCCCTGCGAGGAGAAAAGAAAAAGCTGTGCGACATGGCAAAAGAAAATGCTGAGCAAAAGTGTAAAGAATATCTGCTTTCATCCCAGAAAACAGACAAGACTCTCGCACGACTCGCTTCGCTTGCAGGACTTGAAACCGTTCCGGAAAGAATAGAGGCGTTTGATATTTCAAACATCGGCGACGAGCATATAACCGCAGGAATGGTCGTATTTGAGAACGGCAAGCCGAAAAAGAGCGACTACCGCATTTTCAGAATGAAAACCGTATCCACTCGTGACGACTATGCCTCGATGCGTGAAGCCGTAAGCCGAAGATGCGCTCACCTCTCGGACGATGGTGCCGTCGCACCGGATCTCTTCCTTATAGATGGCGGCGCAGCCCACGTTTCGGCGGCAAAGCAGGCAATGAGAGAAGCCGGATATGATATTCCGACGCTCGGCATGGTAAAGGACGACAAGCACAGAACACGTGCGCTTGTCGGCGAGGACGGAGACGAGATACAGATCCTTTCCGAACAGCAGGTCTATTCGCTTATATATAAAATTCAGGAGGAAGTTCATCGCTTTACAATATCTAAAATGATGGTCGGAAAACGCAAAGCCGAAAAAACTTCGGTACTTGAAAATGTGAGCGGCGTGGGAACAGCAAAAGCAAAAGCGCTTCTTGCGGTATTCGGAGGCCTTTCGGCAATAAAGCAAGCGGATATATCCGAGCTTTGCCGTGTAAAAGGTATAACGGAAAGTATTGCGAAAAACATAAAAGAATATTTCAGATAAAGGAGCAGATATATGAGAATTATAACCGGAACGGCAAGAGGAACAAGACTTTCCTCTCCCGAAGGCGAGGAGATAACCCGCCCGACAACAGAAAAAGTAAAGGAAGCCGTGTTCTCCTCCATACAATTCGACATAGAGGGGCGCGAGGTTCTCGATCTCTTTGCAGGATCGGGACAGATGGGACTCGAAGCGCTTTCAAGAGGCGCGGAAAAATGCACATTTGTTGACAATTCGCGCGAGGCGATAAAATTCGTAACCGAAAACGCACAGAAAACAAAGCTTTACAAAAAGTCAAACGTGCTTTGTATGGACTTTGAAAAGTACGCCGCGTCGGCATCCGGAAAAAGCAGCTTCGATATAGTTTTTATAGATCCTCCGTATGCCAAAAGGCTTCTGCCATCGTCGCTGAAAGCTATTTATGACAGCAGGCTTGTAAAAGAAACAAGCATAATAATCTGCGAAGATGAGCAGGAAGGACTTATGGAAGATACCGACGTCGCTTCCCGTTATACCCTTACAAAGCAGGCACACTACGGCAGAGTTATAATTTATTATCTTGCCCCGAAGGCGGCAGAATAAATATGGAGTACGGCATAGCTTTGACGGCGGGGACATTCGACCCCGTGACTTACGGTCATCTTGATATAATAAAACGCGCGGCGGATATGTGTGCTGTGCTTATAGTGGGCATATTTGAAAATCCCGATAAAAAGCCCCTCTTCCCGCTCGAAAAGCGGTACGAAGCACTCTGTGCGGCAACTATGGAAATAGAAAACGCCGTAGTCATTACAAACAGCGGTATGCTTTACGAATATGCAAAAGAAGCTGGCGCAGATGTGATAATAAAAGGCGTCCGAAGCGAAAGCGACCGCGTGTATGAGCAGAAACAGGCAGATTTCAATTATCAGCACAGCGGTATAAAGACCGTTCTTCTCGAAGCCGATCCGAAATATAAAGATGTAAGCTCAACTCTCGTCCGCAAGCTCATTTCAGAAGGAAAAAGCGTTTCGCGTTATGTCCCGAAAGACGCACTCCGAGTCCTTTCCGAGTAACAGCTTTGTTACATTCGGATAAAAATAATATAAATATGAACAAAACACGGTGAAAATCTCACTTTTGGTGAAATTTCCGCCGTGTTTTTTTATATTTTTTTCAAAAAGCTCTTGTATTTTATTCATCTATCATTTATAATTAAACCATAAAAGTGGTGCAAAGTGGTGCAAAGTGGTGGATTTCCACACTTTCCACAGAGTTATCCACATTCCACGAAAGGAAGGGCATAAAATGTTTTTAGGCGAGTTTATCCACTCAACCGATGCAAAAGGCAGAGTTTTTATTCCGGCTAAGTTCCGTGAAGCGCTCGGCGAAAACTTTGTTGTAACGCGTAGCGTAGATCATTGTCTCTGCGTATATCCCCTTTCCGAGTGGGAAAAATTCACCGCCAAGCTCGATGCACTCCCTATGGTACAGGCTCGTGACGTTCGTCGTTTCTTCTATTCAGCAGCGTCGGACGCCTCTCTCGACTCTCAGGGACGCGTGCTTATTCCTCAGGTGCTTCGCGATTACGCAAAGCTCGAAAAGGACACCGTGGTCATAGGCGTGAATTCGTACATTGAAATATGGGCTCAGTCGGCTTGGGAAGCAAAGAAAGCCTCCGAAGACGCTCAGAGCATTGAAAATCTTATGATAGCACTTGAAAGCTGATGGGAGAATTCAATCATTTTTCGGTAATGCTCGGCGAGTGTATCGATGCACTGAACATAAAGCCCGACGGAATCTACGTTGACTGTACGCTCGGCGGAGGCGGTCATTCGGAACAGATAGCAAAGCGCCTTGACGGTGGCAGACTCATCTGCATAGATCGCGACACAGATGCAATAAACGCGGCAAAGAAAAGACTTGCTCCCTACGCAGACAGGATTACCTACGTTTCGGACAATTTTTCAAATATAAGAAATATACTTTCGTCGCTCGGCATAGAAAAGATAAACGGCGTGATATTCGATCTCGGCGTTTCCTCATATCAGCTTGACACAGCCGAAAGAGGCTTTTCGTACAACTTTGACGCACCGCTCGACATGAGAATGGATCGCTCGGCTCCGCTTTCGGCGTATGACGTTGTAAACGGTTATCCGGAAAGCGAGCTTCGCAGAATTCTTTATGAATACGGCGAGGAGCCGAATGCGCCGAAAATAGCACGCGCCATAGCTGAAAGGCGCAAAGAAAAACCGATAGAAACCACATTTGAGCTTGTAGATATAATAAAATCGGTAGCGTCCAAAAAAGCCCTGCTTGAAGGACATCATCCCGCAAAGCAAGCTTTTCAGGCAATAAGAATAGAAGTAAACGGCGAACTTTCGATAATCGCTCCGGCAATAGAGGATGCGATAGAGGCACTTGCTCCCGGCGGAAGGATCGCAGTGCTTACGTTCCATTCGCTTGAGGACAGAGCGGTAAAGCAGATTTTTGCAAGACTTGAAAAAGGTTGCACATGTCCGCCGTCGTTCCCTGTTTGCGTGTGCGGAAAAAAGCCGCAGATAAAAACGCTTCAGAGAAAACCCATCCTCCCTTCGGAGGAAGAACTTAAGCTTAACAGAAGGTCGCACAGTGCAAAGCTGAGAGCGGCTGAAAAAATACAGTAACGCATTACGGAAAGGAAGGAAGAGCATGAACTCAAACCAAAACCCCAAAAACTCCAAAAAACCTTCATACGACCATCGTTCTCCCTCCACTAAAAAGAGTGTCATCTCTTCCCTTTCCGATATGTGCGGAGGCGGCGGAGACAGATACAAAACCGTAAGGGAAAAGAAAAGCTCCCCGTTTCCTGTTGCGCTTATAATAGGTATGTTCGTTGCAACGGTGCTGTTTATGTTCATCATATTTTCGTTCGTTCAGGTATCGGAGCTTTCATCCGAAATATCGGGAATGAAAAGCGACATAAAAGCACTCACCGCCGAAGCCGCCACACTTGAAGGTCAGCTTGACTATAAACACACAAAATCACAGATAGAATCCACCGCTTCGGAGCTCGGTCTTGACTCTTCACGCAAAACAACGGTTTATTTTGAGGGTGAAAGCTCGGAAGACATAAGCGAAATAGTTGAGCCTGAAAGCACTCTCGGCGGTGCTATAGATTCTCTTCTCAGCGCAATAGCAAAGAACTTCAACAAGTTTATAGAATTTATGAACTGAAATTATGCGCGCTCCGTTTGCGGAGCGTGCATAATTTTCAAAGCCGCAAATATAATGTAATATCGTAATAGCTTTTTCGAGTAAGGAGAATATAATAATGCTCTTTGCTCTTTTTATATTATGCAAAGGAGAACACAATGGCAGCGCAAAAGTCCAAACCGGAATCCATACTCGGACGTCAGGGTCCGCAAATACGCACCCGCTCTTTTTTGCTGTTTTCTTTGATTTCTCTTATTGCGGCAATATTGATAGGCAGACTCTTTTACCTTCAGATAGTAAACTATAAAAAGTACCGCGCGGCGGTAATTGAGCAGATGATATACGAAACGCCGATATCGGCTTCGCGCGGAACAATAACCGACAGAAACGGCGTGGTACTTGCAACAAACTACACAACCGAAAGAATATTTATCTCTCCGTACGATATAGAAACAGAGGAACAGCGCGAGCTTATATGCAAAGGACTTTCGGAAATTCTTGGCGTTGAGTACGATTTCGTTTACGAGCAGTCGAAAAAGACAAAATACAAAGACAGAACCATAAAAAAGAACGTCGATGAAGCAACTGCCGACAAGGTCCGTCAGTACATTGCGGACAATGAGCTTGAAAGAAAAATATGCCTCGCCGAAATGACGACAAGAGTATATCCCTTTTCAACGCTCGCAAGCCACGTTATCGGCTTCTGCGGAACCGACGGCGGCAGTTACGGACTTGAATATTACTATAACAGCGTACTTTCCGGCGTCAGCGGAAAAATAGTCGCCGCTCAGAACGGCGCAATGGGTTCTATGCCATATAACTACGAAACCTATATCGATGCATCGAACGGCGCAAGCCTTGTATCGACCATAGATTATAAGATTCAAAGCATACTTGAAAATTATCTTGAGCAGGCGGCTGTTGAGTCGGGATGCAAATCACGTGCGCAGGCAATCGCTATGGATCCGACCACGGGCGAAATATACGGCATGGCTGTTTACCCCAGCTATGACCTGAATAATCCCACAACGTTTTCGGAGTATTACAAGAAAAAAATAGCGGCGGCAGCC
>FR898236.1:91870-98389 GCA_000437375.1 Eubacterium sp. CAG:841
GCGGCAGCCGACGAATACGGCGAAGGAACAGTTGAATATCAGAAAGCGCTTTCGGCGTTTCTTCTTGAAATGTGGAATAACAAAGCCATAACCGAAACGTATGAGCCGGGTTCTACATCAAAGATCTTCACCACGTCAATGGCACTTGAAGAAAACAAGGCAAAAGTTACCGATACATTCTACTGCAAAGGCTCTTACACCGTATCCGGCTGGAAAATAAAATGTCACAAGACTTCCGGTCACGGACTTGTAACCTTTGCTCAGGGACTTATGCAGTCCTGCAACCCCTGTATGATGATGCTCGCAGAACGCATAGGAATAAATACTTTCTGTAAATACTTTTCCGCCTTCGGACTTGACTCGAAAACCGGAATCGACCTTCCCGGCGAGACCGGCTCGGTATACAGAAGCGAAGATAATATGTCCGCGCTCGACCTTGCCGTTTACTCATTCGGTCAGAGATACAACGTAACGGCAATACAGCAGATAACGGCAGTTGCCGCCGTCGCAAACGGCGGAACTCTCGTAACTCCTCACGTTGTAAAAGAAATAAAAGACAATGACGGCAAGATCAAAGCTTCCTTCGGCACAACGGAAAAACGTCAGGTCGTAAGCAAAGAGACGGCTTCAACCATCTGCTCGATACTCGCGGAAGGCGTAGCTACAAACGGCGGCGCAAAAAATGCATACGTTGCAGGCTATTCCGTAGCGGCAAAAACGGGTACTTCGGAAAAAGGCACGGTAGGAAACAAACGAATAGCTTCAACCGTCGCATTCGCCCCGTCATACGATCCGAAGGTAGTAATACTTCTTGCAGTTGACGAGCCGACGATAGGCTCAATTTACGGAAGCACTGTAGCCGCACCTTACGTTGCGAAAATGCTTGCGGAAATACTTCCCTATCTCGGCGTTGAACCCGTCTACACGGCAGAAGAAATGGCAAAGCTCGAAATCTCTGTAAAGAACTATCGCGGTCTTGCGCTTGACACGGCAATAAAGAACATAAGCGACGCCGGACTCAAATATGAAATAGTAGGCTCCGGCACATCGGTAATAAATCAGGTTCCCGTATCGGGAAGCAAAATGTCTCCCGAAAACGGAAAAATAATTCTCTACACCGGCGGTACAACGGAATCGGAATATGCAACGGTTCCGTCAGTAATAGGAAAAAGCGCGGCAGAGGCAAACAAACTGCTTGCCAATGCAGGCTTCAACATTCACCTTACGGGCGTTACAAGCGGAAGCTCCGCCGTCGCGGTGAATCAATCGATCGCGGCGGGTACATCCGCCGAAAAAGGAAGTATAATAACGGTAGATTTCAGAATTACGGAAGTAACTGACTGAGTCGGAGCTTTTGTAGGATGTTTGAAGAAATATTTTTCAAATAATCCTGCGGAGGTGACCGCTCTTGAAATTATCGGAGCTTATACATCAAAATGAAATTATACTTTTGCCTAAAGAAATAGGCGATATCGAAGTAAACGGCGTCGGCGCGGATTCGCGCAGAATAAAGCCCGGAGAGCTTTTCTTCTCTCTTGACGGAAGTATCGCCAATATGTACGATGCGGTTATAAAAGGCGCGTCTGCAGTTGTGACCGATACGGTAACCGACGGGCGTTTCCCCGTGCCTACCGTAATAACAAAAGACGCAAGAGAAGCTTTTGCTCTGGCATGCCTCCGTATATACGGAGATCCGCAGAAAAAACTGCGCCTTTGCGCAGTCACGGGTACAAACGGAAAAACCACAACCGCAAATATGCTTTCCGCCATACTTTACGAGGGCGGATATACATCGTGCGTGATAGGCACGGAGGGCGCCGACTTTGGCGGCGAAACCATAAAAACAGGATATACCACTCCCCCTCCCGACGTTCTCGCACCATTGCTTAAAAGAGCAGCGGATGAAAATATCGACTTTGTGGTTATGGAGGCAAGCTCCCACGCACTCGATCAAAAGCGGCTCTGCGGTCTCGATTTTGAAGTCGGAATTTTCACAAATCTTTCACGCGACCATCTTGATTATCATAAAAGTACAGAAGCTTATTCGGCGGCAAAAGCCGGGCTTTTCAGAAAATGCCGTCATTCAGTACTGAACTTTGACGACCCGCACGCATATGAGATGGCATGGGCGGCAAACGATGAAATATGGTACTATTCCGCAAAGGATTTCGATGTCGATTTCTATGCCGACAACATCGTCCACACAGAATGGGGCGTACAGTTCGACTTCTGTTCGGTAGGCGCAAGAGAGCACATCTCCTCTCCTCTTTTCGGCTCTTATTCGGTGCTCGATATGCTTGCCGCGGCATCGGCGGCATCGGTTCTCGGAATAAAAGCGCGACTTTCGGCGCGCGCACTCGAACGATTTCACGGCGCACCAGGACGTATGGAAAGAATAGATACCAAAACGGGCTTTCATGTGATAATAGACTTCGCCCACACGCCGGACGCAATGAAAAACGTGCTTTCCGCCGCGCGTGGGTTCACACCGGGAAGAGTAATAACCGTATTCGGCTGCGGCGGCGACAGAGATTGCGGCAAGCGTGCGGAAATGGGAAAAGTTGCCTGCAATCTTTCGGATACGGTGATAATAACAAGCGACAATCCCCGCTCCGAGGAGCCGAACGATATAATAGACGATATAATCTCACAGATAAAATCGCGCGAAAACTACATAACAGAGCCTGACAGAGGAAAGGCGATAGAGCTTGCGCTTTCAACTGCGGAAAAAGGCGACACGGTAATGCTTTTGGGGAAAGGCGCGGAAAGCTTTATCATCGTAGGAGAAAAAAAGCTTCCCTTCTCCGACAAGGAACAGGCGGAAAACATAATTCTGAAAAAAGGACTGTAAAAAATGAAATTCGGATGCACTGACAAGAAAATAGATCTTAAAAGACTTGCCGATATGTGCGGCGGCGAGCTTTTCGGCGGAGATCCTGCGACGACAGTTTACGGTGTCGCTACCGATTCAAGAACCGACTGTACCGGCGAATGTTTTTTCGCCATAGAGGGAGAAAATTTTGACGGTCACGATTTTATCCGCAAAGCGGCGGAAAGTGGTGCAGCAGTTGCCGTCGTCAGCAAGAAGCCGGACTGCGATATCCCATATATAATGACGGACGACACAAGAAAAGCACTCGGCTCGCTTGCAAAAGCTTATAAAGCTCAGTTCAATACAATAACCGTCGCCGTAACCGGAAGCGTCGGAAAAACAACAACAAAGCAGTACATCCATTCAATACTTTCTACAAAATACAAAACGCACAAGACGGAAGGAAACTTAAACAACGACATAGGTCTGCCTCTCACCGTACTTTCACTTTGTGAAGACGACAGACTTTTAGTCCTTGAAATGGGAATGAGCAATATCGGCGAAATATCGGCGCTTTCAAAAATCGCGGAGCCTGATATAGCCATAATAACTTGCATAGGGAATTCGCACATAGAACATCTCGGTTCGAGAGAAAATATATGCAAAGCAAAGCTTGAAATAACAGACGGAATGAAAGACGGAGCAATTCTGTTGCTGAACAGCGACGAGCCGTTGCTTGAAAACGCCGTGCCCGAAAGAAAACTGTGTCGGCTTTACTTCGGAATTGAAAATCCGAAGTGCGACTACAAAGCCGAGAATATAACCGCCGACGACGGATTTACAACCTTCGATCTCCGCTCTACGGAAAGCGAAAACATATGCGGTCTGCGTATAAATCAGGTAGGCACGCATAATGTATGCGACGCGCTTGCGGCAATCGCCGCAGGAACGCTTCTCGGCATAAACGAGGATGGAATAAAGCAAGGACTTTTGTCTTTCTCTCCTGTCAAAATGCGTCAAAGCATTATAAAATCAAACGGATTTACAATAATCGAAGACTGCTATAACGCAGGACCGGAATCCATGTGCGCAGCGCTTGGTGTGCTTTCAGACATAGCAAAGGACGGCGGAAAAATAGCCGTTCTCGGTGAGATGCGGGAGCTTGGAGAGTATTCTTCCGAGCTTCACCGAAAGGTCGGCGCAAAGGCAGCAAAAGTCGGCATCGACAGGCTGATAACGGTCGGCACGCTTGCGGAAGAAATAGCTTCCGGTGCCGAAGCGGCAGGACTGCCTCACGAAAAGATAACGAAAATATCCGATTATTCGGACGCGGAAAAAGCGGCAACGATAATAAAGCCGTTTATAAATCAGGGCGACACCGTGCTTATAAAGGCAAGTCGCGCACTGTCACTTGAAAGAATATCACATCTGCTTCAGGAGTAAAACAATGACGCTTTATCTTATTTCGGTGCTTGCGGTATCGGCAGTATGCACCGCCGTTCTGGGAAAGATATTCATCCCCGTGCTTATGTCAAAAAAAATAGGTCAGCCCGTAAAGGAAATCGGTCCGAGATGGCATAAATGCAAGGACGGAACACCCACAATGGGCGGTCTGTTCTTTATTGCGGGAACCGCGCTTTCGCTTGTTATTTCGTTTTTCTTTCTCGGAAAAGAAGAAATACTGAAACTCTGGATATGCTACGGTTTTACTTTTCTTTCCGGAATGGTAGGAATAATAGACGACAGCAAAAAGCTGTTCGAGCATAAAAACGACGGTATCCGCGCATATCAGAAGGTGCTTTTGCAGGCAGTGATAGCGTCCCTGTTTCTGTTAGTATTTGAAAAATCTTTCGGACTCTGCAAAACGCTTTATATTCCTTTCTTCGGCGCGGAGCTCCAAATAGGATTCTGGTTCTACATTTTTTTTGTTGCGTTCTTCATATTCACGTCAAACTCGGTAAACCTTACCGACGGCATAGACGGACTCGCATCATCCGTTACAGCGGCTGTATGCGTATTCTTTACAGTGAAAGCTCTTCTTCAGGGACAGCGCGTAGGCGCGGTCCTTGCCATATCGGTGTTCGGTGGCTGCATAGGATTTCTTGTCTACAACGCTCACCCGGCAAGAGTATTTATGGGCGACACCGGCTCACTGTTTCTCGGCGGCGCGGTCGTTACGCTCTCGCTTCTGACGGAAGATCCGCTGATTCTCGTGATAGTCGGCATCGTATATTTCATAGAAGCTTTTTCGGTAATACTTCAGGTTGGATATTTCAAAATATCACACGGAAAAAGACTTTTCAGAATGTCACCTCTGCACCATCATTTCGAACTTTGCGGCTGGAGCGAAGGCAAAATCGTTCTTGTTGCCGTTTCTGTAACGGTTATAATGAGCGTAATATCATATTTCTTTGAATAATCGGCGAAGGAGGGCTTTCTTATGACAGGACAACAAAACAAAACAAAAGAAGGCAGCTCCTTTCTGCAAGAACTGCTTCACCCGCAGATAAACACCGTTTACCGCGTGCGTGGCGGCGTTGACAGAATATTTCTTATAATAGTAGTGCTTCTGCTCTGCTACGGGTCGGTAATGGTATTTTCTTCGAGCTACGTTTTCGCCAAGGTGAGAATGCACGACAGCCTGTGGTTTGTCAAAAAGCAGATATTCTTTGCCATAGTCGGCATAGTAGTTATGATGATAGTATCGTTTATAGACTATGGTTTTATTAAAAAATTCACCGTTCCGATATTCGCGGCAAGCTTTCTTATGCTTGCGGCAGTACCTTTTATCGGGCAGTCAAACAAAGGCGCGACAAGATGGCTGAAAGTAGGGCCTATTCAGTTTCAGCCCTCAGAGATAATGAAGTTTGCGTTAGTGTTGCTTCTGGCATCGTATATATCGTTTTTCAGCTCAAAAATAAAGCAATTCAAATACGGAATACTCATTCCTGCGGCGATAACAGGCGTTGTGTGCGTTACCACCCTGCTTGAACATCATATGTCGGGAACGATAATCCTCTTTCTCATCGGCGCCTCAATGATTTTCATGTCGGGCGCGAATTTGAAGGTTCTCGCTACCTTCGGCGGAATTTTCGGCGCCGGTGCGCTCGGCGTAATGCTTTTTACAAATTATATGAAAAAGCGTATAGATGCCTGGCTCCACCCGGAGCTTTATCTTAAAACAGGCGGTTGGCAGCCGTATCAGAGCCTGCTTGCAATAGGCTCGGGCGGACTTTTCGGTGTCGGACTCGGAAACAGCTATCAGAAGCACATGTGGCTTCCCGAGCCGCAGAACGACTTTATCTTTGCCATTCTTTGTGAAGAGCTTGGCTTTATCGGAGCGATAGCCCTTATAGCACTTTTCGTGCTTTTCACATGGCGCGGCTTTGTCATTGCCAAACGCGCTCCGGACACGTTTTCATCTGTTCTCGTTGCCGGACTCACTGCAAAAGTAGGAATTCAGGCAATGCTTAATATCGCCGTTGTAACGGCGTCAATCCCCACTACGGGAATAGCTCTTCCCTTCTTTTCATACGGCGGGACGGCACTTGTAATGCAGCTTGCCGAAATGGGAATAATACTCTCCGTTTCGCGCTATTCATCGCAAAGCAGAGTGTAAAGGACAATATTACTTAATCCGGAGGACTTGGTTTTGAACATTATTCTTGCCGGCGGAGGCACCGGCGGTCACATATATCCGGCGATAG
>FR898236.1:98399-104551 GCA_000437375.1 Eubacterium sp. CAG:841
GGTCACATATATCCGGCGATAGCCGTCGCGGACACGATCCGCAAGCACGACAAATATTCGAAAATACTCTTTATAGCGACAAAAAACGGAATGGAAAAATCGCTTATAGAAAAGGCGGGATACCAGACCTATCATATAGAAATGAGCGGACTTCAAAGAAGTCTTTCCCTGAAAAACATAAAAACCGCAATATGCTTTATAACCTCGCAGATAGAAGCTAAAAAGCTCCTGCGCGATTTTCAGCCGGACGTAGTGTTCGCTACGGGGAATTATCTTTCGTATCCGCTTATTCACACAGCGGCAAAAATGGGTATCCCCACAGCTATACACGAATCCAACGCTATTCCGGGAAAAGCCGTTAAAATGCTTGAAAAAGATGCCGACAGAATATTTATAAACTTCCCCTCCACCGCAGACTTTTTCACCGACAAGGAAAAAGTGATGTGCGTCGGAAACCCGATGAGAGGCGAAGCAGTATCTCTTTCAAAACAGCAGGCACGCCGCGAGCTCGACATTCCGGGAGAATACGAATATGTTCTGCTTTCGTTCGGCGGAAGTCTCGGCGCTCAGACTATAAACAATAACATTCTTTCGTTTATGGAAAGCTTTTCGGCAAAGCATCCCGAAGTGTATCATATCCATGCCACAGGTAAGGGCGGTCACGACGCTTTTATGCAGAAATTCAGAGCGAAAGGGCTTGACAGTTTCAGGAACCTCTGCCCTGCCGAATATATATACGATATGCCGAAATGGGAAGCCGCAGCCGATGCGGTTATATGCAGATCCGGAGCAATGACAGTATCCGAGCTTGCGCTTATGGGCAAGGCTTGCATCTTCATTCCTTCGCCAAACGTAACGGCAAATCACCAATTCAAAAATGCGGAAGGACTTGCAAAAGCGGACGCCGCAATGCTGATAGAAGAAAAGGATCTTACACCGAAAGCGCTTGAGCTTGCCGCAAGCGATATCCTTTTCACCGATAAGGGCAAGCTTTTCTCTGAAAATATACGCCGCTTTGCCCAGCCAAGCGCAAAGGAACTTATATACAGAGAGCTGCTCAGGCTCTCAAACCGCGATCTGCTTACGCTCGTCGCAGAGGAGGAAGTAAATGAGTAAAACAGAGCTTGCGTCATTCCGCATAAAAGCGTTTATAATAAAATTCTGCTTTGCCGCGGCAGCGCTCGCGCTTGTTTTTATATTTGTTTTTTCGGTGCGGATAAAAACCGTAAAAATTGAGGGCAACACCATCTCCTCCGAAGAGCAGATAACCTCCTCCGCCAATCTCAAAAGCGGCGCACATATGTATTCAATAAACAAAGATAACATCTCCGCCGCCATACTCAAAGCAAATCCTTATGTAAACTCCGTGACGATAAGACGTAAACTTCCCTCCACTCTCGTCATCACGGTCACGGAGGACAAGCCCGCTTTCTATACGTCAAGCGGCTCCGGATTTCTCATCCTTTCAAAGGAGCTTCGCGTGCTTGGCACGGCAGATTCGGCATATGAGCTTTCGTCTTCGGGAATAATTCCCGTTGTGCTTCCGCCGATAGCAAAAGCGGAAACCGGAAAAAAGCTTGAATTTGAAACATCAAAGGGATACGCATTCAATACGGAGCTGATAAGAATTTTCACCGAAAGCGAGATAGCAGAAGGAATAACCTCCATAGATCTTTCGAGCAAATTCGACGTTAGCGCTGTGTATAAAAGCAAATATACGATTGTATTCGGAACTTATACAGATTTAGAAAAAAAGCTGAAATTCTGCAAAAAAACGATAAATTATCTTGAAAAAACAATGCCGGGAGTCGCCGGAACGGTGTATGCCACCGGTACCGACGAGATATCTTTCCTGGTAACAGGGACTGCGAATTAACACATATGCGGAGCGAGAATTTCGCTCCGTTTTTATTTTGGCATCGCCGGTTTTGCTCTACAAGCGCATTTTTTGTATTATTTTTTCTGTTTTGGGGTGAATTTCTGCGTTTTTTTAGATTTTTTTATAAAAACATATTGCAAAATTTCAAAATAAATATTATTATATTACTGTATCTATCTTTTGGAGCAAAAATTTAGGAGGTTTTATAAAATGGGTTTTGAATTTGACAACAACTACGACAGCGGCGTAAAGATCAAAGTCATCGGCGTCGGCGGTGGCGGCGGCAACGCTGTAAACCGCATGATTGAAACAAACATTCAGGGCGTTGACTTTATCACGGTAAACTGCGACAAGCAGGTTCTTCTTACGTCCAGCGCACCCACAAAGATCGCCATCGGCGAAAAAATAACAAAGGGTCACGGTGCAGGCTCGGATCCCGAAGTAGGCAAACGCGCTGCTGAAGAAAACATCGATGATATCCAGAATATCATTCGCGGTGCAGACATGGTCTTCATCACAACAGGTATGGGCGGCGGCACAGGTACAGGCGCGGCTCCCGTTGTGGCAAAGGTCGCAAAAGAAATGGGCATACTTACGATAGGTATCGTTACAAAGCCCTTCTCTTTCGAAGGAAGAAAACGTATGATTCAGGCAGAGCAAGGTATAGTTCACCTTCGCGACTATGTTGACGCTCTCGTTGTTATCCCCAACGAAAGACTTAAACAGATTTCAGAAAACAGAATCACTCTTTCCAACGCATTCGAATATGCAGACGACGTTCTCCGTCGCGGCGTTCAGAGCGTTTCGGATCTTATCAACATACCGGGACTTGTAAACCTTGACTTTGCAGACGTTTCTGCAGTTATGCGCGACGCGGGCTATGCTCACATGGGTATAGGCACAGGCACAGGCAGAGATAAAGCAGAGGTTGCGGCTAAGATGGCTATCACCAGCCCGCTTCTTGAAACAACGATTTCCGGCGCAACAGGTATACTTATCAACATCACAGCTTCCGCTGACATCAGCCTTGACGAAGTTGAAACAGCTTCTTCTATGATTTCAAGCGAAGCTCATCCCGATGCAACTATCATTTGGGGTGCTACAATAGATAACAGCCTTGAAGACACTATCAAGGTAACTGTTATAGCAACAGGCTTCAAGACAGAAGATCAGGCTAAACGTTCGGCTCCTTCTGTTTCCGCAGCAGCTCCTGCCGATTCTGCTTCCGTAGTAAAACCCGCAGCAGACAAGCCCGTTAACGCGCCCGTTGCAGAAGACAAAGAAGATGCTCTCGTTTCCGACAGCGACTTCGATGACCTTATGTCTATTCTCAGAAAGAGCTGATCATAATTTACAGATAAATAAAAAGCCTCCCGAAAACGGGAGGTTTTTTATATGTAATACAATTATTTAAGAAATGCAAAATCTTTTACGATCGGAAGCTCCTGTGCTTTGCCCTTGCATACGTTGACGAAACCTATAATCTTCAAAACCAGAATTATGATCGTGCATACGCCGAATGCAACCCATCCGAGAAACGGAACGATGCATAAAAATGCCGAAAGCACAAGGCAAATTTCAAGTTTAAGCGTTTGCTTTACATTAAATGAAACGTACTTTGAATTATTGATTGCAAGGAGAGCAACAATAATTCCTACCCATCCCATAAGATAAGGAGCCATTGCAATAACCTTATTTTCGGAAATGTCAGCCGGATCGAATTCCGCAGTATGATCCGAAGGATCATTCATCGTCGATGCGTTATCACCAAGCGAGTGTCCGCAGTTGCTGCAAAAAGCGGCATTGTCATCACACTGAGTTCCGCAGTTAGAACAGTTTTTCATAGCATTATACCTCTCTGAATAAAAATTCAAAACTTTTATAAATTGTATAGCATAAAAACTTAATTGTCAATGATTTTTCGCATTTTTTGCGTTTTTTCGCGCTTTACAGATATAACCATATCTCCAAAGTAAAATAAAAGCACCGCTTCGGCGGTGCTTTCTTAGTTCTTATTATTTTGTTTTATTGACTTTTTCGTTGCTGTATGTGAACACCATAACGCGCTCATAATTCATCCAGACAGACTGCCCGTCTTTTACTTCTTCAATCTTTTCGTTTATAAAGTCCGTAATCTCTTCGACGTTTGCCGCATCTATGTCGGCAGTGGATGATTCCATTCTGCAACTTTTCGTAAGAACGGTAAATTCAAAACCGATATCTTCAAGAACGATGTCGTTTTCTTCAAGCGCCTTTACCGAAGTGATTATTCCGTCGGCAACCTGCTCCGATTTCAGAGGATTTCCGAAAACAACAGCGTCTATAGAAGTTATCTTTTCCTCTGCCGCATACTTCTCGACGTTTTCAACGCTCATAAAAGTATAGTCGGTATATTCTTCGTTATAAAGACGGAGCCAGCGAACATCGGTAACATATTTTCCCGCTTCGCTGTAACTGAAAATGTGGTTCAGCTTGTCGCGCATTGCGTTGTTCGCTCTTGTAACGGCGTATCCGTCCGAAATGTTGTTTGCCGAATAAGCATAAATTTCAAATTCGGTATCATCGTCAAGACAAACGGCTTTTATTTCATATCTGCTGCTTGTTTTTTTGTTGTTGCTGTATGAAAGGAGCTCAAAACTTTCTCCTTCATATTTATCTTCCAGGTAGTTAAGTACCTGTTTCTCATACTTTTTCGATGCCGCGCACGATGTCAGCAGCAATGCCGAAGCACATAACGCCGCGACAAGGCACAGCAATACCTTAAATTTACGCATAAAATTTTCCCCCTAAATCATTTGCGCCAAAATTATTTCTATCGCACGACTCATCATATCGATCCCCATCGACGGCGAGCCGCTTTTCTGACCGTCTGCATACGGAAGATGAATAAATCCCGCAGGCACGTCGCTTTCGGTCGAAGCGAGCCGGTCAAGCGCTGAAAACATAATGTAGTTACAAATATACGTCCCTGCCGAATACGAATACCCCGCAGGAATATTTTCTTTTTTCAAGGCGTCAAGTATCTTCCTTGCGTCATATGTTGAAAAATATGCCGCAGGCGCGCCCTCTCTTGCCGGAAGCTCTGTCGGTCTGGCGCTCCCTCCCGGATAAAGTCCGGCTTCATCTTTAATCGCGCCGCAAAGGTTTATCGCAACGCGTTCTATTCTTATTGCAGACGTTCCGCCTGCCTGCCCGGTCATAAGCACGGAATCCGGTGAAAAATCGTCTATTGCGTCGAAAAGAAGCTTTTCGGCGCCTTCCCACAACACGGGAAGCTGAAGCTTTATAAGCTCACATCCAAAAGGCGGTATAATGTTTTTCATCGCTTCGGCAGAGGGATTTATCGTCTCTCCTCCGAATGGTTCAAAGCATGTAAGAAGTATCTTTTTCATAGAAAAACTGTCCGTCCGGGTCACATATTAAATTGTGTATTTTCCTCAATACGGATTTATTATACAATATAATTATTAAAAAATCAAGACTTTTTCATTAATTTAAGGATTTACAGTATTCATAATGTTACAAAGGCAATCAGCCGCGCTGCTCCCTCTCAATAATATTTTACGGATAAAACCGTAATTTTATGAATAAAAAAGTAAAATTTATACCAAAGTATAAAATAAAAATATCCTTTTGTGAAGCGGATTTTATACATTCGGCTCGCTCTATGTCAAAATCGCACGACGAAAATATAATAAAGTGAGCGGCAAAGCGCAGTGCCTTGTCTGCTCGCGGCACATTCTGTAAATATTTGTCACAATATTTTTATATTTCCTTGACTAAACACTACGGTGATACGGAAAAAATATATTCGGAAAGAGTTTCTTTCCAAAGTATCAAAGCAAAGAGAGTGTGAAGAACTTGAATGTCAAACGAGGAGATATTTATTATGCGGATCTGAGTCCCGTCGTAGGCAGCGAGCAGGGCGGACTTCGTCCCGTGCTGATCGTTCAGAACGATATCGGCAACAGGTACAGTCCCACCGTTATAGCCGCCGCCATAACAAGCCAGATCAGTAAGGCAAAGCTCCCTACGCATATCGACGTTTATGCGGAAACATTCGGTCTGGCAAGAGATTCGGTTATACTGCTCGAACAGATCAGAACGATCGACAAACGCCGCCTCAGAGAAAAAATGGGACACCTTGACGATTTACTTATGCAAAGGGTCAACGATGCTATAAGCGTAAGCTTCGGACTCGGCGCAGGATACGCTCCGCAAGAGGAGCATGAGCATACGGACATTCTTCCCGACGCGGAAAGTATCCCTGCCG
>FR898237.1 GCA_000437375.1 Eubacterium sp. CAG:841
CTCACGGACAGCTTTGTTATTCTATCACAAGATAAGCGCGTTGTCAACCCCCTTTTTCATTTTTTTCGGTTTTTTTCTTGCTTTCTCTTATCATTTAAAAAATCTGCCCGAAAACAATAAAGTCCGAAACGTGTAGTTTCGGGCTTTATTCGATACATCAGGCATCCTTGCGTATCTCTCCGGCTTTTACAAGCGCAATCTTGGTCGCAACGGGACCTATTATTTCATATATAAGCGTTGCACAAAGCACAACCGCCTGAATGTCGGCGCCGTACTGCGGAAGCTCGCTTATAACCATCTGAGCCATGCCTATAGCTACGCCCGCCTGTGGCAGAAGCGTAAGACCGAGATATTTTCTTATGTTCTTATCCGCTTTTGCAATAGTCGCGCCGATTCTTGCGCCGAAATATTTGCCAAGTGCGCGCGCGAAAAGATAAACAACGCCTATAAGTCCGAGTTTCGGAAGCAGGGATATGTTAAGGTCTGCGCCGGAAATTACAAAGAACAGCATAAAGAGCGGCGGAGTCCATCTGTCCGTACCTTCAAGCACTTTTGCATATTCGCCGCAGAGATTGCAGAACACCGCTCCCGTCATCATACAAACAAGAAGCGATGAGAGCGACAACTCCACGCCGAAAACAGCAGGCTTGAGTGTTTCAAACAGTTCAACAAGCCCCACATCAATTATAACCGCCGCGATACAGAGCGAAAGACGATTTGCCCTCGACTTAAAGAACTTGACTCCGATCGCAACAAGAAGACCGAACACCGCGCCTACAAGAAGCGAAAGAATTATTTCGCAGATCGGCTCGACGAGCATCGTCTTTACCGTAGGCTTGTCGCCGTTTGCCATTGTACGCGCAAGAGAGACCGATATTGAGAATATCATAAGTCCTATTGCGTCATCAAAAGCGACAACGGGAAGAAGCGTTCTTGTAACCGGACCGTCCGCTTTATATTGACGTACAACAAGCAAAGTCGCCGCAGGAGCGGTGGCTGTTGCGATAGCGCCGAGCACAAGCGCTTCTGAAAATTCAAATCCGAATACAAGCTCCGCAACAAAGACAAAGCCCGCAGCACAAAGTGCCTGAAGAACGGTTATCACAAGTATCTGCTTTCCGAGTTTTTTTACTTCCGAAAGACGGAATTCACCGCCTATTGAAAACGCAATGAAACCCAGCGCAACGGTAACGATTATATCAAAGTTTTCAACCGTTTCCGCCGTGATTATGCCTGCGAATTTTCCTCCGGTCACAAGAGTCCAGAACGAAGGACCTATCAGAAGTCCGCCAACAAGAAACGCCGTGACGTTCGGAAGCTTTATAAGTTTTATTACGCGCGTCATCAAAAGACCTATGGTCATTGCCACGCCGAGAGATAACAGAGTGTTCATTTTTGTATCAGCCTTTGAGTCCTTCCGTAAATGATACGGGAACGGTGAATGCAACGCCGGTTTTGGGCTTGTCAAGTCCGCCTGTTTCCTTATTTATTATATCCAGCGCAACTTTGACCTGATCGTCGCGCAGGAGCGTTACAAGAGTTTTGTTGTTTTCGTGGTCGGGATTGAGAAATTGACGGAGCGAGCCGAACATCGGAGGCGGCTCTACGGTATCGTGCCCGATATACGAAAGCATTCCCATGGAATCGTAGATCGTGGCATCCTTTATCCCGCCGGCAAGGAATCCGGCAAGTATGCCGTGCATACATTCGGTTTTGTTCAAGATGAGTACAAACAGTTGCATTTTTCGGTTCTCCTTTTCCTTATTTATTATATTATAGCGTGCGGACGGTCAAAATGCTCGCTTCCGCAACACAAATAAAATCCGTGCAAAGCAATGTGCGGATATTTCTTTTATCTTTTTTAGTGCCCATTTGCAAAGGCATCAAAAAACCTGTATATCGCTTTCAATAACCGAGCTTCTTTTGCTTTTTTACAAGCTTTGTTCGTGCAGATGTTAAAAATTCCGCACAAGCCAATTTACCAAAGCTTCTTTTGCCTGCTTTTCTTCCCGAAGAAAAGTACGGTGGAAATTATATCACTGTAAGACGAAATTGTCAATTGTTTTTTGAATATTAAGTTGTTTGCGGTTGTTTTTGATTTTTTATTCTGTTATAATAGCCTTACCAACAGCAAAGGAGAGAAAAAAATGATTCTTTGGATCAACCGATGCACAGAACCATACGAAAATATGGCTACGGAGGAGTATCTGCTTATGACGGCAGCCGAACCCACCGTAATGCTTTGGCGGAACGAACCGGCAGTCATTATAGGAAAAAATCAAAACGCAAGGGAAAACGTAAATTTTGATTTTACCCGCGCAGCAAACATAAAAGTAGTAAGAAGGCTTACCGGCGGAGGGGCGGTCTTTCACGATCTCGGAAACGTAAATTATACGTTTATCGTTCCCGAAAGAGACGCCCCCGAAAGCTTTTCGGAGTTTTCAGAACCGATAATAAAAGCGCTCAAAGAACTTTCCATAAACGCCGAAGCTTCGGGGAGAAACGACCTTCTTGCAGACGGCAAAAAATTTTCCGGCACGGCACGTTGCGGATATGACAGAAAAGACGGCAGCCGCGTGGTAATGCATCATGGCACGCTGCTCTTTTCCGCCGATATGAGCCGACTTGCGGGAGCTCTTGTGACCGATCCCGAAAAGGTTAGATCGAAAGGAATAAAAAGCACTGCGGCAAGGGTTGTAAATCTCTGCACGCTTCTGCCCGAAGAACATAAAAGTATGAACGCCGAAGCGTTTATGAAATATCTTGAAGATTTCTTTGCGGGCGCGGACGGCGTAAAGGTAAAAAGCTTTTCACCCGAAGCCCGGGCACAGATAAAAGCGCTCGCAAAAGAAAAATATGCAAGCGAGGATTGGTTGCTTCGCGCAGGCAGTGGAGATTTCAACGTAAAAAAGAAAAAACGTTTTGACTTCGGCACGGTTGAAATACGCATTTTATGTTCGGCAAGCGAAGTCGGCATGCCGCCGATAATATCAAAAATATCAATCGAGGGCGATTTCATAGGCGACCGCGATATTACAGGACTTGAAAACAAACTTGTCGGAAAGTATTTTGAAAAAAACAATATTTTCTCTTTACTATCCGATGCCGATGTGGTAAAATATGTGCGTGGAGCGGATCCCGCCGCTCTTACGGAGCTTATGTTTGATTAAAAACATAAAACATAATACGGAGATGAACAAAATGACAAAAAACAAAAAGTATGCAAAGGAGCTTCTCGAATTTCTCGATGCGGCTCCCACGCCGTTTCAGTCAACGGACGAGCTTTCAAAAATGCTTGAAAAAGCAGGAGCTGTAAAGCTCTGTGAAGGCGACGAATGGAAGCTTGAAAAGGACGTGCTTTATTATATGACAAAGGAAGGCACTCAGCTTTCCGCCTTCAGAATATCGGGCGAACCGAAGGACGACGGCTTCCGCATAGGCGCCGCTCATCAGGACGCGCCCGGCTTCCGCATAAAAACCGTGCCGTCAAAGATAGATATGGGCTATGAACGCGTCTGCGTCGAAGCCTACGGCGGACTCATTCTTCACGGCTGGGCGGATCGTCCGCTTTCGGTCGCCGGAAGAATATACGTTAAAGATGAAAACGGCAATGCCATAGCAAAGAACGTAAACATTCACAAGCCCATCCTCATCATGCCCAGTGCCGCAATTCATATGGTAAGAGGCGATGAGCAGGGCAAGTTCAATGTTCAGACTGAATTTTTGCCGCTATTTTCGCAGAACTCTTCGGGCGAAGTTCGTTTCACCGAATATCTTGCAAAAGAGATCGGATGCAAAAAGGAAGACATCCTCTCATTTGAGCTTGCGCCCTATGAATATTTTCCCGGCTGTTTTGTCGGCGAAAACGAAGAGTTTATATCCGTGCCGCGCCTTGACGACGCCGCTATGGCTCACGCCATAGTATCCGGAATTATAGAAGGCAAGGGCGGATGCGATATAGCTATGATCTATGACCACGAGGAGATCGGCTCGAATTCCGACAGAGGCGCAAGATCAGCCGTGCTAAAAATGCTTATCGACCGCATCTGCGCATCGCTCGGCTATACTGCCGAAGATAAATATCGCGCGCTTGCAAAAACCGTTGTTTTCTCGGCGGACATGGCTCACGCCACACATCCGTCATTTGCACAGAAATCCGATCCGAATCTGCCCGTAAAGCTGAACGGCGGCCCCGTGCTCAAGCTTGCAACACGTCAGTCATATGCAACATCGTCGCGCGGAACAGCAATATTCAAGCTTCTCTGCGAAAAAGCAAAAGTACCCTATCAGATATTCAATAACCGCTCGGACGTCGGTGGCGGCGGCACAATAGGTCCGATGCTTTCAGCCGATCTCGGCACAGTAACGGTCGATATCGGCAATCCGATGCTTTCAATGCACTCGGTAAGAGAGTTTGCAGGCACCGAAGACGGATATAATATGGTTCGTCTTTATGCGGCGTTCTTCGAGGGCAAATGATATGGCAAGCAGCTTTTTTTCACTTATATTCAGAGAAAAATATATTCGCAGATGGGGGCTTATGCGCAACACCTCCGAAGAAAATCTTTCTTCACACAGCATGGAAGTTGCCATGATAGCTCACGCTCTTGCCCTTATAGGAAATGAAATATACGGCAAACAGTATGATGAAGGCGCAGTGATGGCGGCAGCTCTTTATCACGACGCAACCGAAGTCTTTACGGGAGACATGCCTACGCCCGTAAAATATTTCAGTCGCGAAATGCGCGAAAACTACAAAGTTGTCGAGCGTCAGGCGGTGGATCAGCTTATTGACAAGCTTCCCGAAAAGCTGAAACCGGCATACAAAGCGCTTCTCGACTGTCCAAATGAGGATGTCGAACGTCTTGTCAAAATAGCGGACAAGCTTGCCGCATACATCAAATGCGTTGAAGAAGAAAAATGCGGAAACGGAGAATTCCGTTCAGCAAAGGATTCCACAATGAAATCGCTCGAAAATTACAAATGCCCCGAACTTGATTATTTTATAAAAGAGTTTCTGCCGGCATTTTCACTTACTCTCGACGAAATGTAACCGTACTTTTCTTTGAAAAGAAAAGTAGGCAAAAGAAACTTTAGTAAAGCACCTTGTACCAAATTTTCATTTCCATCAAAGTGGCAGATGCCGGTTTCTTTTCTTAGAGAAAAAAAGCAGGCAAAAGAAACTTCTGCTATCGGTAATGATATGCGGACTTTTTGACAACAGCACAGGCAGATACCACAAAAAGGCAAAAGAAAATTTAATTTGAACGTTTTAATCACAACAAAAATTTATTTATTATAAAGGAAGAAAACAATATGTACACAAATCAGCATCCTGAAATTCAGCCCGATAAGCTTGATGAAATTCTCGCCCTTCGTCCCGAAGGTGCGGAAAACTGCAAAAAGCCCGTTTCCGATCTTCACGACCGTATGAAAGGCGCGGTTATAGGAAGATTTGCCGGTTGCGTTCTCGGTATTCCCGTAGAACTTTATAAAATGGCAGATATGCAGGCACTTGCTATGGAGTGCAATATGCAGTATCCTCCCGTTGATTATTGGACAGGCACCGATCAGCCCGAAAAAATTCACTATCAGGTAAACAAGAGAACCGAATATATCCTTGAAAACATAAACAAAGTTCCGGTTGACGACGATATCACATACACAATTCTCAACCTTCTTCTTCTTGAAAAATACGGAAAAGGCTACACTGTTGACGACGCCGGCAAGTTCTGGCTCGATTATCTTCCCTATGCATGCACCGCTGAAAGCGAAGCGCTTATGCAGCTCCGCGCAGGAACAAAGGCAGAATGCGCAGCCGACTTCAACAACTATGTTGAATGGATAGGCGCAGCTATCAGAGCAGACGCTTTCGGATATGCCGAAGCAGGCGATCCCGAAGCCGCTGCCAAGCTTTCTTATCCGGACGCTTACCTTACACACCGTCAGAACGGTATCTACGGTGAAATGTTCTGCGCAGCAGCAGTTGCGGCAGCTTTCACGGCAGAAACTCCTCTTGACGCCGTAAGAGAAGGTATGAAGCAGATTCCGAAGGAATCAGAGCTTTACAAAGAACTTGAATGGGCATTCTCCTGCGAAGAAAAAGTTACAAACTACATCCGCGCTCGTCAGCTTCTTGATGAACACTTCCCCAGAATGCACCCCGTGCACACAATAAACAATATGTGCGCTATCGTTTTCGCCCTTATGCTCGGCGGAAAAGATTATACAAAGTGCATAGGTAACTGTGTTGCAATCGGTCTTGATAACGACTGCACAGGCGCAACTGTCGGCAGTATCGTCGGCGCTTGCATAGGCTTCAAGAACATTCCCGAACATTGGTACAAGAACTTCAACAATACTGTTGTTACTTATATCAACGAACATCCCACACTCGCTCTTGACGACGTTATCGACAGATTCGTAAAACTCAACGGCTAAAGCCAAAAAGTCCCGCTTCGGCGGGACTTTTTTATTTGATCTTTTGCCTCTTTATAATACCTGCCTGTGTTGTTGTCAAAAAGTCCGCATATCATTACCGATAACCGAGGTTTCTTTTGCTTTTTTGTTATATCTGTATGTGCAGCTTTCAAAATATCTGCATATCATTACCAATAACCGAAGTTTCTTTTGCCTTTTTGTTATATCTGTATGTGCAGCTTTCAAAATATCTGCATATCATTACCGATAACCGAAGTTTCTTTTGCCTACTTTTCTTTTCAAAGAAAAGTATGGTCAAAGGAAAGTATGGCGACGGAGACGACGGATTTTGTTTATGTGCCGTTCAAAGCTGCCGTCGGAAAGAAGAGAGGCTATAACATACTGTTCAAGCATCGGCACCGTGCAGGAATAAAAGCCGAGCTTTTTATAAAATTCATCGGCAAGCCTCTCGGAAAGAAGCATATATCCTACTCGCACGGAAGGAGAAACAGTTTTTGAAAACGTGTTTATATAAATAACTCTGCCTTCAGAATCATTTGCGAATATCGTCTCAAAAGGCTTTGCAAAAAGCGAAAACTCGGATTCATAATCGTCTTCAATTATATATCCGCCCCGCTCGGAAGCCCATCTGATATATTCCGTCTTTTTTGAAGCGGAAGCCGATACCCCCGTAGGAAAGCTTCTGTACGGCGTGACGTGAAGCACCTCTGCACGTGAATTCCAAAGCTCATAAGAATTTATTCCGTCATTGCAAAGAGAAAGCTCCTCCGTTTTTACGCCCTTTGCACCGTAAATGCTTTCTATTTTCTCATACGACGGCTTTTCAATACCGAAAATTTTGTTTCTGCCAAGCAGCTCCGTAACCATTCCGTAAAGATATTCCGCTCCCGAACCGATTATTATCTGTTTTTCGGAAACTTCAATACCCTTGTTTCGGCGCAGATAATCTTTTATTGCAGTTTTAAGCTCGTCCGTACCCGTAGGCGGAGATTTTTTCATAAGCTCGTCGCCGTATTCACTGAGTACAGAACGCACCGCTCCCGCAAATACCGAAAACGGAAAGCTTTCCGAAGGCACAGCATCCGGCGGAGTATGCTTTTCTTTTATGCTTACATCAGCCGAGCGATAAACCGCTTCGGTCGTATATTCAACATAATAACCGCTCCGCGCCTTTGCCGTTATATAGCCCTCGCTTTCAAGAATTTCGCACGCATGCTCAACTGTTATCACGCTTACATTCATCGTGTCTGACAGCGTGCGCTTGGACGGAAGCTTTTGCCCGTATTTTATCGCGCCCGAAACAATATCTCCTTTTATTTTTTCATAAACCCACATATATTTTTTCATAAAATCTGACCTTATAAAAATATGATAATCTGGTTATTTTAATATTACCACTTTTATTATATAATGCTCTGCGTAAATGTCAATAGCAAGGAGTCATCTTTATGAAAGAATATGCTTTTTCCACGCGGAAACTGTGCTACGTAGCGCTCTTCACCGCACTGAATATAATAATGAGTTCGTTCGGAGTTCCCGTTCCTGGCGGACACCTGTATCTCAACGATATCGTCATCTGTTTTGCCGCGCTTCTTTTTGATCCGCTTTCGGCTTTTATAGTCGGAGGTGTCGGCGCGTTCTTCGGTGACCTTATATTTTATCCCACGCCTATGTTTGTCTCACTTGCAACACACGGACTTCAGGCAGTCGTTATCTCGCTTATAGCAGGCAAAAAAGAAAATCTGCCGAAGCTTTGGCGCGCCATTCTTGCCGTGTTTATAGGAGCAATAATAATGGTCACGGGATATTCTCTCGGCAGAGCGTTTATTTACAGCACTCCCGAATACGCAATTATCAAGCTTCCCTATCAGATATTGCAGGCAGTCGTAGGTGCTGTGCTCGGCGTAATACTTCTCTATAAAACGCCGGTAAGACGTCATGTTTACAAGATCCCGAAAAACTGAATTTCAATTACCGATATAAAATTATGTCGCAGGAAAAGTTTCCTGCGGCATTTTTTATCAAAGAGAAAGTATATGTGACGCGAACACAAAATACAGCATAAGCGAAACAGCGTCCACTATCGTAGTTATTATCGGACTTGCAACAACGGCAGGGTCAAGCTTTACGGCCTTTGCCGCGATGGGAAGTATACATCCGATAAGCTTTGCAAAAATAACCGTTACAAAAAGCGTAAGACAAACAACTCCCGAAATTGCAAATCCGTATGCAGTAAGCGGAAGCGTTTTAAGCAAAAGCATTTCAACAAGCAAAATCTTTACAAAGTTTGCACCGGCAAGCGTCCCTGCACACAGCGCCGCAACGCGAAGCTCCTTGCGTATTACAAGGAATATATCTTTCGGTGCGACATCGCCGAGCGCCAACGCGCGGATCACCGTTACAGACGCCTGTGCGCCGCTGTTTCCGCCCGTATCCATAAGCATGGGAATAAATGCGGTAAGCGCCGTACATGCTGCAAGTGCATTTTCAAAGCCGGAGATTATCATCCCCGTAAAGGTTGCCGAAACCATAAGTATCAAAAGCCACGGAATTCTTTGCTTCCACGTCTCTATCATACCGGTTTTAAGATACGGCTTTTCGGACGGCGACATAGCCGCCATCTTTTCCATATCCTCTGTCGCCTCGTCCTCGATTACTTCCATTGCGTCGTCTATTGTTACTATACCCACAAGACGCTGTTCGGCGTCAACGACGGGAAGCGCAAGATAGCCGTACTTTTTTATCTGTCCCGCAACGAACTCTTTGTCATCCGTTGTATGCACTTCAATAAAATTGTCGTGCATAATATCTTCTATTTTCGTTTCTTCGGATGAAACAAGCAACCTTTTTACTGAAACAACGCCGATCAGCTTGCGGTTTTCCGTCACATAACAGGTATATACCGTTTCCTTATCAAGTCCTACCTTGCGGATATGCGCAAACGCTTCGGCAACCGTCATTGTTCTTTTAAGCGAAACATATTCCGGCGTCATTATGCTGCCGGCGCTGTCCTCGGGATAAAGAAGAAGTTCGTTTATAGTTTTTCTTCTCTCCGGACTTGAGTTTTTGAGGATCCTCGCAACAACGCTTGCCGGCATTTCTTCAATAAGGTCGGCGGCATCGTCCATTTCCATATCTTCAACTATTACGGTAAGCTCTGTATCACTCAGACTTTTTATCAATGCTTCCTGAACGTCAGGCTCCATATACGCAAATGCATCAGCTGCCGTTTCTTTTTTCAGAAGTCTGAAAACAACCGTTACCTGCTTTTCATCAAGTCCGTCCATAGCTTCAGCTATGTCTACCGGGTTTACATCTTCAAGCTTTTCACAGAGTTCCTTGAATCGCTTGTTTTCGATAGCATCCGCTATCATTTCAGTCAAAAGTTCTTTTTCTTCCATGTCACACCTCTTTCCGAAAAGGCACGGCAAAATAAAAAGATCGCCATTTGCCTTCTCTGTTTGATAAACCGAAAGCTATGTGCGATCATCGGAAGCTTTTATATAACCTGAGTGCGTTAATTTATCCGCGACGAAAAAGGCCTCGACTCGCGGGGCAATAAGCACATATAGGCAACAAAAATACTTCGTCCGACCGAACTGTTACTTCCCGCGTCCATCGATTTTTCACCTCAGCTTTTTTCTTTGAATTTCAGGCTGTCGCCTATATTAAATTTTAACCATTTTTGAATGGTTTGTCAATATTTTTTTCTGATATTGTCAAAAGATATTATTTGTGATACAATAAATTTAAAGGGAGGTTTTTTATTATGAAAAGAATTTTTCTTATAGTACTTGACAGCTTCGGCATAGGCAAAGCCAAAGACGCGGTCGCATTCGGCGACGAAGGCTCCGACACTCTCGGCTCGCTTATGAAAACCGAAGGCTTTACACTTAACACACTGAAAAAGCTCGGACTTCTGAACATTGACGGCGTAAGTCGCGCAGGATATCCTCCATGCGAATCTCCCATAGGCGCATATGCTCGCGTGGAGGAACGCTCCGCCGGAAAAGACACCACCATAGGCCACTGGGAAATAGCAGGAATTTATTCTCCCACGCCGCTCCCTCTTTTTCCAAACGGCTTTCCGAAAGAAATCATTGATGAATTTTCTCGCCTCACCGGCAGAGCTGTTCTTTGCAACAAACCTTATTCCGGAACGGAAGTAATTAAAGATTACGGCGAAGAGCATATGAAGACCGGTGCGCTTATAGTTTATACATCAGGCGACAGCGTGTTCCAGATAGCTGCCCATGAAAGCGTTGTACCGATAGACGAACTCTATCGCTATTGCGAGATCGCGCGAAAGCTTCTTACAGGCAAATACTGCGTAGGCAGAGTTATAGCAAGACCTTTTGAAGGCGAATATCCTTTTCAGAGAACATCGCGCCGTCATGACTTTTCGGCTGAGCCGCCGTCAGATACGCTCCTTGACGTGCTTAAAGCTCAGGGCTATGACACCGTGTGTATAGGCAAAATAGGCGATATTTTTGCCGGCAGAGGCACAACGAGCTCTGTGCGGACATCTTCAAACGACGATGGCATGGATAAGCTTATGGACGCACAAAAAACTGATTTTCACGGGCTGTGTTTTGTAAATCTTGTTGATTTCGATTCATCATTCGGGCACAGAAGAAACGCACCCGGATATGCAGGAGCAATCATGCGCTTTGACGAGCGCATCGCACCGTTTATAGAAAATATGCGCGATGACGATGTGCTTATGATAACCGCCGATCACGGATGCGATCCTATGTACAAAGGTACCGATCACACAAGAGAAAACGTTCCGTTTCTCATCTACGGCAAAGAAATAAAGCCTGAAAATCTCGGCACGCTCCCCACCTATTCGGATATTGCGGCAACCGTGGCGGATATGCTCGGTGCAGATTATTCTCTTTGCGGAGAAAGTATTTACGGGAGGATAAAGAAATGAATATTGATTATAAAGCGCTTGCCGCTGCGGCAATAAAAGCAAGCGAAAACGCTTATGTTCCGTATTCGCACTTTCCTGTAGGTGCCGCTCTTCTTGCCGAAAGCGGCAAAATATATCTCGGATGCAATATAGAAAACTCCTCTTTCGGAGCAACCATTTGCGCCGAAAGGACAGCAATGTCAAAAGCCATCTCCGAAGGCGAAAAGAAATTTACGGCACTCGCCGTTGCTGCCGATCACGGTGACGAATATATTGTTCCGTGCGGCATTTGCAGACAGTTTATATGTGAATTCTGCCCGCCCGAATTTCCCATAATTCTTGTAAAATCGGAAGATGATTTCAAAGTCTCCTCTCTCGGTGAGCTTCTTCCGGCAGGCTTTGTGCTTTGATACAAAATTAAAATCCCCGCCAAGCGGGGATTTTTTATTAAGCGAATTTGGTTTTAAGCCCTTACAGCTATTTTCTTTTCGGCATAAATCGCTCCGGCAATACCGATAAAATATCCTCCGGCGCACAAAATGCTTTCATAAGCTACCGTTCCGGCAATATTACTTACGGAACCTGAAAAAAATATTCCGCAAAGCGTCATTATAAGCCATGCCGAATATGCTGTGATCAACGAAAAGCCCACTCCGCGAGGAGATATATAAGGCTTTTTAAATGTCGGCACGGTCTTATGGGCATGATAAAATATTCGTGTTGCAACTGTTAAAAAAATTACAATTACATACCTCGCGGCGTTTTCAAGCGCGCATAAAGCATCGGAATACAAATAATTTTCAATAAGCGAGTCACTTATGTCGTTGCGTAACAAAAGCAACGCGACCGCAAATGATATCATAGGCATTATGGCTACCGAAAGCACACCCGTGACAGATAAAACCGCCGCATCTCTTCCTCTTGCAAACAAAACAATCCACGTCGAAATTCCGGCAAAGAAAAAAAGCGAAGCGTAAAGGAAAATATATTTTGCGTTATAAAAAAGCTGAATAAGAAAATCGAGTCCGCGCGGAAGATAATAATAATTTTTCTGCAAAACAGCAAAAAGCACTGTAAATAAAACCGTCCCAAAAAGCGGAACTACAAGCTCCCACAATATTATACGGGAAAGTTTAAGCTTTCTTTTCTCCAAAATACTGTTCCTTTCAAAAACGTGATCATGTATTAAATATATCACATTCCCGGGCAAATAAAAACTTTATTTTGTAAACTTTTAAAACAATAAAAACAGCTCCCCGAAGGGAGCTGTTTTTATATCTTTAGTAGGAATACTATTGATTACTGAAGTATCGAGTTAACGAGTACACAATATGTGCCGTCAACTACGATGTACTGGAATGTAATTCTCTCGGGTTCCATCTGATATGCATACTTATAAGTAAGAACATACGTATAAGCAGGAGAGTTAGCTGTGCCCCAGAACTTACCGTTGAGGTTCTTAGCCTCTGCGCTTACCTTGTAGTCAGCGAGAGCCTTTTCAGCCTTAGCGATATTTTCCTTAGCTGTGATCTTAGCAGCCGTTCTCTTTTCGCCTGTAGCGATTTCTTCAGCAACAATTGCATCATATTCAGCCTGAGCCTTATTGATGTTGTTCTGAAGTGTATTGATCTGAGCCTGGATTGCTGTGTTGAAGTTAACAAGCGTTACAGCTGTAGAATCGCCAGCCTTCTTGTAGTTGCCATCAAAGTCAACATAGAAGAATTCCCACTTGAAGTTTGTTCCGTCAACAACTTCCTTACCGTCGTTGTTGAGGTCAACCTTAAGGTTACCCTGAGCGTCAACAGAAAGGATAGCACCCTTCTTAGCTATGCCCGTAGAGCCCTTGATTTCGCCGTCTGCCGTTACTGCATAGTATCCAACAGGAAGTGTAGCATCTATAGTAGCTGCATACTTAGCTTCTGCATATGTTGAATATCTGTAGTAGATAGAACCGAATTCTGTGCCTGCGGGAACTTCAACTGCGGAGTATGTGGACTTAACGAGAATGTCCTTGCCGTACTCTGTAGCTTCAAGAGTTGTACCTGTCTTGCCGAGGTAAACGATCTTATAATCGTTCTTGTCGTCACCGGGTTCGGGAGCAACAATACCGTCAACATATTCACCGATTACACCAAGAACCGTAAGGTCACCATCTTTAGATGTTGTTACCTGTTCGTAGGAAACGAAGAGATCCTTGCCTGCTTCTGTGAATGCCTTAACAGTTGTTGTGGAACCATTGAGGTTGCCTGTCTTAGCGTCAGGAGTCATAACGATGATCGTTGCGGTTTCGTCTGCTTTGTACTTTGTACCATCGAAGTCTACGTAGTAGTAGCCAGGGAGATAGTCGCCCTTGTCAGCTGTAGGATCAAGAGCTCTTGTCTTAACTGTAGAAACCTTTGCGAAGTCTTCGTCCTTAACAGTTTCAACTGTCCATTCAAGACCTTCGTAGCTTACGTCATAAGTAAGCTTAACAACAGGATCACCGTTAGCGTCTACCTTCGGTACGCTGTTAGTTGTGTTAACTCTGTAAAGGAGTTTGTCTATAACTTTATAAGGCATGTTATCAGGTGTGAGCTGGCTTTCCCAGTAAGCCTTTTCGGTATCTGTGAGAACCTTAACCTGAGCGCCGTTCTTATCAACAACAGGAACGTATGTCTGAACGCCTTCTGTCATATCCTGAACTGCTGTGAATGTAACCTTAGCGTTAGCAACAGACCATTTCTTTACGAACTTAGCGGATGCGGAAGGAGTCTTTTCATAGTAAGGATCCTTTGCAACCTTTGTTGTTGCTTCTTTTGTGAAGGTTTCTGCGCCTGCCTTGAGAGCAGCCTTAGCCTCTGCTTCAACAGAAGCTGTATCGATACCACCGATGAGGAGTATGCTCTGATACTGAGTCCATGTAGCATCTGCACCTGCGAATACCTGTTTGTAGTTGTATTCGCCTGTAACGATGAACTTATCTTCTGCAGTAGCAGTCTTTGTGCTTGCAACAGCGTCAACTGAGCTGTTTACTGTGTTGATGTACTTAAGAACCTGCTGAGCAGATGCATCCTTAAATACGGATACATAGATGAAGTCTGCGTCTGTTACCTTTGTTCCGCTTGTAGCGTTCTGGAACTGGTATGCGTTCTGGCTTGTAGCGAAAATCTTGTGATATGCATCATAATTTTCGATATCCCAGAGGTAAGAAGCACTTGCTCTTACTTCGTATGTCTTAACGCCGGATACCTTGCCGAACTTTGCAGAAGAAACAACGCTTTCAAGGTATTCGCCGCTTGCGTTAACAACTGCAGCACCTGTGCTTGTTGTTGTAACAGTTGTGCCTGTGTAACGGATAGCGTCTGCAACCTTAACGAGAGCTGCATATTCTTTTGCCTTTGTAGCGTCAGCCTTAACAAGTGCGTAGAATGTGTCAGCGTCGCAACCGAACTCATCGAGGAGTGCCTTAAGTGTAAGAGCATTGTAAGTAGCCTGTTCAGCAGCTGTAGCTGTTTCATTATAGTTTGCTGCTGTTGTCTTGCCCTTGTACTGGCAATAAGCACTGAGCTGACCGATGTCTTTAAGTGTCTTTGTTGTAAGAACAGAAGCGTCATCAGCTGCTGCAATTACAGGAACCATAGCTGTAAGAATGTTAGAAACCTGGTGTACCGTAGCGTATGTCTGTACGAGGCTGCCTGACTTGTGATACTCTACATAAGTAGCAGGTGTAGCCATGTATGTAGCTGCATCAAAGCCGAGAGCCGTAAGAGCTGCATTTACAGATACGCCGTTTGTATAGAACGTTGCACCGTTCTTAAGGCCACTGTCTGTATATGTGTCTACGCCGGGAACCTTGAGGTTGAACCAAGAGAATCTTGTGGAATCAGCGAGAGTGCCAGCTGCATATGTAGCTACGCCGTCGCTGCCTGCTTCCATCTTAGAAGAAGCGAGAGTTACCTTGAATGTGTTGTCACCTGTTTCGGTCTTTTCAACCTTAACGATGAAACCTGTATCAGCTGCAGAAGCTGCTGCTGTATCAGCAAGGTAAACAACAACGTTTGCTGCATCGCCTGTAGCTGTGCTGTCTATATCGGAAGCAAGTACATAGCTTACTGCCTTGTTATAAACAAGACCCTTGAAAGCTGCAGGAGTTACGATATCGTTGATCGTACCTGTTGTTGTGTTCTTGAGAGTATCAAGGAAAGGAGTCCAAGCCTTAGCGTCTACGTTAACAGTTGCTGTAGCACCTGCGATCGCATACGTAAGTTTTACAGATTCAGCTCTGTTAGCATATGTTTCGTTGCCTTCTGCATCGAATACGGGAACAGGAATATAAACAGTCTTTGTTTCTTCAACTTTGCCGAGTGTTGCAACTGTGCAAACGAAGTATTCTTTGCCGTTTATAGTCTTTTTGCCGGATGTTTCGATACCAGCTATAACGCCGGAAGAAACTGTAGCAACGTCGATTGTCTTATAGTTAGACTTAACTGTGATTGTAACTTTGCCCTTAGCAACAGAAGCTACAACGCCTGCGCCGAACTTAGATGATTTGATAACAACAGCTATATCATAATAACCGTCGCCATCTATATCATAAAATTCAACTCTTGCTTCACCTGTAGCTGTGTTGGGGATAAGAGCCTTAGCTTCAGCAGCTGTAAGCGGAGCGTCGGATTCTTCGCTGAAAACAACGATTTCGTCTTCAGCAACGGAACGGGAATTGCTTACTACTGTGTATTCAACAGCCTTATCGGAAGCGCCCTTGTATACGAGCTTGTTTCCTGCGAAGGAAATAGCGTGTGTATACTGAGTTGCACCGTCAGCATCTGTATATGTAGCAGATGTGTAAGCCAAAGGAAGCTCAGGAGTTGAGTCGTTTGAACCGCTGGCATTTGCATACTTAGGATACAAACCGGGATTCTTAACGGAACCGTCGTAGTTGTATGTACGAACGTTTGTGCTTGCTTTAGCAACAAGGAACGTATCGGAAACGGACTTAGTTGAGAAGAGGCTTACTGCCGTAACCTTGTTATCAACTCTCTTAACCTTGAGAAGAGTACCGTTCTGAACATAGTCACCAAGGTTGAATGTGTCGAGAGTTTCGCCGGAAGTATCACGTGTTGCAGAGAGACCGAGAGATACACGAACGAGTTTTTCAAGTTCGTCAACTGCGATCGGATATGCTGCTGTAACACTGCCTGAGCCGCCAACTGCGAAAAGTCCTGCAACCTTTGTTCCTTCATTGTCAAGAGTTCCGCCAAGAACGAGCTGGTTGGTGCTGTCCATTTCAAGGCCTTCAACTCTTACGATATCGGAAGATGTGCCTGCGCCGCCCCAAGGGAAGTTCTTACCGAGGTTCTCGCCCTTCTTTGTAAGGCAAAGAACGTCGTCAGAATCGTTACCCCAGTTGAGTATTGTTGCGAGAAGGTATGCAGCCTCACCGTAAGAAAGCTCGTAGTCGGGGTTTACAGTATCAACATTGGACATGAAAACTCTGTCAAATGCATGGCAGAATTTGTTTGCAACATACATCCAGTTGTACTGCCACTGGTCACCGTTTTCGGGAACGTCGTTCTGGAAGCCCATAAGTCTTACGATAACAACGCTTGCTTCAGCAAGGTCGATCGTAGCGTTGGGTCTGAAGTTGCCGTCACCGTCGCCGACGATGAGAGCGCGCTGGTAAGCATAGCATATAGCTGCTCTGTGCGCTTTGTCTGTGTCAGCCTGGTCTTTGAAAACTACTGTGTCAGCAAGGACACCGTTTTCATCCCACCACTGTGTGTTTACCCAAGTGCTGTCGATTTTCGCAACCATAAGTGCGAATTCAGCTCTTGTGATCTTTGTTCCCGCTTTTGTGCCGATGTCGGCAACGCCAATGCTTTCAAGGTACTCAACTGCGTTGTTGTACCAAGTAGCCTTAGCTGCAGAAACGCTTGCAAACGCGCCGATTACCATTGTAAGAGCGAGCACGAGTGCAAGAATTCTTGAGATGTTTTTCATAGTATTCCTCCTATATTTTTTAGGTGCGTCGGGGGATAATACTCCCCCTGTGGCTATCCTAGCATAGTAATGATACAAAATTGCTGCGTTTATTTCAAGAGGTTTGAGCGTTTTGTAATAAAACTGTAATATTCCGCGGGCAATTTTGATTTCCTTTAATATAATACGCCGCAACAATAGCAAAATCAAGCGTTCGGGATCATCTGTAACACAATTGAAACATTGCTCTTTGCAACGCCTTTATAATATAATAGGTAGAAAACAATTAAAATCCCCGCCTGCCGGACTCGACAGACGGGGATTTGCGGTTTATATATACTCGGATATTCCGATAATTTTCACTTTGACAATCTATATGAAAATCTATATTATCCGCTTTTGCGGGATTTTATTTTGCGAAATCCACTGCGCGGCTTTCGCGTATAACGTTGATCTTTATCTGGCCCGGATACTCAAGCTCTTCTTCGATCTTCTTTACGATGTCTCTTGCGACAACTATCATCTGATCGTCGTTTACCTGTTCGGGTTTTACCATTATGCGGACTTCTCTGCCCGCCTGAACGGCATATGATTTTTCAACGCCGGGGAAGCTGTTGGATATTTCTTCGAGTTTTTCAAGACGTTTGATATAACTGTCAAGGTCTTCTCTGCGCGCGCCGGGTCTTGCTGCGGAAACAGCGTCGGCTGCGGAAACAAGCACCGCAATAACCGTTCTCGGTTCAACATCGCCGTGATGAGCCTCAATAGCATGGATAACGTCTTTGTTTTCTTTGAACTTACGTGCAATTTCAACGCCAAGCTGAACGTGAGAGCCTTCAACCTCCTGCGTGAGCGCCTTGCCGATATCGTGCAGAAGTCCCGCTCGTCTTGCAAGGACAGGATCTGCGCCAATCTCGCTTGCCATAATTCCCGCGATATAAGCGACCTCCATAGAATGGTTGAGTACGTTCTGACCATAGCTTGTGCGGTATTTCAGGCGTCCGAGCAGCTTTATTATTTCGGGAGAAAGTCCGTTCACGCCGGTTTCGAGCGCTGCGTTTTCGCCCGCCGCCTTTATGGATGCTTCAATCTCTTTGCGGGCTTTTTCAACCGTTTCCTCAATACGTGCCGGATGAATACGTCCGTCGGAAATAAGTCTTTCAAGTGTAAGCCTTGCAATTTCTCTTCTTATCGGGTCAAAGCAGGAAAGCGTTATTGCCTCCGGCGTATCATCGATTATAAGATCGCACCCCGTGAGGGTTTCTATCTTGTGAATATTTCTTCCCTCTCTGCCGATGATTCTTCCTTTCATTTCGTCGCTGGGCAACGGAACAACGGATACCGTCGTTTCCGAAACCTGGTCGGAAGAAAGTCTTTGAATAGCGAGGGAAATGATGTTCTTTGCCTTGGTGTCGGCTTCCTCGCGCAAATCGCTTTCGATCTGGTTGAGTCTGACTGCGGCTTCTCTTTTCGCATCGGTTTCTATACTTGCAACAAGCTCTGCCTTTGCGGTTTCAGCCGTATAACCTGAGATTTCTTCAAGTTTTGCCGTCTGAGCGGCTATTGTTTCTTCGATTTTCTCTTTCAGTTTTTCAACTTCTTTTGTCTTTTTGTTTAATGCCTCGTCTTTGCGTTCGTAATTTTCGATCTTCTTTTCCAGCGCTTCTTCCTTTGCAAGTGCTCTGTTTTCAAGTCTGATTATTTCCTGACGGCGCTCTTTATTTTCACGCTCGGCTTCAGTCTTGGCACGAAGAATATCTTCCTTCGCTTCGACGATCATTTCTTTTTTCTTTGCTTCCGCCTCTTTTACGGCTTCTTCGGTAATACGTTTTGCTTCACTCTTTGCTGAGTTTATAAACGCTTTTGCTTTTTCGGTTTTCTTTTTTGTAATAAGCGTTGAAACAAAGAAAACGATAAGCCCGACTGCCAGACCGACAGCGGCGGCTATAAGATAAGTTGTCAAATTATCCAAATTATTTTCGCACCTCCTTGCAGTGTTTTTTAATATATGTAAGCGATATCAATGAATCAAGTCCGGTTTAACTGATAAAAACGCATTTTTATCACTATACAAGTATTATTATACATTATATTATTGTTTCCTGTCAAGCGATTTTGCATATATTGAACAGTTTTAATTTCTATTTATTATGACATTTTACGCCAAAAAAGCTCACGCATTTGCGTGAGCCTCTTGATTTTTGTCATATCAAAGCTTTTCGTCGTCGGGATCGACAGGCGAAACGCGGTTTTTTACACTTGACATAACTATCGATGTTCTCGTTGACGAAACACCCTTTACGCGTTTCAGCTCATCGAGCAGCTTTTCGAGCGATTTTGTGGTATCCGTACAAACTTTAAGAAGAAAATCGCTGTTGCCGGTAACAACGTGGCATTCCATTACCTCCGGATGTTCGGCGGCAAATTCGTCCATAGCGCCCGTAGCGCTTACTCCCGGAAGATAGTCCGTACTTACATCGATAAACGCGAGAAGATCTCTTCCTATTTTTGACGGATCGAGTATTACGGTATAACTTTTTATTATTCCTGTAGATTCAAGTCGCTTTATACGCTCTATCACCGCAGACACCGACATATTTATCCGCGCTCCTATTGCGGATGCGTTCATTCTGGAATTTTCACTCAGGCAAGCAAGTATTTTCTTGTCCACACTGTCAAGCATTTGCTTTCCTCCTCAACATTTAACGTAAATTTCACTCTTATATTGAATTCTACCATTATTTTTAACGGAAGTAAAGAGGTTTTTCCGAAAAATAATTGAAACTTGCTCCGTGCGGTGATATAATATCTGCATAACACAAGAAAAAGCAGGTAGAATCCCATATGTTCGAAAAAAATAAATTTTCTGAAAAAATAAAGCCCGCGCTTTCGGCAATGTATCCCGATGCGGACGCTGCGGAAAAACGTTATGCGGACGCCGTCGAAGCGTTTTTTGCGCTTTACGGCGAAACCGATGAGTTTTCGGTATTCTCCGTTGCGGGAAGAAGCGAAATATGCGGAAATCACACAGACCACAATCACGGTCAGGTGGTAGCGGCATCTATAGATCTTGACATAATCGCCGTTGCGAAAAAAGCGGACGGCACAATCATAAGAGTAAAAAGCGAAGGCTTTAACGAAGACATAGTCGATATTTCGTCGCTTGAGCCGCAGGAAAACGAAAAGTTCCGTTCATCTGCACTTATTCGCGGCGTTTGCGACGGAATTATCGGCAGCGGCGGCAAAGCGGGCGGCTTCTGCGCCTATACAACATCAAAAATACTCAAAGGCAGCGGGCTTTCGTCGTCTGCCGCATTTGAAGATATGATAGGCACGATAGAAAACCACCTTTATAACGACGGAAAGTTCGATTTCACACAGATATCGATCATTTCGCAGTATGCCGAAAACAAATTCTTCGGCAAGCCCTGCGGACTGATGGACCAGATAGCCTGTGCCGCAGGCGGCTTTGTTCATATAGACTTCGCCGATCCAAAAAATCCCGTAACGGAAAGAATAGAATTTTCACCGGAAAAGTACGGCTATTCGCTTTATATCGTAAACACGGGCGGAAGCCATGCGGACCTCAACGACGATTACGCCTCCGTTCCTGCTGAAATGAAGGCGGTAGCTAAGTTTTTCGGCAAAGAGGTGCTTTGCGGAATAACCGAAGACGAACTCGTCGAAAGCGCAAAAGCCATAAGAGAGGATCTCGGAGACAGAGCGCTTCTGCGCGCGCTTCATTTCGTGCGCGAAAACGAAAGAGTAAAACAAATATCATCTTACATAGCTTCCGGCGATATAAAGGGATTTTTATCCGTTATAAACGAATCGGGACGTTCCTCAGCTATGCTTCTGCAAAACTACTATTCGGTAAAAGCTCCGGACGAGCAAGGCATAGGACTTGCCTGCGCAATAGCCGAAAGCGTTATGAACGGAGACGGCGCGTGTCGTGTTCACGGCGGAGGCTTCGCCGGCACGGCGCAGGTATTCGTGCCCGCAGATAAAGAAGCCGCATTTGTCCGCGCTATGGAATGTGCGTTCGGCGCAGGATGTGCAACAAAACTTATGATCCGCCCGATGGGCGCAGTAAAGGTGTACTGATGTCAAACAAAAAGAAAAGCAGGCAGTCTCTGCCCGAAAAACCGGCGAGAAAGCCGATAAATTACAAAAAAATATTCGCGCTTATCGGCGCGATAATACTTTCAACCGTCATTTACTTTGGGCTTACCGAGCTTTCGGTCAGGCTTTCCGAAAATGCCGGCAGACAGATATATATTCCCGTAATAGAAATATACACAATCGTCGTGGCTTTGCTCGTCTGTGCGATAGTGATAATAAACGCAGGCATGCAGCGAGGCGTCGATCCCACCGAGCTCGATCTTCCCGATTCATGGAGCGCCGAAAGAAAAGAAGCTTTTCTCCGCAGCGTTCCGAAGCGCAGAAAAGCCGTGAAAGTGCTTTCATTTATAATGATTGCAGTAATTTTCCCTCTCTTCTGCGAGATCGCATCGTGGTGGTTTGAAGCTGTAAAGAAGGGATTTTCGTCTTGAAAGCATACTCTCTTTTTTCTGGATCGTCGGGAAACTGCTTCTTTGTACATACCGAAAGCACGCGCCTTCTCATAGATTGCGGGGTAAGCGCAAGATGTGCCGAAAAAGCCTTGCAATCGCTGGGCTTTTCGCTTTCGGACATAAGTGCTATACTTGTGACTCACGAACATATTGACCACACAAAAGGGCTTGAAGTGATTGCAAAAAACTATCATATCCCCACACACATGGAGGAGCTTTCCGCCCGCGCGCTGATAAAGGATCCCTCCTCTGCTCTTTTGCGTGAGCTGTATCTTTATCGCGGAGATTTTGAAATAAAAGTCGGCGATATTTCCGTCCGTGCTTTTGCCACTCCGCACGACAGCGCCGCATCCGTAGGCTATACGCTGGAATCCGGCGATGTAAAAATAGGCTTTGCAACAGATATGGGCTGTATAATGCCGTCCGTTTGCGAAGCGCTCTCGGGTTGCAATGCGTCGGTTATCGAAGCCAACCATGACATAAACATGCTCCTGTGCGGACCTTATCCGTATCCGCTGAAGCAGCGTGTGCTTTCCGATTGCGGACATCTTTCAAACGACGCGGCGGCAGAGCTTATATATTCCCTCGCGGAAAGCGGAACAACCGGCTTTCTGCTCGGTCATCTTTCAAAAGAAAACAATACGCCGTCGCTTGCGCTCGACACGGTAAGATCCGCGCTCGGAGAAAATTCCGGCGTGACGGTGTCGGCGGCGGCTCCCGCCGAAATTTCGGAGCTTATAATAAAATGACAACTATAAATCTTATTTATGTAGGCAACATCAGAGAAAATTATCTTCTTGCAGCAGCTGCGGAATACGAAAAACGTCTTTCGGCGTATTGCAGGCTTGTCTGCACCGAACTGCGTGAGGAAAAACTTCCGGATGAGCCGTCGCAGGCGCAGATAGATGCCGCAATCAAAAAAGAAGGCGAACGGATACTCGCCGTTCTGCCGTCAAAAAGCAAAAAAATCGCTCTCTGCGTCGAGGGAAAACAAATCTCTTCGGAAGAGCTTTCCGTAATGATAAAAGACGCGGAAAACGCAGGCTTTTCACAGCTTTCGTTTATAATCGGCGGAGCGTTCGGGCTTTCGCCGGAAGTGAAAAACGCATGCGATTTCAAGCTTTCACTTTCAAAAATGACCTTTACCCACCGCATGGCGCGCGTACTCCTGCTTGAACAGATATATCGCGCGGAAAACATAGCGGCAGGCGGAAAATATCACAAATAAAGGACTTCTTTTTATGGAATATCTTGCAGGAACGGCGGATGTGGCCGTAATAGGAGCGGGGCACGCCGGCGTTGAAGCGGCGCTTGCCTGCGCCAGACTCGGTTGCGACACCGTGCTTTTCACAATATCAAACGACGCTGTGGCAAATATGCCGTGCAACCCGTCGATAGGCGGCACGGGAAAAGGTCAGCTTGTGTTTGAAATAGACGCTTTGGGCGGAGAAATGGGCAGAGCTGCCGACAAAGTCATGCTTCAGGACAGAGTCCTCAATTCAAGCAAAGGACCTGCGGTACAGTCAAAACGTATTCAGGCAGACAGACGACTTTATCAGAGCGTGATGAAAAAAACAATCGAACACACGGATAATCTTCGTCTCGTTCAGGCGGAAATCCGCGAAGTACGCACCGAAGATAAAAACGGCATACCCTCCGTTTGCTCGGTGGTGACAAGGCTTTCCGGCGTCTGGAACGTAAAAGCCGCCGTGATCTGCTCCGGCACTTATCTCGATTCGCGCGTTATCATCGGCGAAGTTATGTACTCATCAGGTCCTGACGGAATGCACGCCGCAGTAGGACTTACGGAATCGCTTAAAAAGCTCGGCTTGCACTTTCTGCGTTTCAAAACGGGCACTCCTCCCCGTCTTGACGCAAGAAGCATTGATTTTTCCGTGCTGGAACGTCAGGACGGCGAAAAAATAATGAAACCGTACAGTGCGGATACAGATCCATCAGTGATGTCATCACGCCCTAATCTTCCCTGCTATATTGCATACACAAATGAAGAAACTCATCGTATAATAAGAGAAAATATTCACCGCTCTCCGCTTTACAGCGGCGAAATAAAGGGTATAGGCCCGCGTTATTGCCCCAGCATTGAGGATAAAGTCGTTCGTTTTCCCGATAAAACGCGTCATCAGCTGTTTGTAGAGCCTACCGGCGACGGCACGGGAGAGATGTATCTGCAAGGATTTTCCTCATCAATGCCAGCGGACGTCCAGCTTATGATGCTCCGCTCCATGAAGGGGTTTGAGCATGCGGAAACCATGCGCAACGCCTATGCCATAGAATATGACTGCATTGATCCAACGCAATTGTCTCATACATTAAAATTCAAAGCTGTGGACGGACTTTTCGGCGCCGGACAGTTCAACGGTACCTCCGGCTACGAGGAGGCTGCCGCTCAGGGACTTATCGCCGGAATAAATGCGGCGCTGTCCGTAAAAGGCAAGGAAATGATTACTCTTCCCCGCCACAGCTCATATATCGGCACGCTTATAGACGATCTTGTGGTAAAAGGCACAAACGAGCCTTACAGAATGATGACTTCGCGTTCCGAATTTCGTCTGCTTCTCCGTCAGGACAATGCAGACAAGCGTCTTACCGAAATCGGCTATAAAATCGGGCTTATCAGTAAGGAAAGATACGAAAAATTCAAGGAAAAGCAAGCACTCATCGACAAAGAAGAAGAAAGACTGAACCGCACCGTGCTTTCTCCCACTCCTGAGCTTAACGCAATTCTTGAAAGCGCCGGAGAAACACCCGTAAAAACCGGTCTGCGCCTTGCCGAAGCGATAAGACGTCCGACCGTGACATACGAAATGCTCGCCCCCGTAGACAAAGACCGTCCCGTTCTTCCCGATGAGGTCGTTTTCACGGCGGTGACCGACATAAAATACGACGGTTACATCAAAAAACAGCTTGCGGAAGCCGAAAAATTTGAAAAACTTGAAAAACGTCTGCTCCCGGAAGGAACGGATTTCATCCATATAAGAGGTCTAAGCACGGAAGCGGCACAGAAGCTCGATCTTCACAAGCCGCAAAGTATAGGTGAAGCGTCCAGAATATCGGGCGTAAGCCCTGCGGACATCGCCGTACTGCTTATTTACCTTGATTCAATATCGGGCGACCGACGCAGATATCCGAATTCGGAGGATAAAAAATGAATAGCGACACCTTTTTTACCATCCTCGAACAAACGTTTGCAATAAATGAATTGTCGTTGCGGTTGCGGGAAAATCAAAAAGAACAATTGTTCAATGCAACAAATATAATACTTGAAAAAAACAAGGTTATGAACCTTACCGCAATATGCTCGGAAAACGAATTTGTCTCACGCCATTGGGCAGACGCTCTCACCGCTGCGGAATTTATTCCGGGCAACGCTTCCCTGCTTGACGTAGGGACAGGCGGCGGAATCCTTGCGCTGGCTTACGCGATCGTCCGACCGGATATATCCGTGCTTGCCATGGATTCGACCGCAAAGAAAACCGATTTCGTGGCAGAATGTGCGTCTGCCATCGGACTTAGAAATCTGAAAGTCATATCGGGGCGTGCGGAAGAGCTTTCAAAAAACAAAAAGTATCGCGAGCGATTTGATATTGCAGTAGCTCGCGCCGTCGCCGCAATGCCCGTACTTTCCGAGCTTTGCCTGCCGTTTGTCCGCACAGGCGGAGTTTTCTGTGCACTTAAAGGAAAAAACGGTTCGGAAGAACTTTCGGCGTCGCTTTCAGCAATAAAAACGCTTGGCGGAAAAGTCTCGGAAGACAAATTCATTCAGCTTAAAGAAATCACATCCGAAGGTGTCGCCTCATCGGACAGACACATTCTGATCATAGAAAAAATTTCAAAAACTTCGGACATTTATCCGCGAAGATATGCGCAAATAACAAAAAATCCGCTCTGATACGGCGGTCATTTCAACATATCGGCACGAAAAACAACGCTTCGACGGCGTGTTTTTCGTGTTTTTTGTTTTTATCCGTGATATTATCAGCATATGGAGGTGATACGAATGGACAAGCCTTCGCGCGAAAAGAAAGCCGCGTCAAATGCGGAACTCCCTTCCGAAGCAAGAGACGTAAGGCTTATAAAGCTCTCAGATATTTATCCCGACCCCCTCCGAAAGCCGGGAAAATATGACGACGCAGAGCTTTGCGTCATCGCGCGGGGATTTTTACGGCACGGAATCGGATTTCCGATAACCGCCGCCGAAATACCTGAACTTAAAAATAAGTTTATGCTTATTTCGGGCGAAAAAATCTTCCGTGCCGCACTTATTGCCGGTCTGAAACGGCTTCCGTGCATAATTTCCGAAGAATATCCGCGTCACTTGCCGGAGTGCCGCGCTTCGGAAGAGATGTCGGCAAAGCCGTGCGTCGTCCCGACATCCGCAAATACTTTCGGCGGTGCCTCTCCGCCGCCGAAAAGCAAAATAGCGATAAAGGATTCCCGTTTTTTCTTCAATTCCGTGTATCATGCAGTGGATTTGATGAAACAAAGCGGAATTCCGGTATCGTGCGGAACAAGAGACGACGGCGGGCAAACCGTTCTGATCATCACCGTACCCAAATCTCCTCCTATATAGCGTATGGCGGAAATGTTCCACGTGGAACCTACGAGCGCAGACAAAGCGCAACGTTCCACGTGGAACATTTTTATTTTAAGAAAAATATGGACATTTTTCTTCTGTCACTGTCTGTTTAAGAATACGTTTTTCCCGATTATACTTGACTTTAAGCCTTCAAAGTGATATACTTTTTACATTAAACGAAAAAGCAAAGGAGCAGCGCCTATGGCGAAAATAATATCGTTTGCAAACCAAAAAGGCGGCGTAGGAAAAACCACGTCAGCCATAAATATCGCCGCAGGCACAGGACTTAAAGGCAAAAAAACGCTTTTGCTCGACTGTGACCCTCAGGGCAATGCCTCAAGCGGCGTAGGAATAAGAAAATCACGCATAGGAGCGACAACTTACGATATACTTATAGGCAGAGCGCGCGCGGAAGACGCTATAATAAAGACTGATTTTGAAAATCTTTCCGTACTTCCGTCGAGCATGCCGCTCGCAGCGGCAGAACTTGAGCTTGCCGACCTCGACGATCGCGCTTTCAGATTGAAAAATGCGCTCGAAAGCGTGAAAAGTGACTTTGATTATATTTTTATAGATTGTCCGCCATCACTCGGAATGCTCACAATAAACGCACTGACGGCAAGCGACGGGGTTATTGTCCCGATGCAATGCGAATATTTTTCGCTTGAAGGACTTACACAGATACTTACGACCGTAAAACAGGTAAAAAGGTTGTACAATCCGCAGCTTTCGCTTACGGGAATTCTTATAACAATGCACAACGGAAGGCTGAATCTTTCCGTGCAGGTGCTGGACGAGCTGAAAAAACATTATGCGGACAAGTTGTTTTCCGCGCCTGTATCACGCAATGTAAGACTTTGCGAAGCACCGAGCTTCGGAATGCCGATACAATATTACGATAAATATTCAAAAGGAAGCTCGGCTTACGATGATATAGTAAAAGAGCTTCTTGAAAGAACATAGAAAGGGGAAATCACATGGCAAAACCAAAGCTGACGGGGCTCGGCAGAGGACTTGACGCCATTCTTGTTGACAGCGATTACTCATCCGGTGACAGCATTTCTTCGGTGAGAATAAACGACGTTGAACCGAACAAGAATCAGCCGCGAAAGGTTTTTCAGCAGGAAGAGCTTGAAGCCCTGTCGGATTCCATAGTAAAATACGGGGTAATTTCACCGATAACGGTAAGGCAAGCAGGGGACAGATATATTATTATCGCAGGAGAAAGACGTTGGCGCGCCGCAAGAATGGCGGGGCTTTCCGAAATTCCCGTGATAATAATCAGCGCCGACGACAAAAAAGCCGCAGAAATAGCACTTGTTGAAAATATTCAGCGTTCGGACCTGAATCCTGTAGAAGAAGCTCAGGCATATGCCGCGCTTATAGAACAGTACGGGCTTACGCAGGAAGAAGTAGCTGAGCAGATAGGGAAGAGCCGAAGCTCCGTAACAAATGCGCTCAGACTTCTCGACCTTCCGGACGTGGCGCTTGCATTGCTTGCGGCAGGGAAGCTTTCCGCAGGTCACGCAAAAGTCCTTTTGGGATTAAAGGACGCAAAAAAGCTTGCAGAAGCCGCGCAAAAGGTCGCCGACAGCGAGCTTTCCGTAAGAGAAACGGAAAAGCTGGTAAAACAGCTTTGCGCTCAGCCGAAGCCCGAAAAGGAGCTTCCTCCGATAGATTACACAAGAGCGCTTGAAACGGCGATACAGGATAAAATCGGCAGAACAGTAAAAATCAAACAAAACGGCGCAAAAAGCAGTATAACGATAGGCTTTTCTGACAACAATGACCTTGAAACAGTACTTCGTCTGCTTTGCGGCGATGATTTTGTAAATTCTCTTTAAGATATGACACAGCCCAAACCTTATTTTATGAAGAACCCGAAATGGTACAAATTCGACGATAAAAAGTGGAAATATGGTATTGACGGCAGAAGCGCCGCCGAAAGCGCGCAAATCATACAAGAAATTCTACGAAGAATCCGAGATAATGTGGAGAGAATAAATATAAACCAATCAAAGAAAGGATATAAATAAAATGCTTGACATAAAACTTATAAAGGAAAACCCGCAAAGCGTTATAGATCGCCTTCGCGCAAAAGGCAAAGAGGCTGAAGCGGACATCTGCCGCGTTATAGAGCTTGACGCAAAACGCCGCGAGCTTATCGCGTCCAGCGAATCGCTCAAAGCCGAGCAGAACAAGACCACAAAGCTTGTTCCCATCTACAAAAAAGAGGGAAAAGACTGCGCGCCCATCTTTGCGCAGATGAAAGAACTCGGCGCAAAGGTCAAGGAGCAGGAAGAAGAACTCAAACAGGTTGAAACCGAATATAATTCTATTATGCTTTCATTCCCGAATCTGCCCGATCCCGACGTTGTTCCCGGCGGAAAAGAAAACAATCAGCCCCTTTATTACTTCGGCGAGCCGAGAAAATTCGACTTTGAGCCGAAAAATCACGTCGATCTTTGCACAAATCTCGGACTTATCGACTATCCGCGCGGCGTAAAGCTCTCCGGAAACGGCTTCTGGATCTATCGCGGAATGGGCGCAAGACTTGAATGGGCGCTACTTAACTATTTTATCGACACACATCTCAGCAACGGCTTTGAGCTTGTTCTTGTGCCTCATATGCTCGGTTACGAATGCGGTCTTACGGCAGGTCAGTTCCCGAAGTTTGAAGACGAGGTTTATTGGCTCGACATTGCCGAGGACGAACGCCGTCGTTTCATGCTCCCCACAGCCGAAACCGCACTTGTTTCGCTCCATCGTGACGAAATTCTGAAAGAATCCGAGCTTCCCAAAAAATATATAAGCTATACACCTTGCTTCCGCAGAGAAGCAGGCAGCTATCGTGCAGACGAACGCGGAATGGTTCGCGGACATCAGTTCAACAAGGTTGAAATGGTTCAGTACACGCTTCCCGAAGACAGCGACAGAGCCTTTGAAGAGCTTGTATCCTGCGCAGAAGGCCTTGTAAAGGGACTCGGCTTCCACTTCCGTACAGTAAAGCTTGCGGCAGGAGACTGCTCCGCATCTATGGCGCGCACATATGATATAGAAATTCAGATACCTTCAATGAACGGCTACAAAGAAGTAAGCTCTGTTTCAAATGCACGTGACTATCAGGCTCGTCGCGGAGCTATCCGTTTCAAACGCGAGGACAGCGGCAAGATAGAATTCTGCCATACTCTCAACGGTTCGGGACTTGCGACAAGCCGCATACTTCCCGCGCTTGTTGAACAGAACCAAAACGCCGACGGCAGCGTAACCGTTCCCGAAGTACTCCGCAAGTATGTGGGAACAGACAGAATAGGCTGATATGAACGGTTTTTTAAGATTATTTGACTCGGTAAGAACATCCGGCGACGGAAAGCTCACCTTTCAGTTCGTTTTATGGACGCTCATCTTCGGGGTTATAATATCGTGGATAATTATTTTCTACAACAAGAAAATAATAGGCGCATTCGTCCGCGCGATAATATCGTCGGGCGCAACCTCAGAAGAAACGGCAAAAACCTTAGCCGAAATAGAGCAGGATTATAACGTCAGTGCGATCTCGCACTATAAGCGTTCCGCGGCGCTGCAAAGAATTATATTCATCGCGGGTGCGCAGGAAGCTCCGAAGGGAAGCAGCAAAAAGAAATCGGCGGTAACGGTTAACGAAAACACGCGCTTCTATATTCCGGAGGAGATGCTTTTCCGTGCGGAAAAACAGTACAAAGAAGAAGAACACGGATTGCTTTCGATAGTGCTCGGGACAGTGGCAATAATAATTGCAGGCGTTATAATAACGTATATCTCACTTAACTGAAAATCAGCGTGTATCTTCTCTGCAAAAGCGGAGAAGATACACTTTTTCCCGCATCACAGACACAAAACACCGAAAAAAGACGGTTTTTTTCACGAAAACCTTGAATTGTGGGATTTTTGTGGTATACTGATAGAGTAAACACCATTATAAAAGGCTGTGATGAAGCGGCTTTTTGCGTATAAACGGTTACAGAGAGCGTCCGACGAGGCTGAAAGCGGCGCACCGCGACGCAGATCTGCCTTTCGCTTCGGAGCTTTTTCCGTGAAATAAAAAGTAGCGGAAAACGGTTTGTCTCCGTTAACGGACTTATAAAGCGTCCGCCCGGAAGGCGGAAATCGTGGGTGGTACCGCGGAGCTGTTGCTTCGTCCCTTTCTTGTGGGGCGGAGCTTATTTTTTTGCAAACGTAAATATTTTGAAAGGACTTTTTATATGAAAGAACTACTTGAAAAAATCAGGCAGGACGCGCTTTCTGCGCTTAACGGCGACGAAAGCTCGGAATCTATCCGAATTCGTTTTCTCGGTAAAAAGGGCGAGCTTACCTCCGTGCTTCGCGGAATGGGTGCCGTCGCTCCCGAAGAAAGACCGAAAATGGGTCAGCTTGTAAACGAAGTAAGAGAGAAGATTGAAGCGGCGATCGCCGAAAAGGCAGAACGCGAAAAGAAATCGGCACTCGAAGCCAAACTTAAATCAGAAAAAATCGACGTAACCATTCCCGGCGACGACCTTTCAACGGGAAAGCGTCATCCGCTGGCGCAGACAGAAGCGCTTATACGCGAAATATTCATAGGAATGGGCTTTTCGGTTGTCGAAGGTCCCGAGGTGGAATACGACTATTACAACTTTGAAGCACTCAACCTCCCCAAAAACCATCCGGCACGCGATACACAGGATACATTCTATATAACGGACAACATTCTGCTCCGTTCACAGACATCTCCCGTTCAGGTAAGAACAATGGAAAATACAAAGCCTCCGATAAGAGTCATCTCTCCCGGAAGAGTTTATCGTGCCGACCCTGCCGACGCAACTCACTCACCTATATTCCATCAGTGCGAGGGACTTGTCGTTGACAAGGGAATCACCATGGGCGATCTTAAAGGCGTGCTTGAGCTTTTTGCAAAGAAAATGTTCGGCGAGGACACAAAAATACGTTTCCGTCCTCATCATTTCCCGTTCACGGAGCCTTCCGCAGAAGTTGACGTCTCCTGTTGGGAATGCGGCGGCAAAGGATGCCGTCTCTGCAAGGGCGAAGGCTGGATAGAAATTCTCGGCGCGGGAATGGTTCACCCGTTCGTACTTTCAAACTGCGGCATAGACCCCGAAGTTTACTCCGGATTCGCTTTCGGAATGGGCATTGAAAGAGTTGCTCTTTGCCGACTCGGTATAGACGATATGCGAATGCTCTACGAAAATGACGTGAGATTCCTTTCTCAATTCTGATAAGGAGGATTAACAGATGATACTTTCACTCAATTGGCTTCGCGATTTCATCGACGTAAGCGATATAGACATAAAAACCTTCTGCGAGGATATGACGGTTTCTGGCTCAAAGGTGGAAACCTATGAAGAACTCGGAAAAGAAATCGAAAACGTCCGCGTCGGACTTATAACGAAAATCGAACAGCACCCCGACGCCGAAAGACTCGTTATCTGCCAGGTAGACTTCGGAGACAGAAGCCTTCAGATAGTAACAGCGGCAAAGAACGTGTTCGAAGGCGCACTCGTTCCCGTTGCCGTTTCTCCCGCAGGAGAAAAAGTTGTTGCAAAGCTTGCACACGGCGTGGAAATAAAGACGGGCAAGCTTCGCGGCGCGGTAAGCGAAGGAATGTTCTGCTCGATAGAAGAACTCGGACTCGATCTTCACGATATGCCCGGCGCTCCGACAGACGGAATTCTTATTCTCAACGATAATTATCCCTGCAAGCCCGGCGACGATATAAACGACGTTCTCCGACTGAACGATACGGCAGTCGAATTTGAAATAACACCCAACCGTCCCGACTGTCTTTCCGTAATAGGTCTGGCAAGGGAAGCTGCTGCAACCTTCAAGCGCCAGGCAAACATTCCCGCTCCGAAGGTAAAAGGCTCGGACGGCGATGTCCGCGACTATGTAAGTGTGTCCGTGGACAGCAAAAAATGCTCACGTTATTGTGCAAGAGTCGTTAAAAACGTAAAAATAGCTCCCTCACCGCTGTGGCTTCGTATGCGTCTGCGTGCGGCAGGCGTAAGACCGATAAACAACATCGTAGATATCACAAACTACGTTATGATAGAATACGGTCAGCCGATGCACGCATTCGACTATTCCTGCCTCGATGGAAACCGGATAATTGTCCGCGAAGCGGGCGACGGAGAAATCTTCCGCACACTTGACAGCCAGGAAAGAGCACTTACGCCAGATATGCTTGTCATTGCGGACAAGGATCGCCCCGTAGGCATTGCCGGCGTTATGGGCGGCGAAAACAGTGAGATCACAGACTCTACGGCAACCGTTGTATTTGAATCCGCCTGCTTTGACGGCGCTTCTGTCCGTATTACAGCGAAAAAGCTCGGCATGAGAACAGAAAGCTCCGCCCGTTTTGAAAAAGGTCTTGACTGTGAAAACTGCATGCCCGCTCTTCAGCGCGCCTGTGAGCTTGTCGAGCTTCTCGGCGCAGGCGAGGTTGTAGGAGGCACAATAGACGTTTATCCCGAAAAGAAACCCGTCTACACAGTTCCTTTTGAACCCGAAAGAATAATCCGTTTTCTCGGAATATTCCTTTCTCCCGACAATATGAAGGATATCCTCCGTTCGCTTTGTTTTGAAATTGAGGACGGAAAAGTTATAGTTCCTTCCTTCCGTGACGACGTTCGTTGCATGAACGACGTAGCGGAAGAAGTAGTTCGTATTTACGGCTACAACAAAATAGCTTCAAGCTCTATCGTTGCCCAGATGACGCAGGGCGGACTTCCCAAAGACGTTAAATTCCGTGAGGGACTTTCCGATCACCTTTGCGCGCTCGGTCTCGACGAGATATGCACGTTTACCTTTATACCTGCAAGAATTTATACAAAAGCAGGCATGGCAGAAAGCGATCCCAGAAGAAAATCGGTTGAAATATCAAACCCCTTCGGCGAAGATACAAAAACGCTCCGCACGACGTCTATCCCTTCGATACTCGAAACGCTTGAGCTTAACTACAACAGATCAAATCCTTCGGCTTCTCTCTTTGAAATGGCTAAGGTATTCATCCCCAGAGAGGGAATAGTGACAAACATTCACGGCCTTGAAGGTACTCTTCCCGACGAAAGAATCAAGGTTACGGTAGGATTTTACGGCACAGGCTCGTTCTCCCGCATAAAGGGAATTTGCGAAGAAATCCTCCGCTATGCGGGAATCGACAACGCAAAATACGTTGCCGTATCGACAGATCCCACATTCCATCCCGGTCGCTGTGCAAGCATCGTCCTTTCTGACGGAACAAACCTCGGTATATTCGGCGAAATTCATCCCGTAACGCTTGAAAATTATACTTTCTCGTGTCCTGTTTATGTTGCGGAGCTTGATCTCGGCTATATTTGGGAGCATGCAAATCTTGAAAAGAGCTACACGCCTCTTCCCAAGTTTCCGGCTGTCAGCCGCGACTTCTCGCTCGTATGTGACGAAGATGTTGAAGTCGGCACGCTTGAAGAAGCAATGTCCTCCTGCGGCGTAAAGATTCTCGAAAGCATTACGCTTTTCGACGTTTACAGAGGAAGTCAGCTTCCCGAAGGCAAAAAGAGCGTAAGCTTCTCCGTAATGCTTCGTGCTGCCGACCACACGCTCACGGTTGACGAAGCCGACAAAGCCACAAAGAAGATACTCGGTGCGCTCGAACACAAGCTCGGCGTAACGATCCGTTCGTAAAAGGGAGGATATTGCAATGTATTATGAAATAGAAATTGCGGGACTTCGCCGCAAGCTTCCGCTTTGTCGTGTAAACGACTCGCTTTATATCGGTGCTTTTATAATGTTCGGCGATGTTGAAATAACAAAAGCCGCTGCAACCGAATTGCTTAAGCTCGCACCCGAGCATGATATAATGATAACCGCCGAAAGCAAGGGAATTCCGCTTGTTTATGAAATGGCTCGTCAGTCAAATGCCGATAACTACCTTCTTGCGAGAAAAACTCCCAAACTTTATATGCGCGACATCTTCTCGACAGAAGTAAAATCAATAACTCATGCCACATCTCAGACTCTCTACCTCGACGGCGAGGACGCTGCGGCTATGAAAGGCAAAAGAGTTCTTATTGTTGACGACGTTGTAAGCACAGGTGAATCGCTTCGTGCGCTCGAAGAGCTTGTTACCAAAGCCGGTGGAAACATTGTAGGAAAGCTTTGCGTTCTTGCCGAAGGCGACGCAGCAAAGCGCGACGATATCAAATATCTTCAGGTTCTCCCCGTTTTCAATGCAGACGGAACAATAATAGAATAAATATAAAAAGCCGCCTTTCGGGGCGGCTTTTTGAAGTGAAAATTAAAAATTTAATAATTTTATATCGAAAAACACGGAAACATATGATATAATAATAAAAAACGAATTTATAGGGAAGGAGAACCTCTATGAACGCAGAAATATATAATTATGTAGACGCCAATCTTACGAAAATGATAGGCACCCTTTCAGAGCTTGTGGCAATTCCGAGCGTAAAGGGCAAAGCCGTACCCGGAAAACCCTATGGCGAAGAATGTGCAAAAGTACTTGATAAAATGCTTGGTATTGCGTCGTCGTTTGGGTTCAGAACCGAAAATCATAAAAACAGAGTCGGCACGATAGATTTTTATCCGGACGGCGAGCCTTCGCTGGGAATACTTTGTCATCTTGACGTTGTTCCTGCCGGCGACGGCTGGAAAACTCCCCCGTTTTCAATGTTTATGTCGGGCGGTAAGCTTTACGGCAGAGGTACGATGGATGATAAAGGTCCTGCGGTTTGTGTGCTTTATGCAATGAAAGCCATAAAAGACTGCGGAATAAAGCTTTCCAAGAACGTGCGTTTTATTGTCGGCACCGATGAAGAGAACGGATCATCGGATCTTGCATGGTATAAAAAGCAGGCAAAACTTCCTCCGAATGTATTCACTCCGGACGGCAGTTATCCCGTTATAAACATAGAAAAAGGTATGATACGCGGCGAAATATCCGCAAAATGTGCTGTCGGAGGAACAAAATCGGTAATTTCAGCCACAGGCGGCACTGTTATAAATGCCGTTCCGGAAAGTGCTTCTGCCACAGTTGTCGGATTTTCGGATATTGAACTTACTCTTGCGGCTAAAAACGCAGGGATAGGTCAGCTTGTTACATTCAAAAAGGATGGCGACAAAACCGTAATAACCGTAAAGGGGAAGAGCGCTCACGCCTCAACTCCGGCAGAGGGAATAAACGCGGTAACGGGACTTTGTTCAATGCTCGGCAGACTTTACGGCGACGATGAATCGACCGTCATGTTCCGCAGTCTTTCCGCGCTTTTCCCGTTCGGCGAAACGGACGGAAAGTCGCTCAAAATTGCTGCATCCGATGAAAAATCCGGCGCACTTACGGAAGTTTTGAGTATTCTTTCATACTCAAAAGGCACACTCACAGGCAAGTTTGACATACGTTTTCCTCTCTGTCGTTCTGTTGAAAGAGTAAAAACAGGACTTGAAAAAGCTTTCGCCGCAAAAAACATGGAGCTTTCCGATTTTTCGGGTGTTGAACCTCACGAGACATCCGCAGACTCTGAGTTTGTAAAAACCCTGAGCAAGGTTTATGAAGATGTAACCGGCGCGCGCAGCGGATGCATAGCTATCGGCGGCGGCACGTATGTTCACGATATAGAAGGTGGTGTTGCTTTCGGTGCGGAATTTCCCGGCGAGGACTGTAAAATTCATTCAGCCGGCGAATTTATTTCAGCCGAGCGCATGAAGCAAAATGCGAAAATATTTGCAGAAGCAATAATCAGACTTTGCAAATAACCTACTTTTCTTTAAAAAGAAAAGTAGGCAAAAGAAATTTCAATAATCAGTCTGTAAATTTTTTATTTTTTCAAAGGGGCAGGTATTCTGCTCCTTTTGATTTGTACTTTGAAAAGAAAATCAGGCAAAAATCAAATTAAAAAGCCGCCTCGAAAGGTGGCTTTTAATTTAATTTTATTTGTTAATCGCTGAACGAGAACGACTGTATCTCAACGTGATAAAGCTCGTCCATTTCGTCACTGAACTTATTCATAAGCTCGCCGCTTGAAAGAAGCTCCTTGCTGTAATCCGCAATAAGCTGAAGTCTTATTTCATCGAGAGAAGGATATATCGTTTCTTCCGCAACCTTATCAAGACGGAGGATCATCCATCCGAGCGGGGAAATGATGGGAGAAGCATATATTTCGCCTTCCTTTATAGTTGTCATAGCGTAGCTTTGCGTATACGCCATCGATGTTGCAAGATACTGAAGATATTTGGAATAAGCTTCCGAACTCTTATCGGCTTTTGGATCACGATCGGAATACTTTTCGTCAACCTCTTTAAGAGATTTTTCAAGATCATCTATCTTATAGACCTCATCGAAAGCTACCGTTCCTTGTCCTGTCCAATCTGCGGTCTGCTTATATCCGTTTTCTTCGTTGTATGTCTTCAGTATTTCCTCTTTTACCTTGTCAAAATCTTCGCCGGAAAGAAGTCTTTCTATATACTTTTCGGCAACAACCTTCTGCTCGCTCCATTCGGTATCATTTGAGATATCTTTTACTTCTATAAACAATGCCGTGTAAGTGTATCCCGCATTTGTTATATATTTTGAAAGGTTATCTGCGTAATACTGGGTAAGCTCTTCGTCCGTAAAATTCTTATTCAGCACAAGATCATTTGCGATAAGCTGTTCTATAACGGCGTTTCTTGCAAACATCATCCAGAACTTCTTTGAAAGACCGGAATCTTTGAGCATTCCGTCAAAACCGCCTTTATACTGTTCGTCAAATGCTTTTTTATTGTAATCATACATATTCTGAACAGCTTCATCGGTAACTTCAATTCCGCGTTTCTGAACTTCTATTTCTCTTATACGCTGTGCGACTATCGTTTTGATTATCAATGTTCCAAGATAGTCCTTTGTCATTTTGCCTTCTTCTACATAGCTGTAATAATATGATGTAAGATATTTTGTCCATTCCTTGACGTCTTCGTCATTTGAATAAACTTCTCCGCCGTCATACCTGGCAAGAAGCATGCCTTTCTTTTTACAGCCGCAGAAAACAAAAGCAACCATAAGAGTTGCAAGAAGAAAGCATATCAGCTTTATTGATTTTTTCATATTTCCACCTTTTGAAGAGAAAGCCGTCCGCTTCCGGACGGCTTCCGCTACTGTTTATTTAATATGATTTTTTTACTGTGCGTCTTCCTCTTCGTCAAGAGAAAATGTCTTTTTACAGTTGGGGCAAACGAGATTTTCGGGATCGTCATGCTCCTCAAGCTCAAGGCATACGCCGCAGTGAGGACATGTAACTATGCAACCGTCGCAACAGTCACAGTCGTCATCGTCTTCGCAACCACAGCCGCAACCGCAGTCATCGTCTTCGTAATCATCGCAGCAATCGTCATCACAACAATCGTCGTCGCAGCAGCAATCACCGTCGCCGTAAACCTCATCTTCGAGAACTTCAAGATCCTCGTCGATCTCTTCAACATACTGCTTAAGATTTTCGCAATCATCCTTAACGCCGTCAAGCTTGTCGGCAACGTCGGAAAGGATTGCAAGCATTTCGGAAATGATCTTTCCTGTTTTTTCTTCTTTGTCAACACCGAGACCTTCGGCAAGACCTTTTACATATGCAACTTTTTCACTTATCGTCATAAAAGTTCACCCTGCGCTTTCGCGTCCTTTCGATTATTTTATTTATGCTCTTTCGATGTACTCGCCTGTTCTTGTATCAATGCGGAGTCTTGTTCCGTTGTCTATAAAGAGCGGAACCTTGATCGTAGCGCCTGTTTCAAGAGTAGCGGGCTTGGATGCGCCGGTAGCGGTGTTACCTCTTACGCCGGGCTCGGTTGCAACGACCTCAAGCTCAACGAACATAGGCGGTTCAACGCTGAATACGTTTCCTTTGTAGGAAAGTACCTTGCACATCATTTCTTCCTTTACAAACTTGAAGCTGTCGGGAAGCATGTCCTTGGAAACGGGGATAGTTTCGAATGTTTCCATATCCATAAAGTAGTAGAGATCGCCGTCATTGTAGCTGTACTGCATATCGCGACGATCGATAACTGCCGGCGGGAATTTATCCGTGGGGTTGAAAGTGGTTTCCGTAACGGCACCTGTAATAACGTTTCTGAGCTTTGTACGAACAAAAGCCGCGCCTTTTCCGGGTTTAACGTGCTGGAATTCTATTACCTGAAGCACCTGACCGTCCATCTCAAAGGTTATGCCGTTTTTGAAATCGCCTGCTATTACCATAAAAAATATACCTCCAAAGTATTACTGGTTTTAATTTCACTCAATATTCTACCTTATTTTTATGAAAATATCAAGTACTTTTTATCATAAATTTGTATCAAACACAGATTTCAAGCATATCTTTTCTGCTTTTTGTTATGTCAACGGGCCCTTCCGGCATTACTATCATCATATCTTCTATGCGGCAGCCGTATTTTCCTTTGAGATAAATGCCCGGTTCGACCGTGAAAACGTGCCCTTTTGTAAGCGGAGTAAGTCCTGCGGGAGATACTCTCGGATTTTCGTGAATATATACTCCCACGCCGTGACCGAGTCCGTGACCGAAGCAGCCCTTGTAGCCTGCTTTATCGATTATATCGCGTGCAATCTTGTCAAGTTCCTTGCCCGTCATTCCCTCTTTGAATGAGTTTATTGCGGTTGTCTGTGCAAGCAGAACCGTATTATAAAGACGTTTCATCTCTTCATCCGCCTTGCCTATAACAACGGTTCTCGTCATATCCGAGCAGTAACCCTTGTAAACACAGCCGAAGTCCATTGTAAGGAAGCCTTTTTCAAGCGTTACATTTCTCGGAACACCGTGCGGTCTTGCCGAGTTGGTACCGGAAACGGCTATCGTTTCAAAGCTGGGGCAAGTAGCTCCGCGCTTTTTCATCTGATATTCGATTTCGGCAGCGACATCGATCTCCGTCATATCGGGGCGGATAAGCGAAACAACGGCTGTAAATGCTTCGTCCGTTATCTTCTGTGCCGCTATGATGTTTTCTATCTCGTCCGCGTCCTTGTGTTCGGCTATTTTGCGTACAATGCTGCCGACAGGGAAGAACTCACAACCGGAAAGCTGCTTTTTTATGCTTTCAAGCTCGGAAACCGTCATAAGATCGTCTTCAAAACCGACCGTTTTTATGCCTTCTGCGGCGATTATATCGCGGATCTCTTCAAAGCGTTTGCCTGTCGATATCTCAAAGCCCTCCGTTTCGGACTCCGCCGCTTCTATATAACGGAAATCCGTAAAAAGATAAGCTTTGCTTTTTGTAAGAAAGATCATTCCGTCCGAAAAAGCAAATTTTGAAAGATAAAGACAAGTTTTTTCATTTGTCGTAATAAAAGCGTCAACACCGCCGGGAAGCGCTTTTACAAGCTTTTCTGTTCTGTTCATTATTATATCCTCTTTTCAAAATAAATTATAAATTTCAAAAATCAATAACATCAGATCCCGAAAGTGCGGCAAGACCGTACCTCAGAGCTTCCGCCGCTGTTTTGCGGACTTCCGGATCGTCGCTTTCAAGCTTCGGCAAAAGCTCGCGGAACAGCGCTCCTTTAAGAGAAAGATCGTCCTTCAGCGCCTCGCTTGAGAACACGGGAAGCGTTTCGTCGCGCAGCTCAAGATAAAATACACCTATATCGCTTTCCGTTATTTTTTCGGTGCAAAGCTGCGCTTCGGGAGATACCGCGCCCGTGAGCGTAACACGCAGGAGCGTGTCCGAGCCGATGTTTTTCTTTATCATTGCGGCTTTTATCGCATTTATTACCGCGCTCTGACCGTCCGCGCCAGTGATATCAATCGAAAGCTTTTCATATCGTCTGCGGCAAAAGCGTTTGTAGTTGAAGTCGGTTTTTATTATTCCGCCACTCTGACGTTCAAAAGTACAGATTATCGCGCCCTTTGTTCCGCATTCGTCAAACGAACGCCCCTCCGGGCAGCCGCAGTATGCATAATATGTGTTTCCTGCCCGCTTTACCTCAGTCCCTGCGTGAATATGACCGAGCGCCGCGTAATCGCAGTTACTGCGCGCGATATCATCAGTCGTTATCGGACAGGAATGTGAGTTTTTTGTCAGCATATCGCCGTGACAGGCAAGAATATTTATTCTTTCAGGATTCACCGTAACGTAATGCTCTATCGGGCATTTGTCCATTTGCGGAGAGGTGAACGCCCAGCCGTAAACATCAACGCCTATGTCGGGAAATTCAAATTTTGAAAGCTCCTCCGATTCAAAAATATAAACGTTCGGAGGAAAAACCGCTTTTTTATACGGGCTTTTTGCGTCGGCGCAGTCATGATTTCCCGGCGCTATTACGAATTTGCAATCGGGAGCGGAGGAAAACTGTTCGTTTATATGGGCAAGAGTTTCTTTTGTCACATATCCGTGATCGAAAAAGTCGCCGGAGATTATAACCATATCGGCTTTTTCGGTCTTGGCGTAAACAACTATCGATGAAAAAACTCCTCTCAGCTCGTTTTTTCTTGCCTGTGCCTTTCGCGGATCGTAAAGCGAAAACGGCGCGTCGAGGTGAATGTCGCCCGTGTGGATTATTTTAACCATCGCTGCCTCCTTTTTATTTCATATCGGCTGAAAACGAATATTCTCCGCTTTCAAGCTCTATGCTGTATTCCTTTTCGGTCTCAAGGAAGCGGAACTGCTTTTCCGCAGGCGCTCCGTCGGAATAAAGTCTGCAGGCATATTTTCTCGGAAGATAGATCGTGGCGTGACAGCCGACCGGAACTTTTATGTTAAGCGTTACGTCGCCGCCCCTGTTTGCCCAATAGCATTTTACCGTGCCGTACATACTCTCGTGTTCGGCAGACGCGCTTTCCATTCCGCAATCGATAGCGGGGCGGAGAATAGTGTGTGCAAATCCCGGTTCGTTTTCATCGGGAGAGATACCGCCTATATACTTATACATAAACGCCGAAAGATCCGAGAACATATGATGATTGTGCGATCCCGTGCCGTTCCAGCACTCCCACAGCGTCGTTGCACCGAGATCTATCCATCTCTGACAGCCGGGAAACGTTCTCTGCGCTATCATTCTCTGGCCTACGTTTCCTTCGCCGGCAGCTCCGAGCGACTGCATAACGAACTTGTTTCCGAGAACGCCGAAATCGAGATGCCAATCTCTTTCTTCTATTTGTGAAATAAGTTTTTTTACAAGCGGCGCGTATTCGTCCGGCTCGTAAAGCCCGAAATAAAGCATTGCTCCCGTCGCCGTCTGACAATTGCCTTTTACGGTAAATGTCTCTTTATCAAAGAATTTTTCGCGCCATACTTTTCTTATGCGGTCCGCAAGATCGGAATAATACTCCGCGTCATCGTCATTTCCCATAATGCGGGCGATCTTTACAACAGTTTTTGCCGCATTGTAGAAAAACGCCGTATCGCTGACTTCCACAGGACATCTGTATGCGCCCATATTTACGGAAAGCGAAGCTCCTTCAAACGGCGGACACCAATCCCCCGTGCCGTAATCAAGCGTAAGGTCGTCGGTCATACCCTCCATAAAGTCGCAGTTACGCTTTATTGCGTCATAATTGATTTTGAGAATATCAACATCGTTGTTGTAAAGATAAATGTTATAGGGAACATTTATCAGTGCGCTCGACCAATCGGGACCCATAAGTCCGTAATATCCCCAGCCTGTCGACGGTACAACGCACGGAATCTGTCCTGCGGGACGCTGCGAATCGCGCATATCGGCACTCCATTTTGAAAGGAACGACTGCGCACCGAAATTTATCAGCATCTGCTCGCTTGAAAGGGAGGTATCGCCCGTCCAGCCGTTTTTCTCACGATGAGGACAATCCGTAGGTATCGAGTGCATATTCGACATCGTCGACCAACGGCAAAGGTGCTGAACCTTGTTCAGAAGCTCGTCGGAGCAGGAAAATCTACCGGTATCGCCGACAGCCGTACATACGGCAAACGCTGTCACGTCGTCTTTTGAAGGCTCGTAATCTGTACCCGAAATCTCAATATATTGAAAGCCGTGATATACGAATATCGGATGCCATTTTTCGGGCGCATCACTCTTTTTGATGTATTTATCCGTCTGAAAACCGTGACTGCGTGTCATTCCGCCCATCTGCATATCAAGCTCGCCGTCATCAAACAGCATATCCGAATGACGAACAGTTATTTCAGTGTCTTTTGCGCCTTTGAAAACATATTCACAAAAGCCCGCCATATTCTGACCGAAATCCATTGCATAACCGTTTTTCGTTTTCCAGATCTTTTTAGGCGAAAATGTTTTATAGACCTTTATCGGCGGAAGCTCCATTGCGCAAAGAACTCCGCCCGGACTTTTTACTATTTTTGTGTTCTTCCACGCGGAATCGTCGTAATCCGCGCTTTCCCAATTGCCAAGCTCAAGACGCGCGTCGTAATGCTCGCCGTTTCTTATGCCGTTGAAGAATATCGGACCCTTACCGCCCTTCCATGTCGTATCGGACACTATCTTTTCGGAAGTGCCATCGTCATATGTCAATTTAAGCTCACATATCATTTTCGGCCAATGACGCCATGTTGCCGCGCGTGTATTCCACGGATCTTCGGCAAAGCAGTTGTACCAGCCGTTTCCCAAAATTACGGATATTGCGTTTTTCCCTTGCGATATCAGCTTTTTGACGTCATACGTCATATACATGTCGGTCTTTGAAAATTCGGTGAAGGCGGGAGAAAGAATATCGTCTCCCGTCTTTTCGCCGTTTATGCGACTTTCAAAATATCCAAGTCCGCAAATGGAAAGATAAGCTTCCTTTACAGGCTTTTCAATATCAAAGCTTTTGCGCAGATATACCGCGCCGAAAGCGTCATTTTCTCTGCGGACATACTGCGCCGTTATCCATTTTCCGCTCCATCTTTCGCAAAGCTTGCCTGTGACAAAGCAGCTCTCGCCCGTAGCCTCACAACCGCTTTCCGTTTTTACGGTAACGGTGAAATAATACTTTGTAACGGGAAGAAGCTTTTCTCCGCCGTAAGGAATAAAAAGCTGATCCTTTGTTTTTATCTCGCCTTCGTCCCAAACGGTGTTTTTATGTTCCGCGTCGGAATAAACGCATATTCTGCGCGAAAGCTGACCGTCGCCGCGCACATCCGAGCTTATTTTATATGAAAATCGTGGCAGGGAGTCCATTCCGCAAGGCTCGGACATATAGTTTACCGTAAGTCCGAAGACGTTTACATTTGCCATATAATCCTCCGAAAATAATTTTACGGCTACATTATAGCACTATATTTTTTATAAAACAAGCGAAGAATTGCATTTTCCGAAATGTTGTGGTAAAATATTTACAAATACAAAACAGAAAGCGTATTCATTAAATGAAAAATTTCAGAATTCTTTTCTTCGGCGATGTTGTGGGTCCGAAATCGGCAGAAAGGCTTTCTTCTTCCCTGTGGGGACTCCGCAAAAAATACAATGCCGATTTTGTTATTGTAAACGGAGAAAACTGTGCGTCCGGAAACGGAATAGACAAGGGCGGCGCAGATATGCTTCTCTCCGGCGGAGCAGACACAATAACAACGGGAAACCACGTTTTCAAGCGATTTGAAGCCGACAATCTGCTTGAAGACGAAAAAAGGATAATCAGACCCGCAAACTTTCCTCCACAGCTTGCAGGAGCGGGATTTTCGCTCTGCGAGGCATCGGGACTTACCGTTCTCACAATAAATCTTCTGGGTATAGTGAATATGGAGCCGCTATCCTGTCCTTTTGCCGCCGCCGATAAAATACTTTCGGCAAACGCGGGAAATTACGATATTTCGATAATTGATTTTCACGCCGAAGCCACAAGCGAGAAAAAAGCGCTGCTTTATTATCTTGACGGAAAGGTGACGGCGATAATCGGCACTCACACACACGTTGAAACGGCGGACGAGACTGTTACCGAAAACGGAACGGCTTATATAACCGACGTCGGAATGTGCGGTCCCGAAGAGTCCGTTCTCGGAGTAAAACCCGAATGTATAATAAAAAAGCTGACTACCCATCATCCCGTGAAATTTGAGATTGCAGATGGAAAAATCGCTTTGCACGGAGTGCTTATCGAAATCGACGCTGAAAGCAAAAAGGCCGTTTCGATAGAAAGAATAAAAGAATGAAAATAAAAATTGAAACTGAAAGACTGTATCTGAGAGAGCTTACGGAAAGCGATTTCGATTCGCTCTATAACGTTCTTGCGGATTCGGATATTTATGAAGCATTACCCGTATACTTTCGATGAAAAAAGGGTAAAAAATTGGATTACGAAAAATATTGAAATATATAACATTTTCGGGTTCGGGCTGTGGGCGGTCATCCTGAAAGAAACGGGGCAGTTTATAGGCGATTGCGGCATTACAATGCAAAATATAAACGGCAGCATAAACCCCGAAATAGGCTATCACATAGGAAAAATTTTTCAAAGACAAGGTTATGCAAAAGAAGCTGCCCGAGCCGTGCGCGACTGGACGTTTGAAAATACACCGTTCGGAGTTTTGTATTCCTATATGAAAAGCGACAACGTACCGTCATTCAAAACGGCTGAAGCAAACGGCATGAAAAAAACGGATGAGTTTGTCGACAGCGAAGGAGAAATGACATCTGTTTATTCGATAACAAGAAAAAAATTTATAAAATTAAAAACAGAAAAATAAAAAGAAGTTCCCCTGTATTTTTATCGGGGAGCTTCTTTTTTATATTTCATATTCAGTCAATCACTTAAAATTAAAAATGTCAGCCGGCTTTTTTCCAAATATAAATAAAAATCTATTGAAAACTTTTATTATTTATGTTATAATATATTATATATTAAGGAATAGGGCGTTTTATGCCCGAAAGGACGTAACAAAATGGATTCATCGTATAATAAAATATGGAAAATTGTCCTCGATTCGCTTTCACAGATTTATTCGGAAGTGCTGATGGATCTTTGGCTCAATCGTCTTGAGCTTGTTTCCATAGACGATAAAAACGCCATTCTGGTAATAGACGAAAATGAGGACCTTATAGATATCCTTAACGCCAACTATTCACAGAAAATATCGGAAGCTTTTGCAAAGGCGCTCAGCCTTAATCTGAATGTAAAAATTTATAAAAAAGGCAAATATTTTTTGCGCGGCTCGGAAGAAGAAAAAGAATATCTCCGTCAGCAGGAAGAAGAAAAAGCAAAAGAAGCCGAGAAAACCGAAAAAACAGACGAATTCTATTTCGATAAAGGCGAACAGCGTTCCCACGAAAACGAATATACATTTGAAAACTTTATTGTGGGAAGTTCAAACAAATTTGCTTACGCGGCAAGCGTGGCGGTTGCAAATCATCCTGCTTCGGAAAACAACCCCTTGTTTATATACGGCGCAAGCGGGCTCGGAAAAACGCATCTTATGCGCGCTATTGCTCACGACGTTTCAAAGCGCTATCCCGATTTCAACATAATTTTCGTTTCGGCGGAAAATTTCACAAATGAATTTCTCGATTGCCTTGTAAAAAAATCAACGGCAAAATTCAAAGAAAAATATCGCGCCGCAGATATGCTTTTCGTCGACGATATTCAGTTTATCGCGGGAAAAGAATCGACTCAGGAAGAATTTTTCCACACCTTCAACGCTCTGTACGACGCTCATAAGCAGATAGTTCTTACGTCGGATCGTCCGCCGAGAGAGCTTCAGAATCTTGAAGAACGCCTTGTAAGCCGTTTTGAAGGCGGAATGGTCGCCGATGTTCAGCCTCCGGATACGGAGCTTCGTATAGCGATATTCAAGAGCAAAGCAATGGCAATGAACGTTGATCTTTCAAACGACGTTCTGACATATATAGCCGAGAACACAAAGAGTAACGTAAGACAGATAGAGGGCATAATCAAAAAGCTCGGAGCCTACAAGACAGTTCTCAACAAAGGCAAGGATATAACGGTTGACGACGCAAGGACGTTGCTCTCCGGAATAATATCGGGAGCCGAGCCTCCGGAAGCGACGGCGGAAAAAGTAATTGCAAACGTTGCAAACCGCTACGGCGTTCCGGCAGACGATATAAAAGGCACAAGAAGATCGAAAGAGATTGTAACGGCAAGACAGATAGCCATATACGTCGTAAACCACGTTACAAATCTTACGCTTAAAAACATAGGAAATATCTTCGGCGGAAAGGACCATTCGACAATTCTTTATTCAATACAGTCTGTATCGGATCAAATGAAAAAAGATATTTCATTTGAGCATGAAGTGAATGAAATTATTAAAGAATTCCAATAAAAATACCAAAAATTTTTCAAGTTAAAAAACTATAATAAAGTTTTCCACACAATGTTGAAAAAATGTTGAAAACCTTTTGCGGTCAAGCTTTTTTCTGTATAAAAAACTGTTGAAAATCCGGTGTAAACAATTTTGAATTTTAACACCGGAATATAAATACAGCCGAAAATACAAGCTTTTTCTAATCTCGCTCCGATGCGTTACCGTTATTACAATTTTAGATTTTATTGGAACTACAATTTTTCTCCGCAGAGTGTTTTCCACAAGTTTTAAGTTATAAACAAAAAGTTTTGCCTTGTTTTCAACATTTTGAAAACGTGAAAAAAGTTATCCGCTTTTTCAACAAATAATAAAAAGTGTTTCAACAGATATTTAAGAAATTTCAAAAGGAATTTTTCAAGACACGGCGCGGATATTTCGGATTTTCAACAAATTCCGGCTCACTACTTCTACTTCTGCTTCCTTTATTTCTTATCTTTTCTTCTTAAAGAAAAAATTTTTTCAGAAAAATAAAAAACATGAAAGGATAAAAACATGAAAATCACATTCCAGAAAGAGATGCTCCTGCTCTGTATCCAGCGCTCGCTCGGATGCGTTTCATCGGAAAAGACTTACGGCGCAATAGAAGGTATTCTCCTTTCAAGCGTAGGCTCGGACAAGTGTATGATCTGCGCTTACGACCTTGAAAAAGGTGTAAAAACAACAATAGACGCAAAAGTCCATGAAGGCGGCGCAGCCGTTATAAACGGAGCCAAGCTTGCTTCGGTTGTAAAATTCATGCCTTCCGATATCACTATCGAAACGGGCGACGGCAATTTCGCCACGATATCAAGCGGACGTTCAAAATTCCAGCTTCATTATCTTCCGGGCGAAGAATTCCCGCAGATACCCGAATTCTCTCCCGAAAGAAGCTTTACGGTAACACAGTCAAAGATAAAATCAATGATAAACCGCACAGCGTTTGCAATAAGTCATGACGACAACGGCAGACCGGCGCTCACGGGTCTTTATTTTGAAGTTGAAGGCGACAGGATCAAAACCGTCGCTTGCGACAGCTTCCGTCTTGCGATAAGAGTAAACAAATGCGAAACAAACATAGACTCCAAAACAGGCGAAACTGAGCTTAAATTTATTGTTCCCGGAAAAACGATAAACGAAATATCCCGTCTGCTTGACGACACCGACGAAAAGATAAAGTTTTCGCTTACAAAAAAGCACATCATCTTTTCTCTCGGTATGCGCTACGGCGACGACATAAAAGAAACGGTGCTTTTCTCACGTCTTATAGACACGGCGTATATGGAATACGAAAGATTTATCCCGAAAGAAAGCAAAACATTTGTAACGGTTGATAAAAATATGCTTGAAGACGCGCTTGAAAGAGCTTCCCTTGTAACAGAGGACAGGGCGGTAGGACAGTCAAAGAGCATTGTTAAGTTCAAAGTAGAGGATGAAATTCTTCACATTTCGGCAGTTTCCATAAACGGAAAGGTATTTGACGAGATCCCCGTTGAAAAGAAGGGTCCCGATATGGAAATAGGTTTCTCGTGCAAATACCTTATAGAAATCCTTCGCGCGTGCGGAACGGATATCCTCAAGCTCTCTCTTACATCGTCTCTTATGAGTATGATAATCGAAGGAAGCGGCGAAAGCGATAAAGACGACAGCTTCATCTATCTTGCGCTTCCGATGAAGATGAGAGAAAACTGAAAATATGTATCTTGACGTTGCCGTTTTTGAAAATTTCAGAAACATAGAACATTTTCCGTTTACGTTTTCGCCCGGAATGAATATACTTTTCGGCGGAAACGCTCAGGGAAAAACGGCTGTTATCGAAGGTATTTATCTTTTTGCCGGCGGAAAGAGCTTTCGCCGCGCGAGAGATAAAGATATGATAAAAAACAATAAGGATTTTTCACAGATAAGCATTTCGTATACCGATGAAAAAAGAGAAAACAAAATGTCGCTGAGGTATTTCCGCGAGCTGAAAAAAGAATGTTTTCTCAACGGCGTGAAAACGAAAAAAATGTCCGAATTTGTGGGGAACTTCAAGGCGGTGCTTTTCTGTCCCGAACATCTTGCGATCGTAAAGGACGAGCCTTCAGTCAGACGCGCTTTTATAGATTCGGCAATATCGCAGATAAAGCCTGCGTATCTCGGCGCACTGATAGAATACGGAAAGCTTACAGAACAGAAAAACGCTTTACTTAAAAATGCTGAAAATTACAGTATTTCTGCATTTGAAGATATGTATTCCGTGTATTCGCAGAAAACAGCCGAAAGCTCGGCTTATATAACGTCAGTAAGAGCTGAATATCTCGGTCGGCTTTTTGAATATGTAAAAGCATTTCTTCTCGATATGACGGACGGAAAAGAAACCGTAAGCTATGAATATATCTCAAACATATCGTGCGAAGGCTGTGACCTTTCCGACAGAGAAGAAAATGTAAAGAAGTATATCGAAACCATAAAAAACGGCGCAGAGCGCGAAAAGGCGGCAAAAACGTCTGTATTCGGCGCTCACAGAGACGATTTTGATATAAAGTTGCCGATAGGTTCAGCCAAGATATTCGCTTCGCAGGGTCAACAGAGAAGTATTGCACTTGCACTTAAGCTTGCGGAAGGCGAGCTTTGTCGCGAGGAAACCGGCGAATATCCGGTGTTTCTTTTCGACGATGTGCTTTCCGAGCTTGACAGAAGCAGAAAAAACTATGTTCTCGGCAGTCTTTCGGGAAAGCAGGTAATAGTTACGTCCTGTGACGAAGCCGATTTTTCGGATTGCGCAAACGCTTCTAAAATATACGTTGAAAACGGAAATTATTATTACAGATGAGGTTTTATGTATCTCCACATAGGTAACGGAAAAATGATAAAAATGAAAGACATCGTAGGCATATTCGATTCGGATACAGCCACAGTGTCAAAAATAACGCGCTCATGGCTTTCCTCCGCCGAAAAGCGGGGCGGGCTTTTCTCAGCTTCGGGAGAAATACCGAAATCAATAGTTCTTGAATGCGGCGAAAAGGGAGAAAACGTTTATTTTTCACAGCTTTCGCCAAAAACGCTCTGCCAGAGAGCCGAAAAGTATTAAACTCCAATCGGAAAGGAAAAGGTTATGACAGAAGAAGTTAAAATACCCGCAGGTCAGGTCTACGACGAAAGTCAGATTCAGGTGCTTGAAGGACTTGAACCTGTAAGAAAACGTCCCGGAATGTATATCGGAAGCACGTCGCAAAGGGGACTTCATCATCTTGTTTATGAGATAGTTGATAACTCCATAGACGAGGCGATGGCAGGCATATGTACACACATTGAGGTGACGTTCCAAAAAGACGGAAGCGTTTCTGTCCGTGATAACGGACGCGGTATTCCGGCAGGTATAAACGCACAGACGGGAACTCCTACGCTTGAAGTTGTATTTACGGTGCTTCATGCCGGCGGAAAATTCGGCGGAGAAGGCTATAAATTTTCAGGCGGTCTGCACGGAGTCGGCGCGTCGGTCGTAAACGCTCTTTCGGATTGGACAGAGGTCGAAAACCGTCACGAAGGAAAAGTATATTCCGAACGCTTTGAAAAGGGCAATATAGCCCGTCCTTTCGCTTGCATAGGCACTTGTGACAGAGAAGATCACGGTCTTTACGTTCGTTTTATGCCCGACGGCGATATTTTCAAAGAAACGACCGTATTCGATTACGATGTTATTCTCAACCGTATGCGTGAGCAGGCATTTCTCAATGCCGGAATAACGATAACCGTTACCGACGAAAGAGAAGAAGAGCCGAGAAAAGAAGTTCTTTTCTATGAAGGCGGAATAAAAAGCTTTGTCGAGCATCTCAATTCGCTGAAACACGCAAACGTGCTTCACGACGTTATCTATATGCGTGCCGAAGCTGACGATAAAACCGCAGAAATAGCAATTCAGTACAACGATAAATATGAGGAGACGATGATCTCCTTTGCAAACAATATACACACCATAGAGGGCGGTACTCACGAGGACGGCTTCAAAGCCGCACTTACGAGAGTTATGAACAAGTATGCCACAGATAAAAAGCTTGTAAAGGACAGCGACAGCGCTTTCAAGGGAGAGGATATACGCGAAGGCATTTGCGCCGTTATATCCGTAAAGCTTAAAGAAGCACAGTTTGAAGGGCAGACAAAAGCAAAACTCGGTAACTCCGATATGCGTTCGTTTGTCGATAAGCTTATGTCCGTAAAGCTTTCGGAATATCTTGAGGAGCATCCAGCAGTAGGCAAGCTTATAGTGGAAAAAGCGCTTGCTGCTTCGAGAGCGAGAGAAGCCGCGAGAAAAGCAAGAGAAGCAACAAGAAGAAAAACAGGTCTTGACTCCGGTCAGATGCCGGATAAACTTCGCGACTGCAACGAGAGAGACGCTTCTCTTACCGAAATCTACATTGTCGAGGGTGACTCGGCAGGCGGTTCGGCAACGCAGGGACGCGACAGCCGCTTCCAGGCTATACTTCCTCTTTGGGGTAAAATGCTGAACGTCGAAAAGGCAAGAGCCGACAAGGTTTACGGAAACGATAAGCTCAATCCCGTGATAGTTGCGCTCGGAGCGGGTATCGGAAACGAATTCGATATTGAAAAGCTCCGTTACCACAAGATAATAATTATGGCGGATGCCGATGTTGACGGTTCGCATATCAGAACGCTTTTGCTTACGTTCTTTTTCCGTTTTATGCGTCCGCTTATCGAGCAGGGCTACGTTTATTCCGCAGTTCCTCCGCTCTATAAGCTTACAAGGGGAAAAACTCAGAGAGTTGCTTATTCCGACGAGGAACGCGACGCGATCTCCGCAGAAATGCGCGGCGGCGATCCGAAGGTAAAAATAGATATATCAAGATACAAAGGTCTCGGTGAAATGAATCCGCACGAGCTTTGGGAAACGACAATGAATCCCGAAACGAGAACGCTCCGCCGTATTCAGCTTGAAGACGCGCAGCTTGCGGATGAAACTTTCTCCATTCTTATGGGCGAAGATGTTGAACCGAGAAAAGAATTTATAGAAGTCAACGCGCGCTATGCGGTGAATCTTGACTTTTAAGGAGGCGATGAAAGATGGCACATAAAGACTACAAACCGGAAGATATAATGTATCCGAGCCAACACATCGTCAATACAGAGCTGGTAAAGGAAATGCAGAAATCCTTTATCGAATATGCGATGTCCGTAATAGTTGAAAGAGCTCTTCCCGACGTGCGTGACGGTCTTAAGCCCGTTCACAGAAGAATTCTTTACGCTATGTATGAGGACGGTCTTACGCGCGACAAGCCGTACAGAAAATGTGCGACGGCAGTAGGCGACGTGCTAGGTAGATATCATCCGCACGGCGACGCTTCCGTTTATGACGCGCTCGTCCGTCTTGCACAGGATTTTTCAATGAGATATCCGCTTATAGACGGTCACGGAAACTTCGGCTCGATAGACGGCGACCCGCCCGCAGCATACCGTTATACGGAGGCAAGAATGTCCCGCATATCGGACGAGATGCTCCGCGATATAGAAAAAGAGACTGTCGATTGGTCGCCGAACTTCGACGAAACAAGAAAAGAACCGAGGGTTCTTCCGTCAAGATTTCCCAACCTGCTTGTAAACGGCTCGTCCGGTATAGCGGTAGGTATGGCGACAAACATTCCTCCGCACAATCTAAGGGAGGTAATAGGCGCGGCAATCTGCCTGCTCGATAATCCCGAAGCCACTCTTGACGAGCTTATGCAGCACATAAAGGGTCCCGATTTCCCGACAAGGGGAATAATTATGGGCAGAAGCGGTATAAGGCAGGCTTACGAAACGGGCAGAGGAAGAATTATCGTCCGCGCAAGATGTCACTTTGAAGAATACGGCAAGGATAAGAGAGAAAGAATCATCGTAACGGAGCTTCCTTATCAGGTGAATAAGAGAATGCTCATAGCGTCGATCGCCGACCTTGTAAAGGACAAGCGTATAGAAGGAATATCGGATCTCCGCGACGAAACCGACAGAACCGGTATGAGAATAGTTATCGAAACGAAGAAGGATGCAAACGTTCAGGTGGTGTTAAATCATCTTTACACTATGACCTCGCTTCAGACTTCATTTGCGATAAATATGCTCGCGCTGGTTGATGATCAGACTCAGCCGAGAATACTTTCGCTGAGACATATCCTTTCGGAATATATCAAATTTCAGGAAGAACTTATCGTCCGCAGAACGCGCTTTGATCTTCGCAAGGCAGAGGAAAGAGCGCACATACTTGAAGGCTTGCTTATAGCGGAAGAAAATATCGACGCTATCATAAAGACCATCCGCGAATCGTATGACGACGCCAAAGAAAACCTTATGGCGAAGTTTAATTTAAGCGATCCGCAGGCGAGCGCAATACTTGAAATGCGCTTAAAACAGCTTCAGGGACTTGATCGCCTCAAACTCGAGGAGGAATATAAGGCGCTTGAAGCAAAGATAGCCGATTTCAAGGACATTCTTGCAAATCCCGAAAGAGTAAAACAGACGCTCAAGGAAGAAATGACGGTTATCTCCGACAAATACGGGGACGACCGCTACACCGAAATTCAGGATTCGGTGGACGATATAGACGACGAAGATCTCATAGAACGTCACGACTGCGTCATAACAATGACGTGCAGCGGCTATATCAAGAGAAATCCCGTAGATACCTATTCCGCCCAGAACAGAGGCGGTAAAGGCATTGTCGGTATGACAACAAAGGAAGAGGATGCGATCAAGGACGTTATGGTCGTTCATTCGCACAGTTATCTTCTTATGTTCACATCAGCCGGCAAAGTATATATGAAAAAAGCCTACCAGATCCCCGAAGCTTCCCGCACGGCAAAGGGAACGAACCTTGTGAACGTTCTTGAACTTGCCGAAGGCGAAAAGGTCACATCTATAGTTTCGCTTAACGGATTTGACGACGACGAATATTTCGTAATGGTCACAAAGAAGGGCGTTATCAAGAGAGCTTCCACAAAAGACTTTGAGTATCAGCGCAAGGGCGGAAAGATAGCTATAAACCTTGATGAAGGCGATGAGCTTCTTGCCGTTAAGAAAACGGAAGGCGAAAGCGATATCATAATTGCCACAAGAAAGGGCAAGGCCGTACGCTTTGATGAAAAGGATGCCCGCGTTATGGGCAGAACCGCAAGGGGCGTAAGGGGTATCAGGCTCAAGGGGGACGATGATGTTGTCGGAGTTTCGGTTGTGGAAGAAGGCAAAAAGCTCATAACCATAACCGAAAAAGGCTTTGGAAAGAGAAACGATTTCGATTGCTTCTCGGCTCACAGTCGCGGTACAATGGGCGTTATCTGCCACAAGCTTACCGCAAAGACGGGCGAACTTGCCGGAATCGCAGCCGTTTCCGAAGATGACGACATAATGGTAATAACAAACGAAGGAACAATAATCCGTATGGCGGTAAGCAGTATTCCCGTTTACGGCAGCGGAAGTACGTCCGGCGTTATAGTCATGCGTCTTGACGGCGAGGCAAAGATAGTAAACTTTGCCGTAACAAAATCAGAAAAAGAAGAAGAAACAGAAAATACGGAAGGCGAAGCTGCTGCAGAAGCGGTATCTCGCGCAGAAGGAGAAAACCCTCCCGAAAATGAATAAAAAATCTTTATTTTAAGAAAGGGTTTCCGAAATGAAAGCAACAAAAAAGAAAGAAAGCGCATCTGTTCCCGCAAGCTCGGAGGAAAAAAAGAAAGCGCTTGCAACAGCCCTTGCACAGATTGAAAAGGATTTCGGCAAAGGCACTATTATGAAACTCGGCGAAAATTCGCATATGAATGTTGAAGCTATCCCCACGGGATCGCTTACGCTTGACCTTGCTCTAGGCATAGGCGGTGTTCCGCGCGGCAGAATAATTGAAATATTCGGACCGGAATCCTCCGGTAAAACGACGGTTGCCCTGCATATTGCGGCAGAGGTTCAGAAAATGGGCGGCGAGGCTGCGTTTATCGACGCCGAACACGCTCTTGACCCCGTGTATGCGAAGGCGCTCGGCGTGAATATCGACAGTCTGCTCGTTTCTCAGCCCGATTCGGGCGAGCAGGCGCTTGAAATAACCGAAGCGCTTGTGCGCTCCGGCGCGGTGGATGTTGTCGTTGTTGACTCGGTTGCGGCGCTTGTCCCTCAACAGGAGATAGACGGCGTTATGGGTTCAAGCCATGTGGGTCTTCAGGCAAGACTGATGTCTCAGGCACTGCGTAAGCTGTCCGGCTCGATAGCAAAAACGAATTGCGTTGTCATCTTTATAAACCAGCTCCGTGAAAAGGTCGGCGTTATGTACGGAAATCCCGAAACAACGCCCGGCGGCAGAGCGCTTAAATTCTATGCCTCTGTAAGAATAGACGTAAGAAAATCCGAAACGCTGAAGCAGGGAAGCGAAACCTACGGCAATAAAGTCAAATGCAAGGTAGTAAAGAACAAGGTTGCGCCGCCTTTCAAGGTTGCGGAATTTGATATTATTTACGGAAAAGGCATTTCAAAGGTGGGCGAGGTGCTTGATATAGGCACGGATGTCGGCGTTATTCAGAAGAGCGGATCGTTTTTCTCGTACAATGGAGAAAAGCTCGGTCAGGGCAAGGAAAAAGCGAAAGCCGCGCTCGAAGCTGATCCCAAGCTTCTTGCCGAAATCGAAGCAAAAATAAAAGCAAAGAGCGACGATATCGATCTTACCGCAGATCCGGAAGAAGCATATTCGCTTGAAGACGATGAGGATGACGGTGGCGATGAATTCGATATCCGCGTGCTTGACGTAAGCGCAGACGACGACAAATGAAAATAACAATTGAAAAGATAACGCCCGTAAGAGAGGGTGAAGCGGTTCTGCTGAAGATCACTCTTACGGACGGTATCAATGTCGAACAAACCGGAGGCGAGATCGCCTCCGATCTGTTCTTTGATATGGGTTTTCCCATGTCGGCGGGCGAGGGAATTGAAATAAGCCGTGAAAAGTATGAAGCGCTGGAGGATGCGACAGCACTTACCTCCGCAATAAAAAAAGGTGCGGAGCTTATCGGTTTTGCACAGAACACGAAAAAGGGACTTGTATCAAAGCTTATTCACAGGGGATTTTCAAAGGATATTTCTTCCCGCGCGGCAGATTATCTTGAAAACGTCGGATATATTGACGAGCGAACGCAAGCGGAGCAGCTTTGTTCGGAGCTTGCGGAAAGACGTCTTTACGGAAAGTCGCGCATAAAAAACGAGCTTTACGGAAAAGGTTTTTCGGATGAGGCGATAAATGCCGCAATGCAACTTGAACTTGACTTTGATGCGATCTGTGCGGAGAGAATCGAAAAAACCGTAAACATCTCGGATTTCGCGGATAAAGTAAAGTGTCGGAAAACAGTGGCATCTCTTATGCGTTACGGCTTTTCGGTTCAGAACATAAAAAATGCGCTCGTTATCTTAAAAAACGAATAAAAAACGCCCCGATATCTATCTGAAATTGAATATAAAAAAACGCCCCGATATCGGGGCGTTTTTTTATATTCAATTTCAGATATCCGAATAAGCTGCGGAGAAAAGCTCTCGTGCTCTTTCGGTTTTTCCGGAAAGATGAAGCCATCCGAAAACAGCTTCAAAGCCTGTTGCGCGGTGATACTGTCCCGGAGTGGAATGCTTAGGTGTAGTCTTGGTTTTATGGTTTCTGCCAAGACGATAGACGGTTGTTTCTTCATCGCTTAAAAGCGGAAGAATGTTTTCAAGGCGCAGGCTTTGCGCTTCTGCACAAACAAGCTTCTGCGCCATAGCGCTCAGCGTTCCGGTGTCCGAAATGCCGGAGGAGGCAAGTTTTTCTCTTATGTATACTTCAAGCACCGCGTCGCCTACATAGGCATATACGGCAGCGGAACAATCCTGGTTATTCAAGCGGTTTTTCCTCCGATTTGCGTTTTTTGAAAACAAGCAGCTTGCTTATTATATAATTGCAGATAATGACAACTACGGCTGCCACTACTTTTGAAAGTATTTCGGCAAGGTTGCGCTCTTTTCCGAGCAGGAATACCGCAACAAGCGACGGAAAAAGCTTTGCAAGCGCAAACGTTCCGGCAAAGGTTATAACATAGTCAAGTCCGAATGTCACAAGGCGCGAACCTGCAAATGTAACAAGCTGTTTTCCTGTTGAAACGCTTTGGTCAGCCGTTGTAAACACCCATTTTTTGTTCGTAAAGAACGCAAAAAGCACGGCGCATATCCATTGAATTACCTGTGCGGCGGTATATATTGCAATATATTTTCCGCTCGATACATCATCTGTGGGAATGGCGAAGACCGCTCTGCCTGCGGCGAGGATTCCGTAATAGACAGCCCAACCTACAAGTGTGGTAAGCACACCGAAGATGAGATACATTATTATCTCACGGTATTTCGTAAGATGAAGTCCGTCAATTATTCTGTCTAAAAAGTTCTTTTTTTCTTTCATTTGTTTTCAGCCTCTGCTTTAAGTTTTTCCGTCGCTTTTTCATATTCGTCGCGAGTGACGGTAAGATTTATCGCTTCTATAAGTGCGCTGCATGATAAATTTACCGGAAGTCCGAGAAGCCGCGCAAGAACTTTGCGTTTTTCCGAGCTGTCCTTTCCGCCCGAAAGCCCCATAAGGTAAAAATCCGTTTTGGTTACCATAGGAACCGGACGCGGTGCTCCGCCCGAAAACGGCTCGAGCGCTTTGCACAGCCATTCTCTGTCCATTCCCTCAACGCCGAGAAGTCCTTCTTTTGACGGTGCCGCTTTGCGTTTTTCTTTTCCCTTTATTTCAGGGGTGTAAATATCAAAAACAAGGTGGGGAGGAAGTATTCCGTGAATGTAGTTTCGTATTACAAGTCCGGCGCCGTCGCTGTCTGTAAGGACGATAACTCCTCCCCCGGCGGCAAGCCTGCGGATAAGCGCCGCTTTTTCATCCTTTTTGAATATTCCGAAGCCCTCTGTTGTGATGACGGTCGCCTTTGCGACCGAAAGCACACGTTCGCGGTCGTATTTGCCTTCTACTATTATCGGTAATGAAATGTAAAGCATCTTCAGCCTCGCAAAGATTTCGGAGTATATATTTCAGCCGCGAGCTTATCAAGCAGAACCCATTTGTCTGTCTGAGTGCTTTTAAGCGCGACGTCTGTTCTGTAATCCAGAAGAACGGCGTTTTCTATAACGGAAAGCGGCACGTTCTCAACAGAGCGGGCGACTATTCTTGCCCGATACTCATTCATTCCGAGAGCTTTTGCCGCTGCAGTGACGGATAATCCTGACATAAGCGCAGTTTTCATTTTAAGCATTTCGGAATATATTTTTCCGAGCTTTGCAATAACCGAAACGGGTTCTTCTCTCATATCGCGACAGAAGTCAAACACCGCGAGCATTTCCCGAAGGTTCCACTTTGCCGCCGCGTTTGACATTGCAAACGGCATATCGTCCTTTGCGTTCTGAACGCACACCGTGCGGACATCCTCCTCCGTTATCGGAGTTGCCTCCCCTGTCACGGCGTAGTTTTTATATGCCGCGAGTTTTTCCGTTTCGGAAAGTATGGCGAGCATACGTCCGCTGCAAAGACTTATAAGCGCCAAAGCGCCTTCGTCGGTCAGATAAAGCCTTTTGTCCTTATCCGATATAAGTTTTTTTGCCCAGGTTACAAGCTTGCCTTCGGAAAGAAGGTCAAATTTTACGAATTTTGCTACGGGCGACAGCTTTTTATAAAGTGCCGTCTGTTCGAAGCGGTAATCGGCGTCAAGCTCGTCGGAACGGAAATTAAGTATGACCACAGCGTCTCCGGAGCCGCCGGAAAGTGCGCCGGCAAGTGCGTCGATTGCCGTAGCCCTGCCTGCGAGAGAGGAAAGGTCGCACACCTCGATCAAGGTATGCTCCTGCATCATCGGCGAAGCAAAAAGTGCGTCCGTAAGCGAAGAAAGTCCGCTTTTCTCATCCGAAAACGATATATTGAAGCGGTTGAAAATTTCAAAGCCTTCGGCTGTCATAACGACTTTTGCTATGCGCTCCGACCATACGGTTTTAAGGTAGTCCTCTTCGCCGAAAAACACAAGCGTTTCGGATTTTCCCGCGCGAACAATCTCTCCGAGCGCATCTGGAGAAAGTATTTTGCTTTCTGCTTTCGCCATAAGAAGCCTCCTTTCTGCATTTGCGTGGAAATAAATGGGGTTTTCCCCACTTTCCACAAAGTTATCAACATTTTCGTATTACTGCGGCGTTATACGATAAATTCCGACAGCATCGTAAGTGACGTACCGACTGTTTGATTTCTCACATCTTCTCTGCTGCCGTAAAACAGATTCTTCTTTACATTTACTCTGCCGTTTTTATCGGCGCAGGCGATATATACAAGTCCTACGGGTTTTTCCTTTGAACCGCCGTCCGGTCCTGCGATTCCCGTAACGGCTACGGAATAATCCGCGCCGAGCGCATTTATCGCACCAAGCGCCATTTCTCGTGCCGTCTGTTCGGATACCGCGCCGAAATCTGCAAGCGTTTTATGATTTACGCACAAAAGCTTTTCTTTTATTTCGTTTGCATACGAAACAACGCCGCCCGGAAAAACGGCGGAAACGCCCGGAACGTCGGTCACGGTTTTTGCTATCTGACCTCCCGTGCATGATTCTGCGGTGCAGAAGGTTTCCCTGCGGGCTTTGAGCTTTTCGGCAATTATGCTTACAACAGCTGTATTTTCCGTCATGATCAGTCCTCGTAAAGCGGATATTTTTTGCAGAGTTTATCTACTTCTGCACGGATATGCTCCGCCGAGTTTTCAAAATCATAAGCGGCGAGCGCAACAAGCTTTCCGATAAGGGTGAAATCATCCTCGCAAAGACCCCTCGTTGTGGATGCGGGAGTGCCGAGTCTTATGCCGCTTGTGATGAACGGGCTTTGAGGATCGCCGGGAACGGTATTTTTGTTACACGTTATGCCGACCTCGTCAAGACGGTGTTCAAGCTCTTTTCCCGTTACGTCCGTGCCTATGAGATTTACAAGCACAAGATGATTGTCTGTTCCGCCCGTCACAAGGGAAAGTCCCTCGTTTTTAAGCGAAACTTCAAGCGCTTTCGCGTTTTTGATTATCTGTTTCTGATATTCCCCAAATTCCGGCTTGAGTGCTTCGCCGAAGCATACGGCTTTTCCCGCGATGACATGCATGAGCGGTCCGCCCTGAGTGCCGGGAAAGATGGCTTTGTCTATTTGTTTTGCAAGCTCCGCTTTGCAGAGAATCATTCCGCCGCGAGGACCGCGGAGAGTTTTATGTGTGGTGGTAGTCACTACGTCGGCATAGGGGAACGGTGACGGATGAAGCCCTGCGGCGACAAGTCCGGCGATGTGCGCCATATCGACCATAAAGAATGCGCCCACTCTTTTTGCCGTCTTTGAAATGCGTTCGAAATCTATCGTTCTCGGATAAGCCGACGCGCCCGCGACTATCAGCTTGGGTTTACATTCATCGGCTATTCTGTCTATTTCATCGTAGTCCAGAAGTCCCGTTTCGGATGAAACGCCGTAAGGCACGAAATTATAGTACATTCCCGACATATTTACGGGACTTCCGTGAGTCAGGTGTCCGCCTTCGGCAAGACTCATTCCCATAACGGTATCGCCGGGTTTGAGCAATGCAAAGTATACGGCAAGATTTGCCTGCGCTCCGCTGTGAGGCTGAACGTTTGCGTGTTCCGCGCCAAAGAGCATTTTGGCTCTGTCGCGCGCGATGTTTTCAACTACGTCAACGCATCCGCATCCGCCGTAGTAACGCTTTCCGGGAAAGCCTTCGGCGTATTTGTTTGTGAGTATCGATCCCATTGCCGCCATTACAGGCTCTGAAACGAAATTTTCGGATGCTATAAGCTCGATTCCGCTGCGCTGTCTGTTAAGCTCGGCTTCCATAGCCGCGCCTACCTCCGGATCAAATTTTTTTACGAGTTCAATATTTTTTTCTGCCATGTTGCTCCCCCTTACGATTTATACAATACTATTAAAAACAATCATATCATATCTTCGGGAATTTATCAAGAGCCGCGATGATTAAATTTTGAGCCGGACGAAGTTTACAGCCGCAAAAAATACTTGATATATGCGCTCTTTTGTGGTATAATATTTCTGTTATATGAAAATAAAGGCTTTTGGGCAACAAAGGCTGTAAATATATCCGCAGTTAAGGAAGGGAAAAATGGCAAATCAGAAAAATATACGGAACTTCTCAATCATAGCTCATATAGATCATGGCAAAAGCACCCTTGCGGACAGACTTCTTGAAAAAACGCAGAGCGTTTCCTCGCGCGAAATGGAGGAACAGCTTCTTGACAATATGGACATAGAGCGCGAAAGAGGAATAACCATAAAAGCCCGCGCCGTAAAAATGAATTATCACGCCAAAAACGGCGAAGATTATGAATTCAACCTTATAGACACTCCCGGACACGTTGACTTCAACTACGAGGTTTCGCGTTCGCTAGCCGCGTGCGAGGGCGCGCTTCTCGTTGTCGATGCAACACAGGGAATAGAAGCGCAGACGCTTGCAAACACGTATCTTGCGCTTGAGAACGATCTTGAAATAATTCCCGTTATAAATAAAATAGACCTCGCTTCCGCCGATATAGAAGGCACGAGAAGAGAGGTCGAGGACGTTATCGGAATTCCTGCGGAGGATTGTCCTGCGGTTTCGGCAAAAACCGGACAGAATATAGAGGACGTGCTTGAAAAAATAGTAACCGATATTCCCGCGCCGAAAGGCGATCCGGATGCTCCGCTGAAATGCCTTATTTTTGACTCGTATTACGATTCATACAGAGGCGTTGTGGTTTATGTGCGCGTTGCCGACGGCAGAGTAAAGGTCGGCACAAAGATAAAAATGATGAATACCGGCGCAAGCTTTGATGTGACCGAAGTCGGATATATGTCGGCATTCGGGCTTGTGCCTGCAAAAGAGCTTTCCGCAGGCGAGGTGGGATATATCACGGCGAGCATCAAAAACGTTTCCGATACGCGCGTGGGCGATACGGTGACCGAGCTTGAAAATCCGACGGACACTCCGTTTGAGGGCTTCAAAAAAGCGCAGCCGATGGTCTTTGCGGGAATTTATCCCGCTGACGGAGCAAAATATCCCGATCTGCGCGACGCGCTTCTTAAATTGCAGCTCAATGACGCCTCACTTACATTTGAACCCGAAACAAGTATTGCGCTCGGCTTCGGTTTCCGTTGCGGATTTCTCGGACTTCTCCATATGGAGATAATAGAAGAGCGCATAGAGCGTGAATTCAATCTTGACCTTGTGACTACCGCTCCGAGCGTTATATACAAAATAACCACAAAGGACGGAATTACATCATATATCGATAACCCTGCGGTATATCCCTCGCCCGATGAAATATCGGTAGCCGAAGAGCCGATAGTTTCCGCAAGTATAATCGTTCCTTCGGAATATGTAGGCGGAATTATGGAGCTGTGCAAGGACAGACGAGGCGTTTTCATAGATATGAAATATATTGATAAAACGCGCATGGAGCTTCATTATACCCTGCCGCTGAACGAAATAATCTATGACTTTTTCGACGCGCTGAAAAGCCGTTCGAAGGGGTACGCTTCGCTCGACTACGAGTTTAAGGGTTATGCCGAAAGCAAGCTTGTAAAGCTTGATATACTTCTTAATATGGAGGTTGTGGATGCGCTTTCGTTCATTGTTCACGCAGATAAGGCGTATGCAAGGGGAAGAAAAATAGTTGAAGCGCTGAAAGACAATATTCCGCGTCAGCTTTTTGAAGTTCCCGTTCAGGCGGCTGTCGGAGGAAGAGTAATCGCAAGAGAAACCGTAAAGGCAATGCGCAAGGACGTTCTTGCAAAATGCTACGGCGGTGATATAACAAGAAAAAAGAAGCTTCTTGAAAAACAAAAAGAAGGCAAAAAGCGCATGAGAAAGCTCGGCTCGGTAGAGGTTCCGCCGGAAACGTTTATGGCTGTGCTCAAGCTTGGCGACGACGAATAAATAAAACAAAAAAAGGAGGAAACGGAATATGAGATCGCTCGGAATATATATTCATATCCCATATTGCGCAAAAAAGTGTGCATATTGCGATTTTTATTCCGTCCCCTCATGTGAAACATCAAAGGCTTATTGCAATGCGCTGATAAAGCAAATAGAAAGCTATAAGAAAAAATCAAAGGATTATGTAGTCGATACGATATATATTGGCGGAGGAACGCCTTCGCAGATAAATCCGGAATATATTTACAATATTTTAGGCGCGGTAAAGGAAACATTCAATGTTTCTCACGATGCTGAAATATCAATGGAAGCCAATCCCGGCACGCTTGACGGCTATAAGCTTTCGCTTTACAGAAGCGCGGGAATAAACCGTCTGAGTCTCGGACTTCAGAGCGCGCATGACGACGAGCTTAAAAGGCTTTCGCGTATTCATACAATGAAAGATTTTGAAAATTCGTTTTTACTTGCACGTCTTGAAGGCTTTGACAATATAAATGTTGATATTATGTATGCGCTTCCCTGTCAGACAAGAGAAAAGCTTGCCGAAACAATAAATACGGTTATTTCACTTTCTCCCGAACATATTTCATTTTACGGACTGAAAATCGAGGAGAATACGCCGTTTGCATATAACAGATCAATTGCGGAGAGTATTCCGAGTGATGAAATTCAGTATAAAATGTATATGGATTCGGCAAAAACGCTTGAAGAGCATGGCTATCGTCAGTACGAAATAAGCAATTTTGCAAAAGACGGATATGCCTGCCGACATAATATGAAGTATTGGAAATGCAACGATTATCTCGGTTTCGGCGTTGCAGCAGCATCATTTTTTGAAAATAATCTGTTTTCTTACGTTAAAAATATAGATTATTTCATAGAAGATCCGCTTTCTGTCTTTATTACGGAAAGTACGGAAGAAATATCACCCCAAAAATTTGAAACACAGTTTGTTATGCTCGGTTTCCGTCTTGCGGAAGGAATATCCGTTGATGAATATAAGCTTCGTTGCGGCGGCGATTTCATAAAAAAATACGGGGAAAGATTAAAGCCGTTTCTTGAAAAGAAGTTGGTCGTTAAAACCACGAACGGATTCAAACTTTCGCGCAGAGGAATGCTTGTATCAAATTATATTTTAAGCGAAATCCTTGATTTTGACGAAGATTGACTTTATTCTTTCTTGACAAATGATTTCTTTTATGATATAATCTTATCCGCGCAAAAATGCGCGGATATATACGGAGAGGTATCGAAGTGGTCATAACGGGGCTGACTCGAAATCAGTTTGCGCGAAAGCGCACAAGGGTTCGAATCCCTTCCTCTCCGCCA
>FR898238.1:0-10897 GCA_000437375.1 Eubacterium sp. CAG:841
TCACGGACAGCTTTGTTATTCTATCACAACCTCCCTCTCTTGTCAAGAGGATTTGAAAACTTTTTGAGATTTATTTTAACAAAATTTTGCTTAAATATACACGCCAACATTATATACTTTTAAGGATAATATTTCTGCAAATCCACGCGCATCTGAAAAAAGATTCAAATATCCTCTATTTCGGTAAGTTAAAGTACTGCTGACGTATTTTCTCTCCGCTTATTTCTTTAAGATTGTTTTTCATCATTTTTGTATTACCTCTGAAAGCAGGTTATATCAAAAAAGCCAAGTCAAGCGACTTAGCTTTTATGCAGTGTGTTCCTGATTGAAATTTCCATCGTGCGGCAAAGATCGGCTTTGCACCGTTCGCCGTCCGAAATCGGATGCGGACACTGCCCGCTGGTGGAGCATAGGGGACTTGAACCCCTGACCCCAACACTGCCAGTGTTGTGCGCTCCCAACTGCGCTAATGCCCCTTGACTTTTGTATTATAACAGAAAGCCGTCCCATTGTCAACTGTTTTTCATGACATAGCGCCATTCGACAAGCCTGTCCTTTTCATCGGCATAAGCTATTCCTATGCGCTGAGAAGCTGTATATTCGCACTTTTTGCCGTCATCCTCTACCCAGATCCCGTGAGCCTCGTCAAGCGGTTTGCCGTTTGATTCTCTTGTTATTTTCAACTGTCTTGTAAGTCTGCCCGGACCGCTTATGCCTTCCACTCCGCGTATAAGCACGGCTTCCGGATGATCTTCATCTCCCGTTACAAAATTGAGCAGTTCGTACATTCCGTAGCAAAGATAAACATAAGCTATGCCGCCCTTGTGATACAGTGTTTCCGTTCTTTTGGTTCTGCCTTTGTGAGCGTGACAAGCCGAATCCTCTTCGCCGAAATAACATTCGGTTTCCGTTATTCTTTTTTTGATTATCCCGTCGTCGGTTTTTACGCACAGCAGCTTTCCGATAAGATCGTGAGCAAGAAGCGTCGCCGGAGAGGAAAAATATTTTTCATCAAGTATCATATAAGTTCTCCTATATATCCTGCCGATATTCCGAGAGCAGCCGATATTATTATAACCGCTATCGGGTTTATCTTCTTTCTGCTGAATGTGAGTACAAGCGCCGATGCAAATATCAAAAGCGAAATAATAAAATGATAGCTCAATACCGCGTCTTTTATCTGAGAAAGGTCAAAGTCCGAAACAGACGGAAAGAACACCGATTTTCCTATAGTCAGAACTGCCGCCGCGATAAGACCTATAACGGCAGGCTTAAGTCCCGTCATTGCTCCGGATACTATTTTGTTTTTTCTGAAAGCCGAGAAAAATCCGGCGACTATAAGAATTATTATAAATGACGGAAGAACCACTCCCGCCGTAGCTGAGACAGCGCCCAAAAATCCGCCCGTTTCCGTTCCGATATATGTTGCTATATTTATTGCAAACGGTCCGGGCGTGCTTTCACTTACGGCAATAAAATTCAGAATTTGTTCTTCGGTAAGCCATCCGTTTTCAAGAACTTCCTGTTGAATAAGCGGAAGCATCGCATATCCGCCGCCGAAAGTAAGCGCGCCTATTTTCATAAAAGTGAGAAAAAGCTTAAGATATATCGTCATTTTTCTTTTTCTCCCTTCCGGACATTATAAGCGAGCTTACTATGCCTGTCACGGCGCAGGCAAATATTATATAAATCATGTTTATATTTAAAGCCGCAAAGATAAAAGCAAATGCAGTTATAATAAATGAGATTATATTTTTGGCGCTCTTTTTGCTCATTGTCCAAAGAGCTTTGATTATAAGCGCAAGCACTCCTGCGCGAATGCCTGAAAACGCATATTTTACTGCGGTATTGTTTTCAAATTTATCTATTACAAACGAAATAAAATAGATTATTGTAAATGACGGCAACACTACTCCTATTGTTGCCGCGGCAGCTCCGAGCACGCCCGCTGTTTTGTACCCTACAAACGTTGCGGAATTGACGGCTATCGGGCCCGGCGTCGATTCCGCTATCGCCACTATTTCAAGTATATCGTCATCGTTTATCCATTTTTTCTTTTCAACGGTCTCGCGCTGGATAAGCGGCACCATTGCGTATCCGCCGCCAAAAGTAAACGCGCCTATTTTTATGAATGTGATAAAAAGCTGAAATACTTTTTTCAGTTTTTATTTCATACGGCTCCTCCTTGCAGATGCAAACTACTATCGCATTATACTACATATTAAAAGAAAATGCAACAAATAAAAACGGCGTCCGTACCGATAGACGCCGTTCTTATATTTACGCTCATACAGCAAATTTATTTTGCGGATTTATGCGCTGCTTTTATTTCGCGATTGACAGTCGAGATACTGTCATATATCATTGAATTCTGAGGAACAGGACTCTGCGCCAGAAGATTACCCTCTCTGTCCTTTATCTCAAGCACACGATATTTTACAAGTACCCCGCCCTCGTCTTCAAGCACTTTTTCGGTTATTGCAAGAGGCGCTATATCCGAAAAAGCAAATGCGGAGGAACTTTCCGTTTCACTGTCTTCGACTATTGAAAAAGCTTTTTTCTCAATAACAAGCTTCCCATCGGTCGTGAACAGGCATGTTGAAATCGCTCTCTTGGGACGGAATTTTCCGTCTGTTCCCTTGCACATCGACGCGGCGTTTTCTCCTTCAAACACGTAATCCGAAAAGGAAATTATGCTTGCGCTCGATCGTACTATATTGTAGGATTTTATTGTTTCTTCTTCAAATTCGGCTGTTTTCTTAGCCAGCTCGGCGTCTACCTCCTCGCCTTTTACAAGACCTTCGCGGTTTATGATTATGCACGCAATTCCCACTGCTATTATTGCCGCACCGAACATCCACCACCACAGCCATGCGAAAATAACGCCTAAGACCGCTATGCCTATTCCGACATACATTACGGTGTTTTTCTGAGTGAAATATTTATTGGTCGTTTTGTAATTCATTTGTTCCTCCAAATTCTTTTTACGGTTTTATTATACACCGGACGGCAGATAAAGTCAATCAACTGCCGGTTTTAATTTCTTCAACTTATAATTGAACACGCGCTTGCAAGCTGCTTTCGTATATATAGTGTCGATTTTCTCAATTTGGTTTGATATTTTTTCAAAAATCCGTGAAATTTTTTCATCATTCTTTGGAATGTGCTTTTCTGTCAATGCAAAACGCTTAACAAGCATGGCGTTTGTAGAAACAAATATGCCATGCGCAAGGCTTATTTACGGTAATCACAATTTTTTGCTGCCTTTACAAGTCCGACTTTCTCGCAAGCAGCTACCCCGATAGGTGAATCGTCCTCGCCCGCGTCAGCGTCACCAATGATTGCATTATTTTTAAGGCAAATATCAATCGTATACTTCCACACCAAATCAATTATTTTTTCTTCATATGGTGTACTAATGGTAAAAATAGCGCCGATATCGTATTTTCTGAATTCACGAATTTGGTCGAGCGTAGGCATCGCAAGGCAAACAAGTTTTCCGTTTTCAAATATCCCCATCGGCCTCATACCGGTGTTGCCTTTTCCGTCAAAGTGGATTTGGATTGCTCTGATGTGGCATTCTGCGCATCCGCCGCTTTGCAGTGACAGATTGTCTTTGGGATTGTTTTGTATGAATCTGATGGCTTTGTCAATTAAATTTTTGTTTTCCATAAAATCATCTCCTTTCTGTACTTGCATTTTAGCATACGTGTACTGCAGTTGTCCTTGCAGAGATTATGGATTTTTCGACCGCATAGTCAGGAACAACGGAAAATGTTTCGCTTGTTTTTCCCCCGAAGCCGCTGTCAATATGGTGTCTGAAAACAAGATATTGCGTTGCCGCGTCAGCATATATTTCTTTTATATGTTCTTCCGATGTGTCTTTTATTTTTTCATCTATGGTAATACCGTATCCGGCGTCGTCATAGCTTTCTATGAACTCCCACAGTGCAAGACATTCCCTGAAGTATTTATTCTTTATTATAGCGTTTGTGCGCATTATCGGCGGACGGACAAAGTTTCTGTCCATCGATTTTACAAACGATATCGTTATAGCGGCAAAATTTTTCATTTATTGTGCTGTTTTCCGAGTTTTTTCTATTGATTATCTTCGCTTTTTCTGATATGATAAATTAGAAAGTCTGCTTTTATTTTCATATTTTATATTATTTTGCAGACGGATATTCAGCCGGACGCGTTAAAAAGACAATTTTATGTCACAAATAAAAGACTGGAGTAAATACTCAAATGGAGAACGGTGCTAACATAGGCAGAATAAACGAACTCGCCCTTTTGGAAAGGCTTTTCAACGAGCATCTGGACGGAATATTCCTTATAGAATATCCCTCGGGAAACATTATCAAGCTGAGCGATAAAATTTCAGGTAATTTTACAAACGTTCTGAAATTTGACGGAACGCCGTACGACGAACAAATAAACGATCTTATTGATGCGACCGTCCCCGATGTGGACAAAGATTCAATAAAGCACAGCATGGCACTTTCCACTATCGTTGATAATCTCGAAAAAAGAAAAGTGTACTCCGTTGATTTCAATTCGATTGACTCAAACAACAACTACGTTTTCCGAAGAATACTTAATGAATATCTTGACGAAAAAAAAGATATAATTGTTGTTTTGGCAGAAAATATTTCGTCGCTTGTAATGGGGAAAACGGACCCTTTGACCGGCGGATATAATTCAACCGGCTTTTATAATCGCGTAACCGAATGGCTGGCTGCAAATCCGGGAAGAAAATACAGGGTTCATCGCTATAACATAGACCGTTTCAGAGATATAAACGGTGTTTACGGTCAAAATTTCGGAGACAAGCTCCTTCGTGATATAAGCGTTTACATGCGCCGGCTTGACTCGGATGACAGTTTTTCGGCACATCTTAACGCAGATCATTTCGTAAGATTCTGCGCAGACGAGCTTATGCCGGCGCAGGAATGTTACGATAACTTTGTAGAAAGCTTTTCTAATTATCACATAAGCATTCCGCTCAAGCTCCATGTCGGTGTATATGATCTGTGCGAAGAAGGTATCGACCCGTTTACGATGAGTTATAAGGCGCTTCTTGCGCTTCAGACGGTAAAAGGCGATATGCACAACAAAATTGCATATTATGAAAGCGGAATGCTTCGCCGCGAGCAGGAACAGCTTGAGCTTCTGAATGAAATAGATGATGCTCTTGAAAACGACTGTTTTGAAGTTTGGTTTCAGCCTCAGGTCGATTATGAGAAAAAACAGATTTTCGGAGCGGAATCTCTCATCCGTTGGCGTCACCCCATAAAGGGACTTCTTTCTCCGATGACGTTTATCCCGCTGCTTGAAAAGAGCAATTACATAAGCAAAGTAGATAAGTATCTCATAGAAAAAGTCTGCAAATATATGCGTCGCTGGATAGATGCCCTTCCGGATAAGAAAATTCAGATATCGGTAAATCTTTCAAGGCTCGATATTATAGACAGCGATTTTGTGAATTCACTCAGCCAAATAGTAAAATCATACGGCATACCTCATTCGGCACTTCATCTTGAAGTGACAGAAAGCGCCTATATGAAAGACGCCGAACTTTTGATAACCGAAGTTGACAAGCTCCGCAATCAAGGCTTTTCCGTTGAAATAGATGATTTCGGCGCAGGATATTCTTCCCTCAATACGCTGAAGGATATGAACGTTGACAAGCTGAAGCTTGATATGAAATTCCTTTCCGGCGGTCATGGTGATAAAAAGGAAAAAATAATCATAGCCGCAGTTATAGATATGTCTCACACGCTCGGACTTCCCATAATTGCAGAAGGTGTTGAAACGAAAGAACAAGCCGATATGCTTCTGAAATTCGGGTGTAAACAAATGCAGGGCTTTTATTTCAGTAAGCCCTTACCGGTTGAAGAGTATGAAGCTCTTCTCTACGGAAAAACTAAGCTTCCAAATCTCAAGTAAAATTAAAAAGCGGTTCACAAGCTGAAGTGAACCGCTTTTTATTTTCAGGTCTGCAAATCAATAAAAAGATTTCGTTGCTTCTTCCAAAGAAACGTACTTATCAATATCGGAAGGAGGCGTGACCTCGACCGGCTGACCAGGATTTATAAATTCTATCTCCGACGTAACGGAAGCAAATACAGAACTCTCCTCACCGTCAGCAACTACGTTGACCGTCATATCGTAGCTGAGCGCATATTTTGATATATATCCGTCGCCATTTATTACTATCGAAAGCTTTGTATTTTCAAGCTTTATATCAGCTTTGACATCCGATTCTTCATCGCCTATAAGCTGATCGTATACGGAATCATATACTTCTTTGAAAAATTTGTTGAACTGCTCGGCTGTAAGCTCGATATCCATTGTTTTGCTGCCGTCGTCGTTTTGAACGAATACAACGTCTTTCAGGGCATCTTCCGAAAGATTTGCCATGAATTCTTCCTGTATGGAAGAAAGGTCAAAGTCCTTTCCTTCATCAGAAGAAATATCCATTTTTATCTTCATGCCCGATGTTGAAACATACGCGTATTTACCTGAATTATATATGGAAGCTTCTACCGTTGAAAACCCCAGATCCATACTCATAGAACCTGAAAAAATGGGGGACTCGCTCTTGAGTCCGGACGCCTTGACACTATAGTTTATCGGCATTGTAATTTCCATTTCGCCGATCTTCATTTTTATTTTTGTCTTAACAGTGTATTCTGCCGAATCAAGCGATTCGGTCTTTTCCATAGCTTCGGAAAACACCTGATAGGAAGTAAGCGTTTTACATGATGTGAAAAGTATTGCGGTAATAACGAATAAAGCGGCAAGTAAAAATGCGGATAATTTTTTCATTATGTTGATCCTTTCTGCGTCGATCTTCCGACAATTTTATGTACTTTTATTATACTATATAATCATCCGAAAGTCAACAATATATTTTTAATGGTAAAATCATATCTATTCAATTTCAGCTTTACAAAAAAACAAGTCGCAGTGCTCTGCTAAGCGCGCTGCGACTTTGATTTTTAGATTATTCCACTATGGTAATCAAAAGGCTCCCATATTTTGTTTTATCTGAAGCCGATCTTGCTATTATAAGTACCATTCCGGGCTTTACCGCAAGCTTATATGTATAGTCGTAGCCCGGTAATGTTTCTGTTTTTATACGTTCTTCCTTGCTTTCATCAACATTCTGTTCGGTAAAAATAAGCTCTTTATTCGTTGCGTTTGCAGGAAAAATTTCAAAATATTCATTATAGTCAAGAACTGTGTCGACTTTTACAGTTATCGATGTAGACTTTGCATTTACGGATATAACTGGAACGGATACCGTTATATTGCATATTCCCACGGCAGTCTTCCCGCAATATGCAGCAACTGCGGTATTGCCTGCGGATACTGCTGTTATATTGCCGTTTTCATCGACCGTGACTATGCTTTCATCATTCGAATACCACGTTACGTCGCCGTCTGTTGTGTTCGACGGAGTAACCGTAGCCGTCAGCTTTGCCGTATCGCCTATTTCAAGTGTCAGGCTTTCTTTGTCAAGTATTATCTTCTCGGCGGGTATCTGTTTTTTCTTTACTATAACGGTAAATGTCTTGAATTTTGTTCCGTCACTGCTGCTTACCGTTACAATGGCAATACCCTCGTTCTTTGCGGTAACAACGCCCTTGTCGTTTATCTCGGCAACGACGGTCTCGGTAGCCGAGCTTATATCCCACTTGAGATAGTTTTTAGCGTCCGAAGGAGACACTATAAGCTGATCCGCAAGGTTGAACGTTGCGCCGGGTTCAAGTTCTTTATCGTTCTGCTTGAATTCCATTAACTCCGGAATGCAGTCAACTCTTACTTCGCACATGGCGACAATAAGTTCACCTTCGGGATTTTCGCTGTAATCCATATATTTGAGCGAAACGGCAGCTATTTTTGTAACGCCAACCGCTTTTGCTTTTATCATTCCCGTTGACGGATCAAACGAAACAATATCGCTTGTTTCTTTCGTTTTTGTCTCCTCATTATCAAGGAACTGCCACTTTACATCCTTGTGTGTTACGTTTTCAGGATCAAATACAAGCTTCAGCTGTGTGGTTTCGCCGAGTTTCAGAGTTACAAGTTCCTGCTCAAACGAAAGCTTTTTAAGCGCTACTTCTTCGATGTTCGGGTTGCCGCCGTTTATAATCTTGGGAACAAACACTATTATGCAGACTATAAGCGCTACAAGCACTGCCGCGCCCGCCGATATAAGTATTATATTTTTCTGCTTTTGAGTAAGCGGCTTTTTTTCTTTTTTCGGAGCGGCATATGTTTCGTGCGCAAGTCTTATCGCTTCTTCCTCTGCGGCTTTTGAGCTTTTTGCATAAGACGGCTGAGGAGCGTTCCTTCTCTGAGCAGACTGATGCGTCACGGGTTGACGCGGCTGATGCTGGCTCTGCGACATCTGCAACTGAGCTTTCGGAACCGTTTGAGTTTGCGCAAACGAAAATACGCGTTCGTTCTGTTCTTCCGCCGCTCTGCGCTTTGCGGAATACGATTTTTTCGACGCATCGTTGAACAGAAAATCACGGATAAGCTGGCGCGAGAATGTCAGCTCTTCCCCTTCCTCATCGCTGAGGTTTGCATAAAAACGCATATTTGTCTTTATTCCGAAGCGTACCGCTTTGAGCTTTACCTCAACACTTTCCTTGCTCACACCGATAATCGACGCTATCTGCTCGTCGCTCATTCCAAAATAATAATACGAATAAGCGCATATTCTTTCAGAAGGCGTCATATCGACCATCATTGAAGGCACGGCAGACTTTATCGCATCTCCGTATACTGCAGGGTTGAGTATATCGTCAGGCGCAGCCTCTTTAACGTTATCAAGCCCATCTGCAGCCGAAATATCCCAAGCAGCCTCGTCGGAGGCGATCTTCATTGAATCGGAACAGTATTTGAGCGTCAGCGCACGAAGCCACGCGAGAAACTTTCCGTCATCATCAAGCGAGGAAATATTTTTCTCCGCCATGTTGTATATTTTATTCACGTCGGATTCCGCCGCACGTCCGAGCACGTTTGAGCAGAAGTAATAAACTATGTCCGCGGTAGCGGAAAAAATGTCATTCATTGCCTCGCCGTCGCCGCTTTTAACGCGTGCGACAAGCTCGGCAAGCTTTTCTTTATCCATAAAAACTTCTCCAAGATGTTCCGCAAAAATGCGGTTTATAAAATTACGCGTCCCGACGTTTCTGCGGGACGCGTGCAGGAATCCGGCTTATCAGAGATATGCCTTTATATCTTCCGGCAGGTCTTCTTCCTTTACGGAGGATGTAAGTACAAGATCTATGCCTACTTTATCTGCAAATGCAACTGCCGGACGAAGGAACGCTGCAAGTCCTTCTACCGTGTTGTCACACATTTTTATTGCGGAATCAATGAAAACGTGTGTGATATCGTGATTTGAAGCGTAAATTCCGCAAACAAATCCATAAAGAGCGTCTGCCCCCGAAATACCGTATTCGGATGTATCCATAAGTCTTGCCTGATATGTTACGTCGAAACGGAGCTTATCTCCTTTTTCAAGGCAAACAACTGCGCCGTTTGAAGAAGATGTTGCGGCGTTTACCATTTCGATGAGTGTTTTTGTTTTTCCGGTGCCTTTAAGGCCTACAATGAGTTTAATCAAGATATTCACTCTTTCTCAGCGGATTTGGATTTTTTACTCCCTGCGCACGTCCGCCGGCGGCAACACAAGGTATTTGACTGTTATTATAATACTACATATCGCCGCATTTTGCAAGTAATATTTTCGGCAAATTGATTAAATATTTTTGAATTTTATGTTTTTTCTGTTTTTACAGCCGTGTTTTTAATCATTTTTTCCGCTTTCACTCTCGGAATAATTACATCTTTACCACAGTTTACGCATCTCAGCTTTATATCCGAGCCGGCATAAAGCACCGAAAAGCAATCGCTCCCGCAGGGATGCTTTTTTTTCATTACTACCGTTTCCCCCACAGTTATTTTAGGTATTGTCAAAGTAATCACTTCCTTTCGTTTCAATTATAACATTTATCGCAGCAAAAAGACAACCCTTTTACACAAGAAAAAAGCGGGTGGATATTTCCGCCCGCTAATTCTGTTTTACGGTTATTTTTATATCGTGATCATTTCCGTCCGGATAGAATACCGTATTGCATACCGCTTCTCCCGATGATATAACGCTTCCGTCAAGGATCACTGCGTTCTCTTTCCCTTCGGAAACCGAGACACGATATCTGCTTTTTCCCTTTACAAATTCAAGCGAAAATCCTTTCAGCCCCGCCGAAAGTGCGGGAGAAACGTAAAACCCTCCTCCGCTCTCCCGATATCCGCAAAGATAAGAGATGACTGCCGTCCTGTACCAGCCTGCGGCACCCGTATACCAGCTCCAACCGCCTCGTCCGGCATTTCTTCCGACAGAGCCCACATCCCCGGCCAGAACATAAGGCTCGGCACCGTAGCGTGCAAGCGACCTGTCGCTTTTAAGCGCCGGATTTATCATTTTAAGAAGTCTGCACGAAAGCTCACTCTCGCCGATATCGGCAAGTGCAATCGCTCCCCATACAGCTGCGTGCGTATACTGACCGCCGTTTTCCCGTATTCCGGGCGGATATCCCATTATATATCCTGGCGAGCGGGACGTTTTATCAAACGGCGGAGAAAGCAGCTTTACAACTTCGTTGCCGTAATCGCAAAGCTTACTCACGGCGGTATTCATAGCCGTGACAGCCCTTTCCGAAGGCTTCTCCTCTTTTCTGCACAGCACGGAAAATACCTGTGTAAGCATATCTATCTTACATTCGTCGCACTTTTCGGAGCCGAGAGGATAACCGTCGTCAAAAAATCCGCGCAGATATCTGTCGACCTCAAAGCAGTCCGCTTCGACGGCATTGCG
>FR898238.1:10965-48100 GCA_000437375.1 Eubacterium sp. CAG:841
CGTCTCCGTATTCCGAACAAATATCCGCAAATGCTGAAAGTCTTGCCGCAGCAAACTGAGAAAGCCATACGCTTTCGCCCTTGCCGCCTTTTCCTACCTCGTTCATACCGTCGTTCCAATCGCACGTTCCGAAAAGCGAAAGCCCGTGTCTGCCTCTTCGGCAAAGCCTTTCGGCAGCACGCAGAAGATGTTCGTACAGCGTATATTTTTCTTCCGTAAATCTGCCAAACTCATATCTTTCAAGCTCTCTTGTGTCAAGCTGAGGAGATGAGACAAACGGCAGTTTCATATCAAGAATTTCTCTGTCACCGCTGCGTTTTATATATTCTTCCGCAGCGTACAAAAGCCACGCGCAGTCATCTGAACATCTCGTTCTTATACCCAAGTGTCCTCTTTCTTCTTCGCGCAGATTATGCCACCAATGCATAACGTCGCCTTCCTCATACTGATGACACGAACAGAATATTATCTGCCTTTTAAGCGTGTCACCGCCGACCGAAAGCGAATCCTGAAGCTGATCCCGAAAGCCGTATGCTCCTCCGTTCTGATAAAATCCCGTCCTCGCCGTTATTCTTGAAACTTCGCACTGATACAAAAACCATCTGTTGACGGTAAGATCAAACGCAGGATCATCCGTTTTCACCGTCACGGTCGGATATATATCTTCGCAGGCGTACCGTCTTTTTCCGGAAATAAAGCTTTCTTCACAGAACTTTCTGTCGCGCTCTCCTCTGTAAGCTATAAGCGCAAAAGAGCAAAAAATGCGCTTCCCCGTTTTAATATGCGCACTTACGGCGGCGCAATCGCTCATTCCGCCGAAAACAGCTCCGTCGGTTTTAAGTGCCGCCGAATCGGTAAACACGGAGTTGTCCTTTGAGTCTGTAATAATTTCAATCTTCGGCGCCATCTTCTCCCCGCATATTCGACGTATCCTGACCGCGCCGCCGTCCGTATCCTGTGAAAAAGAATATATCCTCGCATTTCCCTTTTCGGCGCCGAGACAAGGAACGAGCGAATATATCACATCTGCCCGTAGCTCCTCCTTTGACGAAAGAACAACATCAATATATTTCAAAGCAAGCTTTTCATCGATCAAAGCCGTAACACAATAACCGATTCCGCCCGCTCTGCCTGTGTATCTGACGCCGCCGAAGAAATAATCCGCATATGCGGCACAGGCGCATAGGTCAAACTCTTCAAAGCTTTTTTCCCTGCGGTCGAAGATTCGCATTATCAGCTTCTCTCCGATATCCTCCGTCATCGCTCTTCCGTCATGCGGAGTCAGCTTCAGTTGCGAGCTGTTCGTTCCGAATGAAAATCCAAGTGAATTCTGCGTTGCGACAAATCCCAACGAGTTTGTTGAAACTATTTGTGCAAACGGGCGTTTTATTGTCTTTTTATCGCACAGAAAGCCGCCGGAATAAAACGTGCCGAATTCCGTTTTCTTTATTTCTCCGCTAATAACAGGTGGTTTACACGGCTGTATATCGCGACAAGGAGACGTTGCAAGTCTTTTTTCAAGCTCCTTCGGAACCGAAGTAAAATACTTGTTTGAAAACAAAGTAACGGAAAGCGGCACCGACGTATCAGCCACCGCGCGACACATGTGCGTTATGGCATACTCCTCGCTTGCGTCAAGCTTTTCGGTATTCAGTGCATATATTCCTCCGGATGCGGACCAGAATCTCTCGCAACCCATATCAAGCACAAGCTTTTTTATGTGCGAAAGCGTGCTTTGCCTGTATTCGTCACTCTCTCTGTACAAAATTATGAGGTCAAACCTTATTCCTCTTATACATGCATAACGGAACATTCCTATCATAGCTTTAAGATTTTCGCTCTGCCGTCCTCCCGGTCGGAAAAATCTTACCGCGATCATAGGCTGATCGCCCGAGACAGAAAACCTATAAAGCAAGCTTGTTTTCATCTGTCTGAAAAGTGTCTCTTCACCCGCGCAGTGACTTTCCGTCTGCGGAAAACATAAATTTCTCAGCAGATATCCTTCCATCGCATCGGCATATCCGCCTATGCCTGCGGCGGAACGCATAAGAGTCGATACGTTTTTCATGGTAAGTCTGCCGCGCTTCTTTCCGAGAAAATACAAAAGATCGTCTTTATCCTTTGAATATCCTATTGAAAACTCGGCTTTTGAAGTTTTCGGGCAAACCATTCTGAATACGGGAACGACAGGTGCGCCCTGTCGTCTTCCGCAGGGTTGTCTTATAAGCTCTGCTATCTCTTTTTCTCCGTAGCCCGACGAAAGTCCGTAATCTCCCGAATCAAATTCAAATCCCCTTGACGCTTTCGCCGTCATTCCGAGATACACGCTTTCGCCGTTTCCGCGCGGGCGGCGGCGTATCAGCACGGATTTTTCTTCCGGTTCGTATTCACATTCAAGAAAAAGTCCGGAAAAACATTTGTGTGCAACATATGCTTTTTCTCCGCACATTACAGGTTCAAAGAAAAGCATTATGCGGCTTCGTTCATCCACGCCGCTGACCTTTGCCGAAATTATAAACTCCGGCTGTTCGGGCGACACGGTAAGCGTAACGGAGAAATCGCACTGAAATCCCATGCCGCGATGCGATGAAAGATAAGTTATTTTCTCCGGTTCGGAAACAAATTCAAACTTTGAATCAAGAGTTCTGTCGGTATATCCGAGCGGAACGGCGGACAGCAGCTTTCCTCCGACTTCCGCCACTACGCAAAATCCGCCCGAAAGCGAAAACCGATCAAAGTCCGTGTACGATATGCAGCTCTCCCCATCGGAAAGCAATATGTGTCCCGAGCTTGACGCGACTATCCGCGTTTTGCCGTTCGATACCGCACCGACATCAGGATAAAGCAGATTGTGTCTCACCCGTTTTCCCTGCGTCGTCCCGACATCGGGAATACTCGGTTTTACGGGTGCTTTTTTCGCTCTTGAAGGCTTTGAAAGCGGCGCATTTTCGGGTATTTTTTCGGAAAGCAATATCTGCCCCGCTCTCATACGCGGGCAACGCATAAACCTGCGGATAAAAACATCTGCAAAGCAGGCATTTGCCGCCGCTGCGAGGCTCATTCCCTTGTGATGCGCCATATAGCTTTTTATCACGGCAAAACCGTCGCCGACACGATTGCGGCAAAAATCCACAGCTTCGCAAAAGCCGTACTTACCGCTTGCCCCGAGCATATCGAACGTGCCGAGAACGCCGAGCGCCGCACTCGGATTTTCCCTTATCATAAGAAACGCGGAATAAGGCGAAAACGTATCGTTTTTCTCAAATTCGGGATCGAGAGAGAGGGCCGCCGTGCCGAATGCCCTGTACTGATAGTTCATTCTTCCGTCAAAGCCGAAATACTGCGATTCAGATATTCCCCACAGCGAAAAATATTTTCCGTCTATGAACCGGCTCACAGCCGAACTTCTCTGCATGGCATATGCAAAATCGAGTCCGACTCTCTGGGCTGAGTCCTTTTCCGACGGCAGGAAAAGCGCAGGCATAAAATATTCAAACGCAGTCCCGCTCCACGAAAGCGGTCCTCTGCGCCCGCCGCACGCGCCGATCTTTCTTGCCGGAGCAAAGTAATGCTCCGGCGGGACCTGCCCCGTTGCAACGGCATAATAGCTTGTAAGTCGCGCCTCACTCATGAACACGTCGTATCTGCTGTCAGAATATTTTGCATTCCCTGCATTATAGCCTATATAAAACAGCTTTCCGGCGCTGTCATACAGCGCTGAAAGATCAGTCTCCGCCGCTGCTTTTTCAAATCTTTTCACCGAATCAAGAAGCGTCGGCTCCTCCGACGCATATTCTTTAAGTCCTTCGCATACCGCCGTCAGACACACGAGAAAGTTCCCGCTGTCGACCGAAGAAATAAACGGCTCGCCTATGACTTCAAGACTTTGAATATCGTACCAATTATAAAGATTTCCGCGCCATTTAAGCAGCTTGTCTATCGAATCGGCGGCGTTTTTCATATATTCAGCAAGCTTTTCGCTGTTTATATATCCGAAGTCTCTTGCGGCAAGCGCCGATACAAGAAACATCCCGATATTCGTAGGCGAGGTTCTCATAGCAGTTCGCTCGGCGGGCGAACTCTGATAATTGTCCGGCGGGAGCCAATTGGTCTTTACATTCACATTATCGGCAAAGTACCTCCATTCCTTTGCACACAGCTTTTTCAGCTTTTGACGTATCCCTTTCGGAACACGTTTTTTGCTCGTATCTCCGAGCGATAAGAAGTACGCCGTTGCAGGATAAAGCGCCCAAAGCGCACCGAGGGCTTTTATTCCGTCCGGAAGAATACATACGGATAAAAGTCCGAAAATCGCAGAAAACGCCATTCTTTTGTAGTGAGAAAGTATATCGGCTTCTTCTGCGTCACCGTCTGCGGCGGTCTTCCAATCGAGAAAATGCTCTCCCGAAACAGAAAAGCGATAAATGGTTCTTATGGCAGCATCGGCAAAGACATAAGCCTCGTGCACCTCAGACATCACCTGAAAAACGCTCCGCGCAAGCGATATAAGCACGGTTTTAATATATCCGTAAAAGCTTCCCGCGCGGAAAACCCCACCCGTTATAACGGGAGTAAAAATACTTTCCGCAAAATGATAGACAAGATATGCAAATGCAAACGCTGCCGTAATATACACAATCTCAGCACCAAAAAGTAGCGAAAGCGTTACCGCTGTCATCGCAGAAAGCGGGACAAAATGCCTTATCGCACTGTCGGCTATGCGGTACTTTCCGGCTTTGCATATCGGATTTTTGAGCTTTTCTCCGTTTCTTTCCCAAATGTTCTTGCGAAGATAAGGCAAAGACTGAAGATCCCCTCTTATCCACCTGTGAAGACGCGTGTAATATGACAATGCATTTTTCGGCGTTCCGTCGGTAAGTACAACGCTTGAAGCCGATCCGCAACGAACAAGACTCCCTTCAATAACATCATGGCTCAATACTCTTTCGTCTGCTATGGAATCACCGCAGGCAAGAAGAAACGTCCTTACGTCTATCATTCCTTTTCCGCAGAAGCACCCTGTGCCTATCAGACTCTGATAAAGTTCCTTGCCCGTTCCGGTGTAAACGTCAAGACCGCCTTCTCCGCCCGTAAGTTCAGCAAAGAATGTTGCCGAAGCGGAAGAAAGCGACGGCGTTACCGACGGCTGAAGCACACCGTAACCCGAAACCACTCTTCCCGATTTTTCGTCAAAAACAGGCTTGTTCATAGGATGAAGCATTATACCGAGAAGCTTTTTTACAGATCCGTAGAAAAGCTCGGTATCGCGGTCAAGCGTGAGCAAATGTGTGCATTTTGAAATTTCGCCTCTGTCTCCCTCAAAATACTTCCATTTGATGTCATCTCCGCCGATAAATCTGCAAAGTTCGATTATTCCCCCTCGCTTGCGCTCCCACGCCATATATTTTTTCTGACAGCCGACAAACGTTCTTTTCCTTACGAAAAGCGCAAAACCGCCGCCGTACTTCTCATTCAGCGCCGATATTCTCGACCTCGCATATGCTATTTTATCTTCGTCTCCGTCATCATCCGGATAGTCCGCTTCTCCGAGATCTCCGAGAACGGAAAAAATATAATTTTCACTTCTGTTTCTCAGGTAAAAATCTTCAAGTCTGTCAAATACCTCGCAATCGCGCTTTTCTCCGTAAAGAATAGTCGCAACCGTAACAATACAGTGCGCACCTTCAAGCTCTTTCCCCGACGTTACAGAAAGGAGCCGCGCATCTCCCCGTCCGCGATAAACCGAAGCCGCAAACCGTTTTGAAAGCTCCCTCAGCGGCGCAAGAAGAAAAACACACAGTACAATTGCGGATGCTCTCCCGCAAAGATACAGATATATTCCTGACAGAGCTATCGTAATTGCGGCTATCGATACAAAATAGCCTATTGCGGTGCTTTTTCCTTGCCCGAAAAGCACGAAGCTCAGGTCTTTACCCGTTTTTGCGGCAAGCTCTATGCTTTTTCTTGCCGCTTCTCCTTCGCTTATGCCTTCAAAATCCGATATTTTCTTTACGGCTTTTATATATTCGCGTTTTGATTCATCTGAACAAAGTCTGTATGTTTCGTCCTCCGAAAGAATACGGCTGCACTCGCAAAATTCAAAAAACAGGCGAGAAAAATCTATCTGCGATATTTTGGCGTCGCTCCCGTAAAGTTCAGCCACCTCCGCTTCCGCATCGCGGGAAAATGTCAGCACGTCGCAAAGTCTTTCCGCTACAGCAATTCTCAGCATATCGGGCAGATAATCGATCTCGTCCGAAGAGAATCCTCCGCTTGCCGAAGAAAGAGCAAGCGAAAGAGTTTCTTCGCTTATCCTGCCGCCTCCGGCTGCGACATACGCTGTCGCAAAGCCATAAATATATGGTTCTCTTTCGTCGTTTTGCGACAGTTTTTTCATTTTTGAAACACTTTCAAGCGCAGCTTTTGCCGCTTTCAGAACGCCGTCTGCCCTCTTATATTCCGCAAGAGCAGATATCGCCTTTCTCTTTCTTTTTACAAAAAGCGCCGTATTTACCGCTCCTGTTTTTCTTCTGCCGTATGACATCGGCGAAAAAGCACTCATAATATCCTCCGCAAAAAATAATTTTACTTATATTATTTACCTGCAAAGGCTTTGAATATGCGGACTCGCAAAGCAAAAAACAAGCTCCTTGCAAAGCAAAAGGTCTGCAAGGAGCCAAGATTATTTTTTACCTTTGATTTTGATACTTACTTTTCCACCACGCTCGGATATTATTATCGGAGCATCCGCTTTTTCCGAAAACGAATAAACCTTTTCATTTGAAAACACTGTCTTTTGCGCCGAGCGGCAGGCGGCGGTTTTCAGCTTCTGCTTTATCAAAGGACCGTGAGCGCCGAAAATAACAAGAGAAGCATCGTAATAAATACTTTCATCCACAGCCTCTTCAAGCGCCGCTCCCGAATAAAGCATAACCTTGTCCTCGCCGAGATAAACGGAAAAGCTTATAACAGGGTGCGTGGATCGCCGGAGCGTAATGTATTTCGGAAGAGTTATTTTCATATCACCGCATTCCATACTGGAATCTGCCCGACGGTTGTAGAATTCGGTTTTTACGTCGTTCTCCTCCGCTATCGAAAGAAGCTCGGAAATATATTTTGCATCGGCTTCACTTTCCGCGGTAGGCAAAAGCAGCCTGTTTATCTTGTAATATCCGCACAGCTTGTCAAACGTCGCGGGATGGTATCTGTGCAGATGAGTAAGAGCGTAAACGTCTATTTCGCTTGCCGCATATCCCGAAGTCCCGTTTGCCGCAGAGTAGGAAGCGGCGAACCCTCCTGTCGAAACATCAATAACAAAGCTTCTTCCGCGATAGACAACGCTTACTGCATCGCTTGATTTTTCATTTACGCACACAGCGTAAATATCGTTTCCGATAGTCCGATACCATATTCCGAGGCTGCCGGCAAACACAACGCAAAGCGAAAGTGCCGCCGCGATCACGGCTCTCGGCTTTATCTTCGGGACCAACACAATGACTGCGATTATTATTACCAATCCGCCTATAAGATACGGTGCGAACGGATACTTTATCGAAATATAAACTCCCGATGAAGAAGAAAACAGCTTTGCCGACGAACATATCAGCTTTATAAGTCCGCGCGCCGCCAAAACAAGAACGTCGCCGAGAAGCGGCATCTTTGACAGAAAGCAAACAAACGGTAACAGATACAAAAGCAACTGTGCAAGCGGTACGAGCCAAAGATTTGAAAGCGGAGAGATCAGCGATATACCGCCGAAGGCGATATACGTCACCGGCAAAGTGAACAGCGTAGCCACAAGGCTCGCCGCAATAAGTCCGAGTACATATTTCAGAGCGCCCATGAAAAACTTTCTAACCGCCGAATAGTTTTCGCGCGTCGTTGCCGAAAATTTCGGAAGCAATCTGTCGGAAAACAGAACAAGTCCGAGCGTTGCAAAAAACGACATCCAGAGTCCTGCGTCCCAAACAGCATATCTTCTTACGGCAATTATCAGCGTAAGCGCAACGAAAAGCGATGTAAGCGAATCGCGTTCCTCCCCTATAAGTTGTGAAATAAAATATATTATCAGCATTATTGCAGCGCGCATAACAGACGCCGAAAGCCCTGTAATCAGCGCAAAAAATACCGTTGCCAAAGCCGAAATGCCTATTCTTATCTTCTTTTTTACTTTTATTGCACGAAGCGCAAATTCAAGTCCCGCCGCAAGCACCGAAAGATGCAGCCCGCTCAGTGCCAGCAGGTGCGAAGTCCCGCATCGCCTGAACGCCAGTTTTATTTTCTGAGATACCTCACCTTTGTTTCCGAGAAATATCGCCGAAGCAAAATCGGCTTCATCGCCGCCTATGCTCCTGTGAAGTATTCCGTCAAGATACGCGTTTATTCTTTCCGGCAGAGTGCCGTTTCCGCCGCTTTCCGTGATCGAAAAGCTTTTTATCTCCGCGCACAGAAAAACTCCCTTCGATTTCAGAAGTGAAGCTTCATCGCCGTCCGGCTCCGAAAGCAACACGGTTGCCTTTATTTTGTCGTGAAGCGCTATATCCGGAAGATACGGAAACGCCACCTCAACGAAGGAATAAACCTTTTCTCCGTCTATCGACGAAAGCTTTGCATAGTAAAGCGAACCAAACTGCTTTTCATACACGGAATATGTTATTTCCGCACAGATCGTATGCTCGTTTTCGTCTGCAAATTTTTGCGCCGACGATATTTTATTCATATATGTATAACCGGAAAGGAAGCCGAGCGAAGACGACACGAGACAAAGAACACACATGAATATCGCGGAAGCTTTCCTCTTTGATAAAATCAGATATAAAACAAGAGAAAGCGTGACCGCCGCAAAGCATATTCCGGCAACCGCCTTTCCGAACGGGACAAGAAGAGTGACGGCGCAGAACGCCGAATAAAGCGCAAATACAAGCGCACCCTTTTTGCCGTATACATTCACTGCCGTCACATCCTTTGCAAAAAATAAAAGCGAACGGTTTTCCGTCCGCTTTCATTATATGTCATTTATTGTATTTTTTCAAGACGTTTTTTGAGTTCTTCGGCGTTTTCCTCATATCCGGGCTTGCCGAGAAGCGCAAACATATTCTTTTTATATGCCTCAACTCCGGGCTGATTGAACGGATTTATTCCGAGCATATAGCCGGAAACGGCGCATGAAAGCTCGAAGAAATATACAAGATATCCGAAATCTCTTGCCGTACGGGAGGTAAGCTCAATTGAGATGTTGGGAACTCCGCCGTCTGTGTGAGCCATTACCGTTCCGAGAAAAGCCTGCTGATTTACAAAGTTTATCGTCTTTCCGGCAAGGAAGTTAAGACCGTCCGCATTGTCGGCGTCTGACTCTATTACAAAGTTGTCCTCTGCGTTTACGTTTATAACCGTCTCAAACATCACTCTCGTGCCTTCCTGTATAAACTGTCCGATAGAGTGAAGATCCGTTGAATAAACAGCCGATGCAGGATAGAGTCCCTTGCCGTCTTTTCCTTCGCTTTCGCCGAAAAGCTGTTTCCACCATTCGCATGTCATAGAAAGGGCGGGATCGTTTACCGCGAGTATTTCGACCGATTTTCCGTGACGGAGGAAATAGTTGCGGAGAGCGGCATATTTCATACAGTCGTTTGAGAAGATATCTCCCTTTGAATATTTGTCTGCGGCGTCCTTTGCGCCTGCGAGCATTTCGTCAACGTCTATACCGGCAACAGCAATGGGAAGCAGACCCACAGCGCTGAGAACCGAATATCTTCCGCCGATATCATCCGGAACCACAAAGCTTTCGTAGCCAAGCTCTTCAGCCTGCGGACGAAGTGCTCCGCGAGCCTTGTCCGTAGTTACGAATATTCTTTCGGATGCTGCCTTTCCGTATTTCTGCAAAAGCATATCGCGGAATATTCTGAAAGCTATCGCAGGCTCTGTCGTCGTGCCGGATTTTGAAATAACGTTTATGCAAACATCTTTATCCTTGCAGATCTCAAGCACGTCGCGAAGATGAGACGAGCTGATGTCGTTGCCTACAAAATAAATGTCGGGCGTGGATTTTTTCTTGTTGTTGTAGCTTGCGCCCTCCACAAATTCAATTGCCGCACGCGCGCCGAGATAAGAACCTCCTATGCCGATAACGACAAAAACATCGCAGGTCTTTATTATCTTTTCGGCGGCTTTCTTTATGCGTGACACTTCCTCGCGATCATAATTGTAAGGAAGATCTCTCCAGCCGAGAAAGTCGGCGCCTGCACCCTTTCCGTTGAAAACGGTATCAAACGCACGTTTCGTTTCGTCTGCCATTGCCGCAACGGAAAAATCCGTTACAAACTCGCGCAGATACTTATCTGTAAAGTTGAATGCCATTTTTATGTACCTCTCATTTTGATTTTTATTTTATGTAAGCAGGCAAAGCCCGCAATGTCACATAGTTATCTGTCCTCCGACAGCGCCGTCTCCGCCGCCCTGTGAATGTTTTCCGCAGTGAGCAGAATCTCCGCCGCAAAGGTGTGATGAAAGACATTTGCTCTCGCCTCTGTCCGATTCCATAAGTATTACGGAAGCGCCTAGATTACCGCACCAATGCCTTGATATTTTATCTTTTTTATCTTTTTCCCTGTTATTCGACATAATAATCCCCAAAAGCGGTTTTATCGTAGTTTTTCCCGCTTCGGAAATTTTTATTCATCATCGTATTCTTTAAGCTTTGCTTCTTTATATCCGTCTATTCCGGCTTTCTGCATTGCACCGAATATCCTGTGACGCAGACCCTTGTTCTCTCTTTCAAGCGATACAAGAAGCGCCTTCATCTCTTCTCTTTCCGTCTTCTTGTTTGCCGGACACTCCGATTCGACAACGGGAAGCTCCGCATTCGACGTAAAATAGCTGAGATCCTTTTCCTGCGCGTAAATAAACGGTCTGATAACGGTAACGTCCGATCGGTCAAGGTATGTCACTGGAGAAAAGCATCCGAGTCTGCCTTCGTAGAAAAGATTGAGCATAAATGTCTGCACGGCGTCATCGAAATGATGACCGAGCGCAATCTTGTTTGCGCCGAGCTTTTTAGCAGTATCGCACAGCATTCCGCGTCGCAGCTTTGCGCACAAAGAACACGGATTGCTTTCCTTTCTTATATCAAATACTATTTTCGCAATGTTTGAAGGCTCTATGTGATATTCCACGTCAAGCTCACGGCAAAGCTTTTGTATCGGCCCGAAGTCCGCTGCGGATTTGCCTATCTCGTCAAATCGCATATCTATCGTAACGGCAATCAGTCTGAACGGCACAGGATAAAATCTGCGCAACGCCGCCATCGTATAAAGCAGGGCAAGCGAATCCTTCCCTCCCGAAAGCCCAACGGCAACCGTATCTCCCGGCGATATCATATTGTAGTCGTCGCAAGCTCGTCTTGCAAAACTTAATAGACGTTTCTGCCCTTTCATATAAAGCGCTCCGTATTTTTGCATTTCCAATATATAATATCAAACCTATTCACGTTTTTCAATAAGTAATTCAATTTTTAATTGTTAAATTTTATATGTCGCAAAAAGAATAAAAAATTGGAAATATGTTGCATACGTTTCTCTGAATAAACAAAAACCGACATCGGCAATACTTATTTCGACGGAAAAATACAGTTGCTTTTGGGAGAAACGAAAAATGTACTATAATAAAGTCGAGCTTTGCGGAGTAAATACCTCAAAGCTGAAAACCCTTACCGCAGAAGAAAAAAACGAGCTTCTGAGAAAATCAAAAAACGGTGATATGCACGCCCGTGAGGAGCTTATTTCCGGAAATATGCGACTTGTGCTGAGCATAATACAGCGGTTCGGCAGTCGTGGAGAGGACGCCGACGATCTTTTTCAGGTGGGCTGTATAGGACTGATCAAGGCAATAGACAACTTTGACCTTGACGTAGGCGTTAAATTCAGCACCTATGCGGTTCCGATGATAATAGGCGAAATACGCAGATATCTGCGCGACAACAGCATGATAAGAGTCAGCCGCAGTCAGCGTGATCTTGCATACCGTGCGCTTCGCGTAAAAGAAGAGCTTTCACTGCGGCTGTCGCGCGATCCCACCGATGCAGAGATCGCCGCAAAAATTGAAGCCGAGCCTGCTGCCGTAACGGAAGCACTGACTTCAATAACAACTCCGCTTTCGCTCTACGAGCCTGTATTCAGCGAAGGCGGCGACGCGCTTTATCTTATGGATCAAATAAGCGACGACAAGGAAAACGACGAGACGTGGATAGACAACATAGCCATAGGTGAGGCAATGAAACGTCTTTCCGATCGCGAGCGTTCAATAATATCAATGCGGTTTTTCAGAGGAAAAACACAAATGGAAATAGCCGACGAAATAGGCATATCTCAGGCGCAGGTATCGCGCATAGAAAAAGGTGCGCTTGACAGAATACGCAGACAGATATAGTTTCCGCTTTTCGTTCATCTCTCCCCCAATTTTCGGCGGAGAGATGAATTTTTTTGCGGCAAATTCACTTTACAAGCGTCGCTCACCGTGATAAAATAAACATATATTACTTTTCGGAGACAAATTATGCGTCTTGATAAATTTCTCACGGTCACAGGCACGGCGACAAGAAGCGAAAGCAAAAAAGCCGCACGGGCAGGCGCCGTCACGGTAAACGGTGTCACCGTAAAGGACACCTCCGTTCAGATAAACGAGGAGACCGACACAATAACATTTCGCGGCGCAGCGGTGATATACAAAAGATTCACATATATAATGATGAACAAACCGTCGGGATATATAAGCTCTACCGACGATCCGCACAAGAAAACCGTTCTTGAACTTTTGCCGGAAAATCTCCGCCATCTCGGACTTTTCCCTTGCGGACGCCTCGATATAGATACGACGGGACTTCTTATATTGACAAACAACGGTCAGCTTGCACACAAGCTCCTTTCGCCGAAATATCACGTTGCAAAAACATATTATTTCACCTGTTTTCCGCCCATTTCGCCCGAGCAGACGACAAAGCTCGAAAAAGGCGTTGATATCGGCGAAAAGTCTCTTACAAAGCCCGCCAAGCTCTCGGTCTCCGATGACGGAAAAAGCGGACACATAACAATATCGGAAGGAAAATTTCATCAGATAAAGCGTATGTTCTGCTCCGTAGGCTCTGAGATAACCTCGCTTGCCCGCACTGCCTTTGCAGACATTCCTCTCGATGCAAACCTTGCAGAGGGCTACTTTCGCCCGCTTACCGCAGACGAAGAAGCAAAGCTTGAAAATGCTCCGCTCTGACAGAATATTTTTATAATAAATTAGAAACATTCGATATTCAAATCCGATTTTTTTATTTTATCAGCTTCATTTGTGCAATTTTCACAAATAATATTTTGAAACTTTGGATGAATAAACTCTTTCATTGTATCTTGCTTTTTGCTATAATATATTTGTAATTTTTTACGCAGAGGATGTTTTTTATCGCTTTGCGTAAAAACATCTTCCATCGGCGGCTGGAAGATGTAAAAATAAATCTCGTTTTGTCGCCGGGATCGGAGTCAATAATGGCAAGTTTATCACTCAGACACATCTACAAAAAATATCCGGGCGGTGTTACCGCCGTATCTGACTTCTGCCTTGAAGTCAGAGATACGGAATTCATAATCTTCGTAGGACCTTCGGGCTGCGGTAAGTCCACAACCCTCAGAATGATAGCTGGTCTTGAAGAAATAACCGAAGGCGAACTCTTTATAGGCGACCGTCTTGTAAATGACGTTGCTCCTAAGGACAGAGATATAGCAATGGTGTTCCAGAACTACGCTCTTTATCCGCATATGACCGTTTTCGACAACATGGCATTCGGTCTTAAGCTCCGCAAGGTGCCGAAGGAAGAAATCAAGCGTAAGGTTGAAGAAGCTGCAAGAATTCTTGATATTTCTCACCTGCTTGACAGACACCCCAAAGCTCTTTCAGGTGGTCAGAAACAGCGTGTTGCTCTCGGTCGTGCAATCGTTCGTAATCCTAAGGTATTCCTTCTCGACGAGCCTCTCTCAAACCTTGATGCTAAGCTTCGTGCAACGATGAGAACAGAAATCACAAAGCTTCACCACAAACTCGGTGCAACGTTCATCTACGTTACGCATGACCAGGTAGAAGCTATGACAATGGCTACACGTATCGTAGTTATGAAGGACGGTATAATCCAGCAGGTTGACTCTCCTCAGAACCTCTATGATTCACCCGTAAACCTCTTCGTTGCAGGATTTATAGGCACTCCTCAGATGAACTTCATCAACGGTAAGCTCTTGAAGAAAGACGACGGAGTTTACCTCAAATTCGGCGACATTTCCGTTAAGCTTCCTGAAGAAAAAGGCAACAGCGAAGAACTTAAGCCCTATATCGGCAAGGAAGTTATCGCCGGCGTCCGTCCCGAGTGTATCGTTGATACTCCCATGCAGATCGCAGCTCTCAAGGATTCTTCCTTCGAAGCATATGTTGATGTTACAGAGCTTATGGGTTCCGAAATACTTCTCTACCTCATTGCAAACAGAGTTGTTGTTGATGAAGAACTCGCTTCAAAGAAGAATATGGTTATCGACCGTTCCGGCGAGCAGAAGCTTACAGCTCGTGTATCGCCCAGATCCACGGCACGCAACGGAGATACTATCACGGTTGCAATCGACACAGCACGTATGCACCTGTTCGATAAAGAAACCGAGAAGCGCATAGTATTCAAGAGCGAACTTCCCGAAGAGGAATAATCGAAAATATAAAACCGCTCGTCCGAACTGACGAGCGGTTTTTCTTATTAAATCGGCGCAGACAAATCATAAACAAAAATCCCCTGCTCTCCGTTGTTTTAAGATGGCAGGGACTTTTATATTACATCAAGGCAAGCATAACTCCCGAAACTATCAAAGAAAGCAAAAATCCAACGAGCGCGCCGGTTCCCGCGCTGTTTGCTCTCTGCGGACGGTCGTCCTTTTCAACCAAAAAACATATAAGCCCGACGAGCGGCAAAAGAAAACCAAGAAACCACATTCCTCCACTTGAAGCGTCATATTTTTCATAATTTTCCGTCCTAACATTACTGCCCTCAATAGCGCAACCGCATTTTGCGCAAAAAGCAGCATCATCATCAAGCTGCTGACCGCAATGTGAACAATATTTCATTTTACTTCTCCTTATAAAATATTTCGTCCTTCAATAATCCTATTTTATCCTACTTTATCTTACTTGTCAATATAAAATCGTATTTTATTATAAAATTGTGTCATAAATATATTTGGCGGTGATATTTATGAAGCCTCTTAAAGAAAAAATCAGCATAACCATTGACAGCGATCTGCTTGAAGCTCTGCGCGCCGAAGCCGAAAAGGATGACAGATCTCTTTCGCAGTATATCAACCTCATATTGAAAGAACGTGCAAACCCGAAAAATCGGAAAGACGATAAAGAAAGCGGCTCAAAATGAGCCGCTTTTTCTTTTCCGTGATTCAAAACAGTCCGCTTATTTTGCCGTTTTCGTCAACATCTATGTTTTCAGCCGCAGGAATTTTCGGAAGTCCAGGCATTGTCATTATGTCTCCCGTCAAAGCCACGATAAATCCCGCTCCTGCGGACACTTTCACGTTCTTTACCGTAACCGTGAAATGCTCCGGCGCACCGAGCTTTTTCGGGTCATCGGAAAAGCTGTACTGTGTTTTTGCAATACACACAGGCAAACTTCCGAAACCGAGCGTTTCAAGCTTTTTTATCTGTTTTTCCGCGTTCGGAGAAATGCTGATCCCGTCGCCGCCGTAAACCCTTTTAACGATCTGATCTATTTTTTCTTTTATTGTGCGGTCAAGGCTGTATGCAAAATCAAACCTGCTTTTTTCATCACACAAACGGACAACCTCCCGTGCAAGTGCCTCTCCGCCTTCTCCGCCTTTTGCCCATACTTCCGAAAGCACAACATTTACCCCGAGCTTTCTGCACTCGTCAATAACAACGGAAAGCTCCGCTTCCGTATCGGTCGGAAATCTGTTAACCGCCACAACACACGGAAGCCCGTAAACATTTTTTATATTTGCAACATGGCGAAGCAGGTTTGGCATACCCTTTTCAAGCGCTGTGATGTTTTCTTCCGAAAGCTCGTTTTTTTCTGCGCCGCCATGCATTTTCAGAGCTCTGACCGTCGCAACGATAACAACCGCAGACGGCTCGAACCCCGCCGCACGACATTTTATATCAAAAAACTTCTCCGCACCTAGATCGGCGCCGAAACCGGCTTCGGTCACGGCATAATCTCCAAGTCTCAGCGCGGTTTCCGTCGCAATAACCGAATTGCATCCGTGAGCAATGTTGGCAAACGGTCCGCCGTGAACTATCGCAGGAGTGCCTTCAAGCGTCTGAACAAGATTCGGACGAAGCGCATCCTTCAGAAGTGCAGCCATTGCCCCTGCGGCTTTAAGATCGCCTGCCGTTACGGGTTTATCGTCATAAGTGTACCCAACGATTATTTTTGAAAGCCGTTCTTTGAGGTTCTTTATAGACGTCGCAAGGCAGAATACCGCCATTATTTCGGAAGCTACGGTTATGTCATAGCCGTCCTCTCTCGGAACGCCGCCCGTCATACCGCCGATACCGTCTATAACGGAGCGAAGCTGACGGTCGTTCATATCGACGCATCTTTTCCATGTTATTTTTCTGGGATCTATTCCGAGTGCATTTCCCTGATATATGTGATTATCAAGCATTGCGGCAAGTAAATTGTTTGCCGCGCCTATTGCATGAAAATCACCCGTAAAATGAAGATTTATATCTTCCATGGGTATTACCTGTGCATGTCCGCCGCCTGTAGCACCGCCCTTTATTCCGAACACGGGACCGAGAGAAGGCTCGCGCAGCGCAAGCACCGCTTTTTTACCTATTCTTCGCAACCCGTCCCCAAGACCTATCGTTGTGGTCGTTTTCCCTTCGCCTGCGGGAGTCGGCGTTATCGCCGTCACAAGTATAAGCTTCCCTTTCCTTGCCTTACATTCTCCCAGAAACGAAAGATCGATTTTCGCCTTTGTCTTTCCGTAAGGCTCGATGTATTTTTCATCTATTTCCGCAAGTCTCGCTACTTCATATATCGGCTTCGGTTCTGCCGCCTGAGCTATTTCTATATCGGTTTTAATATTCATATGCTGCACTCCTTTGCTACGAGTATTTTACTGTTTATAATTATAGCTTAACGTGCCCGATTTGTAAAGCGGGAAATCGAAACGATATTTTCTTTTATCGGCTTCCCTTCTTCAAAGCTCGCGGCATTGTCAAACGTCGCGCGACTTATGGCTTCAAGCGCTTCCCTTGTGAAAAATCCCTGATGTGAGGTGACTATAACATTGGGGAAAGAGAGCAATCTCGCCGTGACCGAGCTTTGCATTATATCATCTTCCCTATTTTCAAATACGTTGGGCTGTTCTTCCTCGTAAACGTCAAGTCCCACGCCTGCGAATTTATGATGCCTTATGCCCCAAATAAGGTCGTCTGTACTTATCAGCGCGCCTCGCGATGTATTGACCAGGATAACACCGTCCTTCATTTTCTCTATTGCCGCAGAATTTATCATATGATACGTTTCCTCCGTAAGCGGGCAATGGAGCGATATAAGGTCACTTTCGCGCAAAAGTGTATCCATATCCGTATATTTTACGAAGTCAAGGCTGTCGTTTGGGTACTTATCATAAGCTATAACGTTCATTCCTATTCCGTTACAATCCCTCGCCATGGCGGCGCCTATTCTTCCCGTTCCGACTATGCCGGCTGTCTTGCCGTAAAAGTTCACACCCATAAGCCCTGCAAGACTGAAGTTGTTTTCCCTTACCCTTATATATGCCTTATGAATTTTTCTGTTCACCGCGAAAGCAAGCGCAAGCGCGTGCTCAGCTATCGCTTCAGGAGAATACGCAGGAACGCGCATTACGGTAATTCCGTATTTGTCTGTTGCCGCAAAGTCAACATTGTTGAAACCCGCGCAACGCATAAGGATAAGCTTTACGCCTATTTCGGCAAGTGTCTTTATAACGCATTCGCACGCGTCGGAAGCCACAAAAAGACATACGGCATCGTAGCCCTTTGCAAGCGGCGCTGTCTTCTCCGATATATCCGCCGCGAGGTAATCTATGCTTATACCGTTGTAATCGCTTGAAGCTCTTTCAAACATCTCCGTATCGTAAGGTTTGGCATCGTAAAAAAGTATTTTCATTTTTCTGTTCTCCGTTTTTTGATTTAGTATTCCGCATAATTGAAATTTCTTTACGATATATTCAAACAAAATATTGAAAACCTTTGTTTTTATATGTTAAAATAAACAAAAAGGGCGGTGATCTATGATGAAAAAATATATACTTGCACTTGATGAAGGTACTACAAGCGCGAGAAGCATCCTTTTTGACCGTGATCTTCACATTGTAAGTATGGCTCAGCACGAGTTTACTCAGATATATCCAAAGCCGGGCTGGGTAGAGCATGATCCTATGCAGATATATGCCTCGCAATACGCTTCCCTCACGGAATGTATCGCCAAAAGCGGAATCTCGGCTGACGAAATCGCCGGGATAGGCATTACAAATCAGCGCGAAACGACCGTAGTGTGGGATAAAAACACAGGCAAGCCAATATGCAATGCAATAGTGTGGCAATGCCGCCGAACGGCGGATATATGCGCAGAGCTTGAAAAGGGCGGATACGCGGATTACATCCGCAGAACGACGGGACTTCGTATTGACGCTTATTTCAGCGGAACAAAGCTGAAATGGATACTCGATAATGTTGACGGAGCAAGAGAAAAAGCCGAAAGAGGCGAACTCCTCTTCGGCACGATAGACACATGGCTATTGTGGAAGCTTACGGACGGAAAAGCCTTCTGCACAGACAGAACCAACGCTTCCCGCACGATGATGTGCAATATTAAAACCGGCGAATGGGACGACGAGCTTTTGCGAATTCTTTCTGTTCCGCGCTCAATGCTTCCAGGAATACGTTCGTCGGGCGAAATATACGGATATATGGATCTTATGGGAGCCAAAATCCCCATTTGCGGAATGGCGGGAGATCAACAGGCGGCACTTTTCGGGCAATGCTGTTTTGATGAAGGAAACGTGAAAAACACTTACGGCACAGGATGTTTTCTTCTTGCTCATACGGGCGACAGAATGGTTGAAAGCAAAAACGGACTGCTGACAACCGCCGCCGCTACCGAAAAAGGCAAATCGCCCGAATATGCTCTTGAAGGCAGCGTTTTCGTCGCGGGCGCGGTGGTTCAGTGGCTTCGTGACGAGCTCAGAATAATATCCGACTCCAGCGACAGTGAATACTTTGCAGGCAAAATAAAGGATACGGGCGGAGTTTACATCGTACCCGCATTCTCCGGTCTCGGAGCTCCGTACTGGGATATGCAGGCTCGCGGAACGATAGTCGGACTTACGCGCGGCACGGGAAGGAGTCATATAATCCGCGCGGCGCTTGAGTCGGTAGCCTATCAGAGCGACGATATGCTTCGCGCCATGGAAAGCGACATAGGAAAACGCCTTACGTCGCTTAAAGTTGACGGAGGTATGTCGGCGAACAAATTTCTTATGCAGTTCCAAAGCGATATTTCGGATATAACGGTCATGCAGCCAGAAACCACTGAAGCAACTGCGGCAGGAGCGGCAGCGCTCGCGGGTCTTGCAATAGGATTCTTTGAAAGCAGAGATGAGCTTCGCTCGCTTACAAAATCCAAAGCGTCTTTTGTTCCGAATATGTCTTATGAAGAACGTCAAAAGCTGCTTTCAGGCTGGCACAGAGCCATCGGCGCATGCAGAACTTTTTAAGGAGGAAAAATGAATATAACAGTAACAAGAGAAAGCGTGCCATCCTCAGACGGAATACACACGCTCATCGGAAAAACATATATTCCCGAAGGGAAAATAAAAGGGCTTTTTCATGTTGTTCACGGCATGACCGAACATATTGACCGCTATGACGGATTTATGCATGAGATAGCCGAGCAAGGATATATATGCTTCGGATACGACCATCTCGGTCACGGGAAAACAGTAAATTCCACAGACGAGCTGGGATTTATCGCTCACAAAGACGGATGGAACTACCTCGCAAAAGATGTTTCGGTATTCGCATTTGAAATGAAGAAAAAATACGGCGATTATCTTCCCTACTATCTTATGGGTCACAGTATGGGATCGTTTATCTCACGTCTCGCTGCGGAAAAATATATAAAACCCGACAAATTTATAATTATGGGAACGGGCGGTCCGAACCCCGCCGCAGGAATAGGTCTTATCGCAATAGACGTAGTAAAATTTTTCAAGGGCGAGCGCTATATTTCAAAAGCAATAGACAATCTTGCTTTCGGAACATACAATTCGCACTTTAAGGATGAAAATGATCCTATCGCGTGGCTCACAAAGGATAGAGAACAGAAAAAGAAATATGCTTCAGATCCTTACTGCACCTTTAAATTTACAGTCAGCGCCATGCACGATCTCGTAACGCTGAATAAAAAAGCCAACAGAGCCGCATGGTTTCAAAATATAAAAATGCCCGTTCTGCTCGTTTCCGGCGCGGACGATCCCGTCGGCAATTACGGAAAAGGCGTTACAAAAGTTTATGAAAAACTGAAAAAAGCAGGATGCAACGTTCAAATTAAGCTTTATGAAAACTGCCGTCACGAAATTCTCAACGATACCTGCCGCGACGAAGTCGTGCGGGATATTGAAAACTTTATTGAATGATTTTTTACAACATAAAAAAGAGGCTTTCTTAATGAAAGCCTCTTTTTTGTCAGAACTTGCCTCCGCCTCCGCCGTGCGAAGAACCGGAAGATGAAGTATGAGTTCCGCCTCCGCCGCTGTTGCTTTCGGTCTGACGTCTCACGCGCGAAACCGTTCTGTAAAGGAAAATGTCTTTTGCGACCTTTACGTCAAGACTGTCCTTTACCACATAGCTGTCCGCCTTGTTCTGGGCGCGAACGGTTTTAAGCTGTTTTGTATATTTCGTCATTATAAGAAACGATATTATTATTCCGATCACAAGCGAAATGAGTATAAGCTTCGGCAACTGATATTTGAGATACTCTCTCGAATAGTCGGAATCGCTGTAATTACCGTCTCCGGAAGATGATTTGTCAAGCATTTTTTCGCAGATATCGGCATAGCTCATAAATGCGTCATAATAGTCGCCGTCGCTGAGATCGGAAAGTATGCGTCTTCCGACTATGCTATAACTTATCGAATCTATGCATGAACCGCTTGTCGAAACATACCAATCGCGATCCTCCATGCTTATGAGCAGAAGTGCGCCGTCGCGATTTTCTCCGCGCCCGTAGCCATTGTAATCAAAAAAGTCATCGGCATATTCGGTAGGTGTAGCGTTTCCGATATAGTTTTCGGTAACGACCACAATATCTGCCGAATATTTATCGCTTATCTCGGAAAGGCGTGCTTCAAGCGACTGTCTTTCCGTCTCCGAAAGCAATCCGGCATTATCGACCACAAGAGACTGGGTTGCCGCAGCAAAGCACGAAACCGAAGCGACTGCAATCATCATAAAAACAAGTATAAACGTTATGTATTTTTTCACTGCAGTCACCTCCTCAAAGAAGCTGAATAAGGCATATTATTCCGAGCGAAACCGCGCTCGCGATTCCTGCGTATATCGCCCACCATTTCCAATAAGCACCCTTATCCATAGGCAGATCGCCTACCATTTTCCCCGTTTGACCGTTCATTGCAAAGGTGTACTTTTTACCTCTCCACGTTGTGTTGAGAAGCCATACGGGATAAAGCGCATATCTTGATTTTCCGTCCTTTATTCCTATATTGCTGTTCTCCGCGCGGAGCGTGGAATATCCCTTCGCAGTCGAAGCAAAGCAATCTTCCGTGCTTTTCTTTATACGTTTATTGGCGCGACCTATGCTGTCGTCCTTTGAAACATCGTACTTGTCGGCAAGATAACCCGCAAGATACGCTGTTCTGAAATCAATTATTTCAGACGCGTCAAACGGCTCTATCGACTCCATAAGATCGTCTGCCATTTTAACGGATCCGTCTACTGGAACGTTTTCGAATTCAAGGCTTCCGCGCCTTATAACCGAAAAATAACTTGTTTCGGTGTAGTTGTAATTTGAATCGCTCCACATTCTCAGCTTCGTTCCCTTGTACATTATGTCGGCGTCAACATCCGAATCAAAAAGCCAGAACGGAACATAAAGCCCCTTTATTTCGTCTATATGGGCTTCGTCCTTGAACACTTTGGGAAGAAGTTTTTTGCCTGAAAAGAATTCCCTAAGTTTTTTCTTTGCCTCTTCTTTTCCGAGCTTGAACGGGATAATACAATCGGGCTTAAGCGTTCCCGAAAGTCTTTCCGTAAGCACGACGGGATTTCCGCAAAACGGACAACTCGTCGCAGCCGTATTTTCGTCGCTGACTATTTCCCCTCCGCACGAATTGCATACATATGTATGAACGCCTTCATTCTCGCCCCATTCGGTTTCGGGCATAGAATTCCAATTGTCCTGCTTCTTTTCAGCACTTTCGTGAAGCGCCTCGTCATACGAGCGCAGATCGTCAACATTGAATTCCGTATCGCAATATGGGCATTTAAGCTTCTGCGTCTTGCTGTCAAAGCTTATGGCGCCGCCGCAACACGGACATTTATATTCTATAATATCATCCATCGCAGTTGTCCTCTCCTTATAATTTCAAATGAGAGGCGGATCTGACCGCCTCTCTGCCGAAAGCAATTTATTTTCTGTCCTTATCGTCGAAGATGTCTCCGCACTCGGGGCAGAACTTGGGCGGATGCGCGGGGTCTTCCGGCTCCCAGCCGCATTTGTCACAACGATAAAGCGGTGCGTCTTCTGGTTTCTTTGCTCCGCATTCCGTGCAGAATTTACCCTTGTTCGTTGCGCCGCAGGAAGGACAAGTCCAACCCTCGTCGGGTTTCTTTGCTCCGCACTCCGTGCAGAACTTTCCCGTTACCGTAGCTCCGCATTTGCACTTCCATGCTCCTGCGGGAGCCTGTGTCTGCGCCGACTGAGCCTGTTGCTGTCTTGCCTGCTGACCCATAGCATAAAGATTCTGAGCGTTCATTCCGCCCGCCTGATTTGCCATTCCCATGCCCATAAAGCCCATCATTGCGCCGTTTTCGTTTGCCGCAGCGGCTTTCATAGCTTCAGCCTGAGCACCGACAAGAGTAGCTGCGCCCATCGAAGGATCGCGCAGAATAGCCGCATGCTGAGCCTTCTTTATAAGCTCTGCGTCCTCTTCGGGAAGCGTTACCGATCCAAGAGCAATGCTTACTACTGTAAGACCGCGAAGTTCTCCCCATTTTGCGGAAAGTGCGCTGTTCATTGCGTTTTCAAGGTCTGTATTGTGCGCCACTATCTGATTGGGACGGAGTCCAAGTTCGGAAAGCTTTCCGAATGCGGGCTGAAGCGCGCTTATGAATTCGGTCTTGAGCTGCCCGTCAAGTGCGTCTCTTGTGTATTCTCTCTCAACGTTTCCGCAAACGTTCGTATAGAAAAGAAGCGGATCCGCTATTTTGTAGGAATAAACACCCGAACAGCGAACCGAAACATCGATATCAAGTCCTATGTTCGCGTCAACAACTCTGAACGGAATAGGATTCGGTGTTCCGAATTTGTTGTCTATAAGTTCCTTTGTGTTGAAATAGTAAACCCTCTGATCCTTGCCCGTATCTCCGCCGTAAGTAAAGCGCTTGCCTATCGTTTTGAACGTGTCGATTATTCCCTTGCCCAAAGGTCCGGTAAATATGCTCGGCTCCGTTGATTTATCGTATGTGTACTGACCGGGTTCGGCACAGACTTCAACTATTTTTCCCTGCTCAACGATCATCATACACTGACCATCGGCAACAGCTATTCCCGAGCCGTTTGAAATAATATTATCGTTTCCCTTTGTGTTTGAAGAACGTCCGCTTATGCGCTTTTCACCCTTTACCATAAGCGTTTCGGCAGAAAGAGAATCACAATAGAAAAACTCCTTCCACTGGTCGGCAAGCGTTCCGCCGACAGCTCCTGCAAATGCCTTTATAAGTCCCATAACTGTTGTCCCTCCGTTTTTATAGTTATTTGCGGATACAAAATATGCATCCTATCAAGTATATTATATATTGACAAAGCCAAAAAAGCAACCCCATTTTTTCGTATGTTTTATGTAAATTTTCTCTTGATTATATATATCAACTATGATAATATTATACGGTAATGATGAAAGTGAGGATATTTACATGAAACTTATGGTTGCCTCAGACATTCACGGATCGGGGCTTTTCTGCGAAAAACTTATTGAAGCATATAAGTCCGAAAAGCCTGACAAACTCGTTCTTCTCGGCGATCTGCTCTATCACGGTCCGAGAAATGACATCCCCGGCGGATACGATACAAAAAAAGTCGCGTCGCTTCTCAACGGAATAAAAGAAAACATTCTCTGTGTGCGAGGAAACTGCGACAGCGAAGTTGATCAGATGGTTCTCGATTTTCCCATAAGAGCCGATTACATGCTGATCTACATCGGCGGAAAGCCCGTTTTCGCAACGCACGGTCACCTTTTCGGAGAGGACAATCCCCCGAAAATGGCAGACGGCTTTATTCTCCTATGCGGACATACTCATGTTCCCGCCTGTAATGATCATGGTTCGTTTTTATATATAAATCCCGGCTCGGTCTCAATTCCCAAATGGAATTCCGACAGAGGATACATTGTTATGACGGATGACGAAATAACATGGAAAACACTCGGCGGCACACCTTACAGAGTTGAAAAGCTGAAATAAGCTCTGAAAACAGATTTTGCACTTTTTTTAATTTACCTATTGACAAGCGTTTTTCTTTGTGATATGATACGTCCATAATTTATCCGCAGGGAGGAAAACGTAATGCTTACAGCGCTCACGTTTAAAGGTATGATAATGTGCATGTCTATGATGCAAGCCGAAGATTGCTGTATCATACGTTTCCGCATGCAAAAAAACGTATAAACCCAAAAGCGGATAATGTAATAAAGCAATCTTCGGAAGCCGGAATTTTCAGGCTTCCGTTTTTTGTTTTCAAAAATAATTCCCACATACAAAGGAGACCACAAAAATGAAAAAAATCTTAGCAGTCGCACTCACACTCGCACTTGCCCTTCTGCTCCTCGCATCATGCGGAGGTGAAAAAGGCGTGACTATCGCAGTTCCCAACGACACGACAAACGAAGCACGCGCACTTCTTCTTCTCGAAGCAAACGGACTTATCAAGCTCAAGGAAGGCGCAGGCATCGCCGCAACCGCCCGCGATATAGTTGAAAACCCCTATAACATAACGATAAAAGAAGTTGAAGCTGCTCAGCTTCCAAACTTCCTTCCCGACGTTGACTATGCGGTCATAAACTCGAACTACGCAATTCCCGCAGGCTTCAATCCCACAAAGGATTCCCTTGCTATCGAAGGTTCTTACAGCAAATACGCAAACATTCTTGCCGTTAAAGAAGGCAACGAGAACACTCCCAAGATAAAGGCACTCAAAGCGGCTCTCGAAAGCAAGCAGGTTGCCGATTTCATAGCAAACAAATATGACGGCTCCGTTATAGGCACGGTTGATAATCTCACAGACGGCTACGATTCTTCCGTTGACTACGCTTCTCTTGCCGGCACAAAGATAAAGGTTGCCGCATCTCCCACACCTCACGCCGAGATACTCGGAGAAGTAAAGAAAATCCTCGCAGAAAAAGACATCACGCTGGAAATCAATGTTCTCTCGGATTATGTCGTTCCGAACAATGTAGTTGAAAGCGGCGAATGTGACGCAAACTACTTCCAGCACACACCCTACCTTGACGACTTCAACAAAGAGAACGGCACACACATCGTTTCCGTTGCCGCTATACACGTTGAGCCTATGGGCATTTACTCAACAAGCCACAAAACGCTTGACGATATAAAAAAATAATCAAGGCAGAATTACATAATGATAGAATTACACAACATAAGTAAAACGTTTGAAGGCGCCGGCGGAAAGGTCGACGCCCTTCACAATATAAATCTGACAATAGAAGACGGAGATATTTACGGTATTATCGGCATGAGCGGCGCAGGAAAAAGTACGCTTGTACGCTGTATAAATATGCTTGAACGTCCTACCGGAGGCGAAGTCATAATAGACGGAGTGAATATAGGAGAGCTTTCTCCTGCCGCGCTAAGAGAAGCCAGACGAAGCATAACGATGATATTTCAGGGGTTCAATCTGCTCATGCAGAAAAACTGCCTGAAAAACATATGCTTTCCTATGGAGCTTGCAGGCATACCGAAAGAAGAAGCCAAAGCCCGCGCGACGGAACTTCTGAAACTCGTCGGCTTGCCGGATAAAGCAAAAGCGTATCCCGCTCAGCTTTCGGGCGGTCAGCAGCAGCGAATAGCCATCGCCCGCGCGCTTGCAACAAACCCCAAGGTACTTCTTTGCGACGAAGCCACAAGCGCGCTCGATCCCAACACCACTCACGCCATTCTTGAGCTTATAAGGGACATAAACAAAAAGCTCGGAATAACCGTTATAATCATTACTCATCAAATGAGTGTCGTTGAAGAAATATGCAGTCACGTTGCGATTCTCGATAACGGCGAAGTCGTTGAGGAGGGCGCTGTCGGAACCGTTTTTGCAAGCCCGAAATCGGCGGCGGCAAGACGGCTTGTTTTCCCGAACGGTGCAGACGATCAGGTTTCAAATCCACACAAGGAAAAACGCCTCCGCGTTATTTTCAGCGGTGCGCAGGCGGCAAGCATGCCTCTTATATCGTCTATGGCGATAGAAATGAACATACTTGTAAATATCGTTTCCGCCGCGACGCGCTGTATTGATGACAAAACCTACGGCTCTATGCTTCTGGGCGTTCCCGGCGGTGCCGAACAGGCGAAGATGGTCTCCGAATATCTCGGCTCCGTTGAAAATGTAACCGTGGAGGAGGTTTGAGTATGAACAATATGTTTTCTCCCGAAAAGCTGCAAACAGCTGTCGATATATTGAAACACGATATTCCCGGCGCGGTGCTTGAAACACTTTATGTCACACTTATCGCAACGCTCTTTGCATTCGTTATAGGACTTCCGCTCGGCGTTCTGCTGGTTGTCGGCGACAAAAACGGAATTCTTCCGCTTCCTGGCTGGCTTATGAAAGTCCTCAACGTTATCGTAAATCTTCTTCGCTCCGTTCCTTTTATAATACTTATTGTTGTTGTATTTCCTCTTACCAGACTTATCGTCGGCACGACGATAGGCTCTGTCGCGTCTATCGTGCCGCTTGTCATTGCGGCTTTTCCGTTCGTCGCAAGACTTGTCGAAAGCAGCCTGCGCGAGGTCAATCCTAATATAATCGAAGCGGCGCAGAGTATGGGCGCAACGCCTTTTCAGATAATCACAAAGGTCATGATTCCCGAAAGCATTCCGTCGCTTATTTCAAACGCAACGATTGCCGTAACGACAATTCTCGGTTATACGGCAATGAGCGGCGCCATCGGCGGCGGCGGACTCGGAAACATCGCTATCATGTACGGTTATCAGCGTTATAACTATATGGTAATTCTGATCGCCGTTGTACTGCTTATAATCCTCGTTCAGGTTTTCCAAAGCGTAGGAACCGCACTTTCCGTAAAGACGGATAAAAGGCTTAAATAAAATCATAACAAAAAACGTTCTCCCGAATCGGGAGAACGTTTTTTGTTTTCTTGCAGATCAGAATTTGTATCCGTCCTTAAGGCTGACGATTCTGTTGAATCTGTTTGCGTGCTTAGAGTCGGGTGTAAAGTAACCTGTTCTGACAAATTGGAACTTTTCGCCCGGTTTTGCCTCGCCAAGCGACGGTTCGATCTTTGCATCGTCAATTTCTATTACGGATTCCGGATTGAGATATTTATCGTAATCCGCCGTTTCTATCTCACCCATATTTTCAACCGTGAAAAGGTTATTATAAAGCATGACCGTAGTTGTAAGAGCGTTCGGAGCGGAGAGCCAATGGATAGTTCCCTTTATTTTTCTGCCGTCCGCAGGATTGCCGTTGCCGGTTTCAAGGTCTGCATTTACGTGTATCGCAACAATATTGCCGTCAGAGTCTTTTTCAATGCCGGAATATTTGACGATATACGAGCCCATAAGTCTTACTTCGCCGTCCGGTTTAAGACGGAAGAACTTTGGAGGCGGAACCTCTGCAAAGTCGTCGGCATCGATATAGAGCTCGCGTGTAAACGGAAGCTTTCTCGTCCCTGCCGATTCGTCATTCGGATTGTTTGACACCTCAAAATATTCTGTCTTATCCGCAGGATAATTATCCACTATAAGCTTTATCGGATGAAGAATAGCAATTCTTCTTTGCGCTTTTTCGTTCAGTTCTTCTCTTATGCAGTGTTCAAGCAAAGCAATATTTACAAGGTTATCGTTCTTTGCAACGCCCGCACGGGAGATAAAATCGAATATTGATTCGGGCGTAAAGCCTCTTCTGCGGAGAGCGCAGATCGTGGGAAGACGGGGATCGTCCCAACCGTCGACCATTCCGCTCTCGACAAGATAACGAAGGTATCTCTTACTCATAACGGTGTTGGTAACATTGAGACGTGCAAACTCTCTCTGCTTGGGCTTGGGATCAAAGCCGCAATTGTCAACCACCCACTCGTACAGCGGACGATGATTTTCAAACTCTATCGAACAAAGAGAATGAGTAATTCCTTCAAGCGCATCCTGAATTGGATGCGCATAGTCATAAAGCGGATAAATGCACCACTTGTTTCCCTGTCTCTGGTGCGGAACATGAAGAATACGATAGATCGCAGGATCACGCATGTTCATATTGGGCGAACTCATATCTATTTTCGCGCGAAGCGTTTTGGAGCCGTCGGGGAATTCGCCGTTCTTCATTCTTTCAAAAAGGTCAAGATTTTCCTCAACGGAGCGATCGCGATACGGAGAGTTCTTTCCTGGCTCCGTAAGCGTGCCTCTGTATTTACTGAGCTCCTCCGCCGTAAGATCGCAGACATATGCCTTGCCGGCTTTGATAAGCTTTACGGCATACTCGTAATCTGCGTCGAAATAATCCGAGCCGTAGAAAATACCGCCGTTAGGCGTTGCGCCGAGCCATTCAAGATCCTCTCTTATACTGTTTACGAATTCATCGCCTTCTTTTACGGGGTTTGTGTCGTCATAGCGAAGGTTGAACTTTCCGCCGTATTTTTTTGCGGTCTCGTAGTTTATCCAGATCGCCTTTGCGCTTCCTATATGAAGATAGCCGTTCGGCTCCGGCGGAAAACGCGTGTGGATTTTAAGGTCGGGATTGTTTCTCAGATCTTCATCTATAATATCGTGAATAAAATTATTCTTTATTTCTTTTATTTCTTCCATTTTTCATAACCTCTCTGTCATGTCGCCTATGCGCGCTTTGACTTTATCTCCGCCAAGAATCTTCATAACGGAATACATGTCCGGAGAATTCATCTTTCCGGTAACCGCAAGACGCAGGAACATACTTACGTCCGCAACATTGCCGCCGAACGCCTCCGGATTTGCCTTGTATTCTTTCATGTCTGCGGCAAAGCCTATCGACACCGCTATATCCTTTATCTTTCCGAACCAAACGTTCTGATCGTCGCCCTCGTCATAAGTCGCGACAAATTTTTCAAGCGCGGACTTTATAACTTCTTTCGGGAACTTTTCGGGGTATTCTTCTTCTACATTGAAAAGCTCGTCAAACATAAAGCCCATATAGCCTTTTACCTCGTCCCATCTTCCGAAGTCCTTTCTCGGCTTGTTTCCGCCTCTGCCTATTGCCAGAACGGCTTTTGTAAAATCGGGATCTCTCGTAAACACGCTGTAAAAATCGGGATCAAAGCTCTTTGCCCATTTTGCCGTAGCTTCATAAACCTGTTCAGCCGTCATTTTTGAGACAACATTCTTTGAAACGTCGCCAAGCTTATCAAAATCGAAAAGACAGCCGGAAACGGACATTTTCTTTATACTGAACGGAAATTCCTTATAACTTGCCGTCGGATTCTGCATTCTCCATTCTTCATAGTTGGAATTGAGAAGCGTCATTACATATTCGCATACCGCTTCGGGGCAATAGCCCATCTGTGTGTATTCGTCCATATTCGCGCCCATATCGCGCTTTGAAAGCTTCTTTTTATTGCCGTTTTCGTCAAGACGCATTATCTGCGCGATGTGCATATATTTAGGAAGTCTGAACCCAAGATAACGGAAAAGCTGAATGTGCTTCGGAAGGCTCGGAAGCCATTCTTCACCGCGTATAACGTGAGTTGTTCCCATAAGGTGATCGTCAACCGCGTGAGCGAAATGGTACGTCGGTATTCCGTCCGATTTAAGAAGAACGAAATCCTCGTCGTTTTCCGTAACTTCCATATTGCCTTTTACAAGATCGGTGAATTTTATCTTCTTTTCGGGATCTCCGTCAGCAAGTATGCGAAGTACAAACGGCATACCGGCTTTCAGATTTGCCTCAACCTCTTCGATAGTAAAGTTTCTTCTCGCAAGCATTTCCGCTTTTCTCTGTGCGGCAACCGCTTCCCAATCGGTGTTCTTTATCTCTTCTTTCTTGTTTATCTGCTGAAGCTCTTCGAGCTCTTCTTCTGTCGAAAAGCACGGATAAGCCTTCCCCTCTTTTACAAGCTGTTTTGCATAAACGTGGTATATCGGTCCTCTTAGGCTCTGTTTGTACGGACCGTAGTTCCCCTTGTCACATATCTTTCCGTCATCGCCGAGAATAGCTCCCTCGTCGAAGTTTATTCCGTAGGTTTCAAGCGTTCTTATAAGCGCTTCGGCAGCGCCGGGAACTTCTCTCTTTGCGTCGGTATCCTCTATACGAAGATAGAAAACTCCGCCGCTCTGATGAGCAAGCCTGTCTCCGACCGTACTCGGAAAAAGTCCTCCGAAGTGAACAAAGCCCGTGGGACTGGGAGCAAATCTCGTTACCTTTGCGCCTTCGGGAAGCTCTCTTGGCGGATAGCGCTTTTCCATGTCCTCCGGAGTTTCCCTGACATCCGGAAAAAGCAACTCTGCAAGATAATTGTAATCCATCGTCTGTATCTCCTTGAAAAAATTAAAAATCTCGTGTTTCCCCGTGACCGGGATATATCTTTTTGCCCTTAAGCATGGGCAGAAGTTTCATAAGTGTTTTTCGCATCTCGCCGTAATCGCCGCCATAGAGGTCTGTTCTTCCGTATCCATCGCAAAACACGGTGTCTCCCGTAAATACCTCTTTCTCGCCGAAAAAGCAAGCAGAACCTTTTGTGTGACCCGGTGTGAGCATGACCGTAAGCTTTTTATCGCCTATTTCAAATACATCGCCGTTCGAAAACGTTTTCGGCTCTGTCTGTACGGTGACGTTTGAAAACCCCATCTTTGCAGAAGCATTTTTTTCGGGACTCGAAAGAAGCTCGGCGTCTTCCGCGCTTACATATACAGGTGCTTTGCAAAGCACCGAAAGCCTGTCCGCTCCGCCGATATGGTCAAAATGACCGTGCGTGAGCAGAATATATTTTATTTTGAGTCCGAGTGTCTTTGCGCGCTCAAGGATTGCATCTTCACCCGACGCAGGATCTATCACAGCCGCTTCTCGTGAGTTTTCGTCATAAAACAAATAACAGTTCGTGCCTATCGGAGGCAATGAAAACATTTCCGTCATAAAAAATCCCCCCATTTTCAAAACCGTTTCGGATATTATACCACGCATATGGAATAATGTCCATTAAATTTTGCAAAAAATAATAAAAATATATCTTTTATGTTGTAATAAAAGCCGCAATATGATAAAATTTTTCCGTAAAGAGGTGAAACAACGTGCCGAAAACCGATATAAGAGGACTTAAAATAGACAATATAACAATGGCAGAAGCGATCGAAGCTTCCGAAAAAGTGCTTTCGGGCGGAGGAAAATTGACCGTTTTTACCCCCAACGCCGAAATAGCGCAGGCATGCGCCAAAAGCGAAGAAACAATGCGGATTGTTTCCTCTGCCGATATGCTTCTTCCGGACGGCGCCGGCGTGCTGAAAGCCGCTGAAATTCTCGGCACTCCGCTGAAGGAGAAAGTCGCAGGCGTCGAATACGGTGAAAACATCGTCCGCTTATGTGCCGAAAAAGGATATTCTCTATATATTCTCGGCGGAAAACCGGGCGTAGCGGAAAAAGCCGCAGAAAATCTGCAAAATAAATATTCGGAACTCAAAATCGCCGGCTGCCGCGACGGATATTTCGACAAGTCATTTGACGGTTCCGAAAGCACGGTAAATGCCATAAACGAATCAGGCGCAGATGTACTTTTTGTATGTCTGGGCTTCCCCGCTCAGGAAAAATGGGCATACGAGAACAAATCGCGCCTTTCGGCAAAAATAATCGCGTGCCTCGGTGGGAGCGTCGATATTTATGCAGGCACCGCAAAGCGCGCGCCGAAGCTCTTCATCTCACTCCGTCTCGAGTGGCTTTGGCGACTTATAAAGCAGCCGTCGCGCATAGGCAGGATGATGGCTCTTCCCAAATATATTTCAGAAACCAAAAAATACAAACGAACTCTTCGTAAAAACAGTAAAGTCTGATACAGCAGCCCCGCGTAATGCGGGGCTGTTTCCGTTTGCTTTTTGTTTATCAATTATTTTTGCTTTTTTTCGTCATATCCTTTACAAAACGATATTTTCATTGTATAATTAAAATGTATTATTTTATCTCAAAGGACGGTGCTTAAACTTGAAAAGAAAAGTTCTTATTCTCGGTGAAAGCTATATGAATCTTGAAATGGAAACAGACCGTTTGTCAAAGAACGGAAATATAACATACGGCGGAAAATACAGTTTTCATCCCTACGGAGCGACGGCTGCCGCAGCGATTACGGCGGGAAAAATGGGCGCTTCGTGTGTTCTTTGCACAAAGCTCGCCGACGACATGAACGGCAACCGACTGAAAAAATATTATGAATCGTGCGGACTCGATTCAAGAATGATAATGACCGCGCAGGGAGAACAGACAGGCTTTGCCGTAACTCTTTACGATGACAAAGGCGAGGCTGAACATTATGTTTCGAAAGGCGCAAACAAACAGTTCACAAAAGAAGATATAGACGAAGCCTTCGGAACATTTCCGGACTTTTTCCTTGTTCCGCAGGACGAGCTTTTCTGCGCGGAGATTCCCGAAGATAAATCTGCAAAGACGTCGTCAAAAGACGAAGCGATAGACGAGGACATCGCCTCCGGAGAAGCGGCAAACGCAAAAATTCCGGACAGCATATCGGATTCGGAGGACAACTCCGGCGCAGAAAAAGTAACCGACCCCAGAGGCAGAGATTCCCTTGCGCTTTACGCCTGCAACAAGGCTATGGAAAGAGGCGTTGAAATGATCGTTGACTATAATTCGGCAGCGTCGTCTCTTCCCTTTGCGGCATTCAAGGGCATAAAAGCTTTCATTATTTCGGATGAAACACTTTACAAAATGACAGGCTTCTATCCAACGTCCGAGGACAGGCTCATCCGTTCGCTCGTATCACTCAAATCAAAGATACCGTCAAGATATTACATCGTCCAGATAGGCAGAGACACTTCTCTCGTGTACGACGGAAACTCTTATCAGAAAGTAACCCTTCCAACTCCGGACGGAGAAACTTCGGGAAAGATGAATCCGACATATATAGGTGCGTTCACGGCAGAATATCTTGAGACCAAAAACGTTGTCCGCGCCTGCACATATGCGGGAGTGGCAAGCCTGCTCACTCAGTCGCACGATGGCGTTCTTGAAAAAATACCGTCAAGAAAAGAAATTGAAGAATACATCGTCGGAAAGGGTATAAAAACATTCGTATGGTAAAAATGCTCGGGATAGACTACGGCGACGCACGCACCGGACTTGCTTATTCCGACGATCTCGGACTTCTGGCAATAGGCGCAGGTTGCGTCAAAAGCTATAATCCGGAAAAAGCCGCCGATGAAATAGTCGCAAAAGCAAAAGAAATGGGCATAGGACTTATGGTTCTCGGAAAGCCGCTCAATATGAACGGAACGGAAGGTCCGCGCGCACAGGCGTGCAAGGATTTTGCCGAAATGCTTATGGCTCGCACCGACATTCCCGTCGTCATGATAGACGAAAGAAGAACAACGGTTCAGGCGCACGAAATACTCTCCGAAACAGGCGTTTTCGGAAAAAAGCGCAAGGAAAAAATAGATTCTCTTGCAGCGGAAATAATTCTTCAGACCTATATGGATAAACAAAAAAATATTTAATTGCAAAGGATAAAGTCATTATGGAACAGTCACAAAAAACTATGGAAAAACTCGTAGCCCTCTGCAAAAACAGAGGTTTTGTATTCGCAGGCTCCGAAATATACGGCGGTCTTGCAAACACATGGGATTACGGTCCTCTCGGCGTTGAAATGAAGAACAACATCAAAAAAGCGTGGTGGAAGAAGTTCGTTCAGGAAAGCCCGTACAACGTAGGTCTTGACGCCGCTATTCTTATGAACCCACAGACATGGGTAGCTTCCGGACATCTCGGCGGCTTCTCCGATCCGCTTATGGATTGCCGTGAATGCAAAGAACGTTTCCGCGCAGACAAGCTCATAGAAGATTACTGCGCCGAAACCGGCACTGCGCTTGACAAGCCCATCGACGCTTTCACTCAGACCGAAATGAAGGATTTCATTGAAGAACACAACATTCCCTGTCCCTCATGCGGCAAGCACAATTTTACGGATATCCGTCAGTTTAACCTTATGTTCAAAACATTTCAGGGCGTTACGGAGGATGCAAAAAATACTGTATATCTCCGTCCGGAAACAGCTCAGGGCATATTCGTAAACTTCACAAACGTTCAGCGTACGACTCGTAAAAAGCTTCCTTTCGGTATAGGTCAGATAGGCAAATCGTTCCGTAACGAAATAACTCCCGGAAACTTCATTTTCCGCGTCCGCGAATTTGAACAGATGGAGCTTGAGTTCTTCTGTCAGCCCGGAACAGACCTTGAATGGTTTGCTTATTGGCGTTCGTTCTGCAAGAATTGGCTTCTCTCGCTCGGAATGACCGAAGAGCATCTCCGCCTCCGCGACCACGATCCGGAAGAGCTTTGCTTCTATTCAAAAGCAACCACAGACTTTGAGTTTCTCTTCCCGTTCGGATGGGGCGAGCTTTGGGGCGTTGCCGACAGAACGGATTACGACCTTACACAGCATCAGAACACATCCGGCAAAGATCTTACCTACTTTGATCCCGACAAGAATGAAAGATATATCCCTTATGTTATCGAACCGTCGCTCGGCGTTGAACGTTCGTTCCTCGCGTTCCTTTGCGACGCTTACGACGAAGAAGAAATAGGCGAAGGCGACGTACGCACGGTGCTTCACCTTCATCCCGCGCTTGCACCGTTCAAGGCAGCCGTTCTTCCGCTTTCAAAGAAACTCAGCGACAAGGCTGTTGAGATTCACAACGAACTTGCAAAATACTTCCCCACCGATTTTGATGAAACGGGTTCTATCGGCAAGAGATACCGCAGGGAGGACGAGATCGGAACGCCGTTCTGCATAACATACGATTTCGATTCCGAAACAGACGGTTGCGTAACCGTTCGTGACAGAGACACGATGCAGCAGGAACGCATAAAAATCGCGGATCTCCGCAGCTATATAGAAAAAAAGCTTGAATTCTGATAATACAAAACCGCTCGGCAATATCCGGGCGGTTTTTCTTTAATCCGCCTTATTTATCCTTATTTTTCAGTTGATTTTTTTGTGATTTTGTGATATACTGTTAAAAACACTGTTACGGAGGCGCGGTATGAATCTTTTACACATGAAATACGCCGTTGAAATAGCCGAAACCAATTCAATAAACAAAGCGGCGGACAAGCTTTACGTCGGACAATCGGCACTCAGCCGCGCGATAAAAGAGCTTGAAGCCTCGCTTGGCGTCACGCTTTTCGAACGCAGTGCAAAAGGAATGTTTCTCACTGCGGACGGCGAAATATTTATTCACCACGCAAAAAACGTTCTCGCCCAGATAGATGAAATAGAAGATATGTTCAGCGGCGGAACAATAAGCAAAAAACACTTTTCGGTCTCGGTTCCGAGAGCAAGCTATATTGCAAAAGCTTTTGCGGAATTTTCCAAAGTCATAGACAAAGATACGCAAGCCGAAATACTGTATAAAGAAACGAACTCTATGCGCGCCGTAAAAAACATTTTGCAGGAAGACTATAAACTCGGGATAATACGTTATGCCGAAAATTATGATAAATATTATAAGACGATGATGGACGAAAAAGGTCTTGACTATGAGCTTATAACAGAATTCCGTCACGTCCTTATAATGAGTTCCGAAAGTCCGCTTGCAAAAAAAGAAAAGATAACATACGGCGATCTTGTTGATCTTGTTGAAATATCTAACCCCGATCCATATGTACCGTCGTTGCCTTTGGCGGAAGTGCGGAAAGAAGAGCTTTCGGAGATATCTTCCCGCAGAATATTCGTTTTTGAGCGCGCAAGCCAATTTGAGCTTCTATCCGAAAATCCCGAAACATATATGTGGGTATCGCCCGTTCCCCAAAAAACTCTCGAGCGCTTCGGTCTTGCCCAGCGTAAATGCGACGAAAACAAACGCGTTTACAAAGATTTACTCATCCATCGCAAGGATTATTCTCATTCGGAGCTTGACAATATGTTTATTGAATATGTGATAAAATCAAAACGCGAAGTTTTGAAATAATTTTTACTGCGCCTGCATTTTTTGCAAGCGCAGTTTTTGATTTCGCCCTCAGTATATCGATAAACGCAACACCGATATGAGAAAGCGGCAATTCACAAACATAATATATTCTGATATTCTTTAAGATAAAGAATGGACGATTATTGTCCGGACAGGAGGTGTCGCCTTGAAGGAGGCAGACGTATCGCGTGCAACACTCGGCAGAATACCTACATACCTTAAGTATCTCAAAGCGTTGCCGCCTCAAACACATAACATATCCGCAACAAAAATTTCAAAGGAGCTTGGCCTCGGAGAAGTTCAGGTCAGAAAGGATCTCGGAACCATCTGCGGATCGGGCAAACCCAAAATAGGATACCTTACAGCGGAGCTTGTCGCGAGTCTTGAAAACTTTCTCTGCTCCAAAAACGGC
>FR898238.1:48203-107865 GCA_000437375.1 Eubacterium sp. CAG:841
TGAGCGTCATGGCGGCGTTTGACGTAAAGGTCAAAGACGAAGAAATCTCGCCGTCCGGCAAAAAAATACTTCCGGTAAGCGAGCTTCCTCACTTTTGTCAGACTCACAACATCAAAATCGGCATAATAGCCGTTCCGCCGGAATCTGCACAGGAGGTTTGCAATCTGCTGTACGAAAACGGCGTGAAAGCAATATGGTGTTTTGCGCCGTGCCAGCTTTACAAACCTGCGGACGCGATAATTCAATATGAAAATATGGCGCTCTCGCTTGCACACCTCAAAATGCAGATAAAATAGCAAAAACTCAAAGAAGGTAGTTATATGAATCTGGATAAGATAATAGCGGTAAGAAATGAAAAAACCGTTTATCGCGACGGAGACCGTTGTCTGAAAGTCTTCGGAGCCGGATATTCAAAAGCAGACGTTTTAAGCGAAGCAACAAATCAGGCTCGGATAGAGGAAGCCGGAATAAATGTTCCGCGCGTACTTGAAGTAACCTCGATCGACGGGAAATGGACGATTATCTCCGATTATATCAAAGGTAAAACGCTTGCAAGACTCGCGCAGGAAAATCCCGAAAAGAAAGACGAATACATTGAAGCACTCGTTGAAGTCCAGCATGAAATACAGTCAAAGAAATGCTGCTCGCTGAGAAAGCTTTCGGACAAGCTTTCGGACAAGCTAGAACTGGCGGATGTTCCGGCCACCGTCAGATACAGTATGCTTGCCAGACTCGCCGAAATGCCTCATCACAGCAAGATATGTCACGGCGATCTTACGCTTTCAAACATAATCGCGGCAGACAACGGAAAATACTATGTTCTCGATTGGGCGCATGCGGCGCAAGGAAACGCATCAGCCGACGCGGCTCAGACGTATTTCCGCTTCTGCATAGACGGCAGTTTTGACGACGCCGAAAAATATCTTGAGCTTTTCTGCGAAAAAAGCGGAACAGAAAAGCAATACGTTAAGAAATGGATGCCGATCATCGCTACGGCTCAGAGCGTAAACGGCAACGCAAGGGAACGCGATTTTCTCCGTCCCCTTATAAATGAAACAAACAACCAAATTCAGGAGGAAAACAACAAATGAAAATCACAGTATGCATCGGCTCTTCGTGCCACATCAAAGGCTCCCGTCAGGTAGTTGAACAGCTTCAGGATCTTATCCGCGACAATAATCTCGGCGACAAGGTCGAACTTGCCGGAACATTCTGCATGGGAAAATGTCAGCAGGGCGTTTGTGTAACGGCGGACGGAGAATTCTTTTCCGTAAGTCCCGAAACGGTTGACGAATTCTTCAAAGAAAACGTTCTTGCAAAGGTCTGACGTCATGATAGTCATTCAGATATGCGTAGGCTCCTCCTGCCATTTGAAAGGCTCGGAAAAGATCGTAGGACTTTTTCAGGAAGCAATAGCAGAGAGAAAGCTTGAAAACGAAGTTACTCTTGCGGGAAGCTTCTGCACGGGAAGATGCAACCGCGAAGGCGTTACCATAACCGTAGACGGAACAGTCTACACGGGAATAACGCCCGAAAACTTCAGAACTTTTTTTGATGACAAAGTATTAAAGAAAATATCCGGAGAAAGGGGCTGAAACCGATATGGATTGCCTTACTCTGAAAAAATCAAACTGCAAAAACTGTTACAAATGTATTCGTCACTGCCCCGTAAAGTCAATACGCTTTTCGGGAAACCAAGCGTACATAATAGGCAACGAATGTATAATGTGCGGTCAGTGCTTTGTTGTGTGCCCGCAGGACGCAAAACAAATAGTTGACGAAACCGAAAAAGTAAAAGTATTGCTTCAGTCCGATGAACCCGTTATAGTAAGCCTTGCTCCGTCGTTTATCGCAAACTATGAGGGCGTGGGAATAGAATCAATGCGCGCGGCGCTCAAAAAGCTCGGATTTTTTGATGCGGAAGAAACCGCCGTCGGCGCAACGATAGTAAAAAAAGAATATGAGAAGATGATAGACGAAGAGGACAGAGATATAATCATAACGTCGTGCTGTCACTCGGTAAACCTTCTCATCCAGAAATACTTTCCCGCTGAGCTCAGTTACCTTGCGGATACACTTTCTCCGATGCAGGCTCACTGTAAGGATATAAAGCGTCGCTGGCCGAACGCCAAAACCGTATTTATCGGTCCCTGCGTTGCAAAAAAGGATGAAGCTCAGTATTATGAAGGCATAGTCGATGCCGTGCTTACGTTCGACGAACTTACGTCCTGGCTTAAAGCCGAAAATATAGAGCTTGAGCCCGAAACTGACAATAGCGAAAACAGCCGTGCGCGTTTCTTCCCCACAACGGGAGGAATACTCAAAACGCTGACAAAGGAGAATCCTAATTACACATATATGGCTATTGACGGCACGGAAAACTGTATAGCCGCGCTGAAAGATATAGAAAGCGGAAAGATACACCGCTGCTTTATTGAAATGTCAGCATGCGTCGGAAGCTGTATAGGCGGCCCCGTAATGGAAAAATTCCATCGTTCTCCCATAAAAGATTATGCCTTTGTAGCAAGATCTGCCGGTAAAAACGACTTTGAAGTTCAGCAGCCCGATTCAATCGAGCTTCGCAAAACTTTCACTGCGATCGAGCATAAGCTTCCGCAGCCTTCGGAAGAGGAAATATGCGAGGCTCTTCGTCAGATGGGCAAGACGAAACCTTCGGACGAGCTTAACTGCGGATCGTGCGGATATAACACCTGCCGCGAAAAAGCCATCGCTATCTGTCAGGGCAAGGCTGAGGTTTCAATGTGCCTTCCCTACCTTAAAGACAAAGCAGAAAGCTTTTCTGATACGATCGTCCGCAATACGCCTAACGGTCTTATCGTTCTCAATGAGAAGCTTGAAGTTCAGCAGATAAACCGTGCCGCACTTAAAATACTCAATCTTCGCCTTGCGTCCGATATACTCGGAGATCAGGTCGTACGTATAATGGAGCCCGGCGACTTTATTGAAGTATTGAGCAAAGGCACGCCCATACACAACAAGCGCGTATATCTTGCCGAATATGAAAAATACGTTGAAGAAACAATTGTTTACGACAACGAATACCGCCTGCTCATTTGTATTCTCCGCGATGTGACCGAAGAAGAAACTCAGCGCGAGAAGAAAGAAAACATCAGCCGTCAGACGGTTGAGATAGCAGACCGCGTTGTCGATAAGCAGATGCGTATAGTTCAGGAAATAGCGTCTCTTCTCGGAGAAACGGCGGCAGAAACAAAGATCGCGCTTTCAAAACTGAAGGAGTCGATAAGCAATGAATAATTTATGTGCCGATATCGGCTGGAAAAGCATAAATCACGAAGGCGAACAGCTCTGCGGCGACCATGTTGACATAATCGAGCAAAACGAGAACTCAACCGTTATCGTGCTTGCCGACGGTCTCGGAAGCGGAGTAAAGGCAAGTATTCTTTCGACGCTGACTTCAAAGATAATATCGACTATGATGGCGGAAGGACTGCCGCTTGAAGAATGTGTTTCGACAATCGCGGCAACGCTCCCGATATGCTCGGTACGCGGAGTTGCTTATTCAACTTTTACGATTATACACATCATAGATAATTCCGTAGCCGAGCTTATACAGTACGATAATCCGCATGTTATCCTGTTGCGCGACTGCGAAAACTATGAATATCCGAGAAGCGAGCTGAATATCGACGGCAAAAAGATATACAAGTCAACTATAAAGCTTCAGGAGAACGATATTTTCATCGCCATGAGCGACGGTTGCACTCACGCCGGAATAGGTCTTGCCTTCAATTTCGGCTGGAAGCGTGAAAACATTGCCGATTTTATGAAGACAGTTGCCGGCGTCGGATACACCGCAAAAACACTTTCCACTATGCTTGTTGACGAATGTAACAAGCAGTACGGTTTCCATCCGGGCGACGATACAACGGCATGCGTTGTCCGTATAAGACGGCGTGAGCCTATGAATATACTTTTCGGGCCTCCCCGCAACCGCGACGATTGCGACCGTATGATGTCGCTTTTCTTCTCAAAAGAAGGTAAGCATATCGTTTGCGGAGGCACAACATCGTCAATTGCGGCAAAATATCTCGGAAAACCGCTTAAAGCCAGTCTTTCATTTGAGCGAAGCGACGTTCCGCCGATAGCGGAGATCGAAGGAGTCGATCTTGTTACAGAAGGTGTAATAACAATAAACAAGGTTATAGAATATGCAAAAGACGCTCTGGGCAAAAATGAACTTTACGAGCAGTGGAGCCTGCATCATGACGGCGCCTCAATGATATGCCGACTTCTTTTTGAAGAAGCCACAGATATAAACTTCTTCGTCGGCAGGGCAGTTAACCCCGCTCACCAGAACCCCGACCTTCCTATTAATTTCAACATAAAAATGAACTTGGTAGAAGAACTTTCCACCTGTCTTAAACAGATGGGCAAGAGAATCAAGGTAAGTTATTTCTAAAGGAGATTGTTAAATGAGAAAATTTGATACCAAAGTTCAGCACCTAAAATACAAAGTTCTCCGTGAAGTTGCAAGACTTGCATGGAACGACACCCTGCTTGACCATGTGCTGGATATACCCAAAACCATAGTTCCCGGTAACACTCCCACAATGCGCTGCTGCGTATATAAAGAAAGAGCCATACTCGGAGAACGCGTGAAGCTTGCTATGGGCGGAGACTATGAAAATCCGAACGTTATAGAAGTAATCGATATCGCCTGCGACGAATGTCCTATGGGCGGTTATGAGGTTACAAACGCTTGTCGCGGCTGTCTTGCCCACAGATGTGAGGATGTCTGCCGTTTCGGTGCGATAACGTTCGATGAAAACCATGTTGCGCACATAGACAAAACAAAATGCAAGGAATGCGGATCGTGCGCAAAGGTCTGCCCCTACACAGCAATAATCGGCAGAAGACGTCCGTGCGAAAATGCCTGCAAAATAAAAGCAATAAGCATGAACGAAAACAAAGCCGCCGCAATAGACAACAGCAAGTGTATAGCCTGCGGTGCGTGCGTTTATCAGTGTCCGTTCGGTGCTATATCTGACAAGTCGTATATTCTTGATGTTATAGATATAATCAAAAAAAGCGAAAACAACACAAAGTATAAAGTATTTGCAGTTGTTGCGCCGGCAATTTCCAGTCAGTTCACTTACGCAAAGCTCGGTCAGGTCATACGCGGACTTAAAGAGCTTGGCTTCCATACAGTAATCGAAGCCGCTCTCGGTGCGGATATGGTTGCTGATGCGGAATCAAAGGAGCTTGTTGAAAAAGGCTTCCTTACAAGCTCCTGCTGCCCGGCTTTTGTTTCATATATTGAAAAGTCCTTCCCAGCTCTGCTTCCGTTTGTTTCGCACAACCTTTCGCCTATGGCGACTATCGCAAAGTACATAAAGGAACACGAAGCACCCTGCAAGGTTGTATTCATCGGACCTTGCACAGCCAAAAAAGCAGAAGTAAAGAAAGACTCCGTAAAAGAATATGTTGATACGGCAATGACGTTCGAGGAGCTTCAGGCACTGTTTGACAGCAAGGATCTTGACATAACTTCGCTTCCCGAAGATATCCTCGATAACGCTTCGTATTTCGGAAGAATATTTGCACGTTCTGGCGGACTTTCCGATGCTGTCGCCGAAGGTCTTAAAGAACACGGCGATACGGATTTTGAGCTTAAACCCTGCGCTTGCGACGGTATAGAAGCCTGCAAGATAGCCCTGCTCAAAAAGAGCAAGAATATGCTTGACGCAAACTTCATTGAAGGCATGGCGTGCATAGGCGGATGTATAGGCGGCGCCGGATGTCTTACTCACGGCGAGAAGAATAAATCAGAAGTTGACAAGTATGGCATGGAAGCTTACGAAAAAACCATATGCGATGCAATTTCCGTACTTAAATAAAACTGCTTCAAAAGCATACAAAAATCCCACTGCAATCGCAGTGGGATTTTCTTTTATAAAATTTTTATTTCGACTGAGCAAGCAGCCAATCAACAAGTCCTGCTTCGGCATAAGCATACGGCCAAACATTATGTCCCACGCCGGGATAGTATGTAGCCTTGAATTTTGTACCGCCCGCCGCCTTTATGGCGTTCTCCATATCTCTTGTACCGCTTACGGGAACGGTATAATCCGCCTCGCCGTGAAAAGCCCAAATAGCCATATCTTTAAGCTCCGCAGCCTTTGAAGGAATTCCGGCGCCGCAAAGCGGAACAGCTGCTGCAAACAGCTCTGGATTTCTTGCAATTATCTCCCATGTTCCGTATCCGCCCATAGATATTCCGGAAACATAAACGCGGTTTTTATCTATTTTTCCTTCATTTATGTAATCCTTGAGAAGCTGTGTAGCCGCTTCAAGAGAAACCGTCGGGTTCTCCGTAAGAGTACGCGACCCTGTATTCCAGACGTGATTGAGCGGAACCCAGTTATATTCGGCAGGGTCGTTGCATTGAGGTGCGATTATTACGCAACTTCCGTCTGCAAGCAACTTGTCGAGAAGCAGATTGGCTCCGCCGAGAACTCTTATCTGATTTGTGTTGTTGTTCCCTATTTCGCCGTATCCGTGAAGGAAAAGCAAAACGGGATACTGAGCAGAATTTGCGCTGTCATAGCCTTCGGGAAGGTAAAGACGGTAAGGAAGAGTCACGCTTTTGCCTGTGGTCTTGCTTGTATACTCATATGTCTTGGAAAGCATATCGTCAACAAATTTGGGAATACCGATATCGCTCATATCAACGGCATAATTGTAAATGTTAAGCTCATCAACCGCGCCCACAAACTGACCGTCGGCGCCATTATAACCTATCGTGAAAGGACAACCCTTTGAAGATGCGTCGATTGCGGGAAGTCTGAGAACAAACTTATCGTCACAGTAGTAAGTGAGCGTGCCTGCCTCAGCGTCCTGAACCGCTACCGCATGATGCCATATAGTACCTACGGCTTCGCCTGCCGGATTGTTGCTGTAATTTGAAGATGTCGAAGATGTGATTCCGAGATTGAGCTTTTTATCGCTCGAGTTTATCCAAAAGCCTATATATTTGTAAAGATCCTTGCTCTGTACAAGTCCCTTCTGAATAACGCAAGGCCAGTTTCCTCCGGAAAAGCTACCGCTCCACTTGAACCAGATGTCTATCGTGAAGCTGTCGTTCTTTGAAAATTTGAAATCATCGGAATCGGCAATTTCAATGTGTTGTCCGCCCGTGAGGAAAGCCGCTTTACCGTAGCGTCCTTCAACAAGCTCGGGAGCTTTGTTCGCAACGGCGTTGTGACCGTTGCCAGAGTCATCCCTGAAAACAAGTCCGTCGGAAAGCTCATCGAAAGTTATGTGCGCTATCGGATTTTTCTCAGTCGGGTCAACTATTACCGGTGTATTCGTGGTAGTTTCGACCGATGTTGTCGTTTCCGTAGTAGTTGCCATAGTCGTTGCGGCAGACGTTGTAGTTTCCGCTTTCGTCGTTGTCGTTTCGTTTGACGAACCTGGAGTGGTCGTCGTTTCCTTGTTTCCGCCGCCGGTGCAGCTTACAACCGCAAATGCCAGCATAACGGTGACAAGGATAAGTGCTATGATTTTTTTCATATATACTCTATCCTCTGTGCCTGTCGGCTTTTATTATTTATTCATATCAACGGCATAATTGTAGATTTTGAGTTCGTCTATCAGACCGACAAACTGACCGTCGCTACCGTTGTAACCTATCGTGAAAGGACAATCCTTTGAAGAAGCGTCAATTGCGGGAAGCTTTATAACAAGCGCATCGTCATAATAGTATGATATAGTTCCTGCTTCTGCGTCCTGAACGGCTACTGCATGATGCCATGTAGTACCTACAGCTTCGCCTGCGGGATTGTTGCTGTATTTTGCATCGGTCGATGATGTGATTCCGAGATTGAGTTTTTTATCGCCGGAGTTTACCCAGAAGCCAACATATTTATAAAGATCCTTGCTCTGTACAAGTCCCTTTTGAATGATGCACGGCCAGTTTGTTCCGGAAATGTTTCCGCTCCACTTAAACCAAACGTCTATTGTGAAGCTGTCGCTCTTTGAAAGTTTGAAATCGTCGGAATCGGCAATTTCAACGTGCTGATTGAGTTTTGTAAACGAAACGGCTTTACCGTCGTGACCCTCAACAAGCTCAAGGGCTTTATTTGCAACTGCGTCGTGACCGTTACCCGACTTATCCTTGAAAACAAGGTCGTCTGTAAGTTCATCAAATGTAATATGAACAATAGGATTTTTGTCTGTCGGGTCAACTATTACCGGTGTATTCGTGGTAGTTTCGGCCGATGTTGTCGTTTCCGTAGTAGTTGTTGTTGTCGTTGCGGCAGACGTTGTAGCTTCCGCTTTCGTCGTTGTTGTTTCGTTTGACGAATCGGGAGTGGTCGTCGTTTCCTTGTTTCCGCCGCCGGTGCAGCTTACAACCGCAAATGCCAGCATAACGGTGACAAGAATAAGTGCTATAATTTTTTTCATATGTACTCCATCCTTATAATGTTTATTTGCGCCATTTGGCACCTTTGTTATTATAATATCACAAATCAATACCATAATACAAGTGAAAAAGTAATATTTATAAACAAAATTGCGCCTGCGGGGCAAGTTTTATTGCCGGGCAGGCGCCATATATTATTTCTTCACAACCGACACGGTCGATATTCCGTAGTGACGGAAAAGCGCTATGTGTTCTTTGCTTATTATCTCGCCGGAAACGGCTATCGGTATTGCGGGAGGACAACTTACCGCAGGCGCGGCACACACTCTACCCTCGACAAGCGAAAGCGGGACAACTTCACTGCGCGAAAAAACCGCCTCTCTGACCGTCATAACAAAGCATGGCGTCGGAATCTCAAAGGAGAACGCAGCAGGCGCAGCATATGTGTTTTTCCCCATCGCACGCACAAGCGCATCAAGTTCTTCATCTCCCGTTTCTGCGGATATCATCATAACAACATATTCGGCGTCGGCATATTCGCACTCAAAGCCTGATGTGCGAAGCCTTTCGGAAACCGAAAAGCCGTCACATTCTTTCGGGCATAGCAAGGTTAACTTCATAGGCTCAGTACCTATAACACTCCATCCGTTTTCGCAAAGCAAACGTTTTATATTTTTCGCTTTTTCGGCTTTGGCTTTAAGCTTTTCGGGAAAATCATCCGAAAGGTATGCGTTACATCTGTCAAGTGAAGCCAGCGTAAGATACGAAGGACTTGTCGAGCCGAACAGCGCCATAGCATCCTTTGCGCTTTCGGAAAAATATTCGGGAGCATTTCGGCTTATGTGCAGATATGCCCCTCCCGTAAGCACAGGAAGCGTTTTGTGCGCCGAATCACAGCACATATCCGCACCAAGTTCCATAGGATGAAGTCCGCTGTGCAGAAATTTCAGATATGCGCCATGCGCATTATCAACTATAAGCAGCGTCCCGAATTTGTGGCATACATCGGCTATACCTTTTATATCAAGCCTGTTTCCGAGATAGTCGGGCGATGTGACGTACACCGCAGCAGGAGGATATTCGGCATTTTCCAGCGCAACTCTTACGTCGTCGGCGGTTATGTTACAGCTGCAAAGCGAATCGGTTCTGCGGCTCAGCCATTTTACGTCGATATCTTCAATCGCGAGCGCATATATAAATGCCTTATGAACATTCCGCGCCGCAAGAATATATCTGCGGCATTTATCACTGCACACAGTCGCCGCCATGTGTATCATTGCGCGTATGCACTGACTCGAACCTTCGGTTGAATAAACGGTTTTTGCCGTGCCGAAAAGCAATGAAGCGTTCTTCTCACTCTCCCCTATTATACCGTCTGAAACATAAAGCTCGTCCGCGCCTTTTATCTCGGTGATATCAAAAGTCTCACAGCTGAGAAAAGCCTTCCCCTTGTGTCCGGGCATATGAAATCTGACCATGTTTTTCGCCGCGTAGTCGCGGACAAAATCAACTATCGGTGTTTTCATAGCTTCAGTTTTCTTCTTCGGCGTTTTCTGCCGCTTTTATCATTATGGCGCACTCTATTCTTTTCTTGAAAAGCTCGCATCCGGGTTTATATACTCCGCGAATAGAACCCGAAGCATGATATGCGTTCGCGGCACAGCCTCCGGAGCAATAAAGCTTTGCCCAGCAATCGTCACATTCAGGACGGGCATATGCGTTGCATTGGCGGAACTCATCACGCAAAGAGTCATTTGTCACACCGTTCCATATATCGCCGAGTTTATACGATTCTTCGCCGACAAACTGATGGCACGGATAAAGATCTCCCCACGGAGTAACAGCCATATATTCCGTACCCGAACCGCAGCCGGAAATGCGCTTATATATGCACGGTCCCGCCGTAAGGTCTATCATATAGTGATAGAACGTAAAGCCTCTGCCCTCTTTTTCTCTTTTCAGCATTTCCTTCGCGAGGATTTCATACTGCTCTTTTACAATTTCGATATCCTCCGGCGTAAGCGCCATAGGATCGTCCGGAGCGCAGACGACAGGCTCCATGCTCAGCTCTGTAAAGCCGAGATCCGCCATATGGAAAACATCCTTCGTAAAATCAGGATTTTTATGGGTAAACGTTCCGCGCATATAATAGTTTTTACCGCCGCGCGAAGCGACAAGCTTCTGAAACTTCGGAACTATCCTGTCGTAACTGCCGTTTCCCGCATAGTCAACACGGGTAGCGTCATGAATCTCCTTTCGGCCGTCAAGGCTAAGGACAACGTTGCTCATCTCTTTGTTTGAAAATTCGATCACTTCGTCGTCTATAAGCATACCGTTTGTAGTAAGCGTAAAACGGAAATTCTTTCCGTGCTGCTTCTCGACCGAGCGCGCATATTTTACAATCTGTTTTACGACATCCCAATTCATAAGCGGCTCTCCGCCGAAGAAGTCCACTTCAAGATTGCGTCTTTCACCTGAATTTTCAATAAGGAAATCTATCGCCCGCTTGCCAACTTCAAAGCTCATAAGCGCTCTTTCGCCATGATACTTTCCCTGACTTGCAAAGCAATACGAGCAGTTGAGATTGCAGGTGTGTGCAACGTGCAGACAAAGCGCTTTTATAACATTTCCGCTCCGCTCCTTGAATGTTCCCGCCATATCCTTGAAAGTGTCTGGGGTGTAAAGCTGGCCGTCCTCTTCAAGTGCTTTTACATCGTCTATGCATGCGTTTATATCTTCTTCCGTAACGTCGGATCGTCCTTTGTACTTTTCAAGCATATCCGATACTATTTCTTCGCGGCTTTTCGTTTTGTACCCGGCTATAATATCATAAGCTACATCATCAACAACGTGTACCGCGCCCGAACAGGTATCAAGCACTATGTTATACCCGTTCAGCTTATATTGGTGCATCAAATCAAGCGTCCTCCTATCGTGGGGATAATACTTAAAAAGTGCCGTCCGGAAAGACGGCACTTTCTGTTAAAATTTACTTCAGTTCTTCTTTTCGGAAGCTTTCTTGTTTTCGCAAGACTGGTTTGCTACGCCGCAGCTTGTTTTGCATGCGGACTGACAGGATGTCTGGCATTCGCCGCAACCGCCGTTTTTAGCGCTCTTGCAAAGGTTTCTTGTCTTAAGTGTTGTTATTCTTTTCATGATATGTATCTCCGTTTCTTTTGCAGATATAATTTTCTATAATATTGTATCACAATAATCGCGCCGTGTCAACTCCCCTTTCGGGATTTTTTGACTTTGCACCACACTCGTTTGTTTATTTCAGTAATACGTCAGTTTCTTCTCCATCCATCGGATGATAATATTCACTTATATCCGGATCTTCAAATACTTTCAGAAATATATCAAACAGCGGAGCAAGCTTGTAATTGCCTATGTCGCTTCGCTTTATCCAGAAATTTCTTCCTTCGTCGCTTGATTTAAGCTCTCCTTCAAAATGATTCGTTTTGAAAAGGAAGCATATACTTCTTACATCGTCCGAAAACCATTGCTTTATTCCGCAAAGCTTTACATCGGATATTGTAAGTCCCGTTTCTTCTTTTATTTCCCTTATTACAGAATCCACTATGGATTCATATTTTTCAACGTGCCCTCCCGGAAAGGCTACTCCACGCCAACTTTTCACTCTGTCCTGTACGAGAACTTTCCCGTTTCCGTCGCTGATCATACACATATTCACAAGTTCTGTTTTTTCAACTTTATCAGGCATCTTTTTTTCTCATCTTTCTGTTGAAAAAAGCTAAAAGCACCATCCGGTGCTTCTTCCCTTTTTGGTGGAAACGAGGGGGCTCGATTCTCGCAGGCTCGCCGCCTGCTCGGTCATCGCGGCTCTGACAGCCTCTAAGGCTGTCATTCACTCCCGCTCTCTTCGAGCCGCCTCTCTTTGAAAAAAGCTAAAAGCACCATCCGGTGCTTCTTCCCTTTTTGGTGGAAACGAGGGGGCTCGAACCCATGACCTCACGGATGTGAACCGTGCGCTCTGACCAACTGAGCTACGCTTCCTTATTGCAAAAGTATTTTATCACAACAAAAATGCAAATGCAATAGTATTTTGCCGAAAAAATATAAAATTTCGCCTTCGTCTATTGACAAACGCTAAGAAAGCGGATATATTATAATGTGAACAGAAAAAATGCTATCGTTGGGACAAGTCCCGCCGAAGTCAGCGTGAAAGAGAGAGGCGCCTTGGGCTGAAAGCGCTTTACGTATGGCACGGCACGGATACCACCCGTCGGCACGGCGCAGGAAATGGCGCTGCGGGAAAGCCCGTTACAGCAAAAAGAGTTAAAGTTTGAGTGGAACCGTGCATTGCACCTCATATTCCTTGCGGGAATATGGGGATTTTTTGTTTTTAAGGTATATTATTTTTGAAAGGATATAAAATTCGATGGAAATCAGAATCAACGGCGAAAATTTCAGTGTTGAAAACGGTCTTTCCGTTTATGAAGCCGCTAAAGCGGCAGGCGTTTCCGTTCCGCGCGAAGTAATAGCTGCGGAAATCAACGGCGAAACACACGAGCTTTCCTACCCCGTCCATTACGGAGACGATGTAAAGCTTCTCACATTTGACGATGAAGGCGGAAAAAAGACGTTCTTCCACACAGCATCTCATATTCTCGCGCAGGCAGTAAAGCGCCTTTACCCCGAGGTAAAGCTCACCATAGGACCTGCTATTGACAACGGCTTTTATTACGATTTCGACTCCGATGTAACATTCGCAGCTGAAGAGCTTGAAAAAATCGAAGCCGAAATGAAGAAGATAGTAAAAGAAAATCTCAAAATAGAGCGTTTCACTCTTCCCCGTGAAGAAGCCAAAAAGCTTATGGAAGAAAAGGGCGAGCCTTATAAAGTTCTTCTTATAGACAGAGTCCCCGAAGGCGAAGAGATCTCGTTCTACAAACAGGGAGAATTCACCGACCTTTGCGCAGGTCCTCACCTCTTCTCCACAGGCGCGATAAAAGCCTTCAAGCTCACACAGTGCACAGGTGCATATTGGGAAGGTGACTCCAAAAACAAAATGCTTCAGAGAGTTTACGGTACGGCTTTCCCGACAAAGGAAGCCCTTGCCGCATACCTCGATATGCTTGAAGAGGCAAAGAAGCGTGACCACCGCAAGCTCGGAAAAGAGCTCGGACTTTTCACGATAATGGACGAAGGCCCCGGCTTCCCCTTCTTCCTTCCCAACGGAATGGTGCTCAGAAATACGCTTATAGAATATTGGCGCGAAGTACACAAGAGATACGGCTATGTTGAAATAAGCACTCCTATGATACTCAACCGTTCTCTTTGGGAGCGTTCCGGTCACTGGGCGCATTATAAAAACAATATGTATACCACCGTTATCGACGGCGCAGACTTTGCAATAAAACCCATGAACTGTCCCGGCGGTATGCTCGTTTATAAATCCGAAATGCATTCTTACCGCGATCTTCCTCTCCGTATGGGTGAGCTTGGTGTTGTACACCGTCACGAGCTTTCCGGCGCGCTTCACGGACTTTTCCGCGTCCGTTGCTTCACACAGGACGATGCTCATATCTTTATGACATGGGATCAGATGAAAGACGAAATCAAGAACGTTGTAAGACTGTTCGATGAGGTTTACTCAGTATTCGGTCTTTCATATCAGATTGAAGTTTCCACAATGCCCGAAGACCATATGGGCGACATAAAGGATTGGGATTTCGCAACAGAAACACTTAAAGAAGCTGTTTCCGAAATGGGTAAGGATTACGTTATAAACGAAGGCGACGGTGCATTCTACGGTCCGAAGCTCGACTTCCACCTCTCGGATTGTCTCGGCAGAACGTGGCAGTGCGGCACGATCCAGCTCGACATGCAGCTTCCCGAAAGGTTTGAGCTTGAATATATGGGTGCCGATAACGAAAAGCATCGTCCCGTAATGATCCATCGCGTTGTTCTCGGCTCTATCGAAAGATTTATCGGTATCATCACCGAGCATTACGCAGGCGCTTTCCCTCTCTGGCTCGCTCCCGTTCAGGTAAAGATTCTTCCCATAGGCGAAGGCCACATTGAATACGCAAACAAGGTCAAAGACATACTTGAAGAAAATCATCTGCGCGTAGAAGTTGACGCAAGAAACGAAAAGATAGGCTACAAGATAAGAGAAGCTCAGCTGAAGAAAGTTCCTTATATGCTCGTTGTGGGCGACAAGGAAATGGCAGAAGGACTCGTTGCGGTACGTAGCAGAAGCGAAGGCGAACTCGGTCAACTCACAATAGAGGATTTCACAAAGAGAGCTGTAGAAGAAGTCAAAAGCAAAGTAAACAAATAAGCCAGAAAATCGCCCCGAAAACATTTCGGGGCGATTTCAAACAGTAATATACGAGGTGTGCGCGTGAAAATAACAAAAACGGAAATCGTAAATATGATAATGATAGAAAATAAAAGCACCGGAAAGGTTCTTGTGCTTGACAGACGAGGCTCGTGGCCCGGTCTGACTTTTCCCGGCGGTCATGTCGAAAAGGGAGAGCCGTTTTATGACGCCGCCGCGCGCGAGGCAAAGGAAGAAACGGGACTTGACGTATCCGATCTGCGGCTTTGCGGCGTAGTTCACTGGGGAAACAAGCAAAACGGCGATTGCTACCTTGAATTTCTTTATAAAACAAGCAAATTCTACGGCGTGCTTCTTCCCGAAACCGTCGAAGGCAGCATCACATGGATGTCGCCGGAAGAACTCAGAAATTCGGAGAGACTTTCACCGAACTTTTCCATGTATCTGCCTATGTTTTTTGAAAACAAATACAGCGAGCTGTATTTCGATTGGAACGGCACGGATTGGAACGGTAAACCGGAATACAAATAAAACAAAAACGGACTTTTTTCAAAGTCCGTTTTTTACTATAAATCTTTCAAAACCATCGGAATAGATCTTCTCTCCTTCCGCCGTTACCCACATAGCGTATGCATTTTCAAACGATAAAAGAAGTGTTTTTCCTTGCCCGATATCCATATTGAAAAGCGCAGTCGAAAGCGTATCGGCAAGCGCTGAATCCTCTGAAATTACTGTAACCGAAACATAATCGTTCTTCGGCATAAGCGTATCGGGATCAATTATATGATGATACCTCACGCCGTCAAGCTCAAAGTATCGCTGATACGATCCGCTTGTGACAACGGACATATCCGAAACACACACCTTTTCAAAAAATCCGCCGTCAGGATTTTCAATTCCCACAGTCCACATCTCTCCGTCAGGCTTTGAGCCTACGGTGCAGACGTTTCCGCCGATGCTTATAAGATAGCCGGATATTCCTTTTTCGCGAAGCGCCTCCGATATCATTTCAGCAGCGTAGCCTTTGGCTATCGCACCGATATCAAGGCTCATCTTTTCATCCGCAAGAAAGAGCGTTCCGTTTTCTTTATCAATGATTATATCGTCGATACTGCAGTGCTCCGAAGCCGATATAAGCTCGGCTTCTTCGGGGAACCGCGTCCCTTCCTCGCGACAGTCATGCCACAGAGAAAGCACCGTACCCATAGCGATATTCATCTTTCCGCAAGTAACAGGATATATGTTTTTTCCGAATTCAATAAGGTCGATAAGTTCCCTCTCGACCTTTGTCGGCTTTCGCGAAGAGTTTACGGTGTTTATATTTGCAATTCCATCATATGAATTATAAATATCATAGAGTTTATGATATTTTTCAAGCTCTGAAAATATATAGTTTTTCGTATTTTCAAACTCTTCTTCGGAAGAAGCATACCCTATGACTTCAGTTATTGTGTCAAAATATTCAAATGTCGATGCGGTATATCTTTTTTCGGAAGATCTGCACGAACAAAGCCCGAATAGAAACGCCGCACACGCTACTGCCGCCAATAATTTTTTCATCCCAGTTCGGCTATTTCTCCGACGCCCTTCATAACATAGGTCGGGCGGTACGGGAACTTACCTATGTCGCTTATCGATGTAACGCCGCTCATAACAAGCACGGTATCGAATTCGCTTTCTATTCCCGATATTATATCGGTATCCATTCTATCACCTATAATTATAGTTTCCTCGCGATGAGTACCGAGCTTTTTCAGCGCGTGACGCATAATAAGCGGGTTCGGCTTGCCTATAAAGTACGCGCTTTTACCCGTAGCCATTTCAATGGGAGAAATAAGGGCACGGCATGCAGGAATTATACCGTTTTCGCCGGGAGCCGTCATATCGGAGTTTGTGCCTATAAGCTTTGCGCCGTCAAGAACGAGCTGTACAGCGTGTTCTATCTTTTCGTAATTCAGCGCTCTCGTTTCACCGAACACAACATAGTCGGGATTATAATCGTTCATACTGAGTCCCGCGTCGTAAAGAGCGTTTACAAGTCCGGGCTCGCCTATTGCATAAACGCTGCAGCCGGGCTTTTGGCTTGACAAAAAAGACGCCGTTGCAAGTGCGCTTGTATAAAAGTGATCTTCGCTTACATCAAGCCCCATTCTTTTAAGCTTCTGTGAAAGCTCTCTCGGAGAGCGTTCGCTGCTGTTTGTAAGGAATAAAAATTTCTTGTTGTTTTTGTAAAGCCAGTCCACAAATTCGTGAACATCGGGAAGCAGTCTGTTTCCGTGATATATCACGCCGTCCATATCGCATATAAAGGCTTTTTTGTTCTTAATCTCTTCTACCGACTGTGACATATTCTTCTTGTCCTTTCATATTTACTGAAATCACTATATCACATATTTTTTTGCTTGTCAATACAATAAAAAACGCACCTTTTCAGGTGCGTTTTTTATCGTTTGTGTTTTATTTTATTTCAAGCTTTTTGGCTGTGTGCAAAGCGTTTTCTTTCTTCGGCATATTGAGCTTAAGAACACCGTCCTCATACGAGGCGGTTATCTTATCGGTATCCACATCGGAGACGTCAAAACTTCTTACAAACGAGCCGTAACTTCTTTCGCAACGAATGTATCTGCCCTTCTTGTCTTTTTCTTCGTTTTCAACTTTTCTTTCCGCTTTTATCGTAAGGTAGTTGTTTTCAAGATTTACGTCTATATCTTCCTTCTTGAATCCGGGAAGATCTGCTTCAAGCAAATATTCGTTGCCGTTATCTTTTATATCCGTCTTAAAAGAGGATATTCTGTCCGTACCGAAAAAGTGCTTTTCAAAGTTTTCCATATCTTTGAAAGGATCATAATTTGAAACTCTGTTATTAGAAATAAAAGGTATCAGTTCAAGCATAATAATTCCTCCTTCTGCTGTCTGATTTCTTTTTTATCGCTGTTTTTCTTTCAGCGTAATTATAGTATCACACAAGGAGAAAAAAATATAGCACATTTTGTTAACGAATTGTAAAAAGATTAGCACTCTTTATCTTTAAGTGCTAAAATTTATAAATCAACCCCCTTTTGATGTGGATTTTATGAAATCATCCAACTTAAATTTGCAGTCCTCTATATAACTTTGCTAATTTTCTCGTTGCGCACAATGTAAAAGAGCTTTTCTTCTCCGAACCGAAGTATGCTCTCGTCGAAGGCAAATTCATCCGAATGGAGCGGCGGCGTATCACCCGTTCCCAAAAGCATATAAAGCGGGTGGGGACATACCCGTCCATACACGGAAAAATCGTCGGCACACAAAATAGGTTCCGAAAGTCTGCTGCATCCGGAAAGTTCAAAAAGCTCCCCGCTGTTGCGCGCAGGCGGAGCATATTCGAATATATGCACTTCTCCCCCGTACTTCTTCGCCTTTCGGAGAAGAATTTCTGTCTCCGATATCTTTTCCGGCTCTGAAAAATACCTCATCGTTCCGCAAAGCTCCGCCAGGCAAGGCGTTACGTTGCCCGCCGTCCCTGCGCACAGTCTTCCGAATCTTATCAAAAGCCCTTCTTCCTTCGCCTGATATTTTGTCCCGATATAAAATCTTGCCGCGTTTTCCAAAGCGTCGTTTTTTATATTTTCCGTTATGTGTGCCTGCTCGCCACAGAATGTCGCAACAATTTCCGAAGAGCCTGCGTATATTGCGCCGATCCCCGAGAAAAGCTTCCCTTTTTCAAGTTGCGGTCGCAGATGAATTGCAAATATCCTTTCCGGCGCAATGCGAAGAAAATCAGGCGACGACACAACCGTCTCTGCTCCTCCGCGTTTTTCCTCCGCCGGCTGAAATATTAACAGTACATTACACAGAACATCACAGCCTTTTGAAAGCCTTTCGGCAAGCGACAAAAGCATAGCCATATGTGCATCGTGACCGCACGCATGCATGCATCCGACGTTTTCCGAAGCAAACGGAAGACCGGTCTTTTCGGTTATCGGAAGCGCGTCCATTTCGGCACGGAAAGCTGATGTTGTGCTTTTCCCGAAATCAAAATACGCAAGTACGCCCGTTTTGCCGACTTCATATATTGCGCAACCCATATTTTCAATTGCACCGAGTATATATTTTTTCGTTTCGAATTCGCAAAAACCTTCTTCGGCTATTCGGTGAAGTGCCCTGTAATGCTCCGATGCATTCATCGCAGATCACCGTTTATATCGGCTTTTTTCCCGATATCGTCCCGACTTTTTACAACCTTCGCAGGGACGCCTAACGCGACCGCTCCGCTCGGAATGTCGTGTGTAACGACAGCCCCCGCTCCGATAACGGCATTATCACCGATGCAAATTCCCTCAAGAACGACAGCCCCCGCTCCGACAAAAACACCGTCTCCTATCCTCGTCGGAAGCGCCGACGGAGGCTCAAGCACTCCCGCGATAACCGCGCACGCTCCGATATGAGAGTTCTTTCCTATTACAGCGCATGAACCGACGACGGCGTTCATATCAACCATCGTGCCATCTCCTATCACCGCGCCGGAATTTATAACTGCTCCGTGCATTATAACGGAGTCTTTCCCTATCACCGCGCCCTCTCTTATATGCGCTCCGTACTCGACTCTCGCATCGACCGACAGAAGATCCGCCTGACAGAGCGCCGTTTTCCGCGACGCCACTTCTACCTCGATATCGCGTATTTTATCTGCTCGCTCCGAAAGATATCTCTCCATATCCTCCCATGCGCCGAAAGCTACAAAAAAACCCGAGCTGCCAAACACCTTGCAATTCGGCATATTCGGCTTTTCCGATGCCGATATATATGCTTTTACGGGAGTTTTTCTTTCGGAGTTTTTTATCTTCTCGGATATTTCTCTGCCTGTCATATCAGTTTTTCCTTCCGCATGGCTTCTTTAAGTATTTTCCCGCCGCGCTCCGACATTTCGAAAAGCGGCAGGCGAAGTCCGCCTACGTTCATGCCCATAAGATTCATTGCGGTCTTTACCGGAATGGGATTCACCTCGCAGAACAACGCCGATATAAGCGGGAGAAGTTCAAGCTGAATCTTCCTCGCTTTATTCGTATCACCCGAAAGAAAAGCCTTTGTCATCGAGCTGACTTTTCGCGGCACGATGTTCGACGCTACCGATATCACCCCCAAAGCGCCTACGGACATAAGCGGCACTGTTATATCATCGCAGCCGCTCATCATAAAGAAATCGTCGCTTATGAGTCTTGCGGCCCGCACGGCGTACGAAATATTGCCGCTCGCTTCTTTTATTCCGATAATATTTTCATTTTCCGAAAGCTCGGCAAGAGTTTCGATATCCACCGAACATCCCGTCCGAGACGGCACATTGTAAATTATTATCGGCACCTCCGAAGCTTCGGCTATCGTAAGAAAATGCCTGCGCATTCCCTCGCTGTTCGTTTTGTTGTAATAAGGAGTAAGCACAAGTAGCTTTTTTGCTCCGAGCGCCGCCGCTCTCCTGCATTTTTTTACCGCTTCAGCCGTATCGCAGGACGAACACCCCACCAGAACGTCAAGCTTTTCTTCGCAAGCCTCAAGTCCCGCCGAAATGATCGTATCCGATTCCTTTTCGCTTATCGTTGGCGATTCGCCCGTAGTACCCAGCAGAACAACTCCGTCCGAACCGTTTTCATATTGAAATTCTATAAGTTCTTTAAGCTTTTCTATGTTTATTCCGTCATACGAAAAAGGCGTGACAAGCGCCGTGTAAGTACCTTTCATTTCAGTTATTCACCCCATTCTCCTTTGAAAACAAGCTCCGCTCCTCCGCAAAGTCTGATATGTTCTCCGCCGGAAACACAAAGCGAGCCAAGCTCAAAATGCACGGTAACCTTTTCGTCGCAAAGCTTCAGCTTTCTTGCCACAGCGTACGAAGCGCACGCCCCCGTTCCGCACGCAGCCGTATACCCCGCTCCGCGCTCAAAAGTCCTCACCGTAAGCTCTCTCCTGCCGTCCACGCGCACAAGATCGACATTTATCTTTTGCGGAAAAAGCTCGCAGCAGCTGAGCTTCGCCGCTGTGCCGAACAAAAGCTCGCGATATATGTCGTCACAGAAAACAACGGCATGAGCGCATCCGACAAAAACCTCGTAAAACAGCACCTTTCTCCCGTCAAGCATATACGTCTTGCAAAAGCCTCCCGCAGTGGAAAAATGCGCTTCTCCCATGTCAACAAGTATCTCTCCGCCACGACAAAGTTCCAAAGTTTTCACCCCGTCCAGCGTGCGCACGCCGAACTTCTCTCCGGATATGCCCGTATCGGCAAAATACCTTGCAGCACAGCGTATTCCGTTTCCGCACATACTTGCTTCCGTACCGTCGCTGTTGAATATCCGCATCGACGGCGGATGCCTCGAACAGACTATCAGTCCGTCGGCGCCTATTCCCGTTCTGCGCTCGCAAATTCTGACGGCAAGCGATCTGTAATCGACGTTTTTCATCTCGTCTATCAGGATAAAATCGTTTCCGCAACCGTGATATTTATAAAAAATCATCTTCGCCTCCATAGCAGCTCCGCTATGACATTTTACGCGCTTACTCCGCCAAATGACACAAAAACCGCGCAGGCTCGTGATTTGCCTGCGCGGTTTTTCAATTGTTTTCGTCTTTTTTTGCACTCATAATTCCGCTTTTCATAACAAAGCGTCTGAGCGGGGGATAATACATAAACGGGCATTTCAGTGTTTTCAGCATAAGTCTTGCTCTTATTTTCGCCGTCAACAATCTATACGACTTATGCGGAGCTTTACACGCGAGCGCATTCGCGAGAGCCTCGCCGCTCTTTATGGCGTAGCTTATTCCTTCAAGCGAGCTGGGACTTACAAATCCTGCGGCTTCGCCTATCAGGAACACTCCGTCCTCTCCGAGAAAGAAATCCTTTTCCGCACGCGGACGAAGCACAAGACAGCACTCCGTTCTCACGGGATCTTCAAGTATATATCCAAAGCGCCGAAGTACTTTTTTCTGATTTTCAAATCTCTCCATAGGCATGTCCATAGGATACGCTCCGCCGAAAACCGTATATCTGCCCTTCGATATCGACCACGAACAGCAATCCGTTATGCTTTCGTCAAAAATACAGGAGTAAAGCGGAGCGCTGTCCTTATTCCGAAACCACTGCTGAATCGACGTATACATTCTTGGCTTTGCGCCCGGAAAAGCAAATCTTCTGACAACCGACGCCGCACCGTCCGCACCGACAAGATATCTGCACGTTGCGGCTGCGACTTCGCCTTTACCGTTTCTGTACTCAATATAAAAAGCATCGCCTTGTTTTTCGATATTTACGCATATTCCGCAGGCGACCGTTACAACTTCATCGCAAAGCGAAATAAGCCAGCGGTCGAATCTTTCCCGCGAAACATTTATGTAAGTCCTTTCGTAGTTTCTTATGATTCCGCTTTTGCAGTCTATCGTCTTCACAAAATCTATCTGCGGTTCGGTAAGAACGTCCTCCGGCACGGAAAGTCCTGACTTTCGGAGCACCTTTTGCGCGTCCGGCGCAAGAAGTCCGCCGCAAGGCTTGCCCTTATCACCGAAGCGCAGCGGCGCTCCGTCTATCAACAATACGCGGGCAAACTTCCCCGCAAGACGGGCAAACGTCGCGCCGGCAGGTCCCCCTCCGACGACTATAACATCATAAAACATTTTTATTCCCCCGCTATATACGGAATTTTTCTCATGAGCGCTCCCGCTTCGTCGGGACGACTGAGCGCAAGCGTCCACAACGATTCCGCTCTCATAAGCATCTCAAATCCTCGCCTTGCGCCCTCTCCGAAAAGCGTATAGTCTGCGGGCTTTGTTATTATCGGGAAATCCGACGTCTTTTTTATCTTTGCAAGTATTTCCCTGCCTGTTTTTCCCGCGCCCAAAAGCACGGAAAACGCAGGCTTTGTTATGTCGCTCGCTTTTACGCCGAGAAGCGAAAAGAGCATAGCGCGGCGAATCCTTGACTCCGAATACATTTTCGTCTGCGCTCCCGATATAAGTTCGTCAAATGAGCGGGCGCTCCGCGCGGAAGCGACCAGTCTGCCGAAAAGTTCATCCGTCATTTCGGCGGTTTCCGAAGGCAGACTTGCATACGAAAGTCTGAAATGCGCCGCATACGGAAGAAACAATTTTTCGGTCATTGCGAACCCGCCGCAGTCCATAGCGGCGATTACCGCCTCCGCCGAAGGTGCCGGAACAGCCGACCTTATCCCCTCTTTGTCGCCGGAATATATCATTTTTCTCACCGAAGAAGCGGAAAGAAAGCCTTCGCCGGACGTTTTTCCGTAGGCTTGTCCTTCTCTTTTCACGGCAAGAGGTTTTATTTCCGAATTTGTTTTCAAAATCGCCTTGACGTATTCAAGCGCCAGAAGATCGTTTGAGCCTTCAAGAACCGGACTTTTTCCGTAAAGCTTTTCATACGTCGAAATACACCTTTGCGAGTAGCTTCCGAAATCCGCCTTTTCCGATTTCAAAGCGGAATAAAATTCTTCCGAAAGCATATTTTCCGCAACGGTCTTTATCATCTCCGAGTCTCCCTGCTCGCTGCCGAAAGCAAGAAAATCAACCACGCCGAGACTGCTTGCTATATGCACTCCGCCTGCGGCAAACACCGACGCTCCGGAAGCACAATACGGAAACGGCAGCTCAAGCACAAGGTCGGCTCCGCATTTCACGGCCGATTCCGCACGGTCGTACTTTGATATTGTCGCTGCGGTTCCGCGCTGAGTAAAACTTCCGCTCATTATGGCGACAACGGCATAGCCTTCATTTTTCAGTTTATCTATCTGATGCTTATGTCCAGAATGAAACGGGTCGTATTCGCATATTACTGCGCAAATCTTCATAAAAAACTCCTTTTTCGGGAAATTGGGGTTGCAATCGCGGAAAAGTTGCTGTATAATAATTTTTGTATGAATTTATTATACCGCTTAACATCCATTTAATCAAGCGGAAACGGAGGAAAAATCAAAAAATGAAAGTACTTGTTGTAAACGCAGGAAGCTCGTCGCTTAAGTATCAGCTCTTCAACACCGACACAGCCGAAGTCCTTTCCAAAGGTATTTGCGAAAGAATCGGTATTGACGGTATCATCGAACACAAGCTTGCAGACGGAACAAAAATCAAAAACGAAATTGCAATGCCCAATCACGCCGTTGCAATGAAAACAGTAGTCGAATATCTAACAAATCCCGAATTCGGTTGCATAAAAGATATGAGCGAGATTGAAGCCGTAGGTCACCGCGTGGTGCATGGCGGTCCTTATTTCTTTGAAAGCTGCCTTGTAACCCCCGAAGTTCTTGAAAAGCTTGAACTCTGCCGCGACTTTGCTCCTCTTCACACAGGTGCGCACCTTATGGGCATAGAGGGTTGCACAGCCGTTATGCCGAACACCCCTCAGGTGCTTGTATTCGATACGGCATTCCATCAGACGATGCCCGAATACGCTTACACATATCCTATTCCCTATGAAATGATAGAAAAATACAAGATTCGTCGTTACGGTGCTCACGGAACATCCCACCGCTTTGTAGCAAGAGAAATGGCAAAGCTTATGGATAAACCCGTAGAAGAGACAAAGATCATCACCTGCCACATCGGCAACGGCTCTTCAATATCCGCAGTAAAGGGCGGAAAGTGCATCGACACAACGATGGGCTTCACTCCTCTTGACGGTCTTGAAATGGGTACTCGTTGCGGCTCGATAGATCCCGCGATCGTAACTTATATCATGAAAAAAGAAGGCTTCACTCCGGACGAGATGAGCGAGTTTATGAACAAGAAATGCGGTTTTCTCGGCATTTCCGGCTACTCCTCCGACAGCCGCGATATTGAAAAAGGAATTCTCGAAGGTAATCATCGCGCATACCTCGCCGCTTCCATACTTGCATATCAGGTAAAGAAATACATCGGCGCGTTCACCGCAGCAATGGATGGTCTTGATGCCATCGTATTCACCGCGGGTATGGGCGAAAACAACCCCGAACTCCGCGAAAGAGTATGCAAGGATATGACATATTTCGGAATAGAAATAGACACCGAGCTCAACGCAAAGATGTTCCGTCAGCCGAATACCGTAAAGCTCTCAACGGAGAATTCAAAGGTTCTCGTTTACCTTCTTCCCACAAACGAAGAGCTTATGATAGCCTCCGATACGGAAGAAATCGTAAAGAAGCTCAAAAAATAATATAAAACATGAGCAAAATGCGTCCGCAAAATAATCTGCGGACGCTTTTTTTACTTTTTTCTATTGATATTTTTTTATAATATGATATACTATGTATATGTATGTTGGGATAGATTGGTCCCGACCGAAAAAGCAAAACATTCAAAACCATGAAAGGAAATAAATTATGGCACAAAGTACCCAGAAATTGCGCGAGATAATCAATGCCCGTCGTTCGGAAGCTTCCGCAGAGCTTGAAAAAGCCGGAAAACTTACCGCACGCGCCCGCATGGATATTATCTTCGACGAAGGAACATTTGCGGAAGTCGGCGCTTTTATCGGCGGCGACAGCGACGAGGACTTCTGCCCCGTTGTAACCGGCTACGGTTCGATTGACGGACTTTTGGTATTCGCTTTCTCGCAGGATTATTCCCGTCTGCACGGAGCGATGGGAAAGGCACACGCAAAGAAAATCTGCAAAATCATCGAGATGGCACTGGAGGTAAACGCCCCCGTTATCGGCGTTTTTGACAGCGCAGGTGCGAAAATCGACGAAGGCTCGGACGCCCTCAACGCTTGCGGAGAGGTCATTTCCTCTCTCGCGTTCTCCAAGGGCATGATACCGACGATTGCGGTCGTAGCCGGTCCGTGCGGAGGTGCGGGAGCCGTTGCCGCCTCCCTTTGCGACGTAATAATCGTTGCCGAAAAGACAGGCTCTCTTTATATGGTTCCCTCCTCAATGCTCGAAGACAAAACTCTCGGCAAACCCGAAAAGCTCGCAGAAACGGGCGTTTCGGCTATCACGGCAAAGGACGATGCGGCAGCTTGTCTTGCCGCAAGAGATCTCTGCAAATATTTCACTCCCGAAATGATAACTACGGACGACGGCAACAGAGCGTTTGACGCTTCCGTATTTGAAAATCCGAAATATGACGTTCACTCTGTCATCGGAAGTCTTTTTGACGCAGGCAGCTTTACGGAGCTTTTCGCAAAACGCGCTCCGCAGATGACGGTCGGTCTTGCCTCGATGAACGGCAGAGTCTGCGGTGTCATCGCAAACAATCCGTCTTTCAAGGACGGCAAAATGTGTCCCGGCGCCTGCGAAAAGGCAGTAAAATTGATAAAGCTCTGTCGCACCATCGACGTCCCCGTCGTCACTCTTGTGGACGGTGTCGGCGTCGGCACGACGGATAAAATAGAAATCGGCGGCGTTGCCGGTAAACTCGCAGAGCTTGCCATGGCATATTCGGCGTCTGCCCGCAAGGTGACAGTCATAACGGGCGAAGCCTACGGAACGGCATATTCCGTTCTCGGCTCAAAGGCGCTCGGTGCAGACTTTGTCCTCGCCCTCGACCGCGCGAAGATATCGCCGATGAATCCCGTATCCGCCGTTGAATTTCTCGGCGAGGTTTATGATGAATCAAAAGTAAAAGAAATCGCCGATAAGTGGGCAAGTGAAAACGCTTCTCCTCTCGAAGCCGCAAAAAAAGGCTACGTTGATGATATAATCGAAGCTTCGGAACTTCGCGCAAGAGTGGCTTCTGCGCTTGAAATGTTTGCATAAGGAGGTAGCTTCAATGCCTATGCTTCTTATGGTTGAAAACGCGGTCGGTCTCGGACTTCAGACTCTCGGTCTCGGTATGCTTATGGTGCTCGGCATAATCGCCCTGCTCTATATCGTACTTAAAATTCTTATTCCTGTCTTCTCCGCAATAAGCGCAAAGAAGGAAAAGAAATCAAAGTCGGAATCTCCCGCGCCCGCACCGATAGCGACTGTCGCTCCTTCGTCCGATGACGAAAGCGAAACCGTTGCCGCAATAATAGCCGCAATCGCGGCATATGAAGGAAAAGCTCCGGAGAACTTCCGCGTTGTTTCCTTTAAGAAAAGATTTTAATTTACGGAGGATATTATAATGAAAAGATACACAGTAACTGTAAACGGCAAAACATATGATGTAACCGTTGAAGAAACAGGCGCGGCAGCTTCCGCTCCCATAGCAAAGCAGCCTGCAACAGCACCGACCCCCGCAGCAACTGCACCTGCGCCCGCAGCAGCTCCCGCAGGCGGAAAAGTAAACGTAAACGCTCCGATGCCCGGAACGGTTCTTAAAATGAACGTAGCCTCCGGCGCGACAGTAAAGAAAGGCGATATCCTCTGCGTTCTTGAAGCAATGAAGATGGAAAATGAGATCACTGCTCCCGACAACGGCACAGTAACATACGCAATTGCAAAAGGCTCCACAGTAAAGACAGGCGACCTCCTCGTTTCACTTTCCTGAATTTTCAGATAAAAATGAAAAACGGAGGTGAACTTTCTTGATCGAATTTCTCGAAAAAATATGGGAATCGACAGGTCTTCACCAATTTCAGCTTGACTCGTCCCTTCTCATAAAAACACTTATAATGTACGTCATCATCGGCGTACTCGTATACCTTGCGATCGTTAAAGGCTTTGAGCCGCTGCTCCTTTTGCCGATTGCTTTCGGTATGCTCCTTGCGAACATTCCGGGTGCAAACCTTTTCCACTCGGATCTGTTCATCAGCAGCGATCCGAACTTTGAATTTTCAATACTCAACGTCATAAAGAAAGGCAACCTCATAGACTTTCTCTATCTCGGAGTAAAGCTCGGAATTTATCCGTCACTGATATTCCTCGGCGTCGGCGCTATGACAGATTTCTCTCCCCTTATTGCAGACCCTAAGCGTCTCTTTATGGGCGGAACGGCACAGCTCGGCGTATTTGCCGCATTTGCCGGTGCACTTCTTCTCGGCTTCACAGTTGAAGAAGCTGCCGCTATCGGTATAATCGGCGGAGCTGACGGTCCTACGGCTATTCTTGTAACAAAAATCCTCGCTCCGCACAGACTCGGCGCAATAGCAATTGCCGCTTATTCGTATATGGCGCTGATTCCTATGATCCAGCCGCCGATAATGAGGCTCCTTACAACGAAAAAAGAGCGCGCAATAAAAATGGAACAGCTTCGTTCCGTTTCAAAGCTTGAGCTTGTCGCTTTCCCGATAATCGTTACCGTTCTCGTTTCGATAATCCTTCCCGACGCCGCTCCGCTCATAGGCTTCCTTATGTTCGGCAACCTGCTAACCGTTTCCGGCGTTACGGACAGAATCTCAAAAGCCGCTCAGAATGAGCTTATGAATATCGTTACGATCTTCCTCGGAGTTTCCGTCGGCGCTACGGCAAATGCAGAAAACTTCCTGTCACTGCCTACGCTGATGATAATCGGTCTCGGTCTTTGCGCGTTTATGCTCTCAACTGTCGGCGGAGTTCTCGGCGGCAAGTTCATGTGCTGGATAACTCACGGAAAGATCAATCCTCTTATCGGTGCCGCAGGCGTTTCCGCAGTTCCTATGGCTGCACGTGTTGCTCAGAAGGTCGGCAGAGAGGAAAACCCAGACAACTATCTTCTTATGCACGCAATGGGACCGAACGTCGCAGGCGTTATCGGTTCGGCTATCGCGGCGGGAGTATTCCTTGCCCTGTTCAAATAATTGGCGAAAGGTAATAAGGTATAAATATGGCTAAAGTTAAAATTTGTGAAACCGTTCTCCGCGACGCGCATCAGTCGCTCGTCGCAACGAGAATGACAATGGACCAGATGGCTCCCATCCTCGAACAGATGGATAAAGTCGGTTATTATTCCCTTGAAGCATGGGGCGGCGCGACATTCGACGCATGCATCCGTTTTCTCGGCGAAGATCCGTGGGACAGACTGCGCAAGATAAGAGCAGCAGTTAAAAACACAAAACTCCAGATGCTGTTCAGAGGTCAGAACATTCTCGGCTACCGTCACTATGCGGACGACGTTGTCGAATACTTTGTTCAGAAGTCCATTGCAAACGGCATTGATATCATCAGAATTTTTGACGCTCTCAACGATCCCCGCAACCTTGAAACGGCAATAAAAGCCACCATAAAAGAAGGCGGTCACGTTCAGGCGGCTATAAGCTACACAACCAGCCCTGTTCACACGAACGAAAAGTTTGCACAGTACGCAAAACAGCTTGAAAGCATGGGCGCAAACTCTATCTGCATAAAGGATATGGCGGGACTTCTCACACCTTATGCTGCATATGACCTTGTAAAGAAAGTAAAAGCCGCTGTGTCAGTACCCGTTGAGCTTCATACTCACTACACATCCGGTCTTGCTTCAATGACGCTTCTCAAAGCGATCGAAGCCGGTTGCGACATAGTTGACACGGCAATCTCTCCCCTTGCAATGGGAACGAGTCAGCCGCCCACAGAGTCGCTCGTAGCCGCTCTTGCCGGCACAGAATACGACACAGGTCTCGATCTCGAAAAACTTCAGCCCATAGCAGATCACTTCACAAAGGTGCGCGAGCAGTTCATCAAAGACGGTCTTCTCGACCCGAAGGTTCTGAAAGTAAACGTAAATACGCTTCGTTATCAGGTTCCGGGCGGAATGTTCTCAAACCTCATCTCCCAGCTCAAACAGGCGGGAAAGAGTGAACTTCTCTCCGAGGTTCTTGCGGAAGTACCGAACGTTCGTAAAGACGCCGGTTATCCTCCGCTTGTAACACCCAGCTCACAGATAGTAGGCACGCAGGCAGTGTTCAATGTTATCGGCGGCGAGCGTTACAAGATGGTAACAAAAGAATTCAAAGGACTTGTTCGCGGAGAATACGGCAAAACACCTGTTGAAATTTCTCCCGAATTCAGAAAGCAGATAATCGGAAATGAAAAGCCGATAACCTGCCGCCCCGCAGATATGCTCAAACCTGAGCTTGCAAGCCTTCGCGAGGCTGTAAAGCCTTGGGCTATTCAGGATGAAGACGTCCTGACATATGCTCTGTTTGAACAGGTAGCGGTTAAATTTTTTGAAGCAAGAAAAGCAAAGCTCCACGCTCTCGATTCCGAAAACGCGGACTTCAGCAACAAAATCCACACTGTATAAATTTTTTCGGGTTGGTGATATCCTTTGACAATATCGTGCGAATTGTTTTCGTCCGCTCCTTTTCCGATAATCGTAACAGATAAATACGGAAAAGTAATATACAAAAATGAAAGCACAAGAAAGCATCTTCCCAAAGTCAGGTGCGGCGCAAAGATAGCTCCGCATCTGACAAATCCGGAAGAAGTGTTTTCCGGCGTTGAAAACTTCACCGTTTTTACTAACGTCACCCCATATTCAAGAGCTTTTGTTTTCAGAAAGACCGCAAAGGACGGTCTGTATCTTGTTTTCTCTTTATTTTCTGTTCTTCAATCGTGTGATATAGAAAATATAAAGCCTGTCATGTCTGCGGCATCCGAAGCCGAACTTTTCGGAATAAAGCCTCCGGACAATTTGCCGAGTAGCGCCATGATAAGACTTTACGGAGATATAGATAAGTTTATGGAGGATATGCGCTTCGACTTTGATTGCCAAAAAGCTATATTCGATATAGAAAATATTCTCCGTCCTTTATCATCAAAGCTTGGCGGAGCCTTTCGCGCAAGAGGGATAAGCATCCACACCGAAACTGACAGAAGTGTGGCATGCAACCGTTACTGCGTCATCACTCCGCGAGCAACTGTGTTTATCATATCCAGAATGATATATGCGGCGGCTCGCTGTACCGAAAGCGGCAGGGTTCTACTCCGCGCGACGTACAATGATGCTTCAAACTCCATTGAAATTACGGTAATAACCAAAAGTCATGCAAAGCCTGTCAGCGGAGAGATAACCGACCTTGCGCCGGAATGTATTTTCGAAGCTGGAATTTTCTCCTCGCTTTCCGAAAACGCACGACCAAAGATATTTTCCGATGGCATGGAAGACATGATAATTTCTCTTGAACTTCCCTGCGCCAACAGCTTTGATAAACTCACCGTATACAACACCTTTGCAGGGTTCGACGCACTCGGAGAATACATAAATAAAAGTGTTGCGGAAATTTCCGAAATGCTTAAAAAATCAAAAAAGCAATAATCGAAAAAACCTCGCGTATGCGAGGGTTTTTACGAAAGGAATTTTAAAAAATGAAACTTATGCTGCGTTATCTTAAGCCCTTTTACGGCAAAATGGGCATAGGACTTACGATAAAAACGTTCGGCACACTGGTAGAACTTGCGCTTCCGTACATACTTAGCATAATTCTTCGTGACGTTGTAGCCACAGAAAATGTGTGGCGTATCGTTTTATGGGGACTTATAATGATGTTTTGTGCGGCACTCGCCTGTGCCTGCAATATCTGTGCAAACCGAATGGCAGCAAAGACTGCAAGCAACTTTGCACAATCGCTGAGAAGTGATCTGTTCTCAAAAACGATGCGACTTTCTCCGTCGCAAACAGATAATTTTACCATTCCGTCGCTTGAATCCAGAATAACAACCGATACGTACAATCTGCACCACTTTGTGAATATGATGCAGAGAATGGGCGTCCGTGCGCCGATACTTCTGATCGGCGGAATTGCGATAACGCTTTTTATGGACAGCTACCTCGCCCTCGCAATGATAGCTGTCCTGCCGTTTATTTTCATCACCGTATATTTCATTTCAAAAAAGGGCGTTCCGCTTTACACAAAGGTTCAGCACTCCGTTGACAAAATGACAAGAGTTGTACGTGAGGATTCGCAGGGCATACGGGTTATCAAAGCACTTTCAAAGTCCGAGCACGAGCACGACCGCTTTGACAAAGTAAACAAAAATCTTGTTTCCGATGAGCTTCGCGCGGGAATAACAATGGGTGCCGTAAACCCCGTTATGACAGTCCTTATGAATCTCGGAATAGTTGCGGTAATAGCGCTGAGTGCTTCTCGCGTTCAGGGCGGAAAGTCCGATCCCGAAACGGTAATTGCGTTTATGCAATATTTTACGCTGATATCAATGGCTATGATGAGCGTTACAAGAATTTTTGTTATGTATACAAAAAGCTCCGCTTCGGCAAAAAGAATAGCGGAAGTACTTGACTCCGGAAAGGATATTACACTAAAAAGCGAAGAAGAATTTCCCTCTGTAAAGTCGGACGCTTTCATTTCGGCAAAGGATATATGTTTTTCCTACGAAAAGAACAAAAATGATATAAGTCATGTTTCGTTTGAAATTTCAAAGGGCGGTTCTCTCGGAATAATAGGCGCTACCGGCAGCGGAAAGTCAACTCTTATAAAGCTTATAATGCGCTTCTACGATGTTGACAGCGGCGGAATATATATAGACGGGCGCGATATACGTACAATACCGCAAAGCGAGCTTTACGGTAAATTCGGCGTAGCAATGCAAAGTGATTTCCTGTATACCGATACAATAGAAGAAAATATCCGCTTCGGGCGCGATCTTTCGCACGATGAAATAACAGCGGCAGCAAAAACAGCGCAGGCACATGATTTCATCTCCGCTTTTCCCGAAGGATATTCCCATATGCTCGCACAGCACGGAACGAATATTTCCGGTGGTCAAAAACAGCGTATCCTTATTTCACGCGCGCTCGCCGCAAAACCGGAAATACTTATTCTTGATGACAGCTCCTCCGCGCTCGACTACAAAACGGACTCAAATCTTCGTCGCGCGCTCAAAGAGAATATGCATGGCACGACGGTCATAACCGTCGCCCAGCGAGTAAGCTCCGTTAAAAACTGCGATACCGTAATGGTTCTTGACGGAGGACAGATAATAGGCGCAGGCACACACGAAGAACTTTTGGAAAGCTGCCCTGTCTACAAGGAAATAAGCGATTCGCAGATGGGAGGTGCCTTCGTTGAATAAAGGTTTCGGCCCACAGACAAACAATCCGAACAAAAATTCATCGCAAAAACTCGACAAAAAAACCCGTCGAGGCGTCATTATTCGTCTCGGCGGATATATGCTGAAATATTGGCATCTGTTTCTGTTCGCGATAATAATCACACTGCTTTCAAATCAGCTGTCGCTTATGGGACCTGAATTTTCGGGTAGCGCGATAGACGCGATATCTGCCGAAGGCGGCGTTGATTTTGCCGCTGTAAAAGAAAATATAATAAAAATGCTTATATGCTATCTTGCATCGGGCGTTCTTTCATACATTCTGGCAGTACTTATGATAAAACTAAGCCAGAAGATAGTATATTCAATGCGCCGTCAGCTGTTTGAAAAGCTGACTTCCCTCCCCGTAGGATATTTTGACACTCACGCAACAGGTGATATAATCAGCCGCATTTCATACGATATAGATACGGTAAACTCTTCACTCTCTCACGACCTTGTTCAAATAATGTCAAGTATTTACACGGTTGTAGGCTCTGCTGTCTTTATGTGGAGAATATCAAAACCGCTTATAATCGTATTTGTGGTCACAGTTCCGATATCGGTTCTGTTTACACGCTACCGTTCAAAAAAGGTGCGCCCGCTTTTCCATATGCGTTCGCAGAAGCTCGGCGAGCTTAACGGCTATGCTGAAGAAATGCTTTCGGGCGGAAAGATCATCCGCGCTTATAACCGTGAGGATGAAATATGCTCACGCTTTGATGCGCGCAACGCCGACTCCGTTGAAGCTTATTACAAAGCCGATTATTACGGCGCCGCGCTCGGACCTTCCGTAAATTTCATAAACAATCTTTCAATATCTCTCGTTATGATATTCGGCGGAATCCTTTACATGTTCTCGCAAAGCGGAAAAGTCGCCGAAGGCACGCTGTTTTTCATATCGCTCGGCGGCGTTGCGAAGTTTGTTCAGTATTCAAGAAAATTCGCAGGTCCCATAAATGAATTCGCAAATATAATGAGCGAATTTCAGTCGGCATTTGCCGCTGCCGAAAGAGTTTTCAGAATAATAGACGAAAATCCCGAAAAATCCGATTCGCCGACGGCAAAAGCACTTACCTCCACAAAAGGAGAAGTGACTCTTTCGGATGTTACGTTCGGCTACACGCCGGAAAAAACGATCCTGCACGATATTTCGGTAACGGCAATGCCCGGAAAAACGCTTGCCATAGTCGGTCCTACCGGTGCCGGTAAAACAACTATAATAAATCTTCTTATGCGGTTTTACGATGTAAATTCCGGCACGATAAAAATAGATGGCATAGACGAAACGGACATCACGCGTACTTCACTGCGCAAAGCCTACACAATGGTGCTTCAGGACACTTGGCTCTTTCACGGAACAATATTTGAAAATATAGTTTACGGCAAGGAAAGTGCCACAAAGGAAGAAGTTATGGCAGCGGCAAAAGCCGCAAAAATAGATTCTTATATCGAGCATCTTCCGCTCGGATATAATACGGTTCTCTCCGACGACGGCGTGAATATATCCAAAGGACAAAAACAGCTTATAACCATTGCGCGCGCAATGCTATCGGATGCACCGATGCTCATTCTGGATGAGGCGACGTCAAACGTTGATTCGCGAACCGAAATTCAGATACAGCAGGCTATGCAGACGCTCATGCGCGGAAAAACGTGCTTTGTAATAGCTCACAGGCTTTCTACTATCAAAAACGCAGATTTGATAATAGTCGTACAGAACGGTACGATAACCGAACAAGGCACGCATAAAGAGCTTCTCCGCAAGGGCGGATTTTACAGTACCCTGTATAATTCTCAGTTTTCGTAAATACCTGTTGAGAAAGTGCACAGCAAGGTTAAGATATCCTGCGAAAGTAAGCCATATGAATAAAACTCCTCTTCTGCACAGAATTTTATGCAGGAGAGGAGTTTTTTTATTCTCTTTTAAGTCAATACATTATTTCGGCTTTTCCTGAGTTTTTCATTTCAAACAGAACAAACCCGTCCTCATATGAAAAATCAGCTTTTTTGCCGTCAACAGTAACCTTTTTGGGCGCCTTTTCCGACATTGCTTTTATGTGATACGTTCTTATATCTTTCATTCCGTCGAAATCGCCTATGCGCTTTCCGATTGTTATCTTTACGACGGAATCGCTTTCCTCGCAGATGATCTTTGTAACCGCTCTTTCACCGCTTTGATAGCCGAATGAAACGCCGTCGTCTTCATAAAAGTCGCGCTCGGACTTGCCGCACGGATATATTTCAAGAATTACATCTGACGCATCCTTGCAGTCGGTGTACTGCTTCGGAGTTTCCGTCGGGATTATAGCGCCGGCTTTTACATAAAGCGCGCCGCCTCTGCCTTCGGGAAGTTTTATATTTATCATCTGACCGCCGGAATAGCGCTTGCCCGTCCAATAGTCTATCCATTCGTTGCCTCTCGGAAGCCATATTTCATCCGAGAATGCACCGACAAGGAAGTCCTCGCCAAACATATACTCATAAACCGAGTCTTTTACCTCGTCGTCATCGGTGACGTAAGGCATTGCGCGGCAAGTAGGCATACCTGTCATATTCCCGTAGATAGATGTAGAATAAATATACGGCATAAGTTTATAACGAAGCTTATCGTAGAAAGTGAAATATGCCTGCATTTCATCGCCCGCCCACCACGGCTGAGCAAATCCCGCCCAGCTGTTAAGCTGACACCATGCCGTAAAGAAGCAATAATGAATAGTATGCTTTGAGTAAATATCCATATCGCACGTCATGGCCGAAATACCCGTAAGTCCGCAGTTGAGTATCCATGCAAGAGTTTTCAGCTTGCCACCCGAGTCTCCCGTCGTCATAGCTGTGTATGCACCTGAGCCTGTATATCCGCCGCAGAAATGATGCATAGGACGTGTGCCTCTGTATCTTGCCGCCCCCTGATACATATCCTTTGCGCAGAGCGTCTGCATAAGGTTGTGCATTTCGGGTTCGCTCTTTCCGTTTGCATAGGTTCTTGTTTCGTCTGTTATATCAACAACATGGCAAGGATCGACCTTGAACGCCGCTGCGCCGTCGTAACAGAATTTTTCAAGATGCTCAAACCATTCGGGAATTCCGAAATCTGTATCATTTCCGGCAAGCTTTTCTTCATAAGCCGTAAAATCATGCTGACAACAAAGCCAGAGCTGAAGCTTGAAACCGTAGCGCAGAAGTGCTTGTGTAAACTCATAAGGGCGTGGCTCTTTTCCGCCGCGCATCCAATCACAGATGTAAAAACGATCTGTATTCCACTTTTTATCAACCGAGAAATCATATCTCTTTGCCATCCAACCCGGTTCAAGACTGAACATATCGCAAGGAAGTCCAAGCTCGCGGAACTGCGCCGCATTTCTCATTACTTCAAACTGATCGGCATTGTACTGCTCTACAAATGTAAGTCCGTAAGCCCATTTGGGAAGAAGGATCGGTCTTCCTGTGATATAAGTCAGTCTTTCGTTTATTTCGGCAAGCGTTTTTCCTCCGAAAATAAAGAAGTCAACCTCGCCGTCGGGAAGATACCACAAAACCTCATTTTCGTTTTTGGAGCAAACGTCTATTCCGTGCCAGAAAGTAGTGTTGCAAAGAATTCCGTAGCCCGCTTTTGTCATTATAAAAGGTACGGTTACCTCGCACTTCTGATACACAATTCTTTCAAGATACGGCTTTCCGTTGAGGATGAGCCTGTCCGTGTTGCTTTCTCCGAGACCGTAGAAAAGCTCTCCTTCGGTTTTCATTGAAAAATATTTCGGATCTTTTGTAAAGTCAACGGTTTTTCTCTCCCACTCGGAGTAGTCGCCTATTACCTGTTCTCTGCTCGGACGCATTCCCGAAAGCTTGTCTTCAAAGTATTTTCTTATATTGCTTGCATCGCCGCATGAAAGTTCTATCTTTCTTTCAAACCCGTCGGAGGAGAATATTATGGCGCCGTCCGAATACTCGGCATAAAGAAATCCCGCAAGTACGCCGTTCTTCGCGGATACAAGCTTTCCCGCCTGCTCGTCGGGCTTGCGCCATATTCCGTAACGCTCGAAAAGCGTCGGCTCAAACTTATCGGATATTCTTACTCTTATAACGTTTTCGGCATATGCGGTAAGGCGCAACGTCTTTTCACCGAAGGCAAAATCCTTATTTATCATTTTTATTCAAGTTCTCCTTGTCAAGATATTCGTCGGAGCATACTCCGCACGGTCTGTATCCTCCCGATATAAGCGTGCTTATATCGTCTGTTTTTATTATTTGTCTGTTTTCTTCTTTCATTATTTTTGCGTGATAGCAATCCTGCGAAACGTGAAATACGCCGGATGATTTGTTCAGTACAACAGTATATTTTCCTTCAGCGTCCGTCTGAACCGGAGCTTCGGTAGTCTCTGTAAAATCAGTAGTTTTCGCACCGTCAAGATCGGTGCGTATCACTATATCGGCTTTTTCGCATGAGCATAAAAACAAAGCCGCCACAAGCAAAAATATAGAAAACGTCTTTTTCATATTGTTTTATATACTCCGTATTCGTTTTTGTCGTCAGGGGCTTTTATCAGCGCACATGACATAGGTTTTATGCTTATCTTACTTGCTCTTGTTCCGCATATCAGCTCCTCGGATACCATATCCGAAGAATAAACATATTCGTCCGCACTTCTGTTTACAACAGCGCAAATAAGCTCGCTGCCAGATGTTCTTTCTATACAAAGAATATCGCGGTCTATATATACCACTCTCATATCTCCGAGAAAAAGCGCCTTTTCGCGTTTTCTTATTTCGCCAAGCTTACGGTAAAAAGCAATAAGCTCCGTATTCTCCCTGCCCCAGATATACGGTCTGCGATTGAAGGGATCTGAATATCCCTGCATACCCGCCTCGTCTCCATAGTAAATGCACGGAACGCCGGGAAGGACCATACTCAGAAGATACGCTGCCTTTACAAGCTCCGCACCTTTTTCGTACTGCTCATCCGTCATTTTATATACAGCCTTCTCGTCCTGACTTTTACCGACAGGACTTTCGCCCGCGAGCGCTGTAATTATGCGCTCGGTATCGTGCGTACCGATTATGTTCATCAACACGCTTTGCGCTTCCGGCGGATATTCGTCATAAACCGCTGTAACATTTTTGAGGAAAGCTGCGCAGTCTCCCTCGCGGAGATAAGAAATTATCGCCGTCCTTATCGGATAGTTCATCACCGAGTCAAGCTCTTTCCCGCGCAGATATTTTCTTCTCCTGCCGTATGATATCTTTTCGGCGGCGTTTTCCCACACCTCGCCGATTATCACACAGTCTTTTTTTTCGGTTTCGGCAGCCGTTTTAAGCTCCGACAAAAATTCATCCGAAAGTTCATCCGCAACGTCAAGCCGAAAACCGCCGACGCCCTCTCTCAGTCTTTTGCGTATAACTCCTTTCTCGCCGAAAATATACGCCTTGTACGAAGGCGTATCACTCATTACGCGCGGAAGGACATCTATCCCCCACCACGACTCGTACTTTTCTGGATATTCGGTAAAGTGGTACCATTCATAATACGGCGAATTTCTGTCTCTGTAAGCGCCGCCATTGCCGTATCTGCCGCGACGGTTAAAATAAATACTGTCGTCGCCCGTGTGGTTGAAAACACCATCGAGTATCAGCTTTATGCCGCACTTTTCGCATTCGTCCGCAAGCGATGAAAAAGCTTCTTCCCCACCGAACATATCGTCAACTTTATCATAATTTCCCGTGTCGTATTTGTGGTTTGAATATGCCTCAAATACAGGGCTGAGATAAATACACGTTACACCGAGAGACGATATATACGGAAGTTTTTTTATTATTCCATAAAGGTCGCCCCCGAAAAACACGTTGTTGTCAAGTCTGTCGCCCGGTTTTTTCACATACGGCGGAATACCGTTTTCCCAATCGCCGTTTATCACAGCGTCCTCGCGGCAAGGCTCATCGCCTCCTCTGAAAAATCTATCGACAAATATATGATAGATAATTCCGCCGTAAAGCCACGATGGAGGATTATTTCTTTTTTCGTAAACAGTAAGAACAAAGGCGCCGTCAAACCCGTCGCGCCTGTCCCGAAGCGTATCTGATATTCCGTCTGCCGCGCGGACGATCTCATAGCTTCCCGATTGGGTTTTCACAATAAATTTATAGAAAAACAAACCGTCGCACGCGCCGCCGCAAAGCTCTTCACACGAAAGTGTGATTTTTCCGTCATAAACAGCATAATTTCTGATTTCGCCCGTATCGTCGGATAAAACAGAAAGCGTGCATTCCGTCGTTTCCATAGGCAAAGACACGGAGAAGCTTACGCTTCCCCGTCTCTCCGCCGATCCTGTATTGCCCTCCGACGGTACCGTCTTATGAAGCACTCTTCTCGGAGCGCTGAATCTGCCAAAGCCCGCCATCAGATCTTGCAGGGCTCTATATGCCAGATGTTTTCCGCATATTCCTTTATACTTCTGTCAGAAGCGAAATATCCTGCTTTCGCAATGTTTGTAATAGCTTTCTTTGTCCACAGATTTCTGTGGTCGTAATCGTCAAGTGCACGGTTATATGTTGCATAGTACGAATCAAAATCCGCAAAGCACATATAAGGATCCGAAACGCCGGGATTGTGAAGCAGATAATTTTCTATATTAGAAAAATCCTCTCCGGCAAGTCCGCAGCCGATTCTGTCTATCGCGCCGTGCAGACGTTCGCTTTCCTTATAATATACCGCAGAATTATATCCGCGCTTCCAAAGCTCGTCAACCTCATTTGCAGTAAGACCGAAAATATAGATATTGTCATTGCCGACCGCGTCCGCCATCTCAACGTTTGCGCCGTCAAGCGTGCCGACGGTCATAGCACCGTTTATCATAAATTTCATACAGCCCGTTCCGCTTGCTTCTTTTCCCGCAAGCGATATCTGCTCACTTATGTCGCTTGCCGGCATAAGAATCTCCGCAAGGCTTACATTGTATTCTTCAAGGAACACAACCTTGAGACGACCTCTCACGTCGGGATCATTGTCTATCTGTTTTCCAAGCATACATATGAAACGGATTATTTCCTTTGCAAGATAATATCCGGGCGCCGCCTTTCCTCCGAAGATAAATGTCTGCGGACGGATGGATATGTTCGGATTCTTCTTTATCTCATCATAAAGAGCAACTATTTTGAGCGCATTGAGAAGCTGACGCTTATACTCGTGAATACGCTTTACCTGAACATCAAAAAGTGAATGTGTATCAAGCTTGTCGCCTGTCTTTTTGTAATACGCTTCGGCAAAACGCTCTTTGTTCTCGTGCTTTATCGCACGGACTCTGTCAATAACCGACTGATCGTCTCTGTATTTGATAAAGTCCCCTATCGCTTCGGGATTTTTGCGGTACTTTGTTCCTATAGTCTCGTCAAGAAGCGCCGAAAGCAGAGGGTTTCCGAGACACAGCCAACGTCTGTGGGCTATGCCGTTTGTAACGTTTGTAAACTTTTCGGGAGTTGTCTTATAATAGTCGTGGAACACCGTCTGGCGAAGGATCTCCGAATGAAGCTTCGATACGCCGTTCACCATGTGAGAGCCCGCAACCGAAAGATTTGCCATTCTTACCTGACCGTTTGCAACTATCGACATACGCGATATTCTTGCCCAATCGCCGGGATAAATGTTCCAGAGATCGGCGCAAAGGCGACGGTTTATTTCACATACTATTGTATATATTCTGGGAAGGCGCATGCGGAACAGCTCTTCGTTCCAACATTCAAGCGCTTCGGGCATTACCGTATGGTTTGTGTATGACACCGTCTTTACAACGGTATCCCATGCGGTCTCCCATGAGAAAGAATATATATCCATGAGCAGACGCATAAGTTCGGGAATACAAAGCGCGGGATGAGTATCGTTTATATGGATAGCTACCTTATCGGGTAGATTTGAAAGCGTTCCGTAAACGGCGATATGATCGGAAAGAATATTCTGAAGCGATGCAGAAACAAGAAAATACTGCTGGCTGAGGCGAAGAAGCTTGCCTTCGGTATGATCGTCGGAAGGATAAAGCACTCTTGAAAGCGTTTCGGCGCTTGTGTTTTCTTCAACCGCCTGCATATACTGTCCCTGCGTGAAAAGCTTCATATTGAAGTTTCTCATGTCGCTTGCCTTCCAGAGACGAAGGTTGCTTACAGCGTCGCAATCTGAGCCTGATATCATCATATCGTAAGGAACGGCTTCAACCTCGTCATAATCCGTATAAACTATTTCAAGCCTGCCGTTTTCCCATTTTTCGCTTACCTTGCCTCCGAAACGTACAGGGAAAGTTTTGTCCGTTCTCGGAACAAGCCATGTCGAGCCGTTCTGCATCCATGTGTCGGGCGTTTCGACCTGATTTCCGTCTATTATCTTCTGGCGGAAAAGACCGTATTCATAGCATATGGAAAAGCCCGTTGCGGGATAGTTCCCCGTCGTGAGCGAATCCATAAAGCATGCTGCAAGTCTTCCGAGTCCTCCGTTTCCGAGTCCCGGGTCCGGCTCCATCTCATATATTTCATCAAGATCGAAGCCCATATCGCGCAGAGCGCCTCTGTACTGCTTTTCAAGCCCCATATTGAGAAGATTGTTTTTAAGCGATCTTCCTATAAGGAATTCCATGCTCATATAATAAACGCGTTTTTTCTGCTGAGCCTTTACTGCGTGCTTAAATTTTGCGCGTTTTTCTGTAAGCGCGTCACGAACGCTCATTATAACAGCCTTGTAGATCTGCGCTTTCGTTGCGTCCTCCGCTACGGCACCGAAGTGACGCGAGAGCTTTTCGGAGAGCAACGTTTTTATGTCTGCTTTTGTGGTAGTATTAGTTTTTCCCATTTGAATTTTTCCCTTTTTGCCTTTTATTGATTTATAACTTTTTCGTAAAGCCCGACATATTTCTCAGCCGAAGCCTTCCACGAAAAATCTATACGCATTATCTTACGCACGAGCTTTTTCCATGCTTCTTTGTCTTTATAAAGCTCCGTCGCCTGATAAATAACGTTTCCCATATCATCGGCATTATATGCCGCAAACGTAAAGCCGTTTCCGCCTGCGCCGTAAGGCTTTATCGTATCGTAAAGTCCGCCCACCTCGTGGACAACGGGCACCGTGCCGTAGCGTGAGGCTATCATCTGTGCAAGACCGCACGCCTCGCTCTTTGACGGCATAAGGAATATGTCTGCGCCCGCATATATCTGCTTTGAAAGCTTGCGGTCATACTTTATAAGCGCCGCAGCCCTGCCGGGATACCTCGCCGCAAAATCGCGGAAGAACTGTTCGGTCTCACTGTCTCCCGTTCCAAGCAGTATAAACTGAATATTATTGTTCTGCATTATTCCGTCTATGCCGAATTTGACAATGTCAAAGCCCTTATGCTCGGCAAGTCGCGATATCATTGCGACAACGGGAACGTCCGGATCTTCGTTCAGTCCCGCCATCTTCTGCATTTCGGCTTTGCATACCGCCTTTCCCGCAAGCGACCTCCACGAGTAATTTGCCGGTATATCCGGATCGGTTTTCGGGTCGTTTGTTGCAAGGTCTATTCCGTTTATTATGCCGTCTATCTTGCCGCTGTACATTCTTGTGGCAAATTGAAGTCCGTGAGCAAAATAATCCTCCTGAATTTCCTTTGCGTAACGCGGGCTTACAGTCGTTACAAAGTCGGCGCAGACAAGTGCTCCTTTCGTAAGGTTTATATTGCCGTTATATTCAACTATTCCGCGCTCTGCTTCGGAAAGTGAGAAAACGTCGCCGAGTATCTCCATTCCGTATTCGCCCTGATAGTCTATATTGTGTATGGTGTAAATTGCTTTAATGCCGGAATACCCGTAGTATGAATTATATCTTCCTTTCAGAAGTATTACGGCAAGCGCTGTCTGCCAATCGTTACAGTGAAGCACATCCGGGAAGAAATCTTCAGCGCCCATAAGCTCAAGCACCGCTACGGAGAAAAACGCAAATCTTTCGCCGTCGTCAAACTCGCCGTATATTCTGTCCCGAAGAAAATAATATTCGTTATCAAGGAAGTACCACTTTACTCCGTCTTTTTCAAGCGAAAATATGCCGCAGTAAAGTCTTCTCCACGCAAGCGTCACCGTGATGCTTTTTTCAAATTTCATCATATCGCGATACTGACGTCCGACCTTTGAATAAAGGGGCATAACGGCACGAACGTCTATCTCCGGATGAGCGGCTTTGACCGCTGCGGGAAGCGACCCCATAACGTCGCCGAGTCCGCCGGTTGCCGCAAAAGGAAGCGCTTCGCTTCCTGCAAATAATACAGATCTCATAAAACCTCCTGTGGTTATCAAAGCATTTTGCCTTTGTCAATATAAACGGGCATCGTAAGATGACCGGATATGCTCACCCCGTCGCGGACAACAACGTTTTTATCGGTCACAACGTACTGAAGCGTAACGTTTTCTCCGGTAAATGTATCCTGGAAGAGTATCGAATTCATTACGACAGTGTCTCTTCCTACCTTAACACCTCTGAAAAGTATACTGTTTTCAACCGAGCCTTCTATAATGCAACCATCCGCTATGAGCGAATTACGTACAAACGAATGGTTTCCGTAATACGTCGGCGCGGAGTTGCGTACTTTTGTATATATTGGTCTGTTTTCGGTTTCAAAAAGCTCGGCATAAAGCTCCTTGTCCTTTATAAGACGCATATTCGTATTGAAATAATCGAGGAATGAATCAATTCCCTCAAAATGACCGTCATAGCGATAAACACGGTAGTTTCTGTGTTTTAAGTTACGCTGGAATATATCGCGCGAAAAGCTTGAATATCCGTGAGCTATGGAGTCCATAACTATTTCCTGAAGATATCTGCGGTTGATAACCATTATGTTGAGATTCACGTCCGCTTCGCCGTCAAAATCCGAAGGATGAGCCTGGTAGTCAGTCATTCTCCCGTTTTCATCGGATGATATTATCGATGCGCTTCCCTGCATTTCCGGAGTGACGTGCATTTTCTTTATGGCAACCGTTATATCTGCGTTGTGAGATATATGGTCGTTTATCATATCGCCGAAATTTATATTGCAGATAACGTTGCAGTCGGTAAGTACAACATAATCGCTTGTAAGACAAGATATTGAATAGTTTACACTTTTGAGCGCTTCAAGACGGGTTGTGTAAAGCTCGTTTACATTGTTTGCGTATGCGGTTATAAACGGTGTAAGAAATTTTACACCGCCGCTTCTGCGCGCAAGATCCCAGTCCTTACCCGTGCCGATATGATCCATAAGCGAATGATAATTATAGTGAGTTATTATTTTTATATCGCCGATATTGGAGTTGACCATATTCGAGAGCGCAAAGTCTATAAGACGGTATCTGCATCCGAAAGGAACCGAAGCCACCGAGCGTCTGTGCGTCAGCTCAAAAAGGTTGCTGTCATGTATGTTTGAAAAAATAATTCCGGTAGCCGTCATTTTATTTCCGCTCCTTTCGCTTTTTCAAGATATTCCCCATCTACCATAAGTCCGCCGCCGATAACGCTTCCAGCTTCTATACAAAGCTCTGCCCCTATTACAAGAGGGGATTCGCCTTCTCTTTTTTCCTCGCCGACGCATGTGTCTTCGCCTATCACGGTGTCATGGTCGATTATTGAATATTCTACTTTTGCACCCTTGCATATTCTGACTCCGCTCATGATAACGGAGTTCCTGATCACGGCGCCCTCTTCAACCTTAACATCGCCCGAAAGCACAGAGTTTTCAACCGTACCGTTTATATCGCAGCCCTCTGTTACCATCGAATTTATAAGCTCAGCCTTTTCGCCTATTCTCTGAGGCGGATTTGCATTGTGACGGAAGAATATTCTCCAGCTTCTGTCATAAAGATTGAACTTCGGTCTTCTTCCGAGAAGATCCATATTCGCTTCCCAAAGGCTCTGCACAGTACCGACGTCTTTCCAATAACCTTCAAACAGATATGCGTACATTTTCATACCGTCGCCGAGCATCTTCGGGATGATATTCTTTCCGAAGTCATTATGAGAATTCGGATCGGCGTCATCCTCAATAAGGTACTTTTTGAGAAGCTTATAATTAAAAATATATATTCCCATTGAAGCTTTATTGCTCTTCGGATGCGCAGGCTTTTCTTCAAACTCAACTATTCTGTTTGCCTCGTCGGTGTTGAGTATTCCAAAGCGGCTTGCCTGCTCAATCGGCACAGGCAGAACGGCTATCGTACAATCGGCGTCGTTCTTTTTGTGGTCGGCAAGCATCTTGGAATAGTCCATTTTATATATGTGGTCGCCGGAGAGAACAAGCACATATTCGGGATTATATCTGTCTATATACTGAAGATTCTGGAATATGGCGTTCGCCGTGCCTTTGTACCATGCCGCACCACCCTTTCCCTGATACGGCGGAAGAACCATAACTCCTCCGTGTACCCTGTCGAGATCCCACGGTTCACCGTTTCCGATATACTCGTTAAGTACAAGCGGCTGATACTGTGTAAGCACGCCGACAGTGTCTATTCCGGAGTTTATACAGTTTGACATAGGAAAATCGATAATGCGGTACTTTCCTCCAAACGGAACGGCGGGCTTTGCCGTCTTTTCCGTTAGAGTGTAGAGCCTACTGCCCTGACCGCCGGCCAGAAGCATAGCGATACATTCTTTCTTTTTGAACATGATGCCTTACCTCCCAAGTCTATTTCTTTTTTATTATCAGTGCGCCGTAAGACGGCAGAGCCACACTTATTTCGTGAACCCACTTGCCGCCTTCACGGTGAGCTTTTGATTTCATTGTTTTTATTTCGCTTCCGCTTCCGCCGAAGCGTGCCTGATCTGAATTTACAAGCACGGAATAGCTTCCTTTGCTCTTTACGCGGAGCTTGTACCCTTCCCGTCTGCAAGGAGCAAAATTGAGCAGAATGATAAGCTCCTCCCCGTCCTGCGATTTTCTTATATAAGAAAGGGTGTTGTCCTCGCATCGGTCGGGATCGATCCATTCAAAGCCGTCCCAGCCATCGTCTATCTCCCAGAGCTGACCGTGTTCAAGATAAAAATGATTGAGCGTCCGGACATAATCCTTCATCTGAGCGTGACGAGGATAATCAAGCATAAACCATTCAAGCTGATTTTCATAGTCCCATTCGCGGAACGGAGCATACTCACAGCCCATAAACATAAGCTTTTTACCCGGAAGCGTCATCATATACATAAGAAACGCTCTCATACACGCGAATTTGTCGTCATATTCGCCGAACATCTTGTCCAGAAGCGATTTCTTCCCGTGAACGACTTCGTCGTGCGATACGGGAAGAATATAATTTTCCGAAAACGCATACATAAGCGGGAAAGTGAGCTTGTTATGCACGTATTTTCTGAAAAACGGATCGGTCGAAACATACTCGAACATATCGTTTGCCCAACCCATATTCCATTTGAAATTAAACCCGAGTCCGCCATCCGAAACAGGCTTTGTCACCATAGGCCAGGCGGTGGATTCCTCCGCTATCATCAAAGCGTAAGGAAATTCCGCGAACACGGCGGTATTCAGTTTTTTGAAGAACGCCATCGCCTCATAATTGTGATTTCCGCCGTCTTTATTCGGGATCCATTCTCCGGGAGCCCGATCATAGTCAAGATAAAGCATTGACGCAACCGCGTCTATGCGGAGTCCGTCTATGTGATAATTTCTCATCCAGAACAAAGCGTTTGATATAAGGAACGACTGCACTTCGGGTCTGCCGACGTCAAAGCATCGCGTTCCCCACGATTTATGTTCCATCCTGTCTTTGCCCTGATATTCATAAAGCGGATATCCGTCAAACTCGAAAAGTCCGTGCTCGTCCTTCGGAAAATGTGCGGGAACCCAATCAAGTATCACACCGATGCCGGCCTTATGAAGCTTGTTTACAAAATATATAAAGTCCTCCGGAGTGCCGAAGCGCGAAGTCGGAGCGTAATATCCGCATATCTGATATCCCCACGAACCGTCGTACGGATGCTCGGCTATCGGCATAAGCTCGACGTGCGTATAGCCCATGTCAAGCACATAAGGAACAAGCTCGTCCGCTATTTCGCGATAATTAAGATAATGCTTTCCGTCCGTGTTCGATTCGCCGTCGCGCGTTCTCCACGAACCCAAGTGCATTTCGTAAATGTTCATCGGCGCAGAGTAAAAATGCTTGCCTTCAAACGGTTTTCCCCTGCCCGAAAGCCACCTCGAATCGCTCCATTTTGCCTTCACGGTGTGAATTACAGACGCTGTATTTGCCAGTGTTTCCGAATAAAACGCATACGGATCGGCTTTCATTGCCGTGCGGGTTTTTGATACTACCTTATATTTGTATCTGCTACCGTCAAGATCGCAGACGGATTTATATATCGCAGTCCATACGCCGCTTTTTTCGTCCTTTTTCATCGGAAGCGACTCATCCCAAGAGTTGAAATCGCCCGTTACATATACTTTTTCCGCTTTCGGCGCCCATACACGGAACGTGTATTCAAAACCGTCCGACGTTTTTTCGGAGTGGCAGCCGAGCCATTCATAACTGTGAAAATTTGTACCTTGACAGAAAAAATACGGGGCGAGTTCTCCCGATATCATATCGCCGTTCAAATTTCTCACCCCATTTCAAACATTTATTCAAATACATTATATATCATTTTAATTAAAACTTCAATAATATAACGGAAATTTATTCCCTTTTTTTATTACATCTTTACTATTGAAAAACAGCTGTCGCCCCGCAATGTTCGCGCTTCCGAAAACAAATTGAATTTTGTATTTTTGCTTAATAATGCATTTTTTGCAATTATATATTGCAAGCCGACATTTTTCATGTTATAATATAACAACTATCTACAAATTGGATAGTATATTAGCAATATAAAAGATTTTCGTCAAAGCTACAGTCATATGTTGAAGCATACGAGAAAATATTCACCTCAGTACGGTTTTTTGGAATAAACTGCGACGCTGACGCAAGTTACGACAGCAAACAGGTTCGTATATATTTTGGGAATTCGGCACATAACGCCCCCCCAGCATTTGTAATATAGAAAAAGTTATCTCGGAAAAGTCCGAAATTGTGAGATTTGATCCTGTCGGAAGCAAGATTTATGTGGTTATAGATACAATAAAGAGAAATCATTCACTGCGTATTCCCGAATATCCGCTCCTTAAGGTTTCGGCAACCATAAGCACTGTTATGCGCGATAATGAAACATTTGAAAAATTGTGGATCATGAGCTTGGCGCGTCTGATTGCATAATCAAACCATTCGAACGCGATAATATACGCACCGCGCGGCAAATATAATAAAGCTTTATTCAAAACAGCGCAGGTCGGTTACGCTCATAACCGACAGACTGACAAAAGAGCAATTCTCAGAGCAATAAAACAAGCAGGAGAACCAACATGACCACAGAAGAATTTTACCTTAAAGTAGGCGGAGACTGGCAGGACGAACTCAAAAGATTCGGTTCGGAAGAGCTTGTAAAACGCTTCATTTACAAATTTGTAAACGATAAAAGCATGGCGGAGCTTCGCTCGGCGCTTGCCTGTGCCAACGCCGAACGTTCATTCCGCGCGGCGCATACGTTCAAAGGCGTGTGCCTCAATTTGGGATTTAAAAACCTGTACGACGCTGTCAATCCCCTTACGGAAAAACTGCGTACAATGAATTGCGAAGGCTGCGAAGAAATGCTCGCCGAAGTTGAAAAACGCTATTCCGCTTTAATTTCCGCAATTTCGGAACTTATATAAGCAAAACCCCGCCGGTTTCGGCGGGGTTTNNACTTATATAAGCAAACCCCCGCCGGTTTCGGCGGGGTTTTGCTGTGTATTGTGCTTTATTTTTCGGGACAACAACTGATAGCTTTGCTGTAAATTACAGTAGTTGTAAGCTGATCACAACGCGAGCATGTCCTGATTTGGCGAATCTGCTCGTCGCATCTCGGGTCTTTTTCTCGCGCCTCGTGGATAATGAACGTCATATTATAGCCTTCGTCATCATATTTATGACCGAAAACCGAGCAGATAATGTTCTTCCGTGCTGCAGCAGATGAGTTGTTTTCTGCGGCGACAGCGTTTATTATGCTCTGTCTCTGCTCTGCCGTAAGCTCGGTATCCTCGCCAAAAACTATGGTAACGTTGCCTGTTCTGTATTCATACACCCCGTCACCATTTGCGGAAACCGCAAACACACTCATTGAAAGCGCCATCGCAAAAGCAACGGCCATTGCAACAATTTTCTTCATGATAATATATAGCCTCCTTATATTTTAGTTACTTGGTCCTATCTCGCGCAAGCCTTCAAGCAGTTCCATCATAATTTCCGGACTTGTACAACCCATATAATATTCATATCCGTTGTAATGCCAATATGCCTGGCAACTGCCATCCGAAATCGTCCAAAGATTTATGTCTATTCCGTTTACGCAAACATTCATATCTCCGGGAAACGGCTTGTCGTCGCCATATTCCATTCTCGTTTTTATATAATAACCATATATGTATTTTTTGTAAGTCAATATAACGTCATAGTTATCGCTGTTGTTTTCTTTGGAGTATGTAGCCAACGTAAGCTCTTCACCATTCGGAAGAGTCGAAGGATAAAGTATGCTTATCTGCTTTTCTTCAACCAGATCTTCTATGTTTTTATATGATTTGCATCGGTTGAACGACGGCGTTACCGTAATATTTGCCGTCATTATTGAGGAGATGCGATCTTTTGCTTCCTTGTCAGACAGGTCTGCACAGGTAGCTACCGACATTATCATTACAAACACGGCAACAAGCACAATGGTAATCTTCCATTTTATGCTCATCGGCGCGCGGCTTCTGCTTGCGGCTTGTGCTCTGGTGCTGCTTTCTATAAACCGATTGCCTTTCAGCTTCACATCGGCAAGCTTTTTTTCAAGCTCCGCTTCCGTAAATTTCTGCTCCGGTGGCACAAGCGAATCTATCTCTTCCGCAAGAGATAAAATAGCATCGTCATCGGCTTCACCGACAGGCTTTTTACATTCTTTTTCAAGTCGCCTTGAAAGTTCTCGCCTGCGATCTTCGCTGCTGATCATTTCTGCACTACCTCCTTAATGTTAAAGGTTATTTTTGTTTGAAAAAACATTTCTATAATATAAGTGTCAAAAATCGCATTTTGGGTGCATATTTTTGAAATTTTTTTGAAAAATTTTTATTTTTTCTTAAAATGCCGTTTTTCAAGCTTTTTTCTTAGTCTCAACCACCTTGATTTCACCGTATTTACGTTTTCTTCCGTCAGTATTGAAACATCTTTAAGCGTCATATCATTGTTTATAATACAGTCGAAAAGCAACATCTCGGCTTCGTTCATTTCTGCATAGAGCTTTTCAAGAAGCTTATTGTATTCCTCATCGGAACAAGCCGATTTCTTTTCGGCGCGGAGAATAGATGCTTCCCTTTCCGCTTCGGCAAGCATTCTGGCTTGTTTGTTTTTTCTGCGTACATAGCTGTATGTAACATTTCTGAGCGTAATGTTCAGCCATTTCAGAACTACTGACTCCGCATGGCTTTCGAGAGAATTCCACTTAATGTACAGCAGCGCAAAGACGTCGTCAACTATTTCTTCCGCATCATACCGGTTTTTCGCACCCATATAGCAGCAATTTGAAATAAGCATGTTGCAGTATTTCATGTAAGTGCTTTCAAATGATATATCCTGCAAAAGATTTTCCATAATTGCGACATCCTTTCTTTGGATTAATGCGGTTAAACATCTGTATAATCAACGCACTTTTATAATTGTATCATACATTGTAGAAAAAATCACAATTTTTTTGAAAAAAATATTATTTTCGTAAACTTCTCAGAAAAGATATCTTCACAAGTTGTTTATTGTTCAGTTGTGGCTGTCATCGTCAAATATATTTGCAACCAACATCAAAGAAAAATCCCTTGTGTAAATCCGTGTGACTTGCGCAAGGGATTTTTCTTTAACTGCAATTGTTAATATAGCACAAAATAACAAATGTTTTTTTATAAGCAATAAATGAATTGTTAACGAGTTGTATCGAAACTATTGACAAACAAAAGACTAAAATTGTAAAATAATGATGTATTTTGTCGAAAATATATAAATAAAATAAGAAAAACCGAAAGGAGCAATACCGGCATGTCACTCTGCGCAAAAAAGAAAGGATTCACACTTGTAGAGCTTTCCATAGTAATGGCAGTAGTAATCATCCTCGCAAGCGTAAGCATAGTAACGTTTACAAAAGTCATAAAAGCAGCAAAAGAATCGGCAGTTATGCAGGAAATGAAGCAAAGGAAAGAGGAATTAATGCTTGAAGATATACTGCATATAAACAGCGATGACTGGTTGTCAGTTGATGAGCTTGAAGAAGAAACAATATCCGAAGTTGCGCAAATCACAGAGGAACACGGCAAAGATAAATTTGCTGACGAAATGTTCGAAAACACATTGGGAGAAATAATAAGCAAATATGTAATAGCATCCGTAAACGGACAAACAAAAATGAATCCGACGGAGGCGGTATATATAATAAATGAAGCAATAAAAGAAACGAACAGTCCATTCACCGAAAAAGACATTTCACAGATAACCGGAAGATATATAACGGACGGCGAGATCAAAGGCGATTATTCGTGGTATGACAATAAACAAACAATGATAATAGGCGAAGATAAAAAGCAGGCAGCAGATCAGATGACAGCTCTGTCGGTGCTGTCAAAATGCGGAATGGATTTTTCAGGCAAGACCATCGTGCTGAAAGGCGAGATAGACCTTCGAGGAGAAGAATTCACTCCGATTGTTTCTTTTTCGGGAAGAATGATAGGAGAGGAAAACAAGATAATAATGGAATACCAACCGAAAGAGACGACCATAAAAGGAATGAACGGGGCTGTCGTATCGGATTACATGACTTATGATCCGCGCAGACCGAAAGTACGGTCCGACGTTGTGAGCTATGGTTTTGTAGGACTGCTTTCCGAAGGAGCAAGCATAAAGAATGTAAACTTTGAGCTTGATATGAAATACCGTGGCTCTGTGTTCAAAAACACATACATAGGCGGAGTTGTGGGCTGTCTTGACGGTGGAGAGATATCGGACTGCAGCATAACCGGAAACGTCAGCGGATATTGCAACGTAGGCGGGATAGTCGGCTACGCCAAGAGCGGAACGATAAAAAATTTGAAAATTCAAAACCTGACGGTAAACGCATATACCGATTTGGAAATACCGTATGCCGGAGGCATCGCGGCCTACATATATTCGGGAACGGTAAACATTGAAAACTGTAATATCAAAAACACAAAGATTTGTGCTTATACAAAGAACAATGTTCTGAGAGTGAGTAGCTGCGGTACCGTTGCGGGAGTTATAGGACCTCTTAATGCAAAGACAGATACTCTTTATACAACGGTAAATATGATAAATGTAAGATATGATGATACTCCTATAACATCAAATACAAAAAATACAAAAAATATATTTAGCAAAAAAGGATATATCAAAAGCAAATGCACTGTTAATATAAGATGAAAAACTTTCGTAGTTAAGTGCAAAAACAAAGGCTGACATTTATCCCAAGCCCCGAAAAGGTGCGGCTCTGCAGTCATCGTCACCCGCCACGATCCCCAGAATTCAACTTACAGTAGAAATTACCGCAGAGTTCTCAACAAGAATACTATTGTAAGTTGAAAAATAATGTGGCATAATTTGATTACAGGGTGGCCATCCGAGAAAAGCCGAAAGGATAAAAAATATGTTGGATCAAAAATTATTTGGTGAAAAACTTCGCAATCACAGAAAAAGAATCGGTATGACGCAAGAAGAGGTTGCCGAAAAAATAGGCATATCTCCGCAAGCAATATCAAAATGGGAATCGGGCGATTGTCTGCCGGATTGTTTTAATCTGAAATCGATAAGCGACATATATGGAATTTCCGCAGATATTCTTCTCGAAACCGAATCAAGCAGCGACATCAATGCCGTAGCCGAAAGAATTGAACAGCTCGGCACCGAATTTATCTGGGCAAAATCAAATGCGGCAGGCTACACAAACAATCTTCATCATGAGCTTGGTGAGGACTTATGGAAAATGTGGAAAGGAATCTATTTTGCAGAAGTAGGCGATCGCAAAAGACAGGAAGAGGACAAAAAACGCGGAAATCTTCGCATTATCGGTTCGTTCGGCACGAAAATATGGGACGATGAAGGCATAGTTTGCGTTATTCAATCGGAGCTCATCAGAAAACTTTCGGTTTTTGATGCCGAGACGATCGATATCATGAAAGAACTTTGCAGCGAGGACGGACAAAAATTGATTTTGTCCCTGGAATGTGATGCGCCCACATCCAAGAGCGATCTTATCGAAAAATCCGGTATTGCTCTTCCCCGTCTGAACGAATTGCTCCTTTTATTTACGGAAAATCGAATCATCGAATACCAAACGGACAATCATATGCGCGGGAACGGATATATTATCAGCGGACATTGCGGCATTGCCGCATATATGGTTTTGTCGGCAATGTTTATTTTGAACAAAAAGAGATGTACGGTTTCTTCATATTATTCGAATTGATAATCGTAGCAAGAAAGGCAAAAAACCAAATTGAATATTTTGATGTTTTGACTGCTGACATACGTCTTGAAAATAAACGAATGAAATGATATAATTGGCGAAAGTCATCGTCACGCGGCGCGTGACAAACTTCCATGCCCGTTTGGTAGACAAACAATAGACAGAGCTGGTATAATTATATCACACCATACAGGAGGTATAATGCTATGACAATGGGGCAAAGAATTCAACAGATACGTCTGGAGCTTGGACTTTCGCAGGAAGAATTCGGCGAGAAGCTCGGAACGACAAGACAGACAGTTTCACGTTGGGAGCTCGATCAATCATATCCGGAGCTTACAAAAATCGTACTCATCAGCAAATTGTTTTCTGTAACAACCGACTCTATTCTCAAGGACGGGATCAGCACGTTTGATACCGAAACAGAGGTGTTTGCCTGCGGCGTATATCGTTCGTCAAATGCGGAGATAGTTGAAACCGAAAAATATTCGCTTAAATATTATTGTTCGCCAGACAAAAGTATATTGGGTACAAAGCTGTACACCGGTTATGAAAACAAAAAACGTTTGGTCGCTATTTGCGAGCGTAACCAAACAAAAAATGTCACCGAATATGCTTATTATCTGAAAAACAGCGATACTGTGATATCGAACTGCGATCGGTTAAGCACAACGCTTGGCGAAGCCTACAATGTAAGCGAAGCGAGAGCTATGCGACGACTTGAAAAATTTTATGTCGATCACAGTGGAAAGCCACTGCCCAAAGTGAAAGAAGCGGGAATCCCGAAGTGCCTGATGCTTTGGAGAATGGCGGACAGTTATAGGGCAGCTGCTGATTGGCTCAATTTTTATCTTTGCACAGGAAAAACAGAGTATATTTTTTCTGTTAGGCCGCAGGACACAAATATCTATTGCGGTGCGTCGTACAACATTGTTTTTGACATCGGGTTGTTTTCCGGCGGACAGTATTTCAGAATACGCAATTACAAGGACAATCGAGAAAAATACTGCCGATTCTCGTGCGATTTTTCCTATGAGGCAAAAAATGTTGAAATACCGACCGAGCAATGCGAGCTTGGAAAATGCACATTGACGGATAAAGGTCTTGCATGGACAATAAAACGATATACCGATGATGAAATTGTACTTCAAGGGTGCGGTAACGACGAATACAAATATCGCCGCCTTGACAGGAGAGACGAACAGTTTATGCTTTGCGATAAATTGCAAAACACGTTTGAAGAGACAAAAAACAAAGGCTGACCTTGAGGTCAGCCTTTTATTTTCAGAATATCTGTTTTGTTATCTCGTTGCGTCGCGCCACAAGAGAGCCTATAAAACAGACCACCGCAGATACGGCGGATACGATTGTAATAAGGATCAATACCGCGCTCCAGCCGTTTTTATCGGCTACCGCGCCGAAAACTGTCGTTGCGGTGGTAGATCCAACATAGCAAAATGCATCAAGCAATGCCGAAAGTCCGCCGACATTGCCGAATTTTCTTATGCCGAAAGGAATTACGCTTGTAATAAAGTTACCGTTACAATAAATAGCACAGATAATAACAATAAAGCACAAGATAAACGGCACAACAGCCGACTTTTTATACGACAAAATGCCTCCGCCCAAGAAAATAGCAAGCACGGTAAACACTATGGATATTGCGGTAAGTCTGCTTTGCAAAACACGCGAAAGAATTCGTGCCGCAAAAATACCGGCACACGAAAGAAGCGAAAGCCCCATAGTTATCAGCACCGCCGACGAATCACCAAAGCCGAAATCCGTTTTTAGAATTGTGGGAAGCCATGTGATAACTCCGTCGCGGATAAATGAATTACCGATAGCGGAAAGTGCAATAAATCCAATAATCACAAGAACCGTTCCGCGATAAAAGCCTTTTACTGTCTGCGTTTTTTCGGTTGTTTGCTCCGCATCGCAGACCTTCGGCGCTTTTTCAAAAAATCCGAGCGAAACAAACCAAAGTATGCCCGCCAAAACCGAAAGAGCTGCAATGATATAAAACGTTATCTTATAATTTACGGAAACAAACAAGGCGGAAAGCCCATATACTCCAAACGTGCCGAAGCAAAATGAAAATCCGCCGAACATTATCCATGTCCTCAGCTGTGAAGAAGCCAGGTATTTTGCAATCACATTACAAATATTGCACCAGAAGAAACTCTGCACCAATCCGTTTACAAGCCAGATAATACGCATCGACGCAATATCGGAGGAAAGCGCAAGAAGAAGATTACATGCCGCCGTCATACCCATTCCCAAAAAAACAGTAAGACGCGGCGGATAATATTTTGCAAGAAAGAAGTGAAGTATCTGACCGCCGCCATACGCAAAAAACAGCATTGAACTGACCGTCCCAAGCGACTCCTTGCTTACGGAATACGCCTCTGCGATAGCAGTCAGATTTGCGGCATACGACAACCGCCCAAGATAAGCAATCGAATATGTAAAACAGCTGACAAATATCAGAAGCGAACCATACTTTTTAGATAAAACCATAGCACATATCTCCGAAATACAATAGTCTTGACTCCCCGCTCTTTCCGGAAATCAACGGAGGTATTATATCACAACATTTACGCTTTGTCTATGAAAAACACATATTTTATAGATGATGAATTCATAGCGTCAATACGAAAAATTAAGGGCTGATTTTCGATTGACCCAAGTCAGAAGACAATTGCAGCGGTCAGCCATTGAAAATTCGCAACTTATTTCAGTCTTGCCTAAAATACGGTTCCGTTCTTCCTCCGCTATAATATGCAAAGATTTCGGGTTTATTGATGATTTCTCTTGCAAAAATCAGCAAGGCTACAAATGACGGTGTCGGCCAGAATTGATATACCGTTTGCACTTCGTCATCCATTTCAAGCTGCAAAGTAGAAACAAGATGATATTTTTTGAGCGTTTTCAGTATTTCATCTGCCTTTTGAGCATCTATGCCGAGTTTTTTGACAAGCAGCATCGGCGTGAATGATTTTTTCGTGTCGCGCTGGTTCAGAAAAACACAGGCATCGAAAAAAGCTTTATCTGACATATTCTTAAAAAAGGCGGGGTAATCCACACCATTGAAGTAAGCGTCGTTTGTGCTGCGAGGATTGGGAACAAGCAGAAAGTATTGACTGCAATTGGCGATTCCCATGCGGGTAAAGCCTTCGTCACGCATAACCGATGAATAGTGCTGAGCGCTACAGTCGATTTCTTTTTCATAATCCTCAATACTGCCTTTATCGGTATATTTCGGATATGGCATAAGCGCACGCTCTATATCATAGCAAAGATTGAAAGCGGTTTTGATTTTTTGCTCATCAGGAGTCTCGATTATCTTTTTCATCAGGGTCGATTGAAGATTGCTGTCGGAAATGTTTCTGGAAAAAAGACTGTCAATGGAAACGGCAAAGAAATCCGCGATCTTCGGAAGCAACTCGATATCTGGCACTCCGCCGTTTTCCCATTTTGATACAGCCTGCGTGCTGACACCGACATATTTTGCGAGTTCCTCCTGCTTTATGCCTTTTTCCTTGCGCAATGACGCGATTTGTTTTCCTATCGTTTCAATACACATAAAATTTCTCCTTTGTTACTGTTTGGTTGAAAGCGCTTTCGATGTCTTAATTATAGCACAACCGACAGTTGATTTCAACAGAGGCGACGTTTACAAAAAACAAACCGCAGTTGATTTTCGATTTGTCAGAGTCAGAATACAATTGCAGCGGTCAGCCGTTAAAATTTGCGTTGAACCCTGCCGTTTTGCCCGGCAAAATAGCGAAATTTATTGTTTTTGTTCCGATTTTTCTTTATAATATGATTACAGTCAAAAAAATTATTATCGTAACCCAACCTTTCCCCGCCTTTTATGCACTTATAGGCGAACCCCCTGAAAACGAAAGGAAACTTTTATGAACGAACATTTTAACAGAAATGACGAAACTCTTGTCGAGCTGACGCTACTCGGAGACGGAACCGCATATGAAGAGCTTGTCACCCGTCATCAGCGCACGGTGATGGGGACGGCTTATAAGGTGACAAAAAACAAATTTTCCGCAGAGGACGCATCTCAGGACGCGTTTGTTTCCGCATGGATGAATCTCTGTGAGCTTCGCGACGGTTCAAAATTCGGCTCTTGGGTCTGTTCGTTTGCAAAAAACTGCGCAAGAACGCTTGAAAGGCATTATCGCGCGGCAATTCCGGACATCAGCCTTGACACGCTTGACAGCTTTGAGCCTGCCGAAGAGGATGAGCTTTTTGCCGAAGACGAGCTTAAAGACGTCCGCCGGGCGGTAAGCTTGCTCAGCGAAAAAATAAGGGAAGCCGTCAGCCTGCATTATTTCGAGGGAAAGTCCGTCGCGGAAATAGCGGAGATGCTGTCCGTTCCCGTCGGGACTGTCAAGTGGCGCCTTTCGGAGGGGAGAAAACAACTGAGAAAGGGTTACGGAATTATGGAGAAAACATACGACGAAAACGAAAGCCTCGTTGCCCGCGTCATGCGTCAGGTCGAGGCGCTCAAGCTGTGGCAACTCAAAAACGACAAGACCGGTTTTGAAGAAGAATATCGCGCCGTTCTTGCAAATGTCGAGGCGCTTGAAGATTCCAAAGAAAAAAGTTCTATGCTCGCCGATACTCTTCTGCGCGGCTATTGGGAGGTTTCCAGCGAAAAGAATAAAGAAGTTTTTGAGAGAATCAAAAAATCCGCAGAGGACGGTCACAACGAGGACGTTATGATGTCGGTCGCATGCGAATGTGATACAATGAAACAAAAATCGCAATAAAAAAAACGAATAAACATCCTCCCTTTCCGTGGGTTGATATTTATTCGTATTTCTTTTTTGCAGTCCGGACTTCCGAAAGACGGTTTATCTGAACTCGACGGTTCCGGTTGCCGTCATATTTTCTCTGAACGGTTTGTAATTTTCCCTCCTTGCACGATCGGCTGTTATTGCAATGCATCCCAACCATGCATAAGAATACGGCACCTCCGCGTCCGCGGCGGTGAGGTCACAGTAATAGAAGTTGCCGTCAAGACAAATCCTGTTCCAGGCGTGATTGCCGCCGTCCTTTGTGCCGTCGGCACGATTGCAGAAAAGTCCCGCCTTGCCGCAAAGATGTTCAAGTGCGGATGTATAACCGCTGCATACCGCGCTTCCGTTTATAAGCGCGTTATAAGCGGGATACGGCAAGCCCGACGTTGAAAGCGAACCGTCATATTCGCAGCGTCCGGTTATCACGGCGGCTAAATAGCAATATTTCCCGAAATCAGAAAGACCGCTCGGCATACAGTCGATTATGCGCTTTGAAACAGCTTCAAAAAGCGCCATGCGGGCTGTGATTTCTTTTTTATCATCGGTTGGACAATCATAGGAGCTCCCCGGGAGAAAATAAATCGGGCGATAGACGTTGCCCGAAACATCGGGATAATAGTATGCTCTGAATTCCGGATAGTCGGCTCTCAATGCCTCATCTGCCTCCATAAAATCCGAAAACGCCGTTTCTCCGTATGCAAGGGAGTTCCATTCATATGCGTCGACAGACGCGACGGCGTCAAGCAGCATATCATAAATGCCGCGCACGGATGCGGACAAGCTCTCCCGACGAGGCGTTTGCTTCGGAGCGCCGGAGGATACATCGGCGACGGGATAAGCACGGAGAATGACTGTTGCGTCCTTTATCGCTCCGTCGATAATTTCTGAAGCACGCTGTCCGTATATTCCGCTGTCTGCCTGCGGCAGAATGACGGTTTTTGCATCATCCGTTGTTTCCGTTGCCGTGCTTTTTTGCGTGTCGGAGGTGAAATCCGGAGGAATCAAAACGCACGAGGTCAAAAGCATTGTTGATACAGCAATTGCGGTGATGGCAAATGCAATGTTTTTTATTTTCATATCTGTCGGCAAAGCCCCTCTCGTTTTATATAAAATACGTCGATCGTATTTTCATTATATCACACCGACAGACAAAAGACAATAACTCTTCGCACAAAAACGCAACAATCGTTTTCTATTGAAAAAAAGCGGTGACAATGCTATAATTGAAGAAAATATCATACAAGCCGTTCCGTATCGGTCGGCAATCGGAGGTATCTATGACAAGAGAAGCATTTCTGGAGTATTGCGCTTCGGCGCTCTGCACAGAGCCGGACTATCCGTTTGAAGATGACTTTGAAACGGCGGTTCTGCGCCACGGCGACAATCGCAAATGGTTTGCCCTTATTATGAAAGTATCAATGAGAAAATTCGGCTTTGACAGCGACAGAACGGTTGATATCGTCAATCTGAAATTGCCTGTTGAGATGTTCGGCTCGTTTAGCAAGGAGGACGGCGTCTATCCTGCGTACCACATGAATAAGCTTCATTGGATTTCGGTATTGCTTTCCGACGCCGCGGACGGCACCGCTGAATTTCTTACCAACGTCAGCTACGAAGCAACAAAAACAAAACGGCGCAACCGCAAGTCGAAAAATGACAGCAAAAACGGCAAATAAAAAGTTTCCTATAAAATAAAGC
>FR898238.1:107905-109403 GCA_000437375.1 Eubacterium sp. CAG:841
GCTCCGACTGTTGCACAAGCCGCTTTTCTGCCGTCATGGAAATTTGCCGAGGCCGAACTTACTTCTCTCACATATTGAGAAAAAATCTCACAAACTGTGCGCTTGATCGTGCTCGTAAAATACGGTATACTATTGTCGCCGGTAAAACATAGGATTTGCGCAAATACTGACAGAATGGAGATATGGTATGAAATTGAATTTTGGAAATCAAATACGTTTAAACCGACGACGAATGAATCTCACTCAAGAACAATTGGCTGAAAAGTTCGGGACATCTCCGCAGGCAATTTCCCGCTGGGAAATAGGTGCGACCTATCCCGATATCGAAATGCTGCCCATGATTGCGTCGTTTTTTGAAACGTCGGTAGACGCGTTGCTTGGAGTTACGGAAGAAGAAAAGGAAAAACGCTGTTCGGAGCTTCAAAAATCGTTCGAAATTGCCGTTCGTGCAAAGGATGTTCAGGAAACCGTTGAGATAATGCGGGAAATACGACGTAATCTCAAGGATTATCAACAATATTGGTTTTGGGGAATGTACAACGAAATTTGGAAGGTTCGCTTGTTTCAAGACAAAAGTGTTCTTGAGGAAATGCGGCTTTTGGCAGAAGAAGTATTCAGAGTGTGTCCCAAAGACCAGCATTATGCGGTTATCGAATGTATGGCGAACATGGAAGATGATGAACACATCGATGCTTTTTTGGACGCATATGCCAGTCGTGAAGATATGTCCCGTTCCACACTACTGTTCAACAGATATAAAATGCGCGAGGAACTTGACAAAATCGAGCCTGTGCGGCAGTACGTTCTATGGACGGAGCTTTCGCATATCATAAGTGCGGCGAACGATTGGCAAGTCTATTTGTGCGACGACCCAAATCATTTTATTTGGTTTTGTGAAACGCAGCTCCATTATCTCAATGCCGTAAACAATCTGTTTCCCGACAGGAAGCATTTGATCAGCGGAGGAACAGGCGCAGATTTGTGGTGTGAAGAGCGAATAGAACTTGGAATACGCTATACGGCTTCGTTTGCCAAACTCAAAAAAATGAATGAAGCTTATGATGCATTCGAAGACACATTGCGTGTGATTGAACAGATTATATCCATCACCGAGGATGAGTTCAAAATAGGATGCTCGTCTCCCGCATTAAAAGGATTTACTTTGGAATGTGAAATCAATTGGATCGAAAAAGACGGTAAAGAATACAAAGAAATCAGTATGTTGCATAATGATTGGTGGAATTGGATCGTCCCGCTTGATTATCAAAAAGTCTTTAAGCGCGATTGTTTTGACATCATGAGAGCAGACAAGAGATTCGATTCGCTTTTTGAGAGATTGGATAAATGTGTGATTTGCAGGGAATTACAAACGGACTGAAGTAGCTTTTGTCTTTGCTTGCTTTATGGTGCTTTTTACAGCCCCTAAAAATTGCGCTGCAGTAGTCAAAGAAAAAGCCTTCCGAAAAAAGAAAGCGGCTTGTGCTGTAACTATGGCACA
>FR898238.1:109487-111371 GCA_000437375.1 Eubacterium sp. CAG:841
TGGTGGATAAAAGCCGATTATAAGCAAAAAATCAGCCGAAAGTGGGGCAAAAACCTCATTTTTGGCTGATTTTTGCGATATTAGCACCAAACGGTGCGTAAATCAAGGGTATTTGCACCAAAAGTTACTTGTTTTCTTCCGTTTGAAATGCGAACTTATATATCGTCGGGAACGCGTCCTTGTTCACCTGTCTTGCAGCTATCAGTAAACCTTTTAAGCGCATTCTAATGTCTGCGTTATCGGGATCATTTTTTAGCTCGTTGTACGCAATGATGATTTTTTGGCGCATGGAGTTTTTTAACACAATTTTTCCCGTAGCATCAATAATAACACCTGTGACCAATTTGGGATAGAGCTTTGTATACCGCTTAACTTTCTTTTTTGAAATCTGGTAATTGTATTTTCTAATGATCGCAATGATCTTGTCCCTAAAGTCCTTTGAAATTCGATTCTCACTGGAAAAAGTCACATCATCCACATATACTGTCATGGTAATATTATTATCATCCGCGATTTTTTGCATTTCGTCAAACATTTGGTGATTCACCAAATAGGACAATATCTGACTTGTTGGTGCTCCCGATATAAGATGGTTATATGTTGAAACGCCTTTCTCCTTTAAGAATAAGCGTATCTCGTCTATATTTTTCGTGTTTGACGTTTCTAAGTCAATAGTTGTTAGATCCGTCAAAAGCTGTGCAACATCTGGAGAACAGAGTAAGTCCTCTGCAAAAAAGCGATAAACCGTGTCGCGAGTTATGGACGGAAAGAATGCTGTCAAATCTATTTTGTACAGGTTCCTTCGGTTGTTTCCTACATGAAATCGAGCATTGTCAGCATATGATCTACCTTTTATCCCAGAAAAAACATTATCCGGAACCGTAATTCGTCCCAGACAGTTTTTTATTCGCTTTTGAATAATTTTTAATTCCTCATGTGGGGGCTCAATCAAACGAGGTTTTCCCGATTTATCAATATAGGGAGAAACCAATGAAGCAATATGAGTCTGCCTCATCATTTGATTGTTATTTATACGAAGCAATCTCTTTAACAATTTTTTTGATTTTAAGCCGTAAAGCGGGCAATCTGTATATATCAAAGGCATAGTACCTCACTTTGTAAAAAAATGTGCTGGTGTTAGCTACCAGATGCTATGTCGATGATAAAACGAACAACATCAACAAGCATTTCGGGACAGCAGAGTGATACAGCCAGTATGGCTGCTCCTGCAATTACGCTAAGCGCAATTACAACGGCAGCAGGGGTTTTGATTGGTGATTTGTTAATGTTGACATTAACTTCCACCTTGTTATCGATACCAACGTTGTTTACGTTGATAACGATGTTTTTGTCCGCCCTCTTCACGGAATTCACCTCCTTTGTTATTATTGGCCTTCGCCTAAGGCGAAGGGACTTCCAGTTCCGCCAATAACATTGGAGATATGCAGCCGTGTATCACTATTTTTGCACCAGCACAAATCCGACTTCCCAAACCAGCTTGATCCAGTCTGTTCTGCCTTTATCGTCAGCACTACTATTACGACTTATACGACTACAAACATACCGACCTATTGACTCTTAATAAGTCGGTGATATAGCGTGTATGAAGACGAACATGTGCCGCGAAATAATGCATCCATATCTAACGATACGATGCCGCTCGTGTTTCCACGAACCAAACGAAGTCAACTCTGACTGTACATACTGACATACATATTATATCACAAATCCTGGCATAAATCAAGGCAAAGAAACAATATATTGCATTTGTCTGACAAGTTTTCATGTTAAAAAATTATGTTCATCCCTTAAAAATTGCTTCGCAGTAGGCAAAGAAAAAGCCTTCCGAAAAAATAAAGCGGCTTGTGCTGTAAATGAGGCACA